>NZ_JAFCVS010000001.1:0-992065 GCF_049897165.1 Pseudomonas sp. TWR1-1-4 | reverse complement strand
GATCTTAGGCGCCCCGTCAAACACGCTGGCCGGAATTCGACAGGGATTTGGGGGGTAAACCGGCAGGGATGCCGGTTTAGCCGCCCCGCGCCATGGATGGCGCGTGGCGGCGGCCCCCCGAATCACTGTCGGATTACGGGCATACCGAGCCTAGGCGAGGTACCGAGTGTTGGGGCAAGAGCCTTTTGGTTACTTTTGGGCTCTTTTCAAAAGTGAGCCGCCGTAAGGGCGGAACCAATATCAGCCGTTACCTAAAAAACGGATATGTACTCAATAAAACCAACCGACCCCAAACCTGGCCCAACTCTTGCTCTACCTCCCAATACTGCATCCCCGACCCCCATGCAGTGGAGACCTTTACCTATGCCAGTCGCCCCGAATTCGCTCCTTCAGGCTGCCCCCGCGGCCAAGCCTCAAGCGCCCGCCGCCAACCCACCGGCAGCGGCTGCGGACCCACGGGACAAGGGCCCTGGCTTCGCTCAAGTGTTCGCCAACCAGGCTTCCAAACCCACGACCAAGGCCGACGACAATTCGCCCAAGCCCACCGCCGGCAAGTCCTCCGACGCCAGTGCCAAGCCAGCGGCAAGCAGCGACAAACCTGCCGCCAGCACGCCAGCCGTTGCCGATAGCGGCAAACCCTTGCCTGCCACCCCGCCGGCCAAGACTGACGACAGCGCCAGCAAGGATGACGAAGCGTCAACCGACCCGACCCTGGTACAGCAGCCTCCAGCTGACCCGGTGGTCGATCCGGCTCTGATTGCCACCGTCACTCCAGTCGCCGTGCCAGTGCCGGTGGAAACCCCGGCGCCTGTCACCACAGCCCAGGATGACAAGACTCAGCCGGTAGTCGCGGCACCCGTCGCGGCCACCGAGGAAGCCAAGCCTGTCTTTGATCCGGAAGCCGACCCATTGGACGCCATGCCAGCCGTGCGCCTGGCGATGGAGCAGGGCGGTCATGTCTCGGCCAGCAGTCAGGCCCAGGCCAAAACCACCCCGGCGCCAACTCAGGATCAACCCACCGCCGCACAGAACTTTGCCGCCGGCCTGGCCAATATGGTCGACCAGCAAGCCACCAAGGACAGCACTGACACGGGCGGTGACAAGGCCTTCGGCGGGTTGATCGAGGACGGCCTCAAGGACCTGAAAAACGCCAGCAGCGACACCCGTGTCGATGACTTCGCCAACCGCCTGGCTGCATTGACCCAGGCCGCCACGCCGAAAACCGCCAACGCCTTGCCGCCGGTAACCAATGCGCCGTTGGCCATGCACCAGAGCGGCTGGACCGATGAAATCGTCAACCGCGTGATGTACCTCTCCAGCGCCAACCTCAAGTCAGCGGAGATCCAGTTGCAGCCGGCTGAACTCGGTCGCCTGGATATCAAGGTCAACATGACCGCCGACCAGCAAGCCCAGGTCAACTTCATGAGCGCCCACCCGGTGGTACGTGAAGCCTTGGAAAGCCAGTCCGGCCGCTTGCGGGAGATGTTCGCCCAGCAGGGCATGGGGCAGGTGGATGTGAACGTGTCCGACCAGTCCCGTGGCCAGGAGCAACAGCAGCAACAGGCCCAGACCCGTGGCGTGAGCGGCAGCGGCGGGCGCGGTGGTGATAACGGCGACAGTGGTAACCACATTGATGTGGCTGAGGCCGTGGCGCCAGTCACCTCAACCGTAATCGGCTCCAGCGCCGTCGACTACTACGCCTAGCTCGCCCCCACTGTAGGAGCGAGCTTGCTCGCGAAGAACCTGAGAGCGCCGCGGGCTGTCAGGTTTTCCGCGATATCGTTAACGACCTTCGCGAGCAAGCTCGCTCCTACAGGGATGTGCCAGACAACTCTGGCATAACACTTGCTCTTGCCTTTCCGTAGATCTATGAATCCCCGAATAGTGACGGATTATTGGCATGGCGAAGAGCGACGACGCAGCAAAAGCACCCGCAGGCAAAGGTAAGCTCAAGCTTATCCTGTTGATAGTCCTGGGCCTGCTCCTGGCCATCGGCGCCTCGGTCGGCGGCACCTGGTACATCATGCACAGCAGTGCCAGCAAGCCGGCACCCGCCGCCGAAACCGCCAGTAACGTCAAGCAACCGGCAATCTTCGAGCCGATGCTTCCGGCCTTTGTCGCCAACTTCAATCAGAATGGCCGCCAACGCTACCTGCAGGTGAGCATCACCTTGCTGGCGCGTAATGCTTCGGACCTGGATGCCCTCAAGGTGCATATGCCGGTGATCCGCAACAACTTGGTGATGCTGTTCTCCAGCCAGAGCTTCGACACACTTGCCACCCCGGTGGGCCAGGAAATGCTGCGCCAGAAGGTCACAGCCAGCGTGCAGGAAGTGGCCCAGAAGGAACTCGGCAAAGTCGTGGTCGAGCAGGCGCTCTTCACTAACTTCGTATTGCAGTAGGATCACGACATGGCCGTGCAAGACCTGCTGTCCCAGGATGAGATCGATGCGCTGCTGCATGGCGTCGACGATGGTCTGGTACAGACCGAAATGGCTGCCGAGCCCGGCAGCGTCAAAAGTTATGACCTCACCAGCCAGGATCGCATCGTCCGTGGACGCATGCCGACGCTGGAGATGATCAACGAACGTTTCGCCCGTTATACCCGCATCAGCATGTTCAATATGCTGCGCCGCTCGGCGGATGTGGCGGTGGGCGGCGTGCAGGTGATGAAGTTCGGTGAATACGTGCACTCGTTGTACGTGCCGACCAGCCTCAACCTGGTCAAGATCAAGCCGTTGCGCGGTACCGCGCTGTTCATCCTGGATGCCAAACTGGTGTTCAAACTGGTGGACAACTTCTTCGGCGGCGACGGCCGTCACGCCAAGATCGAAGGCCGTGAGTTCACCCCGACCGAATTGCGGGTAGTGCGCATGGTGCTGGAGCAGGCCTTCATCGACTTGAAGGAAGCCTGGCAGGCGATCATGGAAGTCAATTTCGAGTACATCAACTCGGAAGTGAACCCGGCCATGGCCAACATCGTCGGCCCCAGCGAAGCCATTGTGGTGTCCACCTTCCACATCGAACTCGATGGCGGTGGCGGCGACCTGCACGTGACCATGCCGTACTCGATGATCGAGCCGGTGCGCGAGATGCTCGACGCCGGTTTCCAGTCCGACCTGGACGATCAGGACGAGCGTTGGGTCAAGGCCCTGCGCGAAGACCTGCTGGACGTCGACGTACCCCTGAGCGCCACGGTGGCCCGTCGCCAGTTGCGCCTGCGCGATATTTTGCACATGCAGCCAGGGGACATCATCCCCGTCGAATTGCCCGACGAAATGATCATGCGCGCCAATGGTGTGCCGTCATTCAAGGTCAAGCTCGGTTCCCACAAGGGCAACTTGGCTCTTCAAGTGGTCGAACCGATCAATCGTCGCTGATCAACACTCATTTTTGCTTCGCCGAGGACATGTAATGGCTACCGAACACGAAAACACTTCCGCCGAAGACCAGGCCCTGGCTGACGAATGGGCGGCTGCCCTGGAAGAAACCGGCGATGTTGGCCAGGATGACATCGATGCGCTGCTGGCCGCTGACGCCGCCACCTCTCCGGCCGGCAACCGTCTGCCGATGGAGGAATTCGGCAGCGTGCCGAAGAACAACGACCCGGTGACCCTCGACGGCCCGAACCTGGATGTGATCCTCGACATTCCCGTGTCGATCTCCATGGAAGTCGGCAGCACCGAAATCAACATCCGCAACCTGCTGCAACTCAACCAGGGTTCGGTGATCGAGCTGGACCGCCTGGCCGGTGAGCCGCTGGACGTGCTGGTCAACGGCACCCTGATTGCCCACGGCGAAGTGGTGGTGGTCAACGAGAAGTTCGGCATCCGCCTGACCGACGTGATCAGCCCGAGCGAACGCATCAAGAAGTTGCGCTGAGATGAAGTATTCGATGGCGGGACTGTTTCTGGCGCTGCCATTGAGCGCCCTCGCGGCTGAGCCGGCCGCGCAAGCCACCGCTGCCGCTGCACCAGTGGTGAGCAGCGGCATTGGCGGGCAATTGACCCAGCTGGTGCTGGGCTTGTTGCTGGTGGTGGGTTTGATCTTCGCACTGGCCTGGCTGCTGCGCCGGGTGCAGCGCGTGGGGCCGGGCAATGGCCAGGTGATCGAGATGATCGGTTCCCGCGCCCTCGGCCCGCGTGATCGGCTGGTGCTGGTGCAAGTGGGCGAGGAGCAGATCCTGCTGGGCATCACGCCCGGTCGCATCACTCCGCTGCATGTGCTCAAGACCCCGGTGAGCGTGGACCAGAGCCAGTCCGCCACGCCAGAATTCGCCCAGCGCCTGATGGAGTTGCTGGGCAAGGATCAGAAGGATAAGAAGTAATGCGCGTTTTATTGACGCTCATGCTGTTGCTGGCCGCGCCACTGGCGTTTGGCGCCGACCCGTTGTCGATCCCGGCGATCACGTTGGGCACCAACGCGGCCGGCGCGCAGGAGTATTCGGTCAGCCTGCAGATCCTGCTGATCATGACCGCGCTGAGCTTTATCCCGGCGTTCGTCATGCTGATGACCAGCTTCACGCGGATCATCATTGTGTTCTCGATCCTGCGCCAGGCCCTGGGCCTGCAGCAGACGCCGTCGAACCAGATCCTCACCGGCATGGCCTTGTTCCTGACGCTGTTCATCATGGCGCCGGTGTTCGACAAGGTGAACCAGCAAGCGCTGCAACCCTACCTGGCGGAGAAAATGACCGCCCAGGATGCGATCGACAAGGCCCAGGGCCCGATCAAGGATTTCATGCTGTCGCAAACCCGCTCCAGCGACCTTGAGCTGTTCATGCGCCTGTCCAAGCGCACCGACATCGCCACCCCGGACCAGGCACCGCTGACCATCCTGGTGCCGGCGTTCGTCACCTCCGAATTGAAAACCGCGTTCCAGATCGGCTTCATGATCTTCATTCCGTTCCTGATCATCGACCTGGTGGTGGCGAGCGTGCTGATGGCCATGGGTATGATGATGCTGTCGCCGTTGATCATCTCGTTGCCGTTCAAGATCATGCTGTTTGTGCTGGTGGACGGCTGGGCGCTGATTATCGGCACGTTGGCCGGCAGTTTCGGCGGGGTATAGCGCAATGACGCCAGAAGTAGCTGTCGACCTGTTCCGTGAAGCGCTGTGGCTGACCACCGTGATGGTCGCCGTGCTGGTCGTGCCGAGTCTGTTGGTGGGCCTGCTGGTGGCGATGTTCCAGGCCGCGACCCAGATCAACGAACAAACCTTGAGCTTTTTGCCGCGCTTGCTGGTGATGCTGGTCACCCTGATCGTGGCCGGCCCTTGGCTGGTGCAGACCTTCATGGAATACATCCTGCAGTTGTACGGCAGTATTCCGCAGTTGATCGGCTGACCGGATGCAGTCGTTGCTGGCATTGACCGATACCCAGATCAGCACGTGGGTGGCGTCCTTCATCCTGCCGATGTTCCGGGTGACGGCGATGTTGATGGCCATGCCGGTGTTCGGCACCACCCTCGTACCACGTCGCGTGCGCCTGTACTTTGCGGTGGCGATTACCGTGGTGATCGTGCCAGGGTTGCCGCCGATGCCACCGGTCAATGCCATCGATCTCAGCGCGTTGCTGCTGATTGCCGAACAGATCCTGATCGGCGCGCTGATGGGCTTTTCCCTCACGCTGTTTTTCCAGGCCTTTGTGGTGGCCGGGCAAATCATCTCGATCCAGATGGGCATGGGCTTCGCCTCCATGGTCGACCCCACCAACGGCGTATCGGCGGCGGTGATCGGGCAGTTTCTGACCATGCTGGTGACCTTGCTGTTCCTGGCGATGAACGGTCACCTGGTAGCCTTTGAAGTGATGACCGAAAGCTTCACCACCTTGCCGGTGGGCTCGGGGCTGGTGGTCAATCATTTCTGGGAAATCGTCGGGCGCCTGGGTTGGGTGTTCGGCGCGTCGCTGTTGCTGGTGTTGCCGGCCATTACCGCGTTGCTGGTGGTCAACATCGCGTTCGGTGTGATGACCCGTGCGGCGCCACAGCTGAACATCTTCTCGATTGGTTTCCCGTTGACCCTGGTATTGGGCATGGGGATTTTCTGGGTCGGCCTGGCCGACATTCTCAATCAGTATCAACCGCTGGCGACCGACGCCTTGCAGTTTTTACGTGATCTGGCACGGGCGCGCTGAGCCATGGCCGAGAGCGAGAGTGGTCAGGACAAAACAGAAGACCCCACGGAGAAACGCAAAAAGGACTCCAGGGAAAAGGGCGAGATTGCGCGCTCCAAAGAGCTGAACACCGTTGCAACCATGATGGCCGGCGCCGGCGCCTTGCTGATCTACGGCGGCAGTCTGGCGCTGGACTTGATGGAGTTGATGAAGCACAACTTCACCTTGCCCCGCGACGTGCTGCTCAACCCTGACGCCATGGGCCAGTACCTGCTGCACTCGGGCAAGATCGCGATCCTGGCGGTGCAGCCAATCCTGATCACTTTACTGCTGGCTGCGCTGATCGGCCCGGTCGCCCTGGGTGGCTGGTTGTTTGCCGCCGGCAGCATGGCCCCGAAATTCAGCCGCATGAACCCGGCTGCCGGGCTCAAGCGCATGTTTTCCGCCAAGGCCTTGGTGGAGTTGCTCAAGGCGTTGGCCAAATTCATCCTGATCCTGTTTGTGGCGCTGATGGTGTTGTCGTCCGACATTGACGACCTGCTGCGCATCGCCCATGAACCGCTGGAGTCGGCGATCATCCACAGCGTGCAGGTGGTGGGCTGGAGCGCGCTGTGGATGGCCGCCGGGCTGATCATCATCGCTGCCGTGGATGCCCCGATACAGTTGTGGGAAAGCCACAAGAAACTGCTGATGACCAAGCAGGAAGTGCGCGACGAGCACAAGGACCAGGAAGGCCGACCCGAGGTCAAACAGCGTATTCGCCAGCTGCAACGGGAAATGTCCCAGCGCAAGATGATGGGCGCAGTGCCCGACGCCGACGTGGTCATCACCAACCCGACCCACTACGCCGTGGCGCTCAAATACGACCCGGAGAAGGGCGGCGCGCCGATGCTGTTGGCCAAGGGCAGTGACTTTACGGCGCTGAAGATCCGCGAAATCGCCGTGGCCAATGACATCCTGCTGCTGGAATCGCCGGAACTGGCGCGGTCGATCTTCTATTCCACCGACCTGGACCAGGAAATCCCCGCCGGGCTCTACCTGGCCGTGGCTCAGGTGTTGGCGTATGTCTATCAGATTCGCCAGTACCGCGCGGGCAAGGGCAAGCGTCCGGATCCACTCAAGGATCTGCCGATTCCACCGGATTTGCGCCGCGATTCCTGATTTCTCACTCCCTACCACTCGTCGTGAATGCCTGTCTACCTGTCAACTTTGACAGTAGCCAGAGGGGCGTTCTCGCGGTTCCATTGCTTAAAGCACTGCGCGAAAGCTGTAGATGAGATGCAGGGAGAGTGGTTTTGAAGGCGGTCAGAGGCGCTGTCAAATATTACGACCAGAAATCCGGGATGGGCTTGATTGCCCTGGAAAACGGTGAAGACGACGTGCGAGTGAATTTCATCGGTTCGCCAGGTATTCGGCTTGCCGTGGGCCTGCGGGTTGAGGTCAAGAGAGTCCATGGGCGCGATGCGGTCTATGCATCCGACGTTCGCGTTATCCCGTAAGTCAGGAGAACGGCAATGGCAACAGGTACGGTGAAGTGGTTTAACGCGGAGAAGGGGTTTGGGTTTATCACTCAAGACGGTGGGGGCGATATATTTGTCCACTTATCGGCCATCACGGGCGACGGTTTCAGGACGCTTGAAGAGAACCAAAAAGTAGAGTTCGAGGTAACGCAGGGGGCCAAAGGCGCTCAGGCCGAGAACGTCCGCGTCCTATGAGCTTGATGATCGTTCCCGCAGGGTAGTGCAGGAACGATCCGCCCTCAGGCCATCAAGTGCTCGCTGTCCGCCAACACTCTGTCAGCCAGCAGCTTTGCCAGCCCAATCAACTGTGCAACACCCAGCGCGCCTTCGCGTTTTGGCCCTTCCAATTCAAACGCAAAATCACTCATCAGCGCGTCGGCCGAGGCGAGGGTTTCGGTGAGGTTGACCAGCAGGTCTTCGGTTTTGAGAGTGTCTACGACGGTAAACAGAATGATGGGGGGATTTGGGGTGGGTTTGATCATTGTGAGGTTCCTAAAAAGTGGAGCCGCCACTGATCGCCGCGACGCGATGGAGGGTGGCAGCTGTACGCAGGTTCGCGGACCGGTCTAGGAACAACCCGGCATACCCGAAGGTATCCCGCGCACAGCCGCCATAGCGCCGCACAGTAGACGATAAAAAACCGCTTACTGAAAGGGAGATGGTGCTTTTGTTCCGTAGTAAACCGGGCCGCGACGCCCGACCACTGCGTTTGCAGCGGTGTACGGAGACTAGAGAGCGGCTTTCCTAGGGGCAACCCCAAAACCTTGTCGGAAATTTCCTCGGTAGCGGCCGGTGAACACAAATCCAAAATGTGGGAGCGGGCTTGCTTGGTCGCTTGGGAGGTCATCGAAGGGCCAAAGCAAAAGTTGGAAGGCTTCTTGCAATACCGCCTGCAAGACGCCCAATTGCGTCAAAACTTTGCTTCAAAGGACACGAGGAATACCGGTGGTGGATCGCTCTCAAATGCTCGGCAACGCCCGCAGCACCCTGACTGACCTCTCGCGAGGCAATCTGGGTGTGCCGTTGTTGTTGCTGGTGATGCTGGCAATGATGATGTTGCCGATGCCGCCGTTCCTGCTCGACGTGTTCTTTACCTTTAACATTGCGCTGTCCGTCGTCGTCCTGCTGGTGTGCGTCTACGCCCTACGGCCGTTGGATTTTGCGGTATTCCCGACCATTCTGCTGGTGGCGACCCTGCTGCGCCTGGCGCTGAACGTGGCGTCGACCCGTGTGGTCATGCTGCACGGCCAGGACGGCCATGCCGCTGCCGGTAAGGTGATCCAGGCCTTCGGTGAGGTGGTGATCGGCGGTAACTACGTGGTCGGTATCGTGGTGTTCGCGATCCTGATGATCATCAACTTCGTGGTGGTCACCAAAGGCGCCGGGCGCATCTCCGAAGTGAGCGCGCGTTTTACCCTCGACGCGATGCCCGGCAAACAGATGGCCATCGACGCCGACCTCAACGCCGGCCTGATCGACCAGAACCAAGCCAAATCCCGTCGCCTGGAAGTCGCCCAGGAGGCTGAGTTCTACGGTTCCATGGACGGTGCCAGCAAATTTGTGCGCGGTGACGCCATTGCCGGCTTGCTGATCCTGTTCATCAACCTCATCGGCGGCATGGCCGTGGGTATCTTCCAGCACGGCATGACCTTCGGCGATGCGGGCAAGGTGTACGCGTTGCTGACCATCGGTGACGGTTTAGTGGCGCAATTGCCATCACTGTTGTTATCAACAGCGGCGGCCATCATGGTGACCCGTGCTTCGGGCTCCGAAGACATGGGCAAGCAGATCAGCCGGCAGATGTTCGCTTCGCCCAAGGCCCTGGCCGTGGCGGCGGGCATCATGGCGATCATGGGGATCGTGCCGGGCATGCCGCACGTGTCATTCCTGAGCATGGCGGCCCTGGCTGGCGGCGCTGCGTATCTGTTCTGGAAAAAGCAGAACCAGGTCAAAGTCATCGCCCAGCAAGAGATCGCCCGCCAGCAGGAACTGCTGCCATCCCCGGCCCGAGCCCAGGAAACCAAGGAGCTTGGCTGGGATGACGTAACCCCGATCGACATGATCGGCCTGGAAGTCGGCTACCGCTTGATCCCGCTGGTGGACCGCAACCAGGGTGGCCAATTGCTCGCGCGGATCAAGGGCGTGCGCAAGAAACTGTCGCAGGACCTGGGCTTTTTGATGCCCACCGTGCACATCCGCGACAACCTCGACCTGGCCCCGAGTGCCTATCGCCTGACCCTGATGGGCGTGATCCTGGCCGAAGCCGAGATCTACCCGGACCGCGAACTGGCGATCAACCCCGGGCAGGTGTTCGGCAGCCTCAACGGCATTACCGCCAAAGATCCGGCTTTTGGCCTGGACGCGGTCTGGATCGAAATCAGCCAGCGCAGCCAGGCGCAATCCCTCGGTTACACCGTGGTGGACGCCAGCACTGTGGTCGCGACTCACCTCAACCAGATCCTGTACAAACACTCCCACGAGCTGATTGGCCACGAGGAAGTCCAGCAATTGATGGGTTTGCTGGGCAAAGCATCGCCAAAACTCGCCGAAGAACTGGTACCGGGCATTCTGTCGCTGTCGCAGTTGCTCAAGGTGTTGCAGGCGCTGTTGGCCGAACAGGTGCCAGTACGCGATATCCGCAGCATTGCCGAGGCCATCGCCAACAATGCCGCCAAGAGTCAAGATACTGCCGCCCTGGTTGCTGCGGTGCGCGTCGGGTTGTCGCGTGCAATCGTCCAAAGCATTGTAGGGCTTGACTCCGAGCTGCCTGTGATCACCTTGGAACCAAGGTTGGAACAAATATTGCTCAATAGTATTCAGAAGGCAGGACAAGGCCAGGAAGAGGGCGTTCTGCTGGAGCCAAGCATGGCTGAGAAACTGCAGCGTTCGTTGATCGACGCCGCACAACGCCAGGAAATGCAGGGCCAGCCGGTGATTCTGCTGGTGGCAGGCCCCGTCCGGGCGATGTTGTCGCGGTTTGGGCGTTTGGCAGTACCGAATTTGCACGTTTTGGCTTATCAGGAAATTCCTGACAACAAGCAAGTGACTATCGTCGCGACAGTAGGGCCCAACGGCTGAGGGTAGTGGGTTATGCAAGTGAAGCGTTTTTTCGCCGCCGATATGCGTCAGGCCATGAAACTGGTGCGTGATGAGCTGGGCGCCGACGCCGCGATTATCGGAAACCGTCGTATTGCCGGCGGTGTCGAGCTGACGGCTGCCCTGGATTACACCCCCTCGGCGCTGGCGCCGCGTGTACCGAACATGGAACTCGAAGACGAGCTGCGCAAAACCGCCTCGCGCATCGTTTCGGCCCAGGCTGAACTGAGCATGCGCGGCGACAGCGATGCCACCACCAATCGCCAGTTGTTCGCCGGCTTGCCACTGACCGCTGCCGAGCCGCTGGTCGAGCCCACCTTCAAAGAACCGCCGCGTCCTGCTGCGCCGGCCCCGGCGCCTGCGGTTGACCAGCGGGTGTTCGATTCGATGCGTTTTGAACTCAACGGCCTGCGTGAACTGCTGGAAGTGCAGTTGGGCTCGCTGGCGTGGAACCAGCTGCAAGGCAGCAAGCCGCAACAAGCCAACCTGTGGCGTCGCCTGCAACGCATCGGCCTGTCCGGCCCGTTGTCCCGCGACCTGCTGGCGCTGACCACCGAAATCGAAGAGCCTCGCCAGGCCTGGCGCATGTTGCTGGCCCACCTGGCGCGGATGATCGTTACCCCGGAAATCGAACCCCTGGAAGAAGGCGGTGTGATCGCCATGGTCGGCCCTGCCGGCATGGGCAAGACCACCACCCTGGCCAAGTTGGCGGCTCGTTACGTGCTCAAGTACGGCGCGCAGAATATCGCGCTGGTGAGCATGGACAGCTACCGTATTGGTGCCCAGGAGCAGCTCAAGACCCTGGGCCGGATCCTCAATGTGTCGGTGACCCATGTCGACCCGGGCCAGTCCCTGGCCAACGCCCTCGACCCGCTGCTGCGCAAACGCGTGGTATTGATCGATACTGCCGGCCTGCAAGCCAGCGACCCGGCATTGCGCATGCAGTTGGAAAGCCTGGCGGGGCGTGGCATCAAGTCGAAAAATTACCTGGTGCTTGCAACCACCAGCCAGAAACAGGTTCTTACCGCTGCGTATCATAGTTACAAGCGTTGTGGCCTGGCCGGTTGCATCCTCACCAAGCTCGACGAAACCGCGAGCCTGGGCGAGGTGCTGAGCCTGGCCATCAGTCATGAATTGCCGGTCGCCTACCTGACCGACGGGCCGCGGATCCCGGATGATCTGCATCTGCCGCGCCGTCATCAGTTGGTCAGCCGTGCAGTCAGCGTGCAAATGCAAGAAGAGCCTAGCGAGGAAGCGATGGCCGATATGTTCGCCGACCTCTACCACAGCCCGGCAAAACGGGTCGGTTGAGGCAGGATGAACACCGTGAAATGTATCTACATCGATGGTCTGCAAGCGATTCACGCGGCCAAGCCATGTAGCCTGCGTCTAAGCAAGACAAGGTAAAGAAATAAAATGGGCAGCATGCATCCCGTACAGGTGATCGCGGTGACCGGCGGCAAAGGTGGCGTCGGGAAAACTAACGTGTCAGTGAATTTGTCCCTGGCCCTGGCAGAGCTTGGCCGTCGTGTCATGCTGCTGGATGCTGACCTGGGCTTGGCGAACGTGGACGTTCTGCTGGGGCTGACACCCAAACACACCCTTGCCGATGTGATCGAGGGCCGCTGTGAGCTGCGCGATGTGCTGCTGCAGGGCCCCGGTGGCATCCGCATCGTGCCAGCCGCCTCCGGCACCCAGAGCATGGTGCACCTGAGCCCGGCGCAGCATGCCGGCCTGATCCAGGCCTTCAGTGATATCGGCGACAACCTCGACGTGCTGGTGATCGACACCGCCGCCGGGATCGGCGAGTCCGTGGTCAGCTTCGTGCGCGCCGCGCAGGAAGTGTTGCTGGTGGTTTGCGATGAACCCACCTCGATCACCGACGCCTATGCCCTGATCAAACTGCTTAACCGTGACTACGGCATGAACCGCTTCCGCGTCCTGGCCAACATGGCCCAGAGCCCGCAGGAAGGGCGCAACCTGTTCGCCAAGTTGACCAAGGTCACGGATCGCTTCCTCGATGTCGCTTTACAATACGTCGGCGCAGTTCCCTACGACGAGTGTGTGCGCAAGGCTGTGCAAAAGCAGCGTGCAGTCTACGAAGCGTTCCCTCGTTCCAAATGCGCATTGGCGTTCAAGGCTATTGCCCAGAAGGTCGATACCTGGCCGTTGCCTGCCAACCCTCGGGGGCATCTGGAGTTTTTCGTCGAGCGATTGGTGCATCAGACGAGCGCAGGACCCGTGCTATGACAGCGACTGGCTACAACGCGTACAAGAAGTCTGCCCGTGACAGTCAGGGCGAGTTGATCGAGCGCTACGCGCCCTTGGTCAAGCGCATTGCCTATCACTTGCTGGCACGCCTGCCCGCCAGCGTCCAGGTCGAAGACCTGATCCAGGCGGGCATGATCGGCCTGCTCGAAGTGTCGACCAAATACGATGCGAGCAAGGGTGCGAGTTTCGAGACGTACGCGGGTATCCGTATCCGTGGCGCGATGCTCGATGAAGTACGTAAAGGTGACTGGGCGCCGCGTTCGGTGCATCGCAACACGCGCATGGTCAGTGATGCAATTCGCGCAATTGAAGCAAAAACCGGTCGCGACGCTAAAGATCACGAAGTTGCGGCCGAACTCCAATTGAGTCTCGACGATTACTACGGGATTTTGAACGATACCTTGGGCAGCCGCCTGTTCAGTTTCGACGACCTGTTGCAGGACGGCGAACATGAAGGGCTGCACGAGGACGGCGCGAGCGCTCATATGGAGCCATCACGTGACCTGGAAGATGAGCGTTTCCAGGGGGCGTTGGCGGACGCGATTGCCAATTTGCCGGAGCGTGAGCGACTGGTGTTGGCGCTGTACTACGACGAAGAGCTGAACCTCAAGGAAATCGGTGAGGTCCTGGGGGTCAGCGAGTCGCGGGTCAGCCAGTTGCACAGCCAGTGCGCAGCCCGCTTGCGGGGGCGTTTGGGAGAGTGGCGAGCGCGCTGACAGGCAGTGTGGGGACACTGCAGACGATACCGCGAGGGCAAGCAGCCTTCGCGGGTTCGACCCGTGGTGCCCTCGGCAGTCCTTTTTGTGTAATGCCTGTTGATTGAAATGGCGCGTCCAGGTGCTGGGCGCGTTTAAGACTGCTTGGAGGTCGAATTGGACAAGAACATGAAAATCCTCATCGTTGATGACTTCTCAACGATGCGGCGGATCATAAAAAACCTGTTGCGTGACCTTGGGTTCACTAACACGGTCGAGGCGGATGACGGCATTACGGCGATTCCGATCCTCAACAGCGGGAGCATCGACTTTCTGGTAACGGACTGGAACATGCCGGGCATGACCGGTATCGACTTGCTGCGCCACGTGCGCGCTGACGAAAAGCTGCGCAGCCTGCCTGTGCTGATGGTGACCGCCGAAGCCAAGCGTGAGCAGATCATCGAAGCCGCCCAAGCCGGGGTCAACGGTTATGTGGTCAAGCCATTCACTGCATTGGCCTTGAAAGAGAAGATCGAAAAAATCTTCGAACGCATCCACGGCTAATGCCATCGCGGGGGAGCTATGGAGCATAAAGAAACGTCACAGGGAGACTTCGAGTCGACCCTGAAAAAGCATGCTCACCAGTTGGTCGACAGCCTTGAAAAAGGCCAATTCGGCGACGCGGTGCAGTTGATCCATGAGCTCAACCAGACCCGTGACCGCGGCCTGTACCAGGAAGTGGGCAAGCTCACACGCGAGCTGCACAGTGCGATCGTCAATTTCCAGATTGACCCGCATATGCCCCAGGCCGAGGAAATCTCGCAGATCACCGATGCCACCGAACGCCTGTCCTACGTGGTCAGGCTGACTGAGGCGGCGGCCAACCGCACCATGGACCTGGTGGAAAACGCCACGCCCCTGGTCAACGGCATGGCCAACGAAGCCCAGGCCCTGAGCAACGATTGGGGTCGTTTCATGCGCCGCGAAGTGGGCGCAGAAGAGTTTCGTGAATTGGCGCGTCGGGTCGAAGGGTTCTTGTCACGCAGCGAGCAGGAAAACCGCACGGTTTCCAGCAACCTCAACGACATTCTGCTCGCCCAGGATTACCAGGACCTCACCGGTCAGGTGATCAAGCGTGTGACCCAGTTGGTCACCGAAGTGGAAAGCAACTTGCTCAAATTGGTGCTTATGGCAGGCCAGGTTGACCGTTTTGCCGGTATTGAACATGACCGCGAAGCGATCCTCTCGGAAAAAGATCCAAAAAAACATCTCGCCAAGGGTGAAGGTCCGCAGATTCATGCCGATAAACGTGAAGACGTTGTATCGGGTCAAGATGATGTCGATGACCTGTTATCCAGTTTAGGCTTCTAAGGAGCACCCACATGAGCTTCGGCGCCGATGAAGAAATCCTTCAGGATTTCCTTGTAGAGGCCGGCGAAATTTTAGAGCAGTTGTCCGAGCAACTGGTCGAGCTGGAAAGCCGACCGGATGATGCGAACCTGCTCAATGCAATTTTTCGCGGTTTTCACACTGTAAAAGGGGGCGCCGGCTTCCTCCAGCTCCATGAGCTGGTGGAGTGCTGCCACATCGCCGAGAACGTGTTCGACATCCTGCGCAAGGGTGAGCGTCACGTTGATTCGGAATTGATGGACGTGATTCTCGAAGCACTGGATGCGGTCAACGGCATGTTCAGCGAGGTGCGCGACCGTGCACCGATCACCGCTGCCACTCCGGAACTGCTGGCCGCCCTGGCGCGCCTGGCGGAACCGGCCGACACCTCGGCTGCGCCTGTGGTTGAGGCGGCTCCCGAGCCTGTGGCCGAAGCTGAGCCGGATGTGACCGACAGCGAGTTCGAACAGCTGCTCAACTCCCTCAGTGCTGTGAAGGCCGAGGCTGAGGCACCCAAGGCGCCCGTCGCTGCGCCAACCAGTGAAGACATCACTGACGCTGAGTTCGAATCCCTGCTCGACCAGTTGCATGGCAAAGGCCAGTTTGCAGCGGACGCCGTGGCACCTGCCGCTGCGCCCGAGGCGCCTGCTGCGAATGCCAACACCGACATTACCGACGACGAATTCGAAGCGTTGCTCGACCAACTGCATGGCAAGGGCACCTTCGCGGCCGACGCCCTGCCGGAAGTCGCCGCCACGGCTGCGGCGCCTGCCGCAGCCAGTGCAGCCAGTGCAGCACCGGCCGGCGACGGCCTGATCTCCGATCACGAGTTTGAATCGCTGCTGGACGAGTTGCACGGCAAGGGCAAGTTCAGCGAAGTGGCCCCGGCCGCTGCTGCTGTTGCTACGGCTGCACCGGTTGCTGCCAAGGCCGCCGCGCCGGTTCCGGCCGCCAAGCCTGCGCCTGTAGCGGCTCCTGCTCCGGCGCGTGCCGCCGCAGCACCGGTTGCCGAGAAGCCTGCCAGTGAAGCCGAAACCACCGTGCGGGTTGATACCGCGCGCCTGGACGACATCATGAACATGGTCGGCGAACTGGTGCTGGTACGTAACCGTCTGGTGCGCCTGGGCTTGAGCAGCGGCGATGAAGCCATGCAAAAAGCCGTGTCGAACCTCGACGTGGTCACCGCCGACCTGCAAACCGCGGTGATGAAAACCCGGATGCAGCCGATCAAGAAAGTCTTCGGCCGCTTCCCACGCCTGGTTCGCGACTTGGCGCGTCAGCTCAAGAAAGAGATCAACCTGGAACTGGTGGGTGAAGAAACCGACCTCGACAAGAACCTCGTCGAGGCCCTGGCCGACCCGCTGGTCCACTTGGTGCGCAACGCCGTCGACCACGGCGTGGAAACCCCTGAAGAACGCGAAGCCTCGGGCAAGTCCCGCAACGGCAAAGTGATCCTGGCGGCGGAGCAAGAAGGCGACCACATCCTGCTGTCGATCACTGATGACGGCAAGGGCATGGACCCGGCCATATTGCGCAATATCGCGGTCAAGCGCGGCGTGATGGACAAGGACGCCGCCGACCGCCTGACCGACACCGAGTGCTACAACCTGATCTTTGCCCCGGGGTTCTCGACCAAGACCGAGATTTCCGACGTCTCCGGCCGTGGCGTCGGCATGGACGTGGTGAAGACCAAGATCAGCCAGCTCAATGGCTCGATCAACATCTACTCGACCAAGGGCCAGGGCTCGAAGATCGTGATCAAGGTGCCTTTGACCTTGGCGATCATGCCGACCCTGATGGTGATGCTGGGCAACCAGGCGTTCGCCTTCCCGCTGGTCAACGTCAACGAGATCTTCCACCTCGACCTGTCGCGTACCAACGTGGTGGACGGCCAGGAAGTGGTGATCGTGCGCGACAAGGCGTTGCCCCTGTTCTACCTCAAGCGCTGGCTGGTGGCATCGGCCAAGCATGAAGAGCAGCGCGAAGGCCATGTGGTGATTCTCTCCGTGGGCACCCAGCGCATCGGTTTTGTGGTCGATCAACTGGTGGGCCAGGAAGAAGTGGTCATCAAGCCTTTGGGCAAAATGCTGCAGGGAACCCCGGGCATGTCGGGTGCGACCATCACCGGTGACGGTCGGATCGCGCTGATTCTCGATGTTCCGAGCATGCTCAAGCGTTACGCCGCTCGGCGTATTTGATTCTGGTGGGGCAGGGCGGTAGTGCCCGCCCCGCCTAACGGAGTGTTTATGGCAGTCAAGGTCCTGGTGGTGGACGATTCGGGTTTCTTCCGCCGCCGCGTCTCGGAAATTCTTTCCGCCGATCCAACGATCCAGGTGGTCGGCACGGCCACCAACGGCAAAGAGGCGATTGATCAAGCCATTGCGTTGAAACCGGACGTGATCACCATGGACTACGAGATGCCGATGATGGATGGCATCACCGCGGTCCGGCACATCATGCAACGCTGCCCGACTCCGGTGTTGATGTTCTCCTCGCTGACTCACGAAGGCGCCCGGGTCACCCTGGATGCGCTGGACGCCGGCGCGGTGGACTTCCTGCCGAAGAATTTCGAAGACATCTCGCGCAACCCCGAGAAGGTCAAGCAGATGCTGTGCGAGAAGGTGCACAGTATTTCCCGCAGTAACCGTCGCAGCCTGTTCAGCGCGCCAGCGCCGACGCCTGCACCGGTTGCAGCACCGGCTGCACCGACGTCATCGTTTGCTCGTCCAGCGCCTGCGCCGGTTGCCCGGCCTGCCGTGGCGCCGGTTCGCGCTGCTGCGCCTGCGACTGCCCATTCGCCTGCGCCGAAGCGCAAGGCCTACAAACTTGTGGCTATCGGCACGTCCACCGGCGGCCCGGTGGCCCTGCAACGCGTGTTGACCCAACTGCCGGCCAACTTCCCGGCGCCGATCGTGTTGATCCAGCACATGCCTGCTGCCTTCACCAAGGCCTTCGCCGAGCGCCTGGACAAGCTGTGCCGCATCAGCGTCAAGGAAGCCGAGGATGGCGACATCCTGCGTCCTGGCCTGGCGTTGCTGGCGCCGGGTGGCAAGCAAATGATGGTGGACGGCCGTGGCGCGATCAAAATCCTGCCGGGCGACGAGCGCCTGAACTACAAACCATGCGTGGACATCACCTTTGGTTCGGCAGCCAAGTCCTACGGCGACAAAGTTCTGGCGGTGGTGCTCACCGGCATGGGCGCCGACGGCCGTGAGGGCGCGCGCCTGCTCAAGCAGGGCGGCAGCGCCATCTGGGCCCAGGACGAGGCCAGCTGCGTGATCTACGGCATGCCCATGGCCATCGTCAAGGCCGACTTGGCTGACGCCGTCTACAGTCTGGACGACATCGGCAAGCATCTGGTGGAGGCTTGCCTCTGATGGATGTTTTGAGCCTGATCGGTATCATCATGGCGTTTGTCGCGATCATCGGCGGCAACTACCTCGAAGGCGGTCACCTCGGCGCCCTGGCCAACGGCCCGGCCGCCCTGATCGTGATCGGCGGCACCGTGGGCGCGGCATTGCTGCAGTCGCCCATGAGCTCCTTCAAACGCGCCATGCAGATCCTTATCTGGATCATTTTTCCGCCACGTGTCGACTTGCCTGGCGGCATCGACCGCGTGGTCAACTGGAGCCTCACCGCCCGCAAGGAAGGCCTGCTGGGCCTGGAAGGCGTGGCCGATGCCGAGCCCGACAGCTACGCGCGCAAAGGCCTTCAATTGCTGGTAGATGGCGCCGAACCGGAAGCGATTCGCAGCATTTTGGAAGTGGATTTCTACACCCAGGAAAGCCGCGACATCAACGCCGCCAAAGTCTACGAAAGCATGGGCGGCTACGCGCCGACCATCGGCATCATCGGCGCGGTGATGGGCCTGATCCATGTGATGGGCAACTTGGCCGACCCTTCACAACTGGGCAGCGGCATTGCCGTGGCATTTGTCGCCACCATCTACGGCGTGGCCAGTGCCAACCTGGTGTTGTTGCCGGTGGCCAGCAAGCTCAAGTCGATTGCCCTGCGCCAGTCGCGTTACCGCGAGATGTTGCTCGAAGGTATTTTGTCGATTGCCGAGGGTGAGAACCCGCGCTCCATCGAATTGAAGCTCCAGGGCTTCATGGATTGATGAACATGCACCCTGTAGGAGCCGGCTTGCCGGCGAAAATCGCCAACGATAACGCGGGTTGCCTGATGCCCCGCGGCGCTCTCGGGTTTTTCGCCGGCAAGCCGGCACCTACAGGTGATTTGTGTTGCTGGGGGTATTGCCTGTGAGCCGTCGCCGTCGCGAGCCCGAAGAACACGTCAACCACGAACGGTGGCTGGTGTCCTACGCGGACTTCATCACTTTGCTGTTCGCGTTTTTCGTGGTGATGTACTCGATCTCGTCGATTAACGAAGGCAAGTACAAAGTTATTTCCCAGGCGCTGATTGGCGTGTTCAACGACGCCGACCGCGCCCTCAAGCCGATCCCGATCGGTGAAGAGCGGCCCAAGACCGTGACCCCGGCCAAGCCGCTGGTCAACGACAGCGATGAAACCGCTGCCGGCGTGGGTGGCACCAGCGATCCACTGAAAAGCATCGCCGATGACATCAGCGCAGCGTTTGGCGACCTGATCAGCTCCAACCAGATGACCGTGCGCGGCAACGAGTTGTGGGTGGAAATCGAGCTTAATTCCAGCCTGTTGTTTGCCAGCGCCGACGCGTTGCCGAGCGACCAGGCGTTTACCATCATCGACAAGGTGGCGGCGATTCTCAAGCCGTTTGAAAATCCGATCCATGTCGAAGGCTTCACCGACAATTTCCCGATCAGCACCGCGCAGTACCCGACCAACTGGGAGCTGTCCTCGGCCCGTGCGTCAAGCATCGTGCGCATGCTGGCGATGCAGGGCGTGAACCCTGGGCGCCTGGCCTCGGTGGGTTATGGTGAGTTCCAGCCGGTGGCCAATAACGCTACGGTAGAGGGCCGCGCGAAGAACCGCCGGGTGGTGTTGGTAGTGTCGCGCAACCTGGATGTGCGCCGCAGCCTGACCGGCACCGGTACCGCCAATGCAACACCGGATGCCGCCTTGAAGCGGGCTGGCACACAAACTGCACCGCCCCCTGTAAAACCGCCGGTTCGTCAGAGCGCCGTCAATTCTCCGTCGCCGGCTCAATAACCTTATGCAATGTCTCGGTCGCGCCTGTGCCTGCCGGGAGGAACCAACCGAATGAGAGTCTGGGCAGTTGCCAATCAAAAAGGTGGGGTCGGCAAGACCACCACGTCCATCGCCTTAGCCGGCTTGCTGGCCGAGGCGGGCAAGCGCGTGGTCGTGGTGGACCTGGACCCTCACGGCTCCATGACCAGCTATTTCGGCTATGACCCGGATGCGCTGGAACACAGCAACTACGACCTGTTCCTGCACAAGGGCAGCGTGCCGGCCGATCTGCCGGGGCAACTGCTGCTGCCCACCAGCAACGAAAGTATTTCCCTGCTGCCGTCCAGCACCGCCCTGGCCACCCTTGAGCGCCAGTCGCCGGGGCAGAGCGGGTTGGGCCTGGTGATCGCCAAGACCCTGGCGCAACTCTGGCAGGATTTCGACTACGCAATCATCGACAGCCCGCCGTTGCTCGGCGTGTTGATGGTCAACGCGTTGGCGGCGAGCCAGCAACTGGTGATTCCGGTGCAGACCGAGCACTTGGCCGTCAAAGGCCTGGAGCGCATGGTCAGCACCCTGGCGATGATCAACCGTTCGCGCAAACAAGCGCTGCCGTTCAGCATCGTGCCGACCTTGTTCGACCGCCGCACCCAGGCGTCCCTCGGCACCCTGCGCGTGTTGCGCGATGCCTATCCGGACACCATTTGGAATGGCTACATTCCAGTGGACACGCGCCTGCGTGACGCCAGCCGCGCAGGTCTCGCGCCATCGCAGTTCGACGGTAAGAGCCGTGGCGTACTCGCCTACCGCGCGTTGCTCAAGCACCTGCTGTCGCAGCAGCTTGTGGCGCAGGTGGCGTGATGAACCGTCCTGTCGAACTCAAGACTCGGCCGCAACTGGCGCTGGAATCCTATCTGGATGCCCTGCTGCAGGATGCGACCGCCGAAGAACTGCCGGAACCGATCCTGGTGTTGGAACCGGCTGTTAAACCCGAAGCCGCGCTGGATGAATTCCAGTTGGCGGTGCTGGAAGAACAAGCCCGCGATGCGCAGGTCGTAGTGCCGATCACACCGATAGTGGTGGCGCCTGTGGTGGTTGCTCCTGTTGTGGTCGAGCCGGTGGTGCAAGTGCACCTGCCGCCGAGCATCACACCGCCGCCGGTGACCGGTGATGGCCGCCCAAGCTGGGCTGCCGAACCGTTCGAATGCCTGCTGTTCGACGTCGCCGGGTTGACCCTGGCGGTGCCGCTGGTGTGCCTGGGCTCGATCTATTCGCTGGAGGGCCAGGAGCTGACGCCGTTGTTCGGGCAACCGGAGTGGTTCCTCGGCATTCTGCCCAGCCAGGCCGGCAACCTCAAAGTCCTGGATACCGCGCGCTGGGTCATGCCCGACCGCTACCGCGACGACTTCCGTCAGGGCCTGCAATACGTGATCTCGGTGCAGGGCTACGAGTGGGGGCTGGCGGTGCATCAAGTCAGCCGCTCGTTGCGCCTGGACCCGAACGAAATCAAATGGCGCAGCCACCGGGGCCAACGGCCTTGGCTGGCGGGCACCGTGATCGAACACATGTGCGCGTTGCTCGACGTCGCCGAACTGGCTGAGTTGATCGCCAGCGGTGCCGTCAAATCGATGCCACTGAACAAACACAGTTGATTGAACAATAAGGGCCGCATGCGAATGCGGTCAGCGAAGCACACACGCCGTACTCAACGGCATTTGAAGGGGTCAGGGGTATGAACAAGTCAGCGTCCGCACAAGGTTTGGATGATCCGATCCTGCAATGGGTTACCTTCAAACTGGACAACGAGTCCTATGGCATTAACGTGATGCGCGTGCAGGAAGTGCTGCGCTACACCGAGATCGCCCCGGTGCCGGGTGCGCCGAGCTACGTGCTGGGTATCATCAACCTGCGCGGCAACGTGGTGACAGTGATCGACACCCGCCAGCGTTTTGGCCTGGTGCCGACTGAAGTCAACGACAACACGCGTATCGTCATCATCGAGGCCGACAAGCAAGTGGTCGGGATCATGGTCGACAGCGTGGCCGAAGTGGTTTACCTGCGCCAGTCTGAAGTGGAAACTGCGCCGAACGTGGGTAACGAGGAGTCCGCCAAGTTTATCCAGGGCGTGTGCAACAAGAACGGCGAGCTGCTGATTCTGGTTGAGCTGGACAAGATGATGAGCGAAGAAGAATGGTCGGAACTGGAGAGCATCTGATTGTTCCTTGAGGCCGCGGTGATTGTCCTGGCCTTGTTGTGGGCCGGGACTTTGGCATTTCTGTTGCGCTATGTGCGTCAGCAGCGTGAACTGTTGTTGCAGCAGGCTGAGCGTGATGCTCTGCGTGATCGACGGGTGCTGGAGTTGGTGAAGCGGGTTGATCACTTTCAGCAGAGTGCGGTGAAAGTCGGGGACGAGGTGCATGAGTTGCGCGCGATTCTTGCGCCGTTGCCTGACAAACTGGCGCAGATTGAACAGCGGGATCCTTCGAGTCTTTCGTTTGCGCAGGCTGCTAAGCTGGTGGGGATGGGGGCTACGGTGGATGAGCTTACTCAGTCGTGTGGGTTGACTCAGGCTGAGGCGCAACTGATGAGTAAGTTGCATAAGAGTTGATTGAGTACATATCCGTTGCTGCGGTAACGGCTGGTATTGGTTCCGCCCTTACGGCGGCTCACTTTTGGAAAGACCCAAAAGTAAGCAAAAGGTCTTCGCCCCAACACTCGGCACCTCGCTTAGGCTCGGTGTGCCCTCACTCCGGCTTTGGAGCGTGGGCCGCCGCGATGGGCCATCCTTGGCCCAGCGCGGCTAACCCGGCGTCCTGCCGGGTTACCCACGCTCCAAAGCCTGCGTTCGGCCAGCGTGTTTGACGGGGCGCCTAAGATCAAAATCAAGATCAAGAGCGACTCGCTTCGCATCGTGGATACGCGGTCCCTGTAGGAGCCGGCTTGCCGGCGAAAAACGTGAGAACGCCGCGTTCATCCAGACACCCCACGTCATCGTTAACGACCATCGCCGGCAAGCCAGCTCCTACAATGAACCGCGTTTGCCTTTGCCTTTGCTTCACACCACTCAAGCCGGCTGTCAGGCCGCTGTGCTCTTGCTTTTGATCTTGATCTTAGGCGCCCCGTCAAACACGCTGGCCGGAATTCGACAGGGATTCGGGGGGTAAACCGGCAGGGATGCCGGTTTAGCCGCCCCGCGCCATGGATGGCGCGTGGCGGCGGCCCCCCGAATCACTGTCGGATTACGGGCATACCGAGCCTAGGCGAGGTACCGAGTGTTGGGGCAAGAGCCTTTTGGTTACTTTTGGGCTCTTTTCAAAAGTGACCCGCCGTAAGGGCGGAACCAATACCCGCCGTTACCCAAAAAACGAATATGTACTCAATCATCCAATTTTTTTCCCATCCAATGGCTTTTTTCTCCCCGCCCAAGGTCCACATCCTCCAAGCACCCTTGAATCAGGAGATTCCCGCAATGACCACCCCCAAAGCCCTGTTGATCCTCCACGGCAAGCAAGCCCTCAACGAGGACGTCCGCACCGCCGTGCAGGCACGGCGCGAGCAGGGCGGCGAGTTGGCGGTGCGGGTCACCTGGGAAGGCGGAGACGCCCAACGCCTGGTCAACGAAGCCCTGGCCGGCGGCTACACCCATATCATCGCCGGTGGCGGCGACGGCACCCTGCGCGATGTGGCCGAAGCCATGGCCCAGGCCAAGACCGACGCCAGCCTGGTGCTGATGCCCCTGGGCACCGCGAACGATTTCGCCAAGGCCGCTGGCGTGCCGCTGGAGCCCGCCCAGGCCCTGGCGCTGGTGGACGTGCCGCCAAGGGCGATCGACCTCGGTCAGGTCGGGGGGCAGATCTTCCTCAACATGGCGACAGGTGGTTTCGGCAGCCAAGTCACCGCCAACACTTCCGAGGACTTGAAGAAAGTCCTGGGCGGCGCCGCCTACTTGTTCACGGGGTTGACGCGGTTCAGCGAGTTAAAGGCCGCCTACGCCGAGCTGGATGGCCCGGATTTCCATTGGAAAGGCGAGTTGCTCGCCCTGGGCATCGGCAACGGTCGCCAGGCAGGCGGTGGGCATGAACTATGCCCAGGCGCCATGGCCGATGACGGCCTGCTGGATGTCAGCATCTTGCCCGCCCCTCAGGAGGTGGTCGGCACCTTGCGTGAGTTGATGAGCAATGGCTGGGGCCTCGACACCATGTTTGTGCGGGCGCGCTTGCCATGGGTGAATATCAAGGTCGCGCAAGGTCTGTACATCAACTTGGACGGCGAACCTCTTGAGGGCGATGACCTGCACTTCGAAGCCCTGCCCAAGGCCCTGCGCGTGCACCTGCCGGTGGATTCGCCGTTAGTCGTCCAGGCTGATGATCTGCTCGCGCACCGCAAATAACACCAGGCCCGCCACGTCGAAAATCTGCAAACGCTTCATGATCTGCGAGCGGTGCGCTTCCACGGTCTTGATGCTCAGGCCCAGGCCGTGGGCGATTTCCCGGGTGGACTTGCCGCGCACAATCAACCGCAGAATCTCCAACTGCCGCGCGGTAAGGTTATGGCTATGGCCGGCCGGGGTGGTGGGGCCCTGGCTGCGCACCAGCGCCTGGTTGATCACCGTGTGGGCAATCGCCGGGCTCAGGTAGCGCTCGTTGTTGCGCAGGGCCAGCAATGCGTGTTCCAGCTCGTTGGCGGTGGTGTCCTTGAGCAGGTAGCCGTGGGCGCCGGATTCCAGCGCGCACATGATCAGTTCCGGGTCGGTGTGCATCGACAGGATCAGCACGCGGCTCTTGGGGTAGGCGCGCTTGAGTTGCTGCAGGGCATCCAGCCCGCCGGTGTGCTTCATCGACAGGTCCAACAGCACGATATCGGGCAGCAGGGCGCTGAACTGCTCCAGCAACTGTATGCCATCGCTGGCCTCACCGACCACCGTGTAGCCGGGAATGTCCTGGACCAGCGCGCGTACGCCGGCCCGGATCAGAGCATGGTCATCCACCAGGAGTAATGTGCAGGTCACTCGATAACCTTAGGGGAACTGGCCCGTTCGAGGGCGCGGGGCGCCCAGGGGAAAAGCGCGTCGATCCGTGTCCCTTTGCCTGGCTGGCTCTTGACGGATAACGAACCGCCAAGCTGATCAATCCGCTCGGACATGCCGGCCATGCCTCGTTGGCCTTCCAGGCCCGGGTTGATGGCCGGCGAAAAACCCTGGCCGTCATCGCAGATATTCAGCGACAGGCCCTCGGGCAGGCGTTGCAGGCGTACCAGCAGATTGCGCGCCTGGGCGTGGCGAAGCATGTTGGTCACCGCTTCCTGGGTGATGCGAAAGGCCGCCACGGCCATTTCTTCCGGGATGCCGGTCAACCGCTGCTGGCATTCCAGGCTCCAGTGAATTGGGGTGTTTTCCAGGGTCTTGAGCAGGTGCGCGCGCAGGCTGGCTTCCAAACCCAGGCTGGCCAGCTGGCGAGGGTTGAGGATGGCGGAGACGTCACGCACCTTGGCCAGGGTTTCATTCAGGGTGTTGCACAGTACTGTGCATTGGCTTTGCAGGTCTTCGGGCAGGCGGCGCTTGAGCCATTCGCTTTGCAGCTTGGCGGCGGTGAGCAGTTGGCCAATATCGTCATGCAATTCGCGGCTGAGGCGGTGGCGTTCGTTTTCCTGCACTTGCAGCAGGCGATCGGCCAGTTCCTGGGGCTGGAACTTGATGGATTTACGCGAGTGCCACTGTTGCAGGCCGACCACCACCAGCGTGGCCAGGTTAAGTACCACCAGCAGCGGCAAGGCGGCGGAGAAACTGTAGGCCCACAGGCTCAGCAGCAGCGAGCCAAGGCACAGGGCGAGGATCAGACGGCGTGCATTGCTGCGGGACGCGGACCTTGCGATGAGTGTCTTGAGGTTGGCGTACATAGCGGATGGAGCCAATGAAGGTTCGCTGCGGGAAGTCCGGTCACGGCGGCTGACAGGACTCTGTTTGGAATGCGTTATCGAATCGTTTTTATGCATGATGAAGTTGAGTCACTTCGAGTCGGGCATAGTACCACCACTGTTACCGTTGGTCGCCTAGTGCCGTGCCTGGCAAGGGGTATTAACTGCGCAAATGCTCCGGGCGGTATTCCCAGAGTTCATGGAGTGGGGGGGGTTATATTATTTTTGTTTGGTTGTATCGTTATTGCGGTTAATGGCTAATTGATATCTTTGTCGGCTCAGTTCAACTCGGTTGGATTAACAGCTTATGTCGTTTTCAGACAACTTCAGGTTTAAATACGACCTGCGATCGACTCAGGACGCGTGATGCATGCGTTGCTGTGGTTTAACACTGAAATCCTTTTGTGGAATATGCAGCGTTACCGTAGCAATCAGCGTGGTCTGCTCCGCCTCATCCAGTGCCAACTGACCTGTCTTTACATCAATCAATTCCAACTGCCAGGCCAGCAACTTGAGGCACTCCTCCAGGGCGTCCAAGGCTTGATCATGCAATTGCAGGGGGCTTTCGGCATTGGCGATCAGGTACTGGATATGCCGTGAAAATTCGCTGATCGCTTGCAGGGCAAGGCAGTCGGCCTTTTCAGCGAGCTTGATCAAGCTGATCTTCATGCAGTCGATGGCGTCACTGTCGTTTCGGATCAAGTGCAGGTGGCTCAGGCACTCTTCCGACTTGACCAGCAGCTTTTCAGCTTCATGCAGGAATTCGGGAAGAGCAAGTTGCCACTCCTTACCGTCGTTCATCATGCAAGTCTCCACAACATAAGGTCGGGTGATGAGATGTCGCACCGGGTGAATGGCTTAAAAGTAGCGATCAAATATGACTGGAATCTGTAGGTTGCTTCCGAGTTTTTAGTAGGGCGTTTATTAGAGTGACGGCAACGGCTCTGCGCGGCCCTCGTAGGCGGGGTCAATTGCGCACCTTCAATTGCCGACATCTGGATGTCTGGAAGGGCCGTGGGCCGAGGGCTTGGGATGGCAAACAAAAGCCTGACTCCATTCATGCATTGAGAATGGCGTCACATTAATGGCTATTAGATATTGCGAATATCAGGTTGGGCCTGATTGTGCATAGGGGAATCCCTTACATAGCGGAACCTTGCATCGAATTGAATGTCGTGCAACGTCGCTGTACCGCTCTGTGGAGAGGCCAGCGCAGTAAACCATGATGTCAGTGTGACATCAATGAATTTACGTGGCATTTTACAAGGGTCAAGGTCTGGCGCTTGCCGCCGATAACAAGCCTTAAGTGAGCAGCACAATCCCTTTGCGCATCAGGAGCTTTTAATGGCTGGCATTCTCGACACGGTAGATCAACGCACGCAGCTGGTGGGTGAGAATCGCCTGGAGATCCTCATGTTCCGCCTGTTCGGGCGTCAGCTGTTCGCGATCAACGTGTTCAAGGTGCAGGAAGTCCTGCAACTGCCCAAGCTGACCTTGATGCCGCAGCGCCATCCTTTCGTCTGCGGCGTGGTCAACCTGCGGGGCCAGACTCTGCCGGTGATCGACCTGTCGCAGGCCATCGGCATGCGCCCGTTGGTGCCGGGCCCTAACAGCACCATTATCGTCACCGAGTACAACCGCTCGGTGCAGGCGTTCCTGGTGGGCGGTGTGGACCGCATCGTCAACATGAACTGGGAAGCTATCCTGCCGCCGCCGACCAGCGCCGGCCGCCAGCATTACCTCACGGCCATCAGCAAGGTCGACGACCAGTTGGTGGAAATCATCGACGTGGAAAAAGTCCTGGCCGAGATCGTCCCGTATAACGCCAAGGTCTCCCGTGAAAAACTCGAAGACCCGGTGCTGGAGCGCGCCCGTGGCCGTGAGGTGCTGCTGGTGGACGACTCCAATGTGGCCCTCTCGCAACTGCGCGACACCCTCGGCCAACTGGGCGTGAAGATGCACATCGCCAGTGACGGCCTCAAGGCGCTGAACATGCTCAAGGCCTGGGCTGACGCCGGCCATGTAATGACCGATAAGCTGCTGATGATCTTCACCGACGCCGAAATGCCCGAGATGGACGGTTACCGCCTCACCACCGAAATCCGCAACGACCCGCGCCTGCGTGGCCTGTATGTAGTGCTGCACACCTCGTTGTCCGGCAGCTTCAACGACTCGATGGTGAAGAAGGTCGGCTGTGACAACTTCCTGTCCAAATTCCAGCCCGACAAGCTGGTCGATGTGGTGCGTCAGCGTCTGATGCTGGACGAAGCGCCCGCTTGACCTTAGGGTGACGGCTTTGCCCCTCAGGAATGCAGGCCCATGCTTCGTCTCAGTGCGTTGTACCGTTACCCCTTGAAGTCCGGCAAGGCCGAAATCCTGCAGCAGGTCGGCCTGGATAAGCTCGGGGTGGACGGGGACCGACGCTGGATGCTGGTGGATGAAGCCAGCGGGCGTTTCCTCACGCAGCGTGCCGTGGCCAAGATGAGTCAGTTGTCGGCGCTGTGGAACAGCAGCGGCGGCCTCACATTGAGTTCTCCGGGCTACGCCGCGCTGGACGTGGCGCTGCCGGGTAGCGACGCCGAATTGCGGGGTGTGACGATCTGGCGTGACACTCTGCGCGTACCGGACGCGGGCGACGCGGCGGCCGCTTGGGTCAGCGACTTCATCGGCAAACCGACGCGCCTGGTGCAAATCCCCGTTGAACGCGCCCGCACCACCCAGGCCGGTTACGGCAAGGACGACGATCAGGTCGCGTTTGCCGACGGTTATCCGCTGCTGGTGATCGGCCAGGCGTCGCTGGACGATCTTTCCCAACGCATCGGCCGCCCCATGGACATGCTGCGCTTTCGTCCCAACCTCGTCATCGAGGGCAGCGCAGCCTTCGCCGAAGACGGCTGGAAACGCCTGCGCATCGGCGACGTGGAGTTCCGTGCGGTCAAGCCGTGCTCGCGCTGCATCCTCACCACCATCGACCCGCAAACCGGCGAGCGCAGCGCCGACCGCGAACCCTTCGCCACGCTGGAGGCTTACCGCAAGACCGAAGACGGTGCGATTTTCGGCCAGAACCTGGTCAACGATGGCATTGGGCGGTTGGAAGTCGGGATGCCGGTGACGTTCCTGGAGTAGTTTTCCTCACGCATAAAAAATGCCCGTCGCTTGTGAGACGGGCATTTTTTTGCTTCCGGGAAAGCCTTAGCCGCGGTATTCGCACAGGTAAGCAGTGTCCACGGCGACTTTCAGCTGGAACTTGCTGTTGGCCGGCACGTTGAACTGGCTGCCGGCGGCGAAGGTTTCCCACTCGCTGGCATCCGGCAGTTTGACGGTCAGCGCGCCGGACACCACGTGCATGATTTCACGTTGGGCGGTGCCGAATTCGTATTCGCCGGGGGCCATGACGCCGATGGTCGCCGGACCTTCTGCGGTGCCGAAAGCGATCGACTTGACGGTGCCGTCGAAGTACTCGTTGACTTTAAACATGGGCGATTCCTCGGAAAAGGGTCTGGAAAGGTCGGCCAGTATGCCCAAGGGCAGAGGAGCTGCCTAGACCGGCAAAATCAGCGGCAGCAGGCGCGCCGTATTGCGTGCATCCTCCAGCGCCCGATGTTGCTGGCCATGAAACTGCATCCCCGCCAATTGCAGGGCGCCATTGAGCCCCAGGGGCTTGTCCAGGCGGCGGGCCTTGGCGAAGCGTTGCTTGAGGTTCACATGGGGCGTGGTGGCGAGTGCGCTGGCCAGGCCATGGCGTTGCCATTCCAGTTCCAGTTGCTTGCGATCGTAATCGCCCCAGCTGGCCCAGCCTTCCAGGCGCGGCTGATGCTGGCCCAGCCAGCGCTCGAACAGCGGCCACACCTCGGTAATCGGCGCCGCGTTATCGATATTGGCCTGGGTGATGTGGGTCAGTTGGCGGCAAAAGGGCGTCAGCAATGGCCGGCGCAGCGGCCGCACAAAGCGCTGGAAGTGGTCCAGCTCGCGGCCCTGGCGGTTGACCAGGCTCGCGCCGATCTCGATGACTTCCATCTCCGTCACGGGCCAGCCGCCTTCATCCGTTGTGGCTTCAAGGTCAATAATCAGCCAATGAGGCATCGTGCAGGTTCCCGTACTCTTCCCTTTCTGTTGGGGATAGAGCGTAGCCCGGCCCTGTAGTTCCGCCTAGGGGCTAGACGATCTCCAGCAGAACCTGACGATTGCGCACCTGATCACCGGCAATCACTTGCACGCCCTTGATCACACCGTCGATACCGGCCGTCAGCGGATGCTCCATTTTCATGGCTTCGAGTACCAGCAGCAATTGGCCTTTGGTCACGCTGTCGCCGACGCTGACCCGCACATCGACGATTGCACCGTCCATCGGCGCCTTGACCGTGCCGCTGCTGGCGTCGGCCTGGCGGCTGGCGACTTGCTGGGTGCGGTTGATCACCTTGAGGCCGGGCAGCCACAACTGATTGGCGTCGAGGTGATAGGCCATGCGGCGCCGGATGCCGTTGAATACCAGGGTGACGTGGCGACCGTCGGTAGTGAGTTGCAGTGGCTCAGCACTGACGGTATGGATGTTCCCGTTGACCTCCAGGCGATAGGTGCAAGGCGCGCTGGCGTTGTTGCGCCATCCCGCCAGGCCTTGGGGGTGCTGGTTGGCACTGTGCTGGTAAAACAGCGCGGCGGCCAGGGCCAGCTGTTCTGTTGATGGCTTCAGGGGCGGGATTTCGCGGAAGTGCTCAGCGATAAACCCGGTACTGAAATCGCCGCCGACAAAGTCCGGATGCTTGAGCAAATCCACCAGCAGCAGCTGGTTGGTCGCGACCCCCAGCAGCACCGTGTCTTCCACTGCCCGGAGCAATTTGCGTCGCGCCTCTTCGCGGGTGGCGCCATGGGCGATGATCTTGCCCAGCATCGGGTCGTAGAACGGGCTGATGCGTTGGCCTTCCATCACGCCATGGTCGATACGCACGCCAGTGGCTGGGTCCCAGCGCAATACATCGCCGGTTTGCGGCAGGAAGCCTTGGGTCGGGTCTTCCGCGTACAAGCGCACTTCCATGGCGTGGCCGCTGAGGGTGACGTCGGCCTGCGTCAACGGCAGCGGTTGGCCGGCGGCGATCTGCAGTTGCCAGTCCACCAGGTCGAGGCCGGTGATCAGTTCGGTCACCGGGTGTTCCACTTGCAGGCGCGTGTTCATTTCCAGGAAGTAGAACCGACCGTGGCGGTCGAGCAGGAACTCCACGGTGCCGGCGCCGACGTAGTTCACCGCACGTCCGGCCTTCAAAGCAGCTTCGCCCATGGCTTGGCGCAGCTCGGGCGTCATGACAGGGCAGGGGGCTTCTTCGATGACTTTCTGGTGGCGGCGCTGGATCGAGCAGTCGCGCTCACCGAGGTAAATGAGGTGGCCGTGGCTGTCGCCGAACAGCTGGATTTCGACGTGGCGCGGGTCGATCAAAGCGTGTTCGAGGATCAGTTCGTCGCTGCCGAAGGCGTTTTTGGCTTCCGAGCGGGCGGTGTGCAGGTTGTCCAGCAGGTCTTTCGATTGGTGTACGAGGCGCATGCCGCGACCGCCGCCGCCGGCGCTGGCCTTGATCATCAGGGGGTAGCCGATGCGGTCGGCTTCCTGTTGCAGGGTGGTGTCGTCCTGGGCGCTGCCTTGGTAGCCGGCGATGCAGGGGACGCCGGCTTCGAGCATGGCGAGTTTGGACAGGCGTTTGCTGCCCATCAGTTCGATGGCTTCAACGCTGGGGCCGATGAAGGTGAGGCCGGCGTGTTGGCAGGCGCGGGCGAAGTCGGGGTTTTCGGAGAGGAAGCCGTAGCCGGGGTGGATGGCGTCGGCGCCTGTTCGTTTGGCGGCGTTGAGGATGGCTTCGATGTTGAGGTATGACTGGTGGACGGGGGCAGGGCCGATGTGGACGGCTTCGTCGGCCATTTGCACATGCAGGGCCTGAGCGTCGGCGTCGCTGTAGATGGCCACAGTGCGATAGCCCAAGGCCTGGGCGGTGCGTTGGATGCGGCAGGCGATTTCGCCGCGGTTGGCGATCAGGATTTTTGTTAGCTGCGGCATTGCTGCGGTCCTCGGGTACATATCCATTTCTGCGGTAACGGCTGCTGGCGGTTCCGCTCTTACAGCGGGTTACCCACGGATTCAAGCCTGCGTTCGGCCAGCGTGTTTGACGGGGCGCCCAAGATCAAAATCAAAAGCGCGGCGGCCTTAGAGCCGACCGGTTTGTACGTGCCGTACTCGGTCCAAATGTGGGAGCGGGCTTGCCCGCGAAGGCGTCATCTGCACCACTTCGGTTTCCGCTTCTGCACAAACGCCTGCGTCCCCTCAATCCCTTCCTCACTCCTCACGGCCTCGGCAAACCACTGCGCTCCTCGATCCAGTACTGCCTCAAGCGGTTCATCCACACTCGCGAGCAGCAGCGCTTTGGTCCGTGCATTGGCGCCTGGCGCACACTTCAGTACCTGGCTCAACACTGCATCCAATCGTTCTGCCAGCGCCTGCGGATCGCGCTCGGTAAAGTGCACGACCCCCAGTCGCTCGGCCTCTACGCCATCAAAGCGCGCGGCGGTCAGTGCCAAGCGGCGTGCCTGGGTCAGGCCAATTCGCTTGACCACAAACGGGGCAATCTGCGCCGGCAACAAGCCCAGGCTGGTTTCCGGCAGGCCGAATTGCGCTTGGTGATCGGCGATGGCGATATCGCTCACGCACGCCAGGCCAAAACCGCCGCCCAGCACCGCGCCTTGCAGCACCACGATCACCACTTGCGGCACGGCTTCCACTGCCTGCAGCAAGGTGCCAAACGCCCGGTTCAGCGCCTGGAGTTGATTGCCCGCCGTGACCAGGTCTTTCACGTCCGCCCCGGCGCAAAAGTGCTCGCCCGCGCCGCTGATCACCACGGCCCGCGTCTGGCTGTCCAGCTGCGCCAGCACGCTGCGCAGTTCATTGACCATTTCCAGGCTCATCGCATTGCGGCATTCCGGGCGGTTTAGGGTGATGTGCAGCACACCGTTGTGCGGTTCGAGCAGCAGGGGGTTCATGATTTTTTCCCCGGCAAGGTGCCCATCAGTTTGCAGATGATGCCCAGCATGATTTCGTCGGCGCCGCCGCCGATCGACACCAGGCGCACATCGCGATAGGCGCGGGCCACGGGGTTGTCCCACATGAAGCCCATGCCACCCCAGTATTGCAGGCAACTGTCGCTGACTTCGCGGCCCAGGCGCCCGGCCTTGAGCTTGGCCATGGAGGCCAGGCGGGTCACGTCCTGGCCTTTGATGTATTGCTCGGTGGCCTGGTAGACCAACGCGCGCAGGCATTCGATTTCGGTGGCGAGTTCGGCCAGGCGAAAGTGGATCACCTGGTTGTCGATCAGCGCCTTGCCGAAGGTCTGGCGCTCTTTGCAGTATTCGATGGTGCTGTCGATACAGTGCTCCAGGCCCTTGATCATGTTGGCCGCGCCAAACAGGCGTTCTTCTTGGAACTGCAGCATCTGCATCATGAACCCCGCGCCTTCGTGGCCGATGCGGTTACGTTGGGGCACGCGCACGCCGTCGAAGAACACCTGGGCAGTCTCGGAGCTGTGCATGCCGAGCTTTTCCAGGGGCGGGCTGACGCTGATGCCGGGGGTGTTCATCGGCACCATGATCAGCGATTTGTTGATGTGCGGTTTGTCGTCGGAGGTGTTGGCCAGCAGGCAGATGAAGTCGGCGCTGGGCGAGTTGGTGATCCACATTTTGCTGCCGTTGATCACGTAGTCGTCACCGTCTTTGCGCGCGTGGGTCTTGAGCCCGGCCACGTCGGAGCCGGCGCCGGTTTCCGAGACGCCAATGCAGCCGACCTGCTCGCCGCTGATCGCCGGGCGCAGGAATTCGTCGCGCAGTTCATCGCTGCCGAAGCGGGCGAGGGCGGGGGTGCACATGTCGGTCTGCACGCCGATGGACATGGGGATGCCGCCACAGCGGATGGTGCCGAACTCTTCGGCGGCGACGATGGAGTAGCTGTAGTCCAGGCCCATTCCACCGAATTGCTCCGGCTTGGAAATGCCCAGCAGGCCGAGGTCGCCGGCCTTACGGAAGATCTCGTGGATGGGAAAGCGCCCGGCCTTTTCCCATTCGTCCACATGGGGGTTGATCTCGCGGTCGACGAAGGCGCGGACGGTGCGGCGCAATTCCTGGTGTTCCTGGGTAAAGATCATTTTTATTGTTCTCCTTATCGCGACGCGGAGCGTCTCGGGCGAAATTTAGAGGCGTGCTACACCGAAGGTATTGGCTTGCAACTCACGCACCTCGGCCTCATGGCAGATATCCAGCAGAAAGCCCAGCAAGGTTCGCGTATCCCGTGGATCAATCAGTCCGTCATCCCATAGGTTCGCGCTGCCGTAGAGCGCAGTGGACTGGCTGTCGAGCTTCTGCGCGGTGACCTGTTCCAGCATGTCCAGCACCTTGGGGTCCGGCACCAGGCCCTCTTTCAATTGCTTGGCCTCGGTGACAATGCGCAGCACCTTGCCCGCCTGCGCGCCGCCCATCACCGCCGTGCGGCTGTTGGGCCAGGCGAAAATGAAGCGCGGGTCGAGCCCCCGGCCGCACATCGCATAGTTGCCGGCGCCATAAGAACCGCCCACCACTATCGTCAGTTTAGGCACCCGTGCATTGGCCACAGCCTGGATCATCTTCGCGCCGTGCTTGATCACCCCTTGCTGCTCCGACTCAGTGCCGACCATGAAACCGGTGGTGTTGTGCAGGAACAGCAACGGCGTGCGGCTCTGGTCGCACAGCTGGATAAATTGCGCGGCCTTGCTCGCGCCCTTGGGTGTGATCGGGCCGTTGTTGCCGATCACACCGACGGCGCGGCCCTGGATGTGCAGGTGGCCGCAGACGGTGTGGGCATCGAACTCGACTTTGAATTCGAGAAAGTGCGAGCCGTCGGCCAGGCGCGCGAGGATTTCGCGGACGTCGTAGGGTTTTTTCGGGTCGTCGGGGATCAGGCCCAGCAGTTCTTCAATGGGGTACAGCGGTTCCTTATAGGGACGTTTGGGCACTGCGGGCAGGCGATCATTCCAGGGCAACAGGCCGACGATCTCCCGCGCGATCCGCACGCCATCAGCGTCGTTTTCCGCCAGGTATTCGGCGGTGCCGGCGATTTGCGCGTGCATCTCGGCGCCCCCGAGTTCTTCATCCGTCGCTACTTCACCCGTTGCGGCTTTGAGCAGCGGCGGTCCGGCGAGGAACAGCTTGGCCCGCCCGCGCACAACCACCACGTAATCCGACAGCCCAGGCTGATAGGCGCCGCCGGCCGTGGCCGAGCCGTGTACCACAGTGATCTGCGGCAAGCCCATGGCCGACATGCGTGCCTGGTTGGCAAAGCTGCGCGCGCCCTCCACGAAAATCTCTGCGGCGTAGTTGAGGTTGGCGCCGCCGCTTTCGGCCAGGGTCACCACCGGCAGTTTGTTCTCCATGGCGATCTGTTGCAGGCGCAGGGACTTCTTCAGGCCGGTGGGGGAAATGGTGCCGCCCTTGATCGCGCTGTTATTGGCCACCACCAGCATGCGCACGCCGCTGACGTAGCCGATGCCGGCGATCAACCCACCGCCGGCGGCGCTGCCGTCCTTGTCATCGTGCAGCTTGTAGCCGGCCAGGCTGGCCAGTTCCAGGAACGGCGCACCGGGGTCCAGCAGCAGGTTGAGGCGCTCGCGGGGTAGTAGTTGGCCGCGTTTGTCGAACTTGGGCTTGGCTTCCTGAGCCTTGGCGAGCAGGTTGGATTCCAACTGATGAAGTTGGGCGATGGTCGCGAGCATGGCCGCGCGGTTTTGCGCGAACTGGGCGCTGTGGGCGTCGATCAGGGATTCAATCACCGGCATGGTTTATTTCTCCGCCTTGAGCACATCCGGCAGGTAGGCACGATGAAAGCCATTGAAGGGCTCGTTCGGTGCCTGCGCCTTGTGCAACGGCCAGGCGCGGCTGCCCAGGCTGGCCGCGCCGTCGATGCGCAAGGTGCTGCCGCTGATAAACGCGGCGGCGGGGCTGAGCAGGAACACGATGGCCGCGCTGACTTCCGATTCGGTGCCGATACGCTTGAGCGGCACGTGTTCGCGCAACGTCGGGATCACCGCCTTGAACGCGCCTTCATAGGTGTCCATGCCGCTGGAGGCGATCCAGCCCGGCGCAACGGCGTTGACCCTTACCCCGGCGTAGCCCCATTCGAAGGCGGCGGTCTTGGTGAAGTTGTCCATGCCGGCGCGCGCGGCACCCGAGTGACCCATGCCGGGCATGCCACCCCACATGTCCGCGAGCATGTTGACGATGGCGCCGCCGTGTTTGCTCATGGATTGGTTGAACACTTCGCGGGCCATCAGGAAGCCGCCGACGAGGTTGGTGCGGACTACGGTTTCAAAGCCTTTCTGGTTGATTGAAGCCAGCGGTGACGGGTATTGCCCTCCGGCGTTGTTAACCAGGCCGTGGATCGGGCCGTACTGTTGAATGAGGTGGCTGACCAGTGTGGTGACGCTGATTTCGTCGCGAATATCGCAAGCGCCCCACTGCGCAACGCCGCCATCTTCGGCAATTTCCGCCGCGACCCTCTCCAACTTTTCCGGCTTGCGCCCCACCAGGATCACCTGGGCACCCAGGGCCGCCAGTTCATGGGCGGTACAGCGGCCAATACCACTGCCACCGCCGGTAACAATCACGGTGTGACCCTGAAACAGGTCGGCTTTGAAGATCGAGTCGAAGGCCACGGCAACGCTCCTGTTATTTGAGAAAATCTGCGATCTGTTGCGGCACGGCGATAGGGATTTCCAGCAGTTGCTGGGCGAAGGCCTTGCCCTGCGGGTCGATGCGCAGGCTGGCGATACCGCCGCCGCCCAGGGCGTTTTCCAGCAGGAAGTTGAGGCTGTGGCTGCCGGGCAAATACCAGCGCTCGACGCGACCGTGCACGGGGTCCAACACGTGGCCCATCCAGTCGACGATCACTTCCGGGGTCAGCGCTTCGGCGATCCACGGCAAGTACTCGGGATCGCGGGCGATCACGCCGATATTGCTGTGGTTGCCCTTGTCGCCGGAGCGCGCCACGGCCAGTTTCACCAGCGGTACGCTGGCGTCGGCGCGGCCTTGTGGCTTGGGTGGGTCAATCGGTGCTTCGGGCAGGGCGGGGGCGTCGGCAACCGGCAGGGTGCAGGCGTGGCGTTCCCCTTGAAAGTCGATCAGCAGCTCGCAGGCGGATTTATCGATCAGGAATGAAAACAGCCGGATCAACGGGTACACGGTCGGTCGTCCGCCGACTATGCCGGTCAGGCCCGGCGCCATGCCAGTGGCAGCTTGGGCAATCTCACGGGCGAACAGCACCAGCGCCTGTTTATTCGGGTGACGCACCGCCAGTTTCACCACCACTTCACGGCAGTCCTGGCGCCTTGCGTGAGTGCCATAGGTCGCTTCACTGCCGAGCAGTTCGATATTCACCTCGGTGTACGGCGCCCAGCCGCGTTGGCTGAACAGCTCCGAGGTCTTGTCGATGATTGCCTGGCTGACCCGCTCGGCCTTGGCCACCGCCTCGATTCCGGCGATCAGGCAACTGGCGGTGCAGCGGAAACCGTCCGGGTAGGTCGCGCTGACCTTGTACTGATCGCTGGGCGGCAACCCCTTGGCGCCGTGCAGGCGCACGCAGTTTTTGCCCTGCTGCTGCAATTTGACATGGCTGAAGTCGCAGATCACATCCGGCAGCAGATAGGCGCGCGGGTCGCCGATTTCATATAGCAACTGTTCGGCGACGCTGAGTTCGCTGATCAACCCACCGGTGCCGTCGACCTTACTGACGGTGAATTGGCCGTCGGCGCTGACTTCAACGATGGGAAAACCGATGTGTGCGTAGTCCGGCACGTCGCGCCAATCGGTGAAATTACCACCGGTGCACTGCGCGCCGCATTCGATGATATGCCCGGCCAATGCGGCCTGGGCGAGGCGGTCGTAGTCCTGCCAGGACCAGTCGAACTCATGCACCAGCGCCGCGCTGACCACGGCGCTGTCGACCCCGCGGCCGGTGATGACGACATCCGCGCCCAGAGCCAGTGCTTGGGTGATGCCCGGTGCGCCGAGGTAAGCATTGGCGGACACGCACACGGGCGGCAAGGGTGTGCCGTTGAACATGTCCGTAATGCCGTGCAGTGGCTTGAGCTGGGGAAGCAGGTCATCGCCCAACAGCACGGCGATTTTGAGTTCGACACCGGCTTTGTCGCACGCCGCTTGCAGGGCGGCGGCACAGGCTTGTGGATGGATGCCGCCAGCATTGCTGATCACGCGAATGCCCTGGCGTTGGATATCCGCCAGCAACGGCGTGAGCACGTCGACAAAATCCGTGGCGTAGCCCGCTTGGGGATCCTTCATGCGCGCGCCAGCGAGGATCGACATCGTGACTTCCGCCAAGTAGTCGAACACCAGGTAATCCAGCGTGCCGCCGTTCACTAGCTGGGCGGCGGCGGTGCAGGTGTCGCCCCAGAAGGCGCTGGCACAGCCGATACGAACCGTCTTGCTCATGAGAAATCCTTCCTCGAATGGCTGTGGGCGAGACTACCAAGCAAGCGCTTGGTTTGTAAACTCCAGTCACAAGTTTTAGCCAAGCGCTTGCTTGGGTGGCCGCCACGGCCTAAATTGCCGGCCAAGACGTCCGTGGAAGTAGAGGAGAGAGGCATGGATGAGCATAAAGCCCAGCGGGTGATGCGCACCATGGTCGACGGCGGCCAATTGACCGACCCCGACAGCGCCCGGGGCAAGCTGCTGCAGACGGCGGCCCACTTGTTTCGCAACAAAGGCTTCGAGCGCACGACCGTGCGTGACCTGGCCAGTGCTGTGGGCATTCAGTCCGGCAGTATCTTTCACCACTTCAAGAGCAAGGACGAGATCCTGCGTGCAGTGATGGAAGAAACCATCCACTACAACACCGCGATGATGCGCGCGTCCCTTGAGGAAACCACCAACGTACGCGAGCGGGTGCTGGCGCTGATCCGCTGCGAATTGCAGTCGATCATGGGCGGCAGCGGCGAGGCGATGGCGGTGCTGGTGTACGAATGGCGCTCGTTGTCGGCCGACGGCCAGGCCCAGGTGCTGGCCCTGCGTGACGTGTATGAGGCGCTGTGGCTGCAGGTGCTGGGCGAGGCCAAGGACGCCGGTTACATCAAGGGCGATGTATTTATCACCCGACGTTTTCTGACCGGGGCGTTGTCGTGGACGACCACCTGGTTCCGCGCAGAAGGCAGCATGACCCTCGAACAGCTGGCTGAAGAAGCCTTGTTGATGGTTTTGAAGACCGATTGAAGTGCAAGCTATTAATTTGCCGGTAGAAAGTTGTCTCGCCAGACAAAAACGCCTAGCTTATTGCCATTAGTGTTTTTGAACGGTGTGTGCCTTGATGTTTTCGCCATGGCGGCTGGCTGCAGGACTTACCTTTTGGGCACTGGGCACCGCGTGGTGGATGCCAGCCTCGGCTGCGCAGTTGGTGCGCATCGGTGCGGCGCACTTTCCACCCTACACCGTGCGCCCGGAGCAGGGCGCAGACACCGGGTTGCTGCCACAACTGGTCGAGGCCCTGAACGCCTCGCAGACCGACTACCAATTTGTGTTGGTGCCCACCTCTATCCCTCGACGCTTCCGCGATTTCGAGCAGGGCCGAGTCGATATGGCGATCTTCGAAAACCCCGCCTGGGGCTGGCAGAAGATTTCCCACACGACAGTCGACATGGGCCTGGAAGACGCCGAAATCTTCGTCGCCCAGCGTGAGCCCGGCCGTGATCAGGCTTACTTCGCTGACTTGAACGGCAAACGCCTGGCGGTATTCAGCGGTTATCACTACGCCTTCGCCAACTTCAACCCCGACCCCAAGTACATGGCCGAGCACTTCAATGCCACGTTGACCTACTCCCATGACAGCAACCTGTTGATGGTCGCGCGCGGGCGTGCCGACATCGCCCTGGTGACGCGTTCGTACTTGAGTGACTTCATGGTGCGCAACGCGGATATGGCCGGGCAGTTCCTGGTGTCGGAACGCATTGACCAGGTCTATCACCACTTCGCCTTGTTGCGCCCGAAAGCGCCGATTACGGGGGAAGCGTTTGCCGCGCTGCTCAAGCGTTTGCGCGATGATGGCGAGATGCTGAAGATCTTCGAGCCGTATCGTATCGATGTGACAGCGGTGCCCTGAGTGTGGGAGCGGGCTTGCTCCCACATTTCCTACAGCGGTCTGTCAAACCCGCCGCGCAAACGTATCGCTATGGCTCCCCGACACCTTGCGGCAGTGCACCAGCGCATCCCGGATCATGAAGTTCACCAGGGTCGGCGACACGCCGAGTTCCTTGGCGATGTCCTTTTGCGGCACGCCGTGCAAACGGTACATCTCGAACGCGTAGCGCGTGCGTTGCGGCAGCTCCGTCAGGGCGTCGGCGATGTTTTCCAGGGTGTTGAAGTTGATGTGCGAGGTTTCCGGTGAAGCGCCGTGAATAACCACATTCAAGCCTTCCTCTTCCGTCCCGGAGTATTTGAGCTCCAGGGCCTGCTTGCGGTAGTGATCGATGGCCAGGTTGCGCACGATCTGGAACAGATAACTCAATTGAGCCTTGAACGATGACGTGATCGTCGGTGCCGACTGCAGCCGGAAGTAGGCGTCCTGCACTACGTCTTCGGCACGGGAGCGGCAGCCGGTAATGCGTGCCGCGATCTTCACCAGAATCAGCCGATTATCGACGAATGCCTGGAGAAGCGGTGAGTCGCACCTGCCTGTGGATACTTGTTCCGTCATGGAAATCACCTTGTCGCAAAAGAGGTTAGGGGAGGGCGTCCTTGCTGAGGCCTCCTACACATCGGGCAACAAATTATGCTGAATGATAATGATTGTCAAATGAGAAGGCGAACTAATCTTATGCTTTCTTGTTAGGTGTGAACCACGTCTCTCTCGTACCCGGCGACTAATTATTTGCCGGTGCCGTCCGTTCTTCTGGGTGACAGGTCCGTTAGCAATACGGCCAAGGATCAGCACCCGCAGGAGGGCGAAATGGGTTTCTATCGTGCATACAGCGTGTTTCAGTTTGGAGTCGTCACTCGATGAGTACGCCGACCCGACTGCGCCTGTTCTGCCTGCCCTATTCGGGCGCCAGCGCCATGGTTTACGCGCGCTGGCGCCGGGCCTTGCCTGAATGGTTGCAGGTGTGTCCGCTGGAATTGCCAGGGCGTGGCATGCGCATGGACGAGCCCTTGCAGCGCGATATCAAGTCCTTGGCGGCCCAGCTCGCGGACGAAATCAGCCACGACTTGAGCGGCCCCTATGCCTTGTTCGGTCACAGCCTCGGCGGCCTGCTCGCCTTCGAATTGGCGCATGCGTTGCGTGCGCGCAACGTGCCGCCGCCGCTGGCCCTGTTCGCTTCCGGAACGGCCGGGCCGGCGCGTCGCGACGTCAGCGAGTACGCCATCGAAAAGACCGATGAACAACTGATCGCCCGTCTGCGCGAACTGCAGGGCACCGCTGAAGAGGCCTTGGCCAACCCCGAGTTGATGCAGTTGATGCTGCCGATCCTGCGCGCCGATTTCCTGTTGTGCGGCAGCTTCACCTACGGCGAGCGCGCACCGCTGGGCATGCCGATCCACGTGTTCGGCGGCAAGCAGGACAGCGTGCGCGCCGACCAGTTGCTCGACTGGCAGCTCGACGCCGCCAGCGGCTTTTCTCTGGACATGTTCGACGGCCACCACTTCTTCCTCATGCAACACGAAAGCGCCGTGCTGCGCTGCATGCGGCGCTACGCCGACGAACACCTGGCCCGCTGGCGCAATGGCGCGGCACGGTCACTCGCCGTCGGCTGAACAAGCCCCCCGAATTCTTGAATTTCCCGTAAGCCGATTTCAGGCAGGAACCCCATGATGGACGCCTTCGAACTTCCCCGCACCCTGGTCCAGTCCCTTCAACGTCGCGCCGCGCAGACCCCGGACCAGGTCGCCCTGCGCTTCCTCGCCGAATCCGCCGAGCATAGTGTTGTGCTCAGTTACCGCGACCTGGACCAGCGCGCCCGCACCATCGCCGCCGCCTTGCAAGCCAATGCGGACCAGGGTGACCGTGCCGTGCTGTTGTTTCCCAGCGGCCCGGATTACGTTGCGGCGTTCTTTGGTTGCCTCTACGCGGGTGTGATTGCAGTGCCGGCCTATCCACCGGAGTCCACCCGTCGTCACCATCAGGAGCGCCTGCTGTCGATCATCAGCGATGCCGAGCCGCGCCTGTTGCTGACCATCGCCAGCCTCGCCGATGGCTTGTCGCAGATCGAAAACGCGCCGCCGGTATTGAGCGTCGATAGCCTGGAAAGCCTCGGCCATTGGGTCGCCCCTGACCTGCATCCGGACGACATCGCGTTCCTGCAATACACCTCTGGCTCCACCGCGCTTCCCAAGGGCGTACAAGTCAGCCACGGCAACCTGGTCGCCAACGAAGTGTTGATCCGTCGCGGTTTTGGCATCGACCTGAACCCGGATGACGTGATCGTCAGCTGGCTGCCGCTGTACCACGACATGGGCCTGATCGGCGGCCTGCTGCAACCGATCTTCAGTGGCGTGCCCTGCGTGCTGATGTCGCCAGCTTACTTCCTTGGTCGCCCCTTGCGCTGGCTGGAAGCGATCAGCGAATACGGCGGCACCATCAGCGGCGGTCCGGATTTCGCCTATCGCCTGTGCAGCGAACGGGTCAGCGAGACAGCCCTGGAACGCTTGGATCTGAGCCAATGGCGCGTGGCCTATTCCGGTTCTGAACCGATCCGCCTCGACACCCTGGAACGCTTCGCCGAGAAGTTCGCTACCTGTGGTTTTACCCCGAACAATTTCTTTGCCTCCTACGGCCTGGCCGAGGCGACCCTGTTTGTCGCTGGCGGCAGCCGTGGCCATGGCATCCCGGCGCTGCGTGTTGACGAGCAGGCCCTGGCCGCCAACCGCGCCAAACCGGGGCAGGGCAGTGCGATCATGAGCTGCGGCACCAGCCAGCCGGAACACGCGGTGCTGATCGCGGACCCCCACACCCTCACCGAGCTGGGCGACAACAGCGTCGGCGAACTCTGGGCCACCGGCCCGAGCATCGCCCACGGCTACTGGCGCAACCCCGAAGCCACCGCCAAGACCTTCGTAGAGCACGCTGGTCGTACCTGGCTGCGCACGGGCGACCTGGGCTTCATCCGTGACGGCGAGGTGTATATCACCGGACGCCTCAAGGATTTACTGATCGTACGCGGCCACAACCTGTATCCCCAGGACATCGAGCAGACCATCGAGCGCGAAGTGGAAGTGGTGCGCAAAGGCCGGGTTGCGGCATTTGCGGTAAATGAACAGGGCCTGGAAGGTATCGGCATTGCCGCCGAAATCAGCCGCAGCGTGCAGAAAATCCTACCGCCTGAAGCGCTGATCAAGGCGATCCGACAGGCCGTCGCCGAGGCGTATCAAGAGGCGCCAAGCGTGGTGGTGCTGCTCAACCCCGGCGCCTTGCCGAAGACCTCCAGCGGCAAAGTGCAGCGCGCAGCCTGTGCGCTTCGTCACAAGGACGGCAGCCTCGACAGCTATGCCCAGTTCCCCGACCTGCAAGCGCAGGTGAGCGATGGGGCGTTGGAATCCGAGTTGCACAACCAGATTGCGGCGATCTGGTGTGAGCAACTGAACATCGCAAGCGTTGCCGCCGATGATCATTTCTTCCTGCTCGGCGGCAACTCCATCACCGCCACCCAGGTGGTCGCACGCCTGCGCGAAACCCTCGGCCTGGAACTGAACCTGCGCATGCTGTTCGAAGCGCCGACCCTGGAAGGCTTCGCGGCCAACGTTGCGCAGTTGCAGCAAGACGGTGGCGTCGCCCAAGGCGCGATTCACAGCTTGTCGCGTCAAGAGGAATTGCCCCAATCCTTGGCGCAGAACCGCCTGTGGATCACCTGGCAACTGGACCCCCGCAGCAGCGCCTACACCATCCCCGGCGCGCTGCGCCTGCGCGGCGAGCTGGATGAAGACGCCGTGCGCGCCAGCTTCCAGCAATTGATCCAGCGCCACGAAGCCCTGCGTACGCGCTTCTATGAGCGCGACGGCCAGGCTTTCCAGCGTGTCGACGCCAAAGCGGATTTCGAACTGCAAGTCATCGACCTCAGCGACCTGCCCGTTGCCGAGCGCGAAGCCCGTGCGCAACAGATCCGCGAAGACGAAGCGCGCACCCAGTTCGACCTGGAAAAAGGCCCGTTGCTGTGGGTGACCCTGGTGCGCCTCGACGATGAAGATCACCAACTGCTGGTGACGCTGCACCACATCATCGCCGACGGCTGGTCGCTCAATATTTTGATCGACGAATTCTCGCGCCTCTACGCCGCCGCAGCCCAAGGCCAAACCCTGGAACTGCCGCCCCTGGCCCTGCAATACGCCGACTACGGCAGTTGGCAGCGCCAATGGCTGGCCGAAGGTGAAGGCCTGCGTCAGCTGGCGTACTGGAAAGCGCAGTTGGGTGAGGAGCACCCCACCCTCAGCCTGGCGACCGACCACCCGCGCTCGGCACACCACTGTCACAGTGCCTCACGCCACACCGTGCGGCTTGGCGCGAGCCTCTGCGACGCGATTCGCCAGACAGCCCAGGCCAACGAGTCCACCCCATTCATGCTGCTGTTGGCGGCATTCCAAAGCCTGCTGCATCGCTACAGCGGCCAGCGCGACATTCGCATCGGCGTGCCCAACGCCAATCGCCCGCGCCAGGAAACCCAAGGCCTGGTCGGCTTCTTCATCAACACCCTCGTGTTGCGTGCCGAGCTGGATGGACGCCTGCCGTTCAACGAGCTATTAGCCGCGACACGCCAGGCGGCGCTGGGTGCCCAAGCCCATCAGGACCTGCCGTTCGAACAACTGCTGGAAGCCTTCCCGCAGGCCCGCGAGCAGGGCCTGTTCCAGGTCATGTTCAACCATCAGCAACGCGACCTCAGCGCCTTGCGCCGCCTGCCGGGCATGCTCGCCGACGAGTTGCCGTGGCACAGTCGCGAAGCCAAGTTCGACCTGCAACTGCACACCGAAGAAGACCGCAACGGGCGCCTGAGCCTGTCGTTCGACTACGCCGATGAACTGTTCGAAAACGCGACGATCCAGCGCCTGGCCGAGCACTACATCAACCTATTGCACGCCGTCTGCGAGCACCCCCAGCAAGCCATCGGCGACCTGCGGCTGATGCACCACGACGAACAGGCGCTTTACAGCGAAGCACCCTGCGCGCCAGCCCAGCAGTGGCTGCCGGAGCTGCTCAACCAGCAGACCTCGGACGCCACCGCGCTGGTCTGGGATGGCGGCAGCCTGACCTTCGCCCAACTGCACACCCAGGCCAACCGCCTGGCCCATTACCTGCGCGACAAAGGCGTCGGCCCGGATGTGTGCGTGGCCATCGCCGCCGAGCGCTCGCCGCAATTGCTGGTCGGCTTGCTGGCGATCATCAAGGCCGGTGGCGCGTACGTGCCGCTGGACCCGGATTACCCCGCCGAGCGCCTGGCCTACATGCTCAAGGACAGTGGCGTACACCTGCTGCTGACCCAGACTGCACTGCTGGAACAGGTGCCGAGTGCCGAAGGCGTTTGCGTGATCGCCATGGACAGCCTGCACCTCGATAGCTGGCCAACCCAGCCGCCCGGCCTGCACCTGCATGGCGATAACCTCGCCTACGTGATCTACACCTCCGGCTCCACCGGCCAGCCCAAAGGCGTGGGCAATACGCATGCGGCTTTGGCCGAGCGCTTGCAATGGATGCAGGCCACTTATCAACTCAATGAAACCGACGTGCTGATGCAAAAGGCGCCGATCAGTTTTGACGTGTCGGTGTGGGAATGCTTCTGGCCACTGATTACCGGATGCCGTCTGGTGCTGGCTGGCCCTGGTGAGCATCGCGACCCCCATCGCATCGCACAGTTGGTGCAGGAACACGGCGTGACCACGCTGCACTTTGTGCCGCCGCTGTTGCAGTTGTTTATCGACGAGCCGTTGGTGGCTGAATGCACCAGCCTGCGTCGCCTGTTCTCCGGCGGCGAAGCCTTGCCCGCCGAGTTGCGTAATCGCGTGTTGGCACAGTTGCCAGCGGTGCAATTGCACAACCGTTATGGCCCGACCGAAACCGCGATCAACGTGACTCACTGGCACTGCCGCGCCGAAGACGGCGAGCGCTCGCCGATTGGCCGGCCGCTGGGCAATGTGATCTGCCGTGTGCTGGATGAACAGCTCAACCCTGTGCCGTTGGGCGTGCCGGGTGAGCTGTGCATCGGCGGAATCGGCCTGGCCCGTGGTTACCTCGGACGTGCCGGGTTGACGGCGGAGCGTTTTGTTGCCGATCCCTATGGTGAAGCAGGCGCACGCTTGTATCGCACCGGTGACCGCGCCCGTTGGAATGCCGACGGCGTGATCGAGTACCTCGGTCGGCTTGATCAGCAGGTCAAGCTGCGCGGCTTTCGTGTGGAGCCGGAAGAAATCGAAGCGCGCATGCTCGCCCTGGAGGGTATCGCCCAAGCCGTGGTGCGGGTGCGTGACGGGCAGTTGATCGGTTACTTCACCGCTCAGGGCGAACTGGACGAGGAGGCTGTAAAAACCGCCCTGGCCGCCGAGCTGCCGGAGTACATGGTGCCCGCGCTGCTGATGCGTCTGGACGCCATGCCGCTGAGCCCCAGCGGCAAGCTGGACCGCCGTGCATTGCCGGAACCGGTGTGGCAAGTGCGTGAACATGTTGAACCCGAAACCGCGCTGCAACAGCAGATCGCAGCCATCTGGCGCGAAGTCCTCGGCCTGCCAAGCATCGGCCTGCGCGATGACTTCTTCGCCCTGGGCGGCCATTCGTTGCTGGCCACGCAGATCATCTCTCGCACCCGCCACGCGTGTGACGTCGAGCTGCCGTTGCGCACCCTGTTCGAAGCCAGTGAGTTGGGGGCGTTTGCCGAGCAGGTCGGCCTGATCCAAGCGTCGGGCCAGCGCAACCAACAGACTGCCATCGCCAAGGTCGACCGCAGCCAACCGGTGCCGTTGTCCTATTCCCAGCAGCGCATGTGGTTCCTGTGGCAGATGGAACCGGACAGCCCGGCCTATAACGTCGGCGGCATGGCGCGCCTGCGCGGCGTGCTGGATGTGGGGCGTTTCGAGGCGGCGTTGCAAGCGCTGATCATGCGCCACGAAACGCTGCGCACGACGTTCCCGAGCGTCGACGGTGTGGCCTATCAGAAGGTTTCGCCGCAAACGGGACTGCGCATGGACTGGCAGGATTTTTCCGCGCTGAGCGAAACCGAACGCCAACCGCGCCTGCAACAACTGGCCGATCACGAGGCGCACACGCCATTCAATCTGGAAACCGGGCCGTTGCTGCGTGCGTGCCTGGTCAAGGCCGGCGAGCAGGAACACTACCTCGTCCTGACCCTGCACCATATCGTCACCGAAGGCTGGGCCATGGACATATTTGCCCGTGAACTCAGCGCGTTGTACGAAGCCTTTATCGACGAGCGCGACTCGCCGCTGGCGCCGCTGCCCGTGCAATACCTCGACTACAGCGTGTGGCAGCGCCAGTGGCTGGAATCCGGCGAACGTCAGCGCCAATTGGATTACTGGACTGCGCAACTGGGCAATGAACACCCGCTGCTGGAACTGCCCGGCGACCGTCCGCGTCCGCCTGTGCAAAGCCACCAGGGCGAGTTGTATCGCTTCGACCTCAGCGACGACCTTGCGGCCCGCGTACGTGCCTTCAATGCCGAACGCGGCCTTACCCTGTTCATGACCATGACCGCCACCCTGGCTGTGTTGCTCTATCGCTACAGCGGCCAGACCGACCTGCGTATCGGCGCTCCGGTCGCCAACCGCATTCGCCCGGAAAGCGAAGGCCTGATCGGTGCGTTCCTCAACACCCAGGTGCTGCGTTGCCAGCTCAATGGGCAGATGAATGTCGCGCAGTTGTTCGAGCAAGTGCGCCACACCGTGATCGAGGGTCAGTCCCATCAGGATTTACCGTTTGACCATCTGGTGGAGGCCCTGCAACCCCCGCGCAGCGCAGCGTACAACCCGCTGTTCCAGGTGATGTGCAACGTGCAGCGCTGGGAGTTCCAGCAAAGCCGCCAACTGGCTGGCATGACCGTCGAATACCTGGCCAACGATGCCCGCGCGACCAAGTTCGACCTCAACCTGGAAGTCACCGACCTCGACCATCGCCTGGGTTGCTGCCTGACCTACAGCACCGACCTGTTCGACGAACCGCGCATTGCGCGTATGGCTGAGCATTGGCGCAACCTGCTGGAAGCCTTGATCGCGGATCCGCAGCAGCGTCTCAGCGAATTGCCGTTGCTGGGCGCGGATGAACAGCGTGTGTTGCAAGACAGCCTGGGCATCGAGAAAGGTGAGCACCGTCTCGATCAGTGCATCCACCCACTGTTCAGCCAGCAGGCGGCAGCCCGTGGCGATGCGCCGGCGCTGACCTTTGCTGGCGTGACTCTCAGCTACCGTGAACTCGACGCCCGCGCCAACCGCCTGGCCTGGATGCTGCGCGAGCGTGGGGTCGGCCCGCAGGTGCGTGTCGGCCTGGCGTTGCCGCGCTCCCTGGAAATGGTCATCGGCCTGCTGGCGATCCTCAAGACGGGCGGCGCCTACGTGCCGCTGGACCCGGAATATCCGCTGGATCGCCTGCACTACATGATCGAAGACAGCGGCATCAGCCTGCTGCTCAGCGATGCGGCGATGTTCGAAGCCCTCGGCGAGTTGCCGGCCACCGTGGCCTGCTGGTGCCTGGAAGATGATTTGCCGGTGCTGACCAACTACCCGGCCGATGCGCTGCCGCTTATCAGCCTGCCGCAACACCAGGCGTACTTGATCTACACCTCCGGCTCCACCGGCAAGCCGAAAGGCGTGGTGGTGTCTCACGGTGAAATCGCCATGCATTGCGCGGCGGTGATCGAGCGGTTTGGCATGCGCGCGGATGACTGCGAGCTGCACTTCTATTCGATCAACTTTGACGCCGCCACCGAGCGCCTGTTGGTGCCGCTGCTCAGCGGCGCGCAGGTGGTGTTGCGGGCTCAGGGCCAGTGGGATGCCGAGGAAATCTGCGGATTGATCCGCACCCATGGCATCAACATCCTGGGCTTCACCCCGAGCTACGGCAGCCAGTTGGCGCAGTGGTTGGCCACTCAGCAGCAGACCTTGCCGGTGCGTATGTGCATCACCGGCGGCGAAGCCCTGACCGGCGAACACTTGCAGCGCATCCGTGCCGCGTTCCAGCCGCAGGTGTTCTTCAACGCCTATGGCCCGACTGAAACCGTGGTGATGCCGCTGGCCAGCCTTGCACCGGAGCAGTTGGAGGAGGGCGCCGCCAGCGTGCCGATCGGCAGCATCATCGGTGACCGCGTGGCTTACATTCTCGACGCCGACCTGGCCCTGGTGCCGCAAGGCGCGACCGGCGAGTTGTACGTCGGCGGGGCGGGCCTGGCCCAGGGTTATCACCAGCGTCCGGGCATGACCGCCGAACGTTTTGTCGCGGACCCGTTTGCGCGCAACGGCGGGCGCCTGTACCGCACCGGTGACCTGGTGCGCCAACGCGCCGATGGCCTGGTGGAGTACCTGGGGCGGATCGACCATCAGGTGAAAGTCCGTGGCTTCCGTATCGAGCTGGGCGAGATCGAAACCCGTCTGCTGGAACATGCAGCCGTGCGCGAAGCGGTGGTGCTGGCGTTGGATTCGCCGAGCGGCAAACAGCTGGTGGCGTATCTGGTCAGCGATGCCGAGCACGGCGCGCTGCGTGACGCGCTGAAGGCCCATCTCAAGGCGCAACTGCCGGACTACATGGTGCCCGCGCACCTGATCGTGCTGGACAGCATGCCGCTGACCGCCAATGGCAAGCTCGACCGCCGTGCCCTGCCGCAACCAGATCCTGAGGCAAACCGCCAAACATATGTGGCGCCACGCAATGAACTTGAAAGCACCCTGGCTGCGATCTGGTGTGCGGTACTGAACGTGCAGCAAGTCGGGCTGGACGATAACTTCTTTGAGCTGGGTGGCGACTCGATCCTGTCGATCCAGGTGGTCAGCCGTGCGCGGCAGGCCGGGATTCATTTCAGCCCGCGTGATCTGTTCCAGCACCAGACCGTGCAGACCCTGGCCGCCGTAGCCACGCGTTCCGAGCAAATCACCGCAGAGCAAGGCGTGCTTACCGGCCCTTCGGGCCTGACGCCAATTCAGCATTGGTTCTTCGACACCGAGATCCCGAACCGTCAGCACTGGAACCAGGCGCTGGTCCTCAAGCCGCTGCAACTGCTCGATCCCCATCGCCTGGAGCAAGCGCTGCTGGCAGTGCTGGAACATCACGACGCCCTGCGCCTGAGCTTCTGCCAGCGCGACGCGCAATGGCACGCCGAGCATTTGGCCGTGCCGGAAGGCGGCGTGTTGATGCAGGCGCAAGTGCGCGACATGGCTCACTGCACCGCGCTGTTCACCGACACCCAGCGCAGCCTCGACCTGCAACACGGCCCGCTGTTGCGTGCTTTGCTGGTGGACGGTCCCGAGGGGCAGCAACGGTTGCTGATCGCGATCCATCATCTGGTGGTGGACGGTGTGTCGTGGCGCGTGTTGTTGGAAGACCTGCAAAACGTCTACCGTCAACTCAGCGACGGTCAGTCCGTCAGCCTGCCGGCCAAGACCAGCGCCTTGCGTGACTGGGCCGCGCGTTTACAGGCCTATGCCGGCAGCGAATCCCTGCGTGAAGAATTGAGCGTCTGGCAAGACCAATTGGCTGGGCCGGAAACCGTATTGCCGGTGGCCCGTCCGCAAGGCTCGCTGCGTAATCGCGATGCCGAGACCGTCAGCGTGCGCCTGGATGCCGAACACACCCGCCAGTTGCTGCAACAGGCGCCAAGTGCCTACCGCACCCAGGTCAACGACCTGTTGCTGACCGCCTTGGCCCGCGTGTTGTGCCGCTGGAGCGGCCACCCTTCGGCGTTGATCCAACTGGAAGGCCACGGCCGTGAAACCCTGTTCGATGAAATCGACCTGACCCGCAGCGTCGGCTGGTTCACCAGTGCCTATCCGCTGCGCCTGACCCCGCACGCCGGGCAGGGCGATTCGATCAAGGCGATCAAGGAACAACTGCGCGGCGTGCCTCATAAAGGGCTGGGCTATGGCGTGCTGCGCTACCTGGCCGATGACCTGTGCAAACAGAGCATGGCTGCGCTGCCGAGCGCACAGATCACCTTCAACTACCTCGGTCAGTTCGACCAGAGCTTCGGCGCCGACGCGCTGTTCCATCCACTGGACGAGCCCGCCGGCCTGGCCCATGACCCGGACGCGCCGCTGCCCAATGAGTTGAGCGTCGACAGCCAGGTGTACGGCGGTGAACTGGTGCTGCGCTGGACCTTCAGCCGCGAACGCCATGATCAACAGAGCATCCATGAACTGGCAGATGCCTATCTCGCTGAGCTGCAAAGCCTGGTCGCGCATTGCCTGCAAGACAATGCCGGTGGCCTCACGCCGTCCGACTTCCCGCTGGCGCACCTGACCCAATCGCAACTCGACAGTTTGCCGATTGCCGCCAGCGCCATCGAAGACGTCTACCCGCTGACCCCAATGCAGGAAGGCCTGCTGCTGCACACCCTGTTGGAGCCCGGCACCGGCCTCTACTACATGCAGGACCGCTACCGCATCAACAGCGCCCTCGACCCCGAGCGTTTCGCCCAGGCCTGGCAGGCGGTGATCGCCCGTCACGAAGCCCTGCGCGCCTCGTTCTGCTGGAACGTCGGCGAAGACATGCTGCAAGTGATCCACAAACCGGGCAGCACGCCGATTGAATACCTGGACTGGAGCAACGACCCGGAAAGCGAACAGGAACCACGCCTGCAAGCGCTGCTCAAGCAAGAGCGCGAAGCCGGTTTCGATCTGCTCAACCAGGCACCGTTCCACCTTCGCCTGATCCGCGTCGGCGCCGAGCGCTACTGGTTCATGATGAGCAACCACCACATCCTTATCGATGCCTGGTGCCGTTCGTTGCTGATGAATGACTTCTTCGAGCTCTACATGGCCCTCGGTGAAGGCCGCGACCCGCAACTGGCCACACCGCCGCGTTATCGCGACTACATCGCCTGGCTGCAACGCCAGAACCTGAATGAGGCACGCCAATGGTGGCAGCAGAACCTGCAAGGCTTCGAACGCACCACGCCGATCCCGAGCGACCGGCCGTTCCTGCGTGAGCACGCGGGCCACAGCGGCGGCATGGTGGTGGGCGACTGCTACACCCGCCTCGACGCCCGCGACGGTGCGCAACTGCGCGAACTGGCCCAGGCTCACCAACTGACCGTCAACACGTTTGCCCAGGCGGCATGGGCGCTGGTGCTGCGTCGCCTGAGCGGCGATCGCGACGTGTTGTTCGGTGTGACCGTGGCCGGCCGCCCGGTGGAAATGCCGGAGATGCAACGCACCGTCGGCCTGTTCATCAACAGCATCGCCCTGCGGGTGAAACTGCCCGAGGATGACCAGCGTTGCAGCGTGCGCCAGTGGCTGAGTGGTTTGCTCGACAGCAATATGCAACTGCGCGAGTACGAATACCTGCCGCTGGTGACGATTCAGGAACACAGCGAACTGCCCAAGGGCCAGCCGCTGTTCGACAGCCTGTTCGTGTTCGAAAACGCCCCGGTGGAAGTCTCGGTGCTGGACCGCGCACAAAGCCTGAATGCCACCTCGGACTCCGGCCGCACCCACACCAACTTCCCGCTGACGGCCGTGTGTTATCCGGGCGATGACCTGGGCTTGCACCTGTCTTACGACCAGCGCTACTTCGACGAAACCACCGTGCAAGACATGCTCGGCGAGTTCAAGCGCCTGCTGCTGGCGTTGGTCCAAGGCTTCCATGGCGACGTGGCCGACCTGCCGCTGATTGGCGAGCAGGAGCGTGAGTTCCTGGTAGAGGGCTGCAACCAGAGTGAGCATGTTTACCCGCTGGAGCGCAGCTACATCGAACTGTTCGAAGAACAGGTCGCCGCGCATCCACAGCGCATTGCCGCCAGTTGCCTTGATCAGCAATGGAGCTATGACGAACTGAACCGCCGCAGTAACGGCCTCGGCCATGCGCTGATAGCCGCGGGTGTCGGTCTGGATCAGCCGGTGGCATTGCTGGCCGAACGTAATCTCGATCTGCTCGGCATGATCATCGGCAGCTTCAAGGCGGGTGCAGGCTACTTGCCGCTAGACCCAGGCCTGCCAAGCCAGCGCCTGCGCAGCATCATCGACCTGAGTCGTACGCCGTTGCTGGTCTGCACCGAAGCATCCCGCGAGCAGGCCATCGAATTGCTGGAGGGTTTCGACTGCCAGTTGCTGGTGTGGGAAGAGATACCGGCACGGGGCGAAAACCCCGGCGTCTACAGTCGCCCGGACAACCTTGCCTATGTGATCTACACCTCGGGCTCCACCGGCCTGCCCAAAGGCGTGATGGTGGAACAGCGCGGCATGCTCAATAACCAGTTGAGCAAGGTGCCATACCTGACCTTGAGCGACGCCGATGTGATCGCGCAGACTGCGTCGCAAAGCTTCGATATTTCCGTGTGGCAGTTCCTTGCCGCGCCGCTGTTTGGCGCGCGGGTGGATATCGTGCCGAACACCATCGCGCATGATCCCCAAGGCCTGCTGGAACACGTTCAGACCCAAGGGATCACCGTGCTGGAAAGCGTGCCATCACTGATCCAGGGCATGTTGGCCCAGGACCGCATCAGCCTGGATGGCCTGCGCTGGATGCTGCCAACCGGCGAAGCGATGCCACCGGAGCTGGCGCATCAGTGGTTGTTGCGTTACCCCGAGATCGGGCTGGTGAACGCTTATGGTCCGGCGGAATGTTCGGACGATGTGGCGTTCTATCGCGTCGACCTGGCGTCTACCCGTGGCACCTACTTGCCGATTGGTACGCCGACCGACAACAACCGCTTGTACTTGCTCGATGGCGCGCTGGAACTGGTGCCGCAAGGCGCAGTTGGCGAGTTGTGCGTCGCCGGTACCGGTGTCGGTCGCGGTTACGTCAGCGATCCGCTGCGCACCGCGCCGGTATTTGTACCCAACCCGTTCGGCGCGCCCGGCGAACGCCTCTACCGCACCGGCGACCTCGCGCGCCGTCGCAGTGACGGTGTGCTGGAATACGTCGGGCGTGTCGACCATCAAGTGAAGATTCGCGGCTACCGCATCGAACTGGGTGAAATCGAAGCGCGCCTGCACGAACAACCGGAAGTGCGCGATGCGGTGGTAGGCGTGCAGGAAGGCGTCAACGGCAAGCATCTGGTCGGCTACCTGGTGGCGGCGGATGAGGCACTGAACCCAAGCGAACGCCTCGACCGCATCAAGCAACGCCTGCGTGCTGAACTGCCGGAATACATGGTGCCGCTGCACTGGCTGTGGCTCGACCGCCTGCCGCTCAACGCCAATGGCAAACTCGACCGCAAGGCGTTGCCTGCGCTGGAGATCGGCCAGTTGCAGAGCCAGGACTACCTGGCGCCGCGCAACGAGCTGGAAACCACCTTGGCCGCGATCTGGGCCGAAGTGCTGAAGGTTGAGCGGGTAGGGGTGCAAGACAACTTCTTCGAGCTGGGCGGGCATTCGTTGCTGGCCACGCAGATTGCCTCGCGGGTGCAGAAGACCTTGCAGCGGGACGTGCCGCTGCGGGCGATGTTCGAGTGCAGCACGGTAGGCGAGTTGGCTGAGTATATCGACGGGTTGGCAGCGAATGACATCAGTGCCGAGAAGGTGGATCGGTTGAGTGATTTGATGGCGGAGTTGGAGGGGCTGTAAGACTCGAAATGTTTGCCGACTGTCAGCGCCTATTCGCGGGCTTGCTCGCGAAGGCGTCAGTCAAGGCGACGCTTACTTCGGCCCAAGAATCTTCACCAGCTTCTCCGGCGACGGTGCCCCTTGCTGTTGCTGCAAGCCACGCGTCAGAACTGTCAATTCTGACAGTATACGGGTCTGGATTGAGAGCGCTTACTAGGAGAACCCCACCGCCTGTCAGGTCTGGCTGGGGGCATATCTTCTGGAACACGGAGTTCTTCTCATGGCTAAGCAAACCCCAACCCTCGAAACTTCATCAAGCGCTGACAATACACCAAAGCCGAAAAGCGCAGAAGCTCAAGCATCCAAACTGGAAGCGATTGAAGTAAATGCCCCGCTGATTTCCAGCGAGGTGGATGCAACCATTGTTCCATCCCGAATGGTTGGCTCATACCTGACCGTCGATTCACGTATGGACAGCTCGGATATCACCGTCAGGTTCAGCGCGGAGGACCATAATGGAGCTCCGGTGCCTGGACTGGAATTTGAGGACGTTGTGGATTCAAGTGGTAACTCTGGCGCCAGGGAGATCAAGATCCCCTTGGAATATCTAACGAAGACGATGGGGTTCACGCTCCTCATTTCGTACTCAGGACGAGTGCAAGGGCAGCACTCTGTTTCGCTGGTCAAGAAAGTGGGTATTTCGTTTTATTCGGCGAGCGAAAGTGGAGCGCTCGCACCTCATTTACTTCACGAAAAAATCCTCCACAACACGGCTACCTATGACATGCACGATCACACGGGCGATGAGATCGTACGTGTGCCAGTCCCACCTCTTGCCAAGGCAGGAGACAAGCTTTACTGCACAGCTGCTACAGAGCAAGACGCGGCTAAGCACGTTTTCTACACCGTGGTGTATGGTTATGCGTTAACGACTGCTGATGCAGTTGCGGGCAATGTACTCAGCTTCTCAATTCGCCGTGGTTGGTTGGCGCGCCGTAAACCCTGGAAGTCGCTCACCCTCCAATGCGCCTGGATCACTAGCGGTTTGCCGGCTCAACCTCCGGCTAATGTTCCTCCTCACCTTGAGACGCAACTGCCTAGAAATGCGCTGGAAATTCAACGTCGGCGCACGGCGGCTTTAATTGTTGATCCTGCGTTGGACCTCAAGGCCCCCCATTTACGGCAGTCGGTAGAATACAACGGTGGCTGGTGCCTTAACCCTGAACTCACCAAAGACGGCGGGGATGTAGACACGCCCGATTTGGATACGTATGCGGGCGACCGTGTATGTTTCTTTGTGAACGCGCCTGGTTCCGAAGCCGAACCGCTGGGCTGCGTGACCGTTGAAAAGGAGGGGGATCTGGCGTTTGCCAAACTGCCGTCCTGTACCGTTGCCGATTTGTTCAACAAGTCAATGACGCTGACCTACAGCGTTGCCTTCAATGAATCTGAACAGCCATCACCGCCGCAGGTGGTCAGCGTTTCAGTGCCCCAGTTCACCCACGCGGTTATTGAAGAGGCCAATGACGACACGGTGAACCTCAACATCTTCCCTGGGGATGCAACAGCTACAGTGCCGGTATGGGCGTATGCCAAATGCTCGAACTGGTGTTGGATGTGGGTTACGGGGGAGGGTGAAGACGGTAGCGTTTCCCGGTTCGATATTTTGACGGGGGTTCCTGTCACAGACAATTGGAAGACGCATGGGGTCGACACCCCCATCCGCAGGAGCGATCTGGAAACGCTGGCCGATTGCAGCAACTTTGAACTGCACTTCGCCGTGGGTTTCAAGGCCGAGGATCTGCTGGCGGCTTTCGAGTTCCCAGTTAAAACCTTCCATATCAGTCAGCACAACCCGGAACTTGACGCGCCGAAGGTATGCCAGGCGTCGGGCACGGTACTCAACCCAATCAACGCTCGGGACGGCGTGACCGTGCGCGTGCAATACCTGGGAATCAGCCCTCGGCATACGCTTGCTGCCTGTTGGAAAACTGCTCAGGGTGCCTGCTGGCCGTCGCCGGCTAAACCTGGCAATAGCAATCCGGGTTATGTTGACTTCGAACTGCCGTTCGAGGCTGTTATCAGGAGCATCGGTAAAACTGTCGTACTCCATTACTCAATGACCAGCACCTGTAAGCAACTGACGTCCAACAACCTTGAATTGGATGTCTTGGTCCCGGCCCATTGGCCGACGCCAGAGGTAGTACAGGCTACCAAGTTGGTCCTGAATCTGGGTACATTCCCTGGCAATGCCAATATCAGCGTCGCTCACTGGACGGGGGATATTCCCTACATGCTTGAGGGTCAGAAGGTCTGGCTCGAAGGCCTCGGTATTCGCGACGATGGCACCGAGCTCAAGATCAAGGTCTTCGAGGGCGAGCCCGTGACGGCCGACCAAGTTGGTAAGGGCGTTGCGTCGATTCTGCAGCGGGCCGAGCTTGAAAAACTGGCCGATGGTAAAGCGTTGACCTTCAACTGTAAGGTCACCCTTGATGGCAGTGATGATAAAAACACGGCAGTGAGTTTCCCGCCTCTGGTACTCACTGTCGTGCAGGAAGACCTGGTCTTGCGCGAGCCCGAGGTCTTGGAAGCCCAGGACTCGCAACTGGTTATCTGGAATGGCCGGGAGGGTGTTACGGTCCGGGTGCAATACGACCGGATCAGTACGCGGCACACCATCTCTGTGTGTTGGAAACGGCCAGACGGTACCTGCCTGCCATTATCGCCGAAGCAGGGCAATACAGTGCCGGGGTATGTCGACTTCGACATTCCACGAGAGGCCGTGATTCATGGGATGAACAAAACGGTGCCGATCAATTACACCGTGGTGACGGACACAGGTAGAACGTTTTCTTCACCTACTTCGAACCTGAAAATCACTAAACCAACACGCTTGCCCACACCGGTCGTCGAACAGGCCACGCCACGCGCTACTCAATACGGCGTTCTGGATCTGACGAGCTTTTTGGGTGATGCTTTGATCACGGTTGAAAAATGGTGGTTTGCGCTGCCGGGACAATTCGTCTGGCTGAAATGCACAGGTACTAAAAAGGAGGGAGGCAGTCATACGTTCTACTTAGCGAATGGCAGACCACTCACCCAGGCGGAGGCAAACGATGGACTCTCTTTGACGATGAGTCGATCAGAGCTAGAGTTATTAAAAAATGAATCTGCCCTTACAGTCACTTGCATCGTGGCAGACGATGCCAACGAGCATGGAGCTGATGTCGTCATGTTTCCGGTGTTGAACCTGGTTTTTAAACGGCAACTGGTCTGTCAGGTGGAGCGTTTCGAAGGTTTGGCGTTGGGGACTTTTGCTGCGGGAGGCAGTATTCAGACGTCCCTGATGAAAATAACCTTTCAATCCGGATCGGGGGTGGCGGGTATCGTCACTTTTGGCGATGATAGCTACTACTCAGGTAAGCACTTTGTCATGTGTGAGAATTCCGATCATCAAGATCCACCACAGTTACATCGGTTTGATTTCAGTCGTGAACTGGAATCTGTCAGGTTCAGTTGGGCATGGAAACAACGACCAGCGACCGTCACCTTTTATGATCGCGCCGGTAATGTAGTCCAGGAACAGACCTACCCTGACGATTGGCGAGGCGGATTTTGGGTCGAATTGGTAACGTCGCCTGGCACCGCTGTTGCGTGGATGACAGTTCTTGTACAGGATTACTCGTTTATCGATAACTTCAGCATGTGCTATCGAGAGTAAACCATATTCGCTAATTCGCCGTTGGCGGATCCCATGATTCGTCGTTCACAGAGAGTGCCCGCTCAGAGCGGGCATTCTCTTGACTAATGCAGGTGTTACCTCGGCCCAAGAATCTTCACCAGCTTCTCCGGCGACGGTGCCCCTTGCTGCTGCTGCAACCCACCCTTGTCATCCAGATAGAAAATCGCCGGCGTCGCCGACAACTCCAACTCGTCCATCAACTTCATGTTGTTATCAAGCTTGGCCTCGATATCCGCCGGAATCTTGTCGAGTGCCTGCAACTTGCTGCCCTTGCCAGCGGCTTCATGCTCTTCCAAGGCCTTTTGCGGGTCCTTGGCGGCGAACAGCGCGGCGGATTTGCCTGGGCTGTCTTCGCGGATGATGCCGACCATGATGTGGCGCAACTGCACCTTGCCGGCTTTTACCCACGGGCGGGCCTGTTCCCAGAACATGTTGCAGTAGGGGCAGTTGGGGTCGCTGAACAGGTAGACGATGCGTGGGGCTTTAACGTCGCCGTCCTGGATCCAGCTGCTTTTTTCCATCTTGGCCCAGACTTCCTTGGCCATCGGCGCGTATACCAGTTTCTCCAGAGGCGCGCTGCTCAGGTCGTTGCCCTGGGCGTCGTACAGGTTGCCGGCGATCACGCTTTTGCCGTCGGCGGTCAGGTACAGGGCCATGCCACGGTTCTGGTACTGGGCGGCGTAGCCGGTGAGGCCGCTGGGGGCGTCGAACTTGCCGAGGATTTTGGCGCCCTTGGCTTCGATCTGTTTGATCGGCGCCGGCCAGTCTTCGGCCTGGGCCAGGGTGGCCGCAAGCGTCAGCGGCAGCGAGATCAGCAGGTGGCGGAGGCTTGGCATGTCGGTTTCCTTATTGTGGCGTCGAAGGGTTCCATGGCACGGGCCAGGCTGGCCTGGGACAGTTCACCGAGGTGACTGTTGATCAGGCGCCCATCGGCTTGGTAGAACAGGGTGGTCGGTAAGGCCATCGAGCCAACGGCCTGGCCGAGGCGGCCGCTGGCGTCGAACAGCACGTTGTCGAGGGTCAGGCCTTGGGTGGCGAGGAAGGTGCTGACGCTCTGCATGCTTTCGGCCTGGTTGACGAACAGGAAGGTCACGTCGGGGCGTTGATGCTGGGCACGTTCCAGCACCGGCATCTCGCGACGGCACGGCGGGCACCAGGTGGCCCACAGGTTGATCACCAGCGGGCCGCCTTTGTAATCGGCCAGTTGCACCACGTCGCCATTGGCGTTGCGCAAGGTGATGTCCGGCAGTTGCGAGCCTTTGTCGTAGAGGCTCAGGGACAAACTGGTCAGGCCCCAGAACACCAGGCCGGTGATCACCCCGGCGCCCAGCGGCTTGCGCAGGGCCGGGCGGCGCCAGCCGTAGAGCAGCGCACCCAGGATCAGCGCGATCACACCCGGCCAGGCGAGGAAGCCGCCGTCACGCAGGTCGACCATCTGCAGCGGAGCGTGGCTGTAATCACTCCAGTACATCAGCACAAAGCTGACGCGGGCCACCAACATGCCCAGCAGGAACAGGCTGAACAGCACCGATTCCGGGTTTTCACCACCACGCTTGGCCACGCGCCAGCCCACCAGGGTGGCGAGAATCAGCGCACTGATCAGCAGGATGTGATTCAGGGCGATGGCGAAGGTGCCGATGGTCAGGGTCAGCATTCAGAGGGCGTCCCGTGTTTGCGTCCAGCGTTGCAGGAAGGCGGCGGCATCCACTTCGCCGGTGATGCGTTGGGCACGGCGTTCTTCACCGTCCGGGCCGATCCACACGAAGCTCGGAGGGCCGGGGACTTTATAGCGGCCGAGCAGCTCGCGGCTGGCGGCGTTGTCGGCGGTGACGTCCAGGCGCAGCAGGCGTACGTCTTTCAGGGCAGCCATCACCTCGGGTTTGCCGAACACCTGTTTTTCCATGATCTTGCACGACACACACCAGTCAGCGTAATAGTCCACCAACACCCACTGGCCTTGGGCCTTGGCGCTGTCGAGCTGGCTTTGCAGCACGGCGGGGTCGCTGATGGTCATGAAGGCGTCGTGGGCGCTCGGCGCGGCGGCGGTCCGCGAACCGCTGTAGACCTTCAACGGTTGCCACAGGTCATCGCTGCCACCGGCTGCGCCCACCACCAGTACCGCTCCCCACAGGCCGAGCACCAGGGAACCGGCGCCAAACACCTTGGCGGCCAGGCCGTATTCGCGGGCCAGGGTCCAGCCGCAGTAGGCCATCACCAGCGCGAGCGTGCCCCACAGGCCGATCCACAAGCTTTCATCGAGCACCGGACGGATCATCAGCACGGCGGTGCCGAGGAACAGGAAGCCGAAGATGCCCTTGAGCACATTCATCCAGGTGCCTGGCTTGGGCAGGAAGCGATTGCCCACGGTCACCAGCAGCAACAGCGGAATGCCGATGCCGATGCCCATGGCGAACAGGATCAGGCCACCGTGCAGCGCATTGCCGCTCTGGGCGATGTACAGCAGGGCGCCGGCGAGTGGTGCGGTCATGCACGGGCCCACCAGCAGGCCGGACAAGGCGCCGAGAACTCCCGCGCCGACCAGGCTGCCGCCGCTTTGCTGGCGGCTGACGTTGTCCAGGCGGTCACGCAGGAAGGCCGGCAGTTGCAGTTCAAAGAAGCCAAACATCGGCAAGGCGAGGATCACGAACAGCGCAGCGAAACTGCCGAGGATCCATGGGGTTTGCAGGAGCGCGGCGAGGTTGGCGCCAAGCAACGCAGCCAATACGCCGAGCGCGGCATACACCAGCGCCATGCACACGACGTAGCTGCTGGCCAAGGCAAACCCGCGACGCGGGCTGGCGCCACTGCCTACCACCAAACCGGCGAGAATCGGCAGCATCGGCAATGAACACGGGGCAAAGGCCAACAGCAGTCCCAAGCCAAAGAAAATCAGCAGGCTCCAACCCAGGCTGCGTTGTTGCAGGCCACTGGCCAGACTCTGATCCTGAGCTTCGGCGGTCGCGGCGACGGCCGGGTTGCCGCCCAGGTCCACGGTGATCGACTGCGGCGGATAGCACAGGCCCGCATCGGCACAGCCCTGCCAGCCGAGCTTGACCTGCCCGGTAGCACCAGCCGGGATCTTCACTTCCAGGCCCTGGCGATACACCTCCTGGTCGCCGAAGAATTCATCGGTATGCGCCTCGCCTTGCGGCAACGCGGGCTTCTCGGCCAGGCCATCGAATTTCATGCGTTGCTTGTACAGGTAATAACCGTCGGCAATCTGCCAGTACAGCTGGGTCTCGCCACTTTCAAGACGTTCGGAGGTAAAAGTGAAGGCTTTGCCCACCGGCAGGAAGTCGGGTTTGGTCTCAAACGGATTGCCCGGCGCGGCCTGGGCGAATCCCGCGAACAACACCAGCAGAAAGGTAAACAGATGCCGCATGGTCAAGCCTTAGTTCGATGCAAGTAGGCACACAATGTGTGGCGTTGATTAACCGATGATTAACCACGGCTATTCTAGATTGAGTGTGGGGTGTTTAGCGGCATAATCTGCGCTTAATCCGCTGCCCCTTTAATCTCCCCATCTTTCATGAAGGGTTCACCATGCACGTACTGGTCTGTGAAGACGACAAACTGATCGCCAGCGGCATTGTGGCCGGCCTCACCGCCCAAGGTTTCACCGTCGAACACGTGGCCACGGCGGGTGCTGCGCGCGCGATGCTCAAGGCGGCGACGTTCGACATCATGGTGCTCGACCTCGGCCTGCCGGACGAAGACGGCCTCAAGTTGCTGCAGCAACAGCGCAGCCAGGGCCTGGAGATTCCGGTGCTGATCCTCACCGCACGCGATTCGGTGACCAACCGTGTCGACGGCCTGCAAGCCGGCGCCGATGACTACCTGCTCAAACCCTTCGACCTGCGCGAACTCGCTGCCCGCCTGCAAACCCTGCTGCGCCGTGTGGCGGGACGCAGCGTCAACCTGATCGAACATGGCCGCCTGGCCTACGACCCCAGCAGCCGCGAGACCTTCCTGGGCGGCGAACCGGTGGACCTGTCGCGCCGCGAACAGGCGCTGTTGCAAGCCCTGCTGCACAACAAAGGCCGGGTGCTGTCCAGTGAACAACTGAAGGACAGCGTCTACGGCTTCAACGACGAGTTGGAAAGCAACGCCCTCAACGTGCATATCCACCACCTGCGGCGCAAATTGGGCAATGGCATCGTCGAGACCGTGCGCGGCCTCGGCTATCGCCTGGGCCCTGCGGATGGGGGCGAGGACGCATCGTGAAAAGCCTGCGCCTGCGCCTGACGTTCAAGCTGGGCGCCGCTTTTGTGTTGATCTGGGCCCTGGCGGCAGCCTGGATGCTCAACGATCTGCGCAACCAGATGATGTTCTCCCTCGACCAACGCCTGGTGGCATCGGCGCGCATGGTGGCGGGGCTGACCGAGCAGATGCCGGGCCTGGCCAGTGTCAGTGGCGGCGCGCATTTCCATGGGGCACAACTCAACGTGCCGGGTGGCATGGCGTGCCAGGTCAGTTCGTTGCGTGGCGAAGTATTGGCGCGCAGTCATGCCACGCCGGATGAAGGCCTGGAATCGCGCCAGAGTGGCTTTCGTGATCAGGTGATCGATGGGGTGAATTGGCGCAGCTTCACGCTATCCCGTGGCGACCTGTTGATCACCACCGCCGACCGTCAGGTGGAGCGTGAGGCGTTGAACCTGTCGATTCTGCTGGCCGCTTCGGTGCCGGTGGGTGTGGCAATGCTCGGCTGTCTGTGCCTGTTGTGGCTGGGCATCGGTCAGAGCCTGCTGCCGCTCAACCGCATGCGTGACGCTCTGATGCGGCGCAGTGCGGACTCCCTGGAACCGCTGCAGATCCACCCGTTGCCCAGCGAACTCAAGCCACTGCTCGACACCCAGAACCAATTGTTGCAACGCATCGCCAAGACCATCGAGCGCGAACGCCGCCTGACCGGCGACGCCGCCCATGAACTGCGCAGCCCGTTGACAGCGATCAAGACCCACCTGCAAGTGGCGCGCATGACCGACGGCGCAGCCCGCGACCAATCCCTGGCCCACGCCGAGGAAGGCGCCGACCGCCTGCATCGCACCCTGGAGCAATTGCTGCTGCTGGCGCGGGTGGAGGGCAACCTGTCATTTGATGATGGCATGCACTCCAGTGCCGAGGACGTGGCACGGCTGGCCCTCCAGGATGCCAATGCCGGTGATAACTCGCGCATCGACCTGATCCTGCCGGATAACCTCTCGGTTACCCCGGTGGAAATGCCGGTGGGCCTGGCGGTCGCGGCCCTGCGCAACCTGCTGGACAACGCCTTGCGCCACACGCCGGCGGACACGCGGGTGGAACTGCGCGTATTGATCGAGGCGGATAACGTGGTGTTCTGCGTGCGTGACCACGGCAAGCAGATTTCGTCGGAGGACCTGCAATACCTGACCCAACGCTTTTGGCGCAATGGCAGCAGCGAAGGCTGCGGGCTGGGCCTGGCGATCGTGCAAGCGATCGTGCAGCGCTGCTCCTGCTCCTTGAAGTTCGACAGCCAGCCGGATGGCCTGCGCGTCGAATTGGGCATGCCGCTACGGCGCTGATCACTTTTCTTTCAAGTGCCACATAGTTACCGCCCTCCTGAGGATCAAGCCTTCAGGATGGCGGTAATTTTTTGCGCTTGAACGGGCTGAACGACTCGGCCTGTATTGAAAAGGACGGTTCTTATGTTGGTCATCGATACAAGCTTCCCTGCCAAAGGCTTCAACGAGCGCAACGGCGAACCCGTGCGGCAGGTGATCGTGCATTACACAGCGGTGCCTTTTGGCTCCTCTCTGCGCACCCTGACCCAGGACGGGGTCAGTGCGCACTACCTACTGCCCGATCCAGAGGACCCCAGCTACCGCGCTGCGGGCTATGAAGAACTGCGGGTCTTCCGCTTGGTGGAGGAGGACAAACGCGCCTGGCATGCCGGGGTGAGCCATTGGGCGGGGCGTGACAACCTTAATAGCCGCTCGATTGGCATCGAGATTGTCAACCTGGCGCGGGATGATGGCGGTGTGTTCACGTTTCCTGCCTACGGGGAGGAACAAATCGAGGTGTTGATTGCGCTGGTCCGCGACGTTCTGGGGCGTTATCCGCAGATCGGGCCGACCGACATCCTCGGGCATTCGGACGTGGCGTTCAGCCGCAAGAGTGATCCGGGGCCGCGTCTGCCATGGCAGCGTTTGCATGAGGCGGGGGTAGGGGCCTGGTTTGATGAGGCGACGCGGGCAATGTACCAGCGCCGCTTTTGCCTCGGGTTGCCGCCAGAGGTCGAGGTGGAGCGGGCGTTTCAGCGTTACGGGTATGCGCCTGCGAAAAATCGGCAAGGGTTTCAGCAGAGAACGAGGGCGTTTCAGATGCACTTTCGGCCTCGGGATTACTGCGGGTTTCTGGACGGGGAGACCTGCGCGATTTTGTATGCGCTGAACGAAAAATACCTCGGGCTCTGATGCCGAACGCGGTTCAAATGTGGGAGCGGGCTTGCTCGCGAAGGCGGTGCGTCAGTCGCCACTCCCATCAACTGGCAGATTGCATTCGCGAGCAAGCCCGCTCCCACATTTGGATCTTCATCCATCAGTTAACGATCACAGTCACTAAATCCCTCTCATGCTGGTGCGTTTCCAGAACAGGAAATCCGTGCGCATGCCCCTTGGGCCAGACGCCAGCGGATCGGCAGTTTGGTCACCACATCAGCGTATTGAGGGATCGAGAAATGTCAGTCGCTACCAGCCGTATCGAAGACGCCCAGGTGCATGAAACGCTCTACCAGTTCGACGAAACACCCTTGCTCGCCCGCCAGCGCCAGCAGGAGTCCAACGCCCGCAGCTACCCTCGGCGTATTCCCCTGGCGCTCAAGCGCGCCAAGGGTATTTACGTGGAAGACGTGGAAGGCCGCAGCTTCATCGACTGCCTGGCCGGCGCCGGCACCCTGGCGTTGGGGCATAACCACCCGGTGGTGATCGAGGCCATCCAGCAAGTGCTGGCCGATGAACTGCCACTGCACACGCTGGACCTGACCACGCCGGTCAAGGACCAGTTCGTGCAGGACCTGTTCGGCCTGTTGCCGCCGGCATTGGCGCGGGAGGCGAAGATCCAGTTCTGCGGGCCCACCGGCACCGATGCGGTGGAAGCCGCGTTGAAGCTGGTGCGCACCGCCACCGGGCGCAGCACGGTGTTGTCGTTCCAGGGCGGTTACCACGGCATGAGCCAGGGCGCCCTGAGCCTGATGGGCAGCCTGGGGCCGAAGAAACCCTTGGGTGCCTTGCTCGGCAATGGCGTGCAGTTTTTGCCATACCCCTACGACTACCGTTGCCCGTTTGGCCTGGGTGGCGCGGAGGGCGTGCGGGTCAACCTGCATTACCTGGAAAACCTGCTGAATGATCCGGAAGCGGGCGTGCTACTGCCGGCGGCGGTGATTGTCGAGGTGGTGCAGGGCGAGGGCGGTGTGATTCCGGCGGATCTCGACTGGCTGCGTGGCCTGCGCCGTATCACCGAGCAGGCGGGCGTGGCGTTGATCGTCGATGAAATCCAGAGTGGTTTCGGTCGTACCGGCAAAATGTTTGCTTTCGAACACGCCGGCATCATTCCGGATGTGGTGGTGATGTCCAAGGCCATCGGCGGCAGCCTGCCACTGGCGGTGGTGGTGTATCGCGACTGGCTCGACACCTGGCTGCCGGGCGCCCATGCCGGGACCTTCCGTGGTAACCAGATGGCGATGGCGGCGGGCTCGGCGGTGATGCGCTACCTCAAGGACCACGACCTGGCCGGTCACGCGGCTGCCATGGGCGAACGCCTGGGTGAACACCTGCGCATCCTGCAGCGCGACTTCCCACACCTGGGGGATATTCGCGGTCGTGGGCTGATGCTGGGTGTCGAACTGGTGGACCCGAATGGCCCACTAGACATTCAGGGCCATCCGCCCGTGCATCGCCAACTGGCGCCGTTGGTACAGCGTGAATGCCTAAAGCGCGGCTTGATCCTGGAGCTCGGTGGTCGGCACGGCAGTGTGGTGCGTTTCCTGCCGCCGCTGGTGATCACGGCGGCTGAAGTCGACCAAGTGGCGGACATCTTCGGACGTGCGTTGGCGGCGGCGGTCGCCAGCCTCTAATTTTTTGCAGGCTTGGTACGTTTTTACAGATATCAGTGCTGCGCACGGTGCGCAGCCAGCCTTTTAGCGATGGAGAACAGCAATGACCTCAGTATTTGACCGCGACGACATCCTGTTTCAGGTAGTGGTCAACCATGAAGAACAGTATTCCATCTGGCCCGACTACAAGGCCGTGCCGGAAGGCTGGCGCACCGTGGGCAAGAGTGGCATGAAGAAAGAATGCCTGGCCTACATTGAAGAAGTCTGGACGGATATGCGTCCGTTGAGTTTGCGCCAGAAAATGGACGGGGCTGCGCTCGCGGGCTGAGACGGGTGGGCTTGCTGTGGTGAGCGAGCTTCTGTGGTGAACGGGCTTCTGTGGTGAGCGAGCTTGCTCGCGCTGGAGTGCGAAGCGCTCCCGGCTTTTTAGGGGCTGCTGCGCAGCCCAGCGCGGGGCAAGCCCGCTCACTACAGGTCAACCCTGCCCACCACAGAAAACCATCTCGGCGATTAGTTGGTATAGAGATAATCCGTCGCCAACGACGCCAACGTCCTCACCCCCACCACCAACGCCGACTCATCCACAAAGAACCCCGGATTGTGGTTCGGCGCCGCCTTGCTCATGTCCTGATCCCTGGGCGTCACCCCCAGGAACACAAACAGCCCCGGTGCCTCCTTGGCATAAAACGAGAAGTCCTCAGCACCGCCCACCAGTGGGCCCTGCACCACATCATCCTTGGCCGCCCAACGCAGGCTCGGCAACATCTTCTCGGTCAGCGCCGGGTTATTGATGGTGGGATCGTACTTCTCGATGATGGTGACTTCGGCCTTGGCGCCGCCGCTTTCGGCGATTTTTTCCACGGTCTGGCGCACGTCCGCGTGCAGCTTCTGACGGATACCGTAGTCGTAGGAGCGAATGGTGCCAGTCATATCCACCGACTCCGGAATGATGTTGTAACGCGTGCCGCCATTGATGGTGCCGATGCTCACCACCGACGGGAATGACGAGATATCCGTGCGACGGCTGACCACGGTCTGCAGGCCGACAATGGTCTGCGCGCCCACGGTGATCGGGTCGATGCCGTCCCAAGGGCGGCCGGCGTGGGTCTGTTTGCCGAGGATCTTGATGCGCAAATCGTCCGAGCTGGCCAGGGTCGGTCCAGGACGGTAGGCAATCTGCCCGGCGGGCACGCCGGCCCACACATGCAGGCCGAACACCGCGTCCGGTTTGGGCGCCTTCATCACACCTTCCTGCACCATCATCTTGGCGCCCCAGGTATTTTTGCCGTCGGGGATGAAGTCGCTTGGGCCTTCTTCGGCCGGTTGGAAGTAGAACACCACAGTGCCCGGCAGGCGTTCGCGCATACCGCTCAGGATTTTCGCCGTGCTCAGCAGGATGGCGACGTGGGCGTCGTGGCCGCAGGCGTGCATCACGTCGACTTCCTTGCCCAGGTAGGTACCTTTGGCGTTGGAGGCGAAGGGCAGGTCGGCGACTTCCTTCACCGGCAGCGCATCCATGTCGGCGCGCAGGGCCACGGTGGGGCCGGGGAGGGCGCCTTTCAGTACTGCAACGACGCCCGTACGGGCGACGCCGGTTTTTACCTCAAGGCCCAGGTCGCGCAGTTGTTTCGCAACCAGTTCGGCCGTGCGGATTTCGGTGTTGCCCAATTCCGGGTGGGCGTGGATATCGCGTCGGGTTTCCAGCAGCGCCGGCTCAAGGGCTTTTGCCTGGGTGGCAATTTCCTCACGGGCGCTGTCCTGGCCGCTGCTGGCGGCAATCACGGCACTGCTGGCAACGGCGCACAGCGCGCCGAAAACCCACGGGTGTGTCAGACCGGTTAAACGCATAGGGACCTCTCCTGAGTTTATTGTTGTTGATCTTTCTCCTGCACAGTGCCGGCGGTTACCACCTGCACACTCAGGCGCGGCGTAGCCAGGTCCAGCCCGGCTTCGTCCAGATGACGCTTGAGGGACAGGTTGAACGCCCGCGACACTTCCCACTGCTTGATCGGTGCGGTCTTGAATCGCGCGCGCAGGATCGCGCTGCCCGACTCGAAGCTCTCCACGCCTTGAATCTCCAGCGGTGACCAGATATTGCGGCGCTGCAGCGGATCGTTGCGCATTTTCTGGCCGACATCGCGCATCAGCTTGATGGCGTCGTCAATCTCCATGTTGTACGGGATGGCCACGCGGAAGATCGCGTAGCCGAACTCCCGCGAGTAATTCTTGATGCTCTTGATCTCGCTGAACGGGATGGTGTGCACGATGCCGTCGATGTCACGCAGGCGCACGGTGCGGATGGTCAGGCCTTCGACGGTGCCGAGGTGACCACCGACATCCACGTAGTCATCGATGGCCAGGGAGTCTTCGATGATGATGAACAGGCCGGTGATCAAGTCCGCCACCAAGGACTGTGCGCCGAAACCGATGGCCAGGCCGATCACACCAGCACCCGCCAACAGCGGCGTGACATTCATGCCCATGTTCGCCAGGGCGACGATGGCGGCGATGATGAAGATGGTCACGAACAGCACGTTGCGGATCAGCGGCATCATGGTCTGCGCGCGGGCATTGGCCAGGCCTTTGCGCGAGCGGGTGAGGGCGTGATGAATCGCGGTGTCGCTGAGGATCCAGATCAACCAGGCAAACAGCAGGGTCCCGGCCAGCCCGAACAGCTTGACGCTGACTTCATGGCCGTCGCCTTCGGTAAAGCGGATCAGCGACAGGCCCCACACCCGCAGGCCCAGCTCGATAAACACCAGCCATACGATAAGGTGGGCGAGGGTGTAGACGAAGCTCTTCAGGCGTTCGGAGTACAGCGCATGGCGCTTGTGCCCGCGTTGCGGCTTGAGGGCGTGACGCCGTACCAGGCCGTTGATCACCATGCACAACACCAGCAGCACCGTACACAACAGCGATTGACGCAATGCCGTGCTGGTATCGCCAGCAGAGACAAAGGTGGCGAATAGCGAAATGCCTACCAGCAGCAAAGCGGGGATATACCAGAAGGAGCCGATGATTTCGATGGTGTCGCTGAGGGCGCGGCGTGTGAGGCGGCGTGACAGCGGCTGGTTGCGAATCAGGTGGGCGATAGGCCGGCGGAAACGCAGGATGAACACGCCAGTAGACAGCGCCGCCATCACATTGGCGATGGTCGCGGCGGTATGGGACAAGTGTTGCCCAAGCGCTGCGACCAGTCGTGGGTCGCTCAAGGCTTCACCGAAGGCGGCAAAACTGCCGATCCACCACAGTGGGCGGAAAGCTTGGTGACGCAGGATATACAGCGCTCGATGGCGATGCGGGCCGTCGAGTAGCGAAAACGCAATCACGCAGATCGCCGAGAAACAGGTGCCGACCACCAGTGCGTAGGCCAACACCATCGCCAGGGATTTGCCCAGGGACGAGGGCAGGGCGTAGCTCAGGTACACGGTGATCACCAGCGCGATCAGCCATGGGCCGAGTTTACGCAGGGCAAAACGCACCATGTCCCAGGTACGCGGGTGTTGCGGCAGTTCTTCGGGCAGGCCGAAGCGTTCGCGCACGCGGTGACTGAGCCAGATCAGCGCGGCGGCGAGTAGGCTCCACACGGCAAGGATCAGGGCAAAACCGAAAATGATCGGCAGCCATTCGTTGGCTGGCAGCATCAGCGCACTGAGTTCTTCTTTGGCCAGGTCGATTTCATTGGACCAGCGCCCCAGCGGGCTGTCGGCCCCAGAGAACTGCGCTTCAAGGTTGGCCAGGGTGCCGCCGATCAACCCCAGCACGCCTTCTTCCGCGGCCGGTTGAGCTTTTTTCGTGGCTTCGCGCAGCTTTTTCAGGTCACTCAGCAACTGGGTACGTTGCTGGTCGTTCTCCAAGGTCTTGATCACCTCGTCCAACGACTGCCCCAGCGGCACTTCGGCCTGGGGCTGGGTCTTGTTGGTGTTACCGAGCAGGCCCGGCAAGCCCACGGCATGGGCAGGCGTCAGCGGCAGCAGCGTCAGCAGGGCGATCAGGCAGTAGCAGGGCAGGGCAAACAGACGGGAAAGCACGAGGCGGTCAACCTTGGAAACGACGAGTTGACCGAGTGTACGAGTGCAATCGTCATTCAGCCAGTTTTGCGAGGATCTTGTACACCACGGTGCCCAGGATCAGCAGCATGCCAATCCACATGCCAAACACGCCGAGGGGCTTGTCACGGAAGTTGAAGCCCACGGCGAGCATGATCATGCCGATCAGGATCGGGATAAGCATGGCGTGGAAGGAGGACATGGAGATCATGGTGCGACGGCCTTGTCGGAGTGGAAATACTGACAAGTCTAGGTCGGATTGCAGGAAGTGGGGTTGATGTGTATCAGAAACACATCAACCCCATGCCACATCAGGGCAAGTCGCGGCTCGCGTAGAACGCGCCCAGCACCTTCACCAGATGCGCCAAATCATGACTACCGCACAGTTCACGAATGGAGTGCATGGCAAACGTCGGCAGGCCGATGTCCACGGTGCGCACGCCCAGATGGCTGGCGGTGATCGGGCCGATGGTAGAGCCGCAACCCATGTCGCTGCGCACCACGAAGCTCTGCACCGGTACTTCCTGGGCCATGCACAGGTGGCGGAAGAACCCGGCGGTTTCGCTGTTGGTGGCGTAGCGCTGGTTGCTGTTGACCTTGATCACCGGGCCGGCGTTGAGCTTGGGGCCGTGGTTGGCGTCATGCTTCTCGGCGTAGTTGGGGTGCACGCCGTGGGCGTTGTCCGCAGACACCAACAGGGATTTCTGAATGGTGCGTACGAACTCATCCCCTTCCGGCAACAGGCGACGCAGGGTCTGTTCCAGCATCGGGCCATCGGCACCGCACGCCGAGCAGGAGCCGACTTCTTCGTGGTCGTTGCACACCAGTACGCAGGTTTCTTCGCTGTCGCTGGTGAGCAAGGCTTGCAGGCCCGCGTAGCACGACAGCAGGTTATCCAGGCGTGCGCCGGCGATGAAGTCGCCGTTCAGGCCGATAACCGCAGCGCTTTGCGTGTCGTAGAAGCTCAGCTCGTAGTCGAGCACCACATCGGCGTTCAAGCCATGTTCCCGTGCAAGCTGCTCGGTGAGCACGGCGCGGAAGTCCACGCGCTCGTCACCCGCAAACTGCGCGAGGATCGGCGGCAGTTCGGTCTGGGCATTGATCGCCCACCCCTGGTTGGCTTCACGGTTCAGGTGAATGGCCAGGTTGGGGATGATGGCGATGGGCAGCTTGAAGTCGATCAACTGGCTTTCGACCTTGCCGTCGCGGCGGAAGGTTACGCGGCCAGCCAGGGACAGGTCGCGGTCGAACCACGGCGCCAGCAGCGCGCCGCCGTAGACTTCCACGCCCAGTTGCCAGAAGCCCTGGCGTTGCAGCTCAGGCTGGGGCTTGACCCGCAGGCACGGGCTGTCGGTGTGGGCACCGACCAGGCGGATACCGCCCTGCAACGGCGAATGGCGGCCGAGCTTGAAGGCAATGATCGAGGAATCGTTGCGGGTCACGTAGTAGCGACCGTTGGCCTCGGTGGTCCAGGTCTCGCGCTCGTCGAGACGCTGGTAACCGGCCGCTTCCAGGCGCTGGGCCAGGGCGGCAGTGGCATGAAAAGGAGTAGGGGAGACCTTGAGGAAGTCGATCAGGCCTTGATTCAACGCTTCGCGCATAAATAGCTCCAGACAGCAGTGCGCGGAGTTTACCGTATTGGCTCGCGATTTGGCGTGAAGCTACCTTCTTGAGCAACACACAAAACTACTGTGGGAGCTGGCTTGCCTGCGATAGCGGTGTGTCAGTCAATGCATTTGGCACAGATAGACCGCTATCGCAGGCAAGCCAGCTCCCACAATGTACTCCGTTCGCAGCTTTAAAAAGGGGCAGGGCACTCGAAGCGCAAACGCTCGCCACTCTGCGGATGGGTGAAGCTCAGCATGCTCGCGTGCAGGCACAGGCGCGGCCAAGCGGCCAGAGCTTGCTCATGGGCATACAGGCCATCACCCAGCAACGGGTGGCCGATGGAGAGCATGTGCACACGCAGTTGGTGCGAACGCCCGGTGATCGGCGTCAGCTCTACGCGGCACCAGTCGCCACAGCGTTCCAGCACTTTCCAGAAGGTCAGCGCATGCTTGCCGAACTCGTGGTCCACCACGTGGCGCGGCTTGGTCGGCGGGTCGTAGCGCAGGGGCAGGTCGATGCTGCCGCTGTCCAGTTCCGGTTGGCCCCAGGCCAGGGCGGTGTAGGCCTTTTCGGTTTCACGGTCGTGAAACTGGCGGGACAGTTCGCGGTGGGTGTCGGCGTCACGGGCCAGCAGGATGATGCCTGAGGTTTCCCAGTCCAGGCGATGGACGATACGGGCTTCCGGGTAGCCGTTTTCCTGCAGGCGGGTGATCAGGCAGTCCTTGTTGTCGTCGGCGCGGCCAGGCACCGAAAGCAGCAGGGTGGGCTTGTTCACCACCAGGACGGCGTCGTCCTGATGCAGGATATGAATGTTGGACAGCGGCATTAAACAGCCTCGTAACAAACGCCAACGGCGGCTCGCCCACCCGGCCCCCAAAAAAGGGATCAGGGTGAACGAGCCGCCGTGGCGGCCGCCTGTTCGATCAACGATCAGGCAGGGTGATATTGAGTTCCAGAATCGAGCAGCTGCCGTCATTTTCCAGAGCGACATGCACGTCATCGTTGCCGATATTGACGTACTTGCGGATCACCTCGACCAGTTCCTTCTGCAAGGCTGGCAGGTAGTCCGGTGTACTGCGTTGGCCGCGTTCGTGCGCCACGATGATCTGTAGACGCTCTTTCGCTACCGACGCGGTACTTGGCTTTTTGTTGGCGCGAAAGAAGTCGAGAAATTTCATTGTTTAGTTGCCTCCAAAGATACGCTCGAAGAATCCCTTCTTCTTGACATCGAGGAAGCGGTGTTCCACGGTCTTGCCCAGCAGGCGATCGACGGCATCGCTGTACGCCTGGCCGGCGTCGCTCTGGTCGTCAAGAATCACCGGAACACCCTGGTTGGAAGCCTTCAGGACGGCCTGGGATTCTGGAATCACGCCCAGCAGGGTCACGGCGAGGATTTCCTTCACGTCTTCAACGCCAAGCATTTCGCCGTTGCTGACGCGCTCCGGGTTGTAGCGGGTGAGCAGCAAGTGCTCCTTGATCGGGTCCTGGCCTTCTTCGGCGCGCTTGGATTTGCTGGCCAGCAGGCCCAGCATGCGGTCCGAGTCACGTACGGAGGAGACTTCCGGGTTGGTCACGACGATGGCTTCATCGGCGAAGTACATGGCCAGGTGAGCACCGGTTTCGATACCGGCCGGCGAATCGCAGACCACGTATTCGAAGGTTTCCTTCAACTCGGCCAGGACTTTGCCTACGCCTTCTTTGGTCAGCGCGTCTTTGTCACGGGTCTGGCTGGCGGCCAGCACGTACAGGTTCTCAAGGCGCTTGTCCTTGATCAGGGCCTGTTGCAGGTTGGCTTCACCGTTGACCACGTTGACGAAGTCATACACCACGCGGCGTTCGCAGCCCATGATCAGGTCGAGGTTACGCAAGCCGACGTCGAAGTCGACGATAACTGTCTTGTGGCCGCGCAGCGCGAGACCGGTACCGATAGCGGCGCTGGTGGTGGTCTTACCCACACCACCCTTGCCGGATGTAACCACGAGAATCTTGGCCAAGGTGTTTCACCCCTAAGGAAGAAGGACATTTCGGTCCCTGAAAAACATCTCTTGGAACTCGCTGCAGGCGGACAGCCTTGTAGGAAAAAATAATTCCTACATAAGTAATGCCGGTTTCGCTGTGCTATCAGAGTCTAGAGATGCTTGGAAAATGCGGCAGTATCCGTTAAAGACGGATGATGTTCAACACATCGCCCGACAGGTTGACCTGCACCGAAGCCCCCCACAGCGGATCACGGCGCAAATCTTCTGAAACCTTGTACTGGCCTGCGATGGACACTAGCTCAGCGGTCAACTGCTGGCAAAAAATACGGGCCTTGGTATCACCCTTGATGCCGGCGAGGGCACGTCCGCGCATCGGGCCGTATACATGGATGTTGCCATCGGCGAGAAGTTCCGCCCCTGGGCTGACCGAAGAGATCACCACCAGGTCGCCGCCCTGGGCGTAAATCTGCTGGCCGCCCCTTACGGGCGAGGTGATGATCTTTGTAGGCTTGATCGCAGGCTCCGGTGGTTTCTCCGGTTTTTTCTTCTCTTCACCGACCAGTGGTTCAAGCGGACGTTCGCGCGCGCCGGACGGTGGCAGTACTGGCAGTTCAATGGCGATCGCTGCAGCAATGTCTTCGATACGACTGGCACGAATCGCCAGGGTACGCAGCCCGTGGGAGCGGCAAACACGCATCAGGCCGGGCAGGTCGATGACGCCTTGGCCCGCGGGCAGTTTGTCCAAGGCCAGCACCAGCGGGGCATTGTTGAAAAAGTTGGGTGCCAGGGCGACTTTGGCGGCGAGCTGGCGGTCCAGGGCGTCGAGGTCGTTACGGGCGAGTTCCAGCACGGTGATGGCGAGCATGCTGCCTTTCAGCTGGAACACGGGATCTTGGTCTAGCGGTTCGGTTTGGCTCATGGTCGGCAAAAGCGGCTTGTCACGAAAAGTGTCGAGACTTATAACGAGAACACTCACTCGCCGCAAGCCGAGTCGAACCGTTGTAGAATGCGCGGCCCTTGTCTTTACCGGAATCTGTAATGGATCGCCCGCGTTTTCGAGCTGTATTTTTTCACCCGCGTTTCTGGCTGTTATGGCTGGGGCTCGGCCTGCTGTGGCTGGTCACCCAACTGCCCTACCGCGCGCTGCTGACCATTGGTCGGCTGCTGGGCGCCGGCATGTACCGCGTGGCCGGCGAGCGTCGCCGCATCGCCGCACGCAACCTGGAACTGTGCTTCCCGGAAAAATCCGCCCAAGAGCGCAAACACTTGCTCAAGGAAAACTTTGCCTCCACCGGCATCGCCTTCTTTGAAATGGCCATGAGCTGGTGGTGGTCGCGCCAGCGCCTGGCGCGGCTGGCCCATGTCGAAGGCCTGGAACACCTCAAGCAGGCCCAACTGGACGGCAAGGGCGTGATCCTCATGGCCCTGCACTTCACCACCCTGGAAATCGGCGCCGCGCTGCTGGGGCAGAAGCACACCATTGATGGCATGTACCGCGAGCACGGCAACCCGTTGTTCGACTACATCCAGCGCCGTGGCCGCGAACGCCACAACCTCGACTCCCTGGCTGTGGAGCGCGAAGACGTGCGCGGCATGCTCAAGCTGCTGCGCGCCGGGCGTGCCATCTGGTATGCACCGGACCAGGACTACGGCGCCAAGCAAAGCATTTTCGTGCCGCTGTTCGGCATCCAGGCCGCCACCGTGCCTGCCACCAGCAAGTTTGCCAAGCTGGGCAAGGCGCTGGTGGTGCCGTTTACTCAACAGCGCCTGGCCGATGGCAGCGGTTACCGCCTGGTGATCCACCCGCCGTTGACTGACTTCCCTGGCGAAAGCGATGAAGTCGACTGCCTGCGCATCAACCAGTGGGTCGAAGCCTCGGTGCGTGAATGCCCTGAGCAATACTTATGGACCCATCGCCGCTTCAAGAGCCGGCCACCGGGTGAGCCTAAGCTGTACGAAAAACGCCGCCGATAAGACAGACATTTCCCCACATGGAGTGACGCAATGCGCCCAGCTGAACCGGTTACAGGCTTGATTCTTTCCGGCGGCGGGGCGCGAGCGGCGTATCAGGTGGGGGTACTGGCGGCGATTGCCGAGCTGTTGCCGCCGGGGGCGCCTAACCCGTTTCCAGTGATTGTCGGCACATCGGCCGGCGCGATCAACGCGGTGAGCCTGGCCAGTGGCGCTACGGACTTCAGGGCCGCGATCCAACGTCTTACCGCGTTCTGGCAGGGCTTTCGCAGTCATCTGGTGCTGCGCAGTGATTGGCCGGGGGTGATTCGCCAGGCGAGTCGCTTCTTTATCCACAGCCTCCTCGGTCTTGGCGCGCAGGTGCCGGTGGCGCTGCTCAACAGCACGCCGCTGAAAGCGCTGCTCAGGGACAAGCTGCACTTGCCTGGCATCGATGAAGCGATTCGCACCAAACATCTGCATGCGGTGGCGGTGACCGCCTTCGGCTACGAGTCCGGCCACGCAGTGACCTTCTATCAGGGCGGCGGCACTATCGATGCCTGGTTGCGCCACCGTCGTATCGGCGTGCCGACCCAACTGACGGTTGAACACCTGCTGGCCAGCTCCGCGATTCCCTTGTTGTTCGCCCCGGTCAAACTTGACCAGGAGTATTTCGGTGATGGCGCCGTGCGGCAATCGGCGCCGATCAGTCCGGCGTTGCACCTGGGTGCCAGTCGCGTGCTGGTGGTCGGCGTCAGCGGCAACCCACGCGGCAATGAACCGGCGGCGCAGCGTACCTACACCGGCCAGGAGCCTACTCTGGCGCAGATTGGCGGGCATATGCTCAACAGCACGTTCATTGACAGCCTGGAAAGCGATATCGAGTTGCTGGAGCGCTTGAATCAGTACAGCCACGCCGCGCCTGGCGTGGCGGCGGTGGAAGTGCTGGTGATTGCACCGAGTCAGCCAATCGACGAAATCGCGGCACGGCACCGTCAGGAATTGCCGGCGGCATTACGCTTGTTTCTGCGTGGGCCGGGGGCGACCAAGACGAGCGGGGCGGGGGTATTGAGTTACTTGCTGTTCGAGGCGGGGTATTGCAGCGAATTGATCGAGTTGGGGCGGCGGGATGCGTTGGCCAAGCGTGAAGAGTTGTCGCGGTTCCTAGGCCTCACGCCGAACCTGTAGGAGCCCGGCTTGCCGGCGATGGCGTCCTCAGGACCGCTATCGCCGGCAAGCCGGGCTCCTACAGGGGTAGGGGCATGGGAATCAGCCAGGGTCAGAAGTGATACTTGACCAGGAAGCTTGCGGTGTCCTGGTTAGTCTTGAACGCACCCGAATCTTCGATCCCGTACTTGTTCTTCCAGTAGTCGTATTCAAAACCGACATACAACTGCTTGTCGCCCCAATGCAGCGCTTTACCCAGGTCATATTTGACCTGTGGGTTGAAGTGCAGGTTGGCGTGGTAAGTGCCACGGGCGTTCTTGTCGTTGTCCGTCACCCAGTCCATGAAGCCGTCGATCAACACGTCAGAGTTGCCCACGGGGATGGTGTAGGACCAGACCGGAGTAATCTGCCAGACGCCGTCACCCGGACGGTTGCCTTCGGTCTGGCGTTGGTAGAAGTTCAACTGGAAGTAGTCGAAGCCGGGGATGTTCAGGTCGAAGCCCGGGCCGAGCAGGTACGACTCGTTATCGCCTTCGCCAAACTCGTAAGTGAATGCCAGCAGTACATCTTTGATCGGGCCGAACGACAGGTCTTTATCAAAGATCTTGCCGAACGACAGGCGCGGGCTTATTTCACCGTAGTAAGTACTGGGGCCGACGTTGCCGTCCTCCTTACCGTTGTAAAAGATGCGGTCGACGAAGATAAAGTTGTCGCCGTACTTCCAGGCATCCGCATGTTCGAACGTGACGGTTTGCTGGATTTGCGGGTTGACGGTAAAGCTCTTGCCCCACAGGTAAGTCAGACTGTTGTTTTGCCACTGCAACAGGTCACCGGCCACGGCTTGGCCACCGGCCAGCAGGGATCCCGCCAGCATCAGGCCTTTGAACATAGGTTTCATTCGGTTGCTCCCGAGTTAAAGTTTTATGGTTTTTCTTCTACGCAGGCGCTCTGGTGTGGCGCCTTTAGGTTCGCTGCAAAAATCGTCTGTTCGGTCAGCTTTAGTGCTTTTAGCAAGAGCTGCGCCAAGGTGTTTAAAAAGCCAAAAAATCCCCGTCGGCTGCATGGAATGCAGTCGAATTCAGAGGACTTTTGCGCACTTTGGCCGCAGACATAAGGCCGGGATAAGTTGGCCTTGCAGTCAGCTTTTACATTCGCTGTTTTTTTTTGAGTCGATTCGAGCGGGCGCGGAGAATACTGGCTCCCAGGCCGTGGCTCAAGTGCGCTGTTAAAGCGCGCGTGGGGCGAGAATGGGGCACGGCTTGTGGCCGGCCCCAGGTGAAGGGTGTGCATGCTTGTGTTCCCTGTTTCGTTATTGTTTTTATTCTTTGCTTTTTAGTAACAGGGGGAATCAATGCGTATGAGCGACTTCAGGGCGTTCAGCGCCACCGAGAATGTTGAACAGGATATTCAGCGACAACGCGCTGAGCGTGGCCATGGCGATGCCACTATGGGTAATCGGGCTCATCCACAGCGGTAGCTGCGCGAAGAACTCCGGGCGCACCACGGGGATCAGGCCCATGCCGATACTCACCGCCACCAGCAACTGGTTGCGACGGTCTGCGATGTCGGCTTCCTGCAGGATCTTGATCCCGGTCGCCGCCACCATGCCGAACATGGCGATGGCCGCGCCGCCCAGCACCGCCGGTGGAATCGATGCCACGAGGTAGGCGGCCTTGGGCAACAGGCTCAGCACAATCAGGAAGACCCCGGCCATGATCGTCACCGAACGGCAACGCACGCCGGTCATCTGCACCAGGCCGATGTTCTGCGCGAAGGAAGAGTGGGTGAAGGTGTTGAAGAAGCCGGCAAAGAATGACGCGCCGGCATCACACAACAGGCCACGGCGCAGCATCTTCGGCGTGACATCCTGGCCGGTGATCTTGCCCAGCGCGAGAAACATCCCGGTGGATTCGACAAAGATGATCACCACTACCAGGCACATCGACAGGATCGGCGCCAACTCGAACTTGGGCATGCCGAAGTGCAACGGCGTCACCACCTGCACCCACGGTGCCATCGCCAGGCCGCTGAGGTCGACCATGCCGAGCGCACCGCACAAGGCGTAGCCCAGGCCCATGCCGATCAGCACCGAAATATTCACCCAGAAACCGCGCATGAAGCGGTTGATCAGCAGGATCGTGGCCAGTACCAGTGCGGCAATCGCCAGGTAGATCGGCGAGCCAAATGTGGCGGCGGCACTGCCGCCACCGGCCCAGTTCACGGCCACAGGAAACAGCGACAGGCCAATCGCGGTGATCACTGTGCCGGTCACCAGCGGCGGGAAAAAGCGCACGACCTTGGACATGAATGGCGCGATGAGCATGCCGAAGAACCCGGCGGCGATGGTCGCGCCGAAGATACCCTGCAAGCCGATGCCGGGCATGCCGGCCATCGCGACCATACTGCCGACGGCGGCAAAACTGGCGCCCATCATCACCGGCATGCGAATGCCCACCGGACCGATGCCGAAAGACTGCACCATGGTGGCGATACCGGCGACCAGCAGGTCGGCGTTAATCAGAAAAGCGATTTCTTCACGGCTCAAACCGGCGGCCTGGCCAATGATCAGGGGCACGGCGACGGCGCCGCCATACATCAGTAAGACGTGTTGCAGGCCTACCAGAATCAGTTGCAAGAGGGGCAGCCGCACCATGGCGGGCGCGGCAGGAATCTGCGGTTCGGCTAACTCGGTCATGCAACACCTCGGATCTTTTTTATTTTTGTTGTTTCAACAATTGTGTAGCGGAGAGCTTTGTAGTGAGCGGGCTTGCCCCGCGCTGGGTGGCGAAGCCGCCCCAATCCGGCCACCGTGTACTTCCAGACAGAATCCAGGGGGCTGGTTTTAGGGCGGCTTCGCCACCCAGCGCGGGGCAAGCCCGCTCACTACAGGACATCGTTAGCTAGTTTGTACGGGCCCCCTGATTGATCCAGGTGCCAATCAGGTCCCGTTCCTGCTGGGTCATCTGGGTGATGTTGCCCAACGGCATAATCTGGCTCGCCACGGCCTGCGCTTGAATACGCGCGGCCTGCTGCTGGATCTGTGCCGCTGTGTCAAACATCACCCCAGCCGGTGCGGTGCTGAACAGCGGGCTGGTGGGCTTGGCCGAATGGCACACGGTGCAACGCTGCTCGATCACGCTGTGGACCTGGCCGAAATCCGTGGTGGCCTGGGCCGGTGCCGGCTCAGCCGCCGGAGCGGCGGGTGCGGCCGGCGCAGCGGGTTTCAAGCCACCACCCAACGCCGTTTCCGGCAATGGCTGATACTCGATGGCGGCGGGTGCCTTGGCCACTTCCGGGGCGGTCGACACCGGTTTTGGTCCGGTGACGTACGCCAGGCTGATCATCGCCAACGCGCCTACCGGCAAGGTCCACGCATATTTCTGGCTGTTGTGACGGGTGTTGAAGTAGTGCCGTACCAACACCGCTGCTACCGCGATACCCGCCAGGATCAGCCAGTTGTATTGGCTGCCGTAGGTGCTCGGGAAGTGGTTGCTGATCATGATGAACAGCACCGGCAAGGTGAAGTAGTTGTTGTGACGTGAACGCAACAAGCCTTTGGCCGGCAGTGCCGGGTCTGGCGTGCGGTTCTCCGCGATTGCCGCCACCAACGCGCGTTGCGCCGGCATGATGATGCGGAACACGTTACCGACCATGATGGTGCCGATCACCGCACCCACGTGCAGGTAGGCGCCACGGCCACTGAACACTTTGCTGAAGCCGTACGCGGCGGCAATCAACAGCACGAACAGGATGAAACCGAGCAAAGCAGGGCGCTTGCCCAGGGCCGAGTCGCACAGGAAGGAGTAGATGAACCAGCCGGCGAACAGTGAACCAATGCCCAGCAATACGCCTTCCGGACCACTGAGGCTGCTGCCCGGGGCCAGCAGGTACAAGGTCGGGTTCCAATAGAACACCACGCACAGCAGCGCAATACCGGACATCCACGTGAAATAGGCTTCCCATTTAAACCAATGCAGGTTGTCCGGCATGGTCGGCGGGGCCAGTTTGTATTTTTCCAGGTGGTAGATACCGCCACCGTGGATCGCCCACAAGTCACCGGCCAGGCCGCTCTTGGGGTTGACGCGATTGAGGTTGTTTTCCAGCCAGACGAAGTAGAAAGAAGCGCCGATCCACGCGACGCCCGTGATCATGTGAACCCAGCGCACGCTCAGGTTCAGCCATTCCATCAAATGTGCTTCCACAGTCTTTACCTCTCGCCTGTCACCCTTGTTGTCGGGTGATCAGACCTTCTCTTATTGGTGGGGGGCGAGGATCAACCGCTCATCCTCTTTGAAAAAATGCTCATCGCAGTTATTGCCTGTGCCACTGCGATCAACCACCAGGAAGTCATCCCGCTTTTCGATCGTCAGCACCGGGTGGTGCCAGACGCCGCGATGGTAATTAATGCCCTGCCTGCCGTTGGTGACGAAGGCGCGGACCAAGCCCGATACAGGTTCATCGCCAAGTGGCGCGACCACGATCAGAAAGGGGTTGCCGAGCAGCGGAATGAAAGCCTGGCTGCCCAGCGGGTGTCGTTCCAGCATGCACACGGTCAGCGGCATGTCCTGCGCGTCGGCGCGGAAGATGCTGATGATGGCGTTGTCCTCTGGCTTGGCGGTTTCCACCGTTGCCAGTTTGTGGAAACGCATGGTCGACCCGTTGTTGATCATGAAGTGATCGCTGCCATCGGTTTCGATAACGTCTCCGAAAGGGGCGAAGGCTTCTTTGGTCAGGGGTTCGATCATCAGTGTGCGCATGGCTGTCTTCTTAATCTCTTGAATGCTGTGATTTCTGTGTAGGAGTCCGGCTTGCCGGCGATTGCAATCTTGAGGACGCCATCGCCGGCAAGCCGGGCTCCTACAGGTTCGGGGTCAGTGCTTACTTGGCTACTTTACCGAGGACCCGCAGGCGGCTCACACCACCATCCGGGAACACATTCAGGCGGATGTGAGTAATCGGGCCTAGCGCCTTGATCTGCTCGGCAAACGTGTGTTCAGCGTGCATTTCCAGCTTCTGCGCCGGCAGCAGTTCGCGCCAGAACAGCGATTGGGTTTCGATCTGGCTGTCGGTGCCGCCCTTCACGAAGGCGCCCTGGATCGAGCAGGTGTCCGGGTAGTTGCCTTTGAAGTGCAGGGTGTCGACGATGATTTTCTCGATCTCGCCCGGATGGCCCAGCGCCACAATCACCCAGTCATTGCCTGGCGTGCGACGACGTGCGGTTTCCCAGCCGTCGCCCATGTTGATACCACGGCCTGGGTTGAGGATGTTGCTCATGCGGCCGAAGTGTTCATCGGAGCAGGCCAGGGCACGACCGCCGTTAAGAGCGGCAGCCAGGTCGACCTGTTCGTTGTCGCCCACCGAGGACCAGTCGCGGAACGGCACGCCGTACACACGCAGACGGGCCACGCCGCCATCCGGGTAGATGTTGAAACGCAGGTGGCTGAACGCCTGGTCGTTGTTGATCTCGTGGTAGTGGTGACTGTTGCCTTGCAGCTCGACGGCCGACAGCACTTCCACCCACTGGGTCTTGTCATCCGGCTCGCCCGAAGCCAGGAAGCAGGCTTCCAGGGAGGCCGACGGCGGGAAGTTGCCGGTGAAGAATGAAGTGTCGATGTCCACGCCTTTGATGCTGCCCGGTACGCCCAGGCGGATCACAGCGCTGTCGTAGCCTTCGAAGCGCTTGCGGCGCGACTCCCAGCCGTCCATCCACTTGCCGTTGTCATCGAAAACGCCCTCCTTCCATACGGCCGGGGTCGGCTGGAACAGGCGGTTGGCGTCGGCGAACCAGTCATCGGTGACGGAGATGATCTTGGTGCCCAGGCGGGCGTCGGCCAGGTTGACGAACTTTTCGAAAGGTACGGCGTAAGCTTTCATTCTTCTTGTCTGCCTTAGAGAGAGTGGCTGGGGATGGTCGTTTAGAGGGTCAGTAATCGGAACAACGCGATCTTGTTGATCTCGGCCAGTGCACATTTGAACTCGGCCTCGACCGAGTTGTGAATGCGCGTTTCGAACGCGGCCAGGATCTGGTGCCGGTTGCTGCCTTTTACCGCCATGATGAAGGGAAACTTGAACTTGGCCTTGTAGGCATCGTTCAGCTCGGTGAAGCGAGAAAACTCTTCGGCCGTGCATTGGTGAATCCCCGCGCCAGCCTGTTCATCAGTGCTGGCTTGGGTGAGTTGGCCCTGGACGGCGGCTTTGCCGGCCAGGTCCGGGTGAGCGTTGATCAGCGCCAACTGGCTGGCATGATCGGCGCTCAACAGGATGTCGCTCATGCGCTGGTGCAGGGTTTCGATCTGGTCGATCGAAGCGTCCTGGCCCAGGTCGTAGGCCTTTTCGGCTACCCATGGCGAATGTTCGTAGATATCGGCGAAGGCTGCGACGAATGCATCGCGGCTCAGGGTCGACGGTTTCAAGGTGTGAAACGCAGTCATTTCGCGGCTCCCGTGTACGGGTGGGTTTCGTGCCAGTGACGGGCAATGTCCACACGACGAGTGAACCACACCTGTTCGTGACCTTTGACGTATTCAATGAACCGCTTCAACGACGCCAGGCGCGCCGGGCGGCCGATCAGGCGGCAGTGCAGGCCAATGGAAAGCATCTTCGGTGCCTCGGCGCCTTCGGCGTAGAGCACGTCGAACGCGTCCTTGAGGTATTCGAAGAAGTCATCGCCCTTGTTGAAACCCTGCACCTGGGTGAAGCGCATGTCATTGGTGTCCAGGGTGTAAGGGATTACCAGGTGCGGCTTGCCGGTGGGGTTGTTGGGTTCCCAGTAGGGCAGGTCGTCGTCGTAGGTGTCGCAGTCATAGAGAAAGCCGCCTTCCTCCATCACCAGCCGCCGGGTGTTGGGGCCGGTGCGGCCGGTGTACCAGCCCAGTGGGCGCTCGCCGGTCAGCTCGGTGAGGATGCGGATGGCTTCGAGCATGTGCTCACGCTCCTGGGCCTCGTCCATGTACTGGTAGTCGATCCAGCGGTAGCCGTGGCTGCAGATCTCATGGCCAGCCTCGACCATCGCGCGGATCACATCCGGATGGCGCTGAGCGGCCATCGCCACGGCGAAGATGGTCAGCGGGATATCGAATTCTTTGAATAACTTGAGGATGCGCCACACGCCGGCACGGCTGCCGTATTCGTACAGCGACTCCATGCTCATATTGCGTGCGCCTTGCAGCGGCTGGGCCGAGACCATTTCCGAGAGGAAGGCTTCGGACTCTTTGTCACCGTGCAGGATATTGCGCTCGCCACCTTCTTCGTAGTTGAGTACGAAAGACAGCGCAATGCGCGCCTTGCCCGGCCAGTGGGGGTGAGGAGGGTTACTGCCGTAACCGATCAGGTCGCGTGGGTAGTCAGCGCTCACTGCAGTCTTCCTTCTTGTTCGTCGTGTTAGCGATGAGTGATTGTATACAACTTATCGCGCACTTTGTAAGCCTACATTTCTGCATTTTTTCTGCAGGGCTCTAGATGAATGGTGTAGCAAGAAACTTGCCTGGTTGGTCAGCTAATGGACAAAAGGTCGTTTAAAAGCAAGGATTACTCATCGATTGTGCCGTTGAGCAACGCAGGCAGGTAGATCCATAGGTTTGTGATTTTTATTGTGTACAATTTTTTTAAAAAGTGTCTTAATCAGCCATCGCCGGCTTTTTCGCTGCCCTGAAAAAGTGCGGACCACTCTTCTACTGACTATGGGAGGCGCGTAGACGCCATGGGACGTTTGACCACACACGTTTTGGATGCTGCACACGGCTGCCCCGGCAGCGCAATCAAGGTTGAGCTGTACCGCGTCGAAGGCGCGCAGCTGGAACTTGTCGCCACCGCCGTCACCAACAGCGACGGCCGTTGCGACGCGCCCTTGTTGCAGGGCGATGATTACCGCAGTGGTGTGTACCAGCTGCAATTCAGCGCCGGTGACTACTATCGCGCCCGTGGTGTGCAACTGCCCGAACCGGCCTTCCTGGATGTGGTGGTCCTGCGCTTCGGCATCAGCGCCGAACAGGATCACTACCATGTCCCGCTACTGATTTCGCCCTACAGCTACTCCACCTATCGCGGTAGCTAGCGTCACCTCGCTTCACACCCCCAAAGCTCTTCGTTGGTTTTTCGCCCGCCCACACTGCGGGCTTTTTTTCGTCTTGATCTCTGGTTAACTGTCTACCTCTCCCGCCGTGCGTCGTTCACCTAGCCTCTGGTTTGCAATGCCAAGGAGGCATTCATGAGCACGGCATGCAGCGGTCGGATGCCTGGTTCCAGGCGGGCAGTCGTGGCCAATGGGTGGGCCAGCGCAGTGTCATGGCGCAAGTCAGGGCAGCCCTCGCGCAGGGGCGCCTGGTCAACGTGCTGGCGGGTATCCAGCACGATGCCAATCGCGGACGTTCACGGTGTTTTTCGTCAAGCTTGAAGGTATCTGAGTGCCTGCTTCAGCGACTGAGCAGCGACGCCGCGCCAGCCCCGCCGAACAAGGCGGCGCTGGCGCGGTTGAACCAGTTCTGGCCTTTGCCGCTGCGCAAGTACCGCGCAGCGCCATGGGCGCCCAGGCCGTAGGTCAACTTGCACAGCAGGTCGAGTACGGTCCAGGTGGCGATCATGATCAGCAATTGCGGGAGAAAGGGCTGCGTGCCATTGAGAAACTGGGGCAAGAAGGCGGCGAAAAACAGGATGTCCTTGGGGTTGCTCGCGCCCAGCACAAACGCTCGGCCAAACAGCGTGCGAAAGCGTGGGGTAGCGATGGCCTGGGGCACTACGGCACCTTGCGCTGGTTGGCGCGATTGCTGCCAGCTCTGCCACGCGAGGTAGAACAGGTAGAGCGCGCCGACAATTTTCAAGGCGCTGAACACCTGCTCGGAGGCCAGTAGCAGAGCGCCCAGGCCCAGGGCCGAGGCGCTCAACAGGCAGATCGAGGCAAACACCCCACCGAGAAACGCTGGATACGAACGGCGCAGGCCGAAGTTGAGACTGTTGCTGATCATCAGCAATGACAGGGGCCCCGGGATCAGGATCACCACCAATGCCGCGCCGCTGAACAGTAGCCAGGTTTCCAGGTTCATCCGTTACTCCTTTATAGAAATATGAATTTGGCGATAAAGATCGCGCACAGCACCCATAGGCTGACGGAAATCTCACGGTACTTGCCAGTGCCGGCCTTGAGCGCCACGTACGTGATAAAGCCCAGGGCAATACCGTCAGCAACCGAAAACGTCAGCGGCATCATGATTGCCGTGACGATCGCGGGAATGCTGTCGGTGGCTTCATCCCAATTGATATGGGCCATGCTCGCCATCATCAGCATCGCAACGTAAATCAGCGCACCGGCGGTGGCATATGCCGGGATCATGCCGGCCAGCGGTGCAAAAAACATCGCCGCCACAAACAGCACGCCTACGGTCACGGCGGTGAGCCCGGTGCGACCGCCAGCGGCCACGCCAGCAGCACTTTCCACATAGCTGGTGACCGGTGGCACACCGACCATCGCACCAAACACACTGGAGGCACTGTCGGCCTTCAATGCACGGGAGAGGTTATCGATCTTGCCCTCGGCATTGACCAACCCGGCCCGTTGCGCGACGCCCATGAGTGTACCTGCGGTATCAAACATGTGTACAAAAAGAAATGCAAATACAACGCTTATCATGCTGACATTGAATACACCTTTAATGTCCATGGCCATCCAGGTCGGCGCCAGGCTCGGCGGGGTGGAGATCATGCCGTTGTAATGCACCAAGCCCAGGCCCCAGCCAGCGAGCGTCACGGCGATGATGCTGATCAGGATCGCGCCGAACACACGGTGGTAGCTGAGGATGGCGATCAGCAGAAAGCACACGGCCGCGAGCAGTGGTGCGGGTTCATGCAGTGAACCGAGCTTGATCAGCGTGGCCGGGCTGTCGACGATGATGCCGGCGGTTTTCAGGCCGATCACCCCTAGGAACAGGCCCACGCCCGCGCCCATGGCATGACGCAGGCTGACGGGAATGCTGTTGAGCAACCATTCACGCACTCGCGAGAGCGTCAGGCCCATGAACAGCACGCCGGAGATAAACACCGCCCCCAGCGCGGTTTCCCAGGTGTACCCCATGGTGCCGACCACGGTGTAGGTGAAAAACGCGTTCAGGCCCATGCCCGGCGCCAGGCCCACCGGCCAGTTGGCATACAAGCCCATCAGTAGGCAGCCCAGCGCGGCGGCAATACAGGTGGCAACAAATGCCGCGCCGTGGTCAATGCCTGCGTCGGCCATGATGTTGGGGTTGACGAAGATGATGTACGCCATGGTGATGAAGGTGGTAAGGCCGGCGATCAGCTCGGTCTTCACTGTGGTGCCATGCAAGCGCAGTTTGAACAGGCGTTCCAGCCAGCCGTTCTGTGAGGGGGCAAGGTCAAGCGTCGGGGCTTCGGATTTGCGGCTATCCACAGCGAGTACTCCTCAAGAGTTTTATTGTTATTTCCAGCGCCGGTCACGGGTGTGGGCAACAGCGCTTTGAGGTACTGGCGGGTTTTGTTGACCAATAGGTCAGGAACTCGCACGAGGCGAATTATGCTTTTGTATACAAATAAAGCAAATAATGTTTTCGAATAGCGGTGTGAAGGGCTAGTTCGCGCTCAATGCCTGATTGACGGCCAGCCATCCTGTCACTGCCTCTTCGCCCGCTTCACTGAACGCGCGTTGCAACAGTTTCACCTGTTCACGGCGCAGAGATTGCTCGAAACGCAGGCCTTCGTCGGTCAATTCCAGCAGGCGTTTACGTTTGTCGGTCTCAGATGCAACGCTGTTCACCAGGTGCATTTCCTGCAATTGGCGCAGCGGCATGTTCAGCGCCTGCTTGCTCACACCGAGCAACTCCAGCAGTTCCTTCACGCTCAAGGCCGGGTAGCGTGCGATAAAAAACACAATGCGCTGGTGCACCCGGCTCAGGCCACGGCGCTCCAGCATTTCGTCGGCTTTGGCGGTAAACGCCTGGTAGCCGAAGAAGAACGCTTCCATGGCTGTTTGCTGAGCGGTGGGGTTTTTAAGGTCAAGCATATTGACGTATCCGTGTGAGTCGTCGTAATTTCGGTCAACTAGTTTGACGTATTTCCCACAGGCTTCGCTACCGGTGACCTTATGGCCTTCTCTGAACGTGTTACGCGCCTCAAAAGCTCCTTGATCCGTGAAATCCTCGCGGCAGCCCAGCGCCCGGAAGTGATGTCGTTCGCCGGTGGCCTGCCGGCCGAAGCCATGCTGCCTGCGCTGAACTGGGACGACATGCCCCTCAACATTGGCCAATACGGCATGAGCGAAGGCGAGCCACAGTTGCGCGAATTGCTTGCCGCCGAAGCGCGTGCACTCGGCGTGCCGTGCCAGGCCAGCCAGGTGCTGGTGGTCAGCGGTTCCCAGCAAACCCTGGACCTGGCGGCCAAGCTGTACATCGACAAAGGCACGCAGATTCTGTTGGAAGGCCCGACTTACCTCGCCGCCTTGCAGATATTCCAACTGTTCGGTGCCGATTGTCTTACCGTGCAACTGGAAGCCGATGGCCCTAACCTGGCCGCGTTGCGCGCCAACCTCGAACGCCATCGCCCGGCGTTCATCTACCTGATCCCGACCTTCCAGAATCCCTCCGCCGTACGCTACAGCGAAGCCAAGCGCGAAGCCGTCGCTGCGCTGCTCGATGAATTCGGCGTCACTCTGATTGAAGACGAGCCCTACCGCGAACTGACCTTCGACGGCGGCAGCGCCAAACCCATCGTCGGGCGCCTGAAAAAAGCCAGTTGGATCTACACCGGCACCGTGTCCAAGACCCTGTTGCCGGGTTTGCGCGTCGGCTACCTGATCGCCAGCCCGGACCTGTTCCCGCACTTGCTCAAGCTCAAGCAATCGGCCGATCTGCACACCAATCGTGTTGGCCAATGGCAGGCGATGCAGTGGATCGGCAGCGAAAAATACCAACGGCATCTGGTGGAACTGCGTAGTTTTTACCGCCAGCGCCGCGATGCATTCCAGGCTGCGCTAAAGTGTCACTTCGCCGATCTGGCCGACTGGCAAGTGCCCCAAGGTGGATTATTCTTCTGGCTGACCTTGAAACAGCCACTCGACACCCGCACCTTGTTGGCGCAAGCGCTGGAACAGAATGTAGCGTTCATGCCCGGTGAACCGTTTTTTTCCGAGCCGGACCAACATCATGGTTCTCTGCGGCTCAATTTCAGCCATATCGACCCGGCCCGCCTCGACGAAGGTCTCAAGCGCCTGGCCGCGGTTGTCCGTCAAGCACAGCACGCGCAAGCGGCATAAGGGGAGCCCCATGTACAAGGTTTATGGCGATTACAAGTCGGGCAACTGCTACAAGATCAAATTGATGCTCAACCTGTTGGGCATCCCGTACCAATGGGTGAATGTGGACATCCTCAAGGGTGACACCCAGACCGCCGAATTCCTGGCGAAGAACCCCAATGGCAAGATCCCCGTGCTGGAACTGGAAGACGGCACCTGCCTGTGGGAGTCCAATGCGATTCTCAACTTCCTGGCCGATGGCAGTGAATTCCTACCTTCCGAACCGCGCCTGCGCACGCAAGTGCTGCAGTGGCAGTTCTTCGAGCAGTACAGCCACGAGCCGTACATTGCGGTGGCGCGGTTTATCCAGTTTTACCTGGGGTTGCCTGAGGATCGCCTGGAGGAATACAAGAAGCTGCACAAGGGCGGTTACAAAGCGCTCAAAGTGATGGAGCGCCAATTGCAACTCACGCCGTATCTGGTGGGCGATCAGTTCTCCATCGCCGATGTGGCCTTGTATGCCTACACCCATGTGGCGAATGAGGGTGGTTTTGAGTTGGATGCTTATCCGGGTGTTCAAGCCTGGCTGGCGCGAGTGGCCAGCCATCCCAAGCACGTCGCCATGTTGGACTGAGTACCCTAATCTGTAGGAGCCCGGCTTGCCGGCGATAGCGTTTTCAGGGGCGCCATCGCCGGCAAGCCGGGCTCCTTCAGGGATCGCAACTCTGTATTCAGTAGATCAAAACACCGCTGCGCCGCGGGGCTCAAGCCCATCCCGCTGCGACTGATCAACCCGATCTCCCGGTTCACGCCGGGATGATCGATGTTGATGCGTTTCAATCCCTCCAGGCTGTCCGCCGCCGACTCCGGCAGCACACTGATCCCCAACCCTTGGCGCACCAATGCCAATACCGTCGACATGTAGTTGGCCTCCATGCCGGCGTTCATCGTCAACCGAGTCTCATCGAACAATGCATCCACTTGCTCGCGCACGCTGCTGTCGCGGCCAGTGAGGATGATCGGCTGATCGGCCAACTGCTCCAGGGTCAGTGTGCGATGGCGGGTCAGCGGATGGTCGACCGGCACGAATGCACACAAGCGATCATTCAACACCGGCACGAACTCCAGGCCGTGGCTGAGCCGTGCGCGCACGCCGATGCCGAAATCCACCTCGCCGGAACGCACTTGGGCATGAATGCGATGGGCCACCAGGTCATGCAGGCGCACTTCGATCCCGGCAAAGCGCTCGCGAAACACGCGTAGAACCGGCGGCAATGTGCCGGCGCATACGGAGGGCAGGGCAGCTATAGTGACCACGCCTCGGCGCAGGGCGGCAAGGTCGCGGGAGCCGGTGACGATGTTGTCCAGGTCCAGCAGCAGTTTTTCCATGGGGCCCCGCGCGTCCTGGCCCGCAGCGGTGATGCTGACATGGCGAGGGCTGCGGTCGAGCAGGGCGACGCCGAGCCAGTCTTCCAGCTGTTGCACCTGTACGGTGAGCGCAGAGGGCGACAGGTGCAACTCGTTGGCGGCCTTGGTGAAACTGCCGGTGCGAGCGACGGCGAGGAAAGCCTGGATGTGTTGGATGCTGTTTTTCATAAGAGCAGCTTCATTTTGTTTTTCCGAACACTAGCGGGTGAATATTCCAATTTACAAAGATTAACCCGCTTCCAATACTCCAGGGAAAACAATAACCGGCCATCAGGCCGCTCTGGAGTAACCCATGCTCGCTACCCTGGGTGTCATTACCATTCTGTGCCTGCTCGCTGCCGTCATGAGCAAACGCCTTTCGCCACTGGTGGCCCTGATCGCCCTGCCGATCATCGCCGCGCTGCTTGGCGGGTTCGGCTTGCAAACCAGCGCCTTCATCATCACCGGCATCAAGAACGTCGCCCCCGTGGTGGGCATGTTTGTGTTTGCGATCCTGTTTTTCGGGATCATGACCGATGCCGGCATGCTCGACCCCATCATTGATCGCATCCTGCGCACGGTAGGCACGCGTCCTACACGCATTGTCGTAGGCACCGCGACCCTGGCGCTGCTGGTGCATTTGGATGGCTCCGGCGCGGTGACCTTTCTGGTGACGGTGCCGGCGATGCTGCCGCTGTATACACGGCTGGGCATCGATAAACGCATCCTGGCTTGTGTTTGCGCGATGGCGGCCGGGGTCAACTTTTTGCCATGGACCGGTCCGGTGCTGCGTTCCTCTGCGGCCCTGCACGTGCCGGTGGCGGACCTGTTCCAGCCGTTGATCCCCGTGCAGATTGTCGGCCTGATCTTTGTATTCGCCTGTGCCTGGTGGCTCGGCCGTCGCGAAGAGAAACGCCTGGGCCTCGGCGCTGGCTCCACCGTGGATGCGGTGCCGCAACGGGTACTGAGTGACGATGACATCAAGCTGCGTCGCCCGCGCCTGTTCTGGGTCAACCTGATCCTGACCGTATTGGTGATGGTGGTGATGATTGCCGGTTGGGTCGATCCGGTGGTGATGTTCATGCTCGGCACGGTGGTGGCACTGTGTATCAACTACCCGAACGTCGACGCCCAGCGTGCCCGCATCGACGCCCATGCCAAAACCGCCCTGACCATGGCCAGCATCCTGCTCGCCGCCGGGGTGTTCACCGGCATCATGCAGGGCACCGGCATGCTCAAGGCGATTGCCGAAGTGGCGGTGGCGCAGATTCCGGCCGGCCACGGCAAGTTGATCCCGGCGGTGGTGGGCTTCATTTCCATGCCACTGAGCATGCTGTTTGACCCGGATTCCTACTATTTCGGCGTGATGCCGGTGATCGCCGAAGTCGGCAAGGCCCTGGGCGTCGACCCGCTGCAAGTAGCCCAGGCCTCGTTGCTGGGTGTGCACACCACTGGCTTCCCAGTCAGCCCGCTGACCCCCGCGACCTTCCTGTTGGTGGGCCTGTGCAAGATCGAACTGGCCGATCACCAGCGCTTCACCATTCCGTTTCTGTTTGCCGCGTCGGTGTTGATGACCCTGACCGCGTTGCTCCTGGGAGTTATTTGAGATGAAAACCTTGCGCATCGGGTCCGGCGCCGGCTATTCCGGCGACCGTATCGAACCTGCCGTGGAACTGGCCGAGCAGGGCGACCTGGATTACCTGGTGTTCGAATGCCTGGCCGAACGCACGATTGCTTTGGCGCAACAGGCGCGAATCAGCGATCCAGAGGGCGGTTACGACCCGTTGTTGAGTGAGCGTATGCGCCGCGTGTTGCCTTTCGTTGGTGTGAAAGCCGGGCGTCGTCGCTTGCGGGTGATTACCAATATGGGCGCGGCCAATCCGGTGGCAGCGGCCAGTGAAGTGCGGCGAATCGCCAAAGAATTGGGCCTTGATCTCAAGGTGGTCGCTGTCGTCGGCGATGATGTGTTGAGCGTGTTGCAGCCCGAGTGTTTGCTGGATAACGGCCAGACGGTCGGTTCCTTGGGCGCACGACTGATTTCCGCGAATGCCTATTTGGGCGTCGACGGTATTCTGCAGGCGTTGAAGGCCGATGCGGACGTGGTGATTACCGGGCGTGTGGCTGACCCCTCGCTGTTCCTGGCACCGCAGATGTTTGCATTCGGTTGGGCAGCGGACGATTGGCAGCGTCTGGGGCGCGGCACGTTGGTGGGGCATTTGCTTGAATGCGCCGGGCAAGTCAGCGGCGGCTATTTCACAGATCCTGGCTTCAAGGATGTGGAGGACCTGGCGCGCCTGGGTTTCCCCTTGGCCGAGATCGCTGAGGACGGTGAGGCGGTGATTACCAAGGTGGGTGGGTCCGGCGGGCGGGTCAGCCGTGCGACCTGCACTGAACAGCTGATCTATGAAGTGCACGACCCGGCGGCGTACCTCACGCCTGACGTGACGGCCGATTTCTCTCAAGTGAGTTTCGTTGAGGAAAGCGTCGACCGCGTGCGTGCTCGAGGTGCAGATGGCCTCGCGCGCCCCGAAAAGTTGAAGGTCAGTGTCGGCTATCTGGACGGTTGGATAGGTGAAGGGCAGATGTCCTACGGCGGTCCCGGCGCTGTCGCACGGGCGCAGCTGGCTCGGGATGTCGTCCTCAAGCGTCTTGAACTGATGGGCGTGAAGATGCAGGACGTGCGTGCTGAGTTGATCGGCATGGACTCGCTCCACGGTCCGCGCAGCACGGTCGAGCCTTGGGAAGTGCGCCTGCGCGTGGCGGCTCGCTGTGAGGAGCGTGGTGAGGCGGTTCGGGTGGGCAATGAAGTGGAAACCCTCTACACCAACGGCCCGTCGGGCGGCGGCGGTGCCAGCAAAAGCGTGCGTCAGGTGGTGGCGGTAGCGTCGTTGTTGCTGCCGCGCGATAAGGTCAACCCGAGGATCGAAGCATGAAGCTGCAGATGCTGGCCCATTCCCGCACAGGGGATAAGGGCGACACGTCGAACATTTCGATCATTGCTTATCGTGTCGAGGACTACCCACTGCTCTGCGAACAATTGACGGCCGAGCGCGTGGCCGAGTTTTTCGCGGGGTTGCGTGAGCCGGGCGCGGCGCCTGTACGGCGCTATGAATTGCCGAATGTGCAGGCGCTGAACTTCGTGTTGCCGGGCATCCTGCGCGGCGGCGTCACCCGCTCGCTGGCGCTGGATGCCCATGGCAAATGCCTAGGGTCCGCGCTGCTGGATCTGGATATCAACGCCCTGTAGGAGCCCGGCTTGCCGGCGATGAGGCCCCAACGCCAGGCGGCGATTTTACGGACGCCATCGCCGGCAAGCCGGGCTCCTACAGGTGGGGGGCTGTCAGACTGCTGCGAAACGCTTATCGAGGTAATCAATGATCACCTTGGAGTCATACATCCAGGTGGTCTGGCCATTCTCTTCGATACGCAGGCACGGCACCTTGATCTTGCCGCCTTGCTCCAGCAGGGTCTGGCGGTCCTGGTCGTTATTCTTCGCATCTTTCAGCGCGACGGGCACATTCAGGCGGTGCAGGGTGCGACGGGTCTTCACGCAGAACGGGCAGGCGTGGAACTGATACAGCGTCAGCTCTTTGGCCGCTGCATTCACCTGTGCCTGTTGCTCGGCGGAACGCTGCTTTTTGCGTGGGCGGGTAAGAAAGTCGCCCGCGATGATGACGTGGCCGAGGCCCACTCGAAGTGCTTTGACGAACATGGCTGAAACCTCTTGCCCATGAAGAAGGGGCCGCAGCTTACCTCAATTTTGCAGACGAAAAAAAACCGGCGATGAACGCCGGTTTTTTTGTGCACAGCCTGTTACTTGATCAGGCTGAGGAATTCGCTGCGGGTGGCCGCGTTTTCGCGGAACTCACCCAGCATCACCGAAGTGATCATCGACGAATTCTGTTTCTCCACACCGCGCATCATCATGCACATGTGCTTGGCTTCGATCACCACGGCCACGCCCAGGGCGCCGGTCACTTGCATCACCGCGTCGGCGATCTGGCGGCTGAGGTTTTCCTGGATCTGCAGGCGGCGCGCGTACATGTCGACAATCCGCGCAACCTTGGACAGGCCCAGCACTTTGCCGCTCGGGATGTAGGCTACGTGGGCCTTGCCGATGAACGGCAACAGGTGGTGTTCGCACAGCGAGTACAACTCGATGTCCTTGACCAGCACCATTTCGCTGTTGTCGGAGCTGAACAAGGCACCGTTGGTGACTTCTTCCAGAGTCTGCTCATAGCCGCGGCAGAGGTACTGCATCGCCTTGGCGGCACGCTTTGGCGTGTCGAGCAGGCCCTCGCGGGAAACGTCCTCGCCGAGTTGGCCGAGGATCGCGGTGTAATTCTGTTCCAGGGACATGAAACTACCTGTGGGATTTTCGCAAAGCGCAAGGTTACGGTGGCGGGCACATCGCTGCAAGCCTGACGATGGCACTTGTTACTCGTCGCGCCCTTCCATCATGGTGCGCTTGAGCATCACATACACCGCCCCCGCGCCGCCGTGGCGGGCCTGGCATGAGGCAAAACCGAGCACCTGGGCATGCTGGCGCAGCCAGGTGTTGACGTGGCTTTTGATCATCGGGCGCTTGCCGTCCAGCCGCACAGCCTTGCCGTGGGTGACGCGTACGCAGCGGATTTCGAACTTGGTGGCTTCAGCCAGGAAGGCCCACAGGGTTTCTCGGGCTTTTTCGACATTCATGCCATGTAGGTCAAGGCTGCCTTCGAACGGGATCTGGCCGGCCTTGAGCTTGCGCATCTGGCTTTCCTGCACGCCATCGCGGGCCCACATCAGCTCGTCTTCGGGGCCGACGTCGATCACGAACTGGTCCGACAGGCCATCCACGGTGGTGGCATCGGTGCGCACGGTCGCGGCCTGACGCAGCTTGGCGATCTGCGCCCGGTCGGCCTTGGGTTTGCCGGTGTCGGCGCGGTCGTGCTTGATCGGCTTGACGCCGCGCAGCTCGTTTTTGAATAGGGAAAAATCGTCGTCTTGCATGTTGGCCTCCGCGAAGGGCGGGCAGTTTACCTAAATCGCGGCGGCCAGGGCGCAGGAAACGCTATCCAAGCGCCATCAGTCGTGCTTTTTCATCAGGTGTGAAGCGATGTTCAGCGACAACGGCTGACGCATCTTCCGACGGCTGCGCCGCCATAACCATACGCCCAACCACAGCACCAGCAGCCCGATCACCAACAGAATCGCCGAGCCGCCAGGGCTGGCATTCAATTCACCAAGGGCTGGCGAGTGACCAAACAAACCGGCGCCACCAGCGCCGGCCAACAGCAAACCAACTATCGCCAGCAACGCGGCAATGCCGGCTACCAGGCGCAGACGCCAGTTGCTCGGGCCCTTGGGGCGCAAGCGACGAGCGTCAAAACCATCGGATATCTTCATTCCGACCTTTCCTCCAGGGTATCGGCCCTTCGACCGGACAATACACAGGTTGTTCCGGGGCGAGGGGTAAATGCGCCAAATGAAAGGGCTTTGCGGATGAGCGGGGCCGTAAACAGGCCGCGCCGCTCATCTGAAGGTCGATCAGATCAGATCTTTGGTCAACGCTAGGGTGGCGAAGTTGTCGGCCATGATGGCCATTTCGGTTTGCTGCACGTGCTCGGCGCTGAGGATGCCACCTTTGTAAGGCAGGTCGCGGGTGGCGCAGGCGTCTTCCACGAGGGTGCAGCGAAAGCCCAGGTTCTTGGCGGCGCGCACGGTGGTGCTGACGCTGGAGTGGCTCATGAAGCCACAGACGATCAGGTCCAGGGAGCCGAGGTCCTGCAAGTGTTTTTCCAGGCCGGTGCCATGAAAGGCGCTGGGCAGCAGCTTGCCGATGATGGTTTCGTCGCCTTCCGGCTCAAGGCCCGGAATGAATTCGCCACGCTCGCCCTGTGGATCGAACAGACCACCCACGGTGCCCAGGTGACGTACATGCACGATCGGGCGCCCGGCGTTGCGGGCGGCTGACACAAGCTGCTTGATGTTGCCGACGGCCGCGTCCATGCCCGAGAGGGCGAGCGGGCCGTTGAGGTATTCCTTCTGGGCGTCGATGATCACGAGGGTCGCATGGCTGAGGTTCGCTGCTGCGTAACCACGACCGCTGAGTTGAAACATCGTCTTTGGAACGGACATTCTGGGGCTCCTGTGAGGGGGGCTTTTGCGACATTGTCCACTGGCTGAGCGGTTCTGTGAATCGCTACCATCGTAAGGTACGCCGTTGTTGACGTGCAGCCATGTCAAGAGGTGGGCCTGTTTAACACAATGATGGCAATTTGGATGAAATCCGACGGGTGGCGACGGGTTTTCGTACATCGTCGGTACAGGTGAAGGCTGTTAGAATCGCCAGTCGTTTTTTCCAGGAGCTTGCCCCCGTGACCACTTCCCGCCTGCGCACCTTGCGCGACCACATCCGTTGGGCTGTCAGCCGTTTCCATGGGGAAGACCTGTTTTTTGGCCATGGCACCGACAATGCCTGGGACGATGCCCGGCAACTGGTGCTCGGTGCCTTGCACTTGCCGTGGGAAATTGCCGACAGCTACCTTGATTGCAACCTGGAAGAAGAGGAAGTCGCCCACCTGCAACGCTTGTTGCATCGCCGCATCCACGAACGCGTGCCGACACCTTACCTGATCGGCGAGGCCTGGTTCTGTGGCATGTCGTTTATCGTCGATGAACGCGTGCTGATCCCGCGTTCACCGATCGGCGAACTGATCGAAAACCGCTTCGAACCCTGGTTGGCGCAGCCACCGGCACGCATCCTCGACCTGTGCACCGGTTCCGGTTGCATCGGTATCGCGTGCGCCTATGAGTTCCAGGACACCGAAGTGGTGCTGGGGGACTTGTCCTTCGAAGCCCTGGAAGTGGCCAACCAGAACATCGAACGCCATGGCGTCGATGAACGTGTCTACACCGTGCAGGGTGACGGATTCGACGGCCTGCCGGGCCAGCGCTTTGACCTGATCGTGTCCAATCCGCCGTATGTGGATGCCGAAGACTTCGCCGATATGCCTGACGAATACCAGCACGAACCGGAACTGGGCCTGGCGTGTGGCGATGATGGCCTGAACCTGGTGCGGCGCATGCTGGCCGAGGCGGCGGACCACCTCACCGAGAAGGGTTTGCTGATTGTTGAAGTGGGTAACAGCCAGGTGCACGTCGAGGCGTTGTACCCGGAAGTGGACTTTGCCTGGCTGGACTTCCAGCGCGGCGGTCACGGGGTGTTCATGTTGACGGCTGAGCAGTGCCGTCAACATCAGGCGGTGTTCGCCGCCCGAGTGTGACGCACACCTTGTAGGAGCCCGGCTTGCCGGCTCCTACAGGAGATTTAATCAAGCATTTGGATTAGCGGTGTGTAGCAATCCAGATCAATAATCCCGCCTGAAATACTGTAAACGCCACCAGGCACGTGATGGTAAAGCGCAACCCGCTGTCCTCACGCTTGAACTTGGTGACCTTTTCCTCTTCCTTGCGCAGCTTCACTTCCTGCTCCAACAGATTCTGCTCGGCCTGTTGCAGCATCTGCGCCGCTTCCAGAATCTCGACGAACTGCACTTTTTCAGTGTTCCAACTGTCCAGCACATCACTGACCTTGCCCGGCTGCACGTTACCCTTGAGGTGCTGCACATCGGCATAAGCCACATCAAAGCCCTGGATGCGCAGGAAGTGATCGCGACGCAAGCGGGTGGCTTCGTTCAGCGCGTCCTTGTTGGCCAGGTCAACGCCGTCGAGGCGATAGTGCGACCATTTCTTTTTCGCCCATGCGGCCCCCTGGGCCACCAGGAAACGACCGATGCCACGGTTGGCCGGTTCGATTTCCAGGCTATTACCGGGGCCGAAGTGCACGCGATGTTTATCGTGATCAACCCAGATATCCAGGTGATTCTGTTCACGGCGCACGCGCTGGCCGGGCAACTGGATGACCATGCGCAACAGGCTGTGGTGTTTGTCGTTGCGCTCGGCGTAGCCGAACTGAACGAAGCGCAACGGCCGCACGCCGGTGGCACGGTCGGTGGCCAGGGGCGCCAGGCGCAGCATTTTGAAATGCTCAGCCTGGACATCCGCCCACGGCAGGGGCGCCGCGTCGACGGCCTCGGTTTTGTCAGCCGGGGTGTCGGCGGTGGATTCCGGTGTTGCTTCAGTGGTTGTCATGCGGCGCGATCCTGTCCAAGCCCTGCGAGTCGACAGTCTTTTTACTGTCGACTCTGGGCTTATCGGCCGTTTTCCCCAGGACTGGAGGCAAATTGTCGCTTAACGGGGTTGAAGTCCGTCGATAAAGCGCACCAGGCGGTTGCCCAACTCGGCGGCGAGGGGCAGTTGCGGGTCGTTGTAGGAGGCCAATTGCTGTTTCACCTCGTTGGGCACGATGCGCATCACGTGGTTCATACCCTCGATCAGCACAAGCTGCGCGTCGGGCTTGGCCTTTTTCAGTTGCTGGGCATCGCCCACACCGACCTGGATATCGTTGGTGCCCTGGATGATCAGTGCCGGCATGTTCAATTTGGCAAAGGCTGCCGAAGGATCGGCACGGAACAGGCTGATCAGATACGGCTGCACACTGGGTCGGAAAATGCCTTCCAGCGGGCCAGGCACATCCGCATCCACTTGGCCGGCCTTGAGATGATCGAGGATTTGGTTGCTGCGCAGCAGCAGGGCAGGGGGCAGGTGATCGGCCAACTGTTGGCGGATGACTTGATCCACCGGGCGCGCGCTGCCGGACAGCGAGACCACGCCCGCCGGGTCCAATTGCGGCGCGGCGAGGGCCGCCACCAACGCTCCTTCGCTGTGGCCCAGCACAATCAGCGGGCCCAGGCGCTTGTCAGACTTGAGCAATTTGCCCCAGGCCACGGCGTCGGCGACGTAGGCGTCCAGGGTCAGGTTGCGCTCGTCGGGGGTCGCCGCCAGGCTGGCCGCTACGCCGCGCTTGTCGTAGCGTACGCTGGCAATGTTATGCCGCGCCAGCACCCAGGCCAGGCGTTTGAGGCTGTCATTGCGCGCGCCGTCGGCACTGTTGCCGTTGCGGTCGGTAGGGCCGGAACCGGCGATGATCAGCACCACCGGTACTGGCTTGTCGGATTTGGGCAGCAAGAGCGAACCAAACAGCTCGCCGCTACCGGTGTCCAGGCTGATTGGCCGTTGCAGCACCACAGGGGAGGCGGCGAAGCCTAGGCTGGAAAACAGGGTGAGGGTCAAAAGCAGAACTCGCAGCATCATCGCGCCATCAAGAGAGAGGTGCCGGTTGGACCAAGGTCTACCGCTAAGGTTTCGAGGATGAACTACTCGGTTAGCCTGCGTATACTGGCCGCCTTAAGTTATTACGGTTGACTTGATTCAACTGATTTCACGGAGCGCCCTGCATGTCCGGCAATACCTTCGGCAAGCTGTTCACTGTCACCACCGCGGGCGAAAGCCATGGCCCGGCGTTGGTCGCCATTGTCGACGGCTGCCCGCCCGGCCTCGAGCTGTCCCTGGAAGACCTGCAGCGCGACCTCGACCGCCGCAAGCCCGGCACCAGCCGCCACACCACCCAGCGCCAGGAGCCCGACGAAGTCGAGATCCTGTCCGGCGTGTTCGAAGGCCGCACCACCGGTTGCGCCATCGGCCTGTTGATCCGCAATACCGACCAGAAGTCCAAGGACTACTCGGCGATCAAGGACCTGTTTCGCCCGGCCCACGCCGACTACACCTATCACCACAAATACGGCGAGCGCGACTACCGTGGCGGCGGCCGCAGCTCGGCGCGCGAAACCGCGATGCGCGTGGCGGCCGGTGCCATCGCCAAGAAATACCTGGCGACCCAGGGCATTGTGATCCGTGGCTACATGAGCCAGTTGGGCCCGATTGAAATCCCGTTCAAGACCTGGGACAGCGTGGAAGACAACGCCTTCTTCAGCCCCGACCCGGACAAGGTGCCGGAACTGGAAGCCTATATGGACCAGTTGCGCCGCGACCAGGACTCCGTCGGCGCCAAGATCACTGTGGTTGCCGAAGGCGTGAAACCCGGTCTGGGCGAACCGATCTTCGACCGCCTCGACGCGGAGCTGGCCCATGCGCTGATGAGCATCAACGCGGTGAAAGGCGTGGAAATCGGCGCCGGCTTCGCCTGTGTGTCCCAGCGCGGCACCGAGCACCGCGACGAGCTGACCCCGGAAGGTTTCCTCAGCAACAACGCGGGCGGCATCCTCGGTGGCATTTCTTCCGGTCAGCCAATTGTGGCGCACCTGGCGCTCAAGGCGACGTCGAGCATCACCACGCCGGGCCGTTCGATTGACGTGCACGGCAACCCGGTGGACGTGATCACCAAGGGGCGCCACGATCCTTGCGTGGGCATCCGTGCAACGCCGATCGCCGAAGCTATGATGGCCATCGTGTTGATGGATCACCTGCTGCGCAACCGTGGGCAGAATGCCGATGTTCGCGTGAGTACGCCGGTGCTGGGCCAGCTGTGACGGTTCGGCTGTGACAGCCCTTCCGTACTGGCGCCTCTCCAGCTTCTACCTCTTCTACTTCGCCCTCCTGGGGGCGACGGCGCCCTTTCTGGCGCTGTACTTCGACCACCTGGGGTTCTCCAGCGCGCGCATCGGCGAGCTGGTCGCCATCCCCATGCTGATGCGCTGCGTGGCGCCCAACCTGTGGGGCTGGCTGGGCGACTACACCGGCCGGCGCCTGGCCATCGTGCGGTTCGGCGCGGTGTGCACCCTGGCAAGTTTTTCGCTGATATTTATCAGCCACACCTACGCCTGGCTGGCGCTGGTCATGGCGCTGCATGCGTTCTTCTGGCATGCAGTGCTGCCGCAGTTTGAGGTGATCACCCTTGCGCACCTGCAAAAACAGACCTCGCGCTACAGCCAGATCCGCCTGTGGGGCTCCATCGGCTTCATTCTCACCGTGGTGGTCATGGGCCGCCTGTTCGACTGGCTGAGCCTGGACATCTACCCGGTAGTGGTCGTGGTGATCATGGCCGGCATCATCGGTGCCAGCCTGTGGGTGCCGAATGCGCAGCCTGCCAGCCACGGCAATCGCCCGGCGGGTGACGGTTTTCTCAAGCAATTACGCAGCCCCGGCGTCCTGGCGTTTTATGCCTGCGTGGCGCTGATGCAGATGAGCCATGGCCCGTATTACACCTTTCTCACTTTGCACCTCGAACACTTGGGCTACAGCCGCGGTGTGATCGGGATGTTGTGGGCGTTGGGGGTGGTGGCGGAAGTGCTGATGTTCCTGGCCATGAGCCGCATCCTTTCGCGCTTTTCGGTACGCCGGGTGTTGCTGGCGAGTTTCCTGCTGGCGGCACTGCGCTGGCTGCTGCTGGGCTCGTTTGCCGAATTTTTCTGGGTGCTGTTGCTGGCGCAGGTGATGCACGCCGCTACCTTCGGCAGTTTTCATGCGGCGGCGATTGCCTTTGTGCAGCGCAGTTTCGGTGACAGGCAACAAGGCCAGGGCCAAGCGCTGTATGCGGCGCTGGCCGGCACTGGCGGCGCATTGGGCGCTCTGTATTCAGGCTACAGTTGGAACCTGTTGGGGCCGACCCTGACCTTCAGCATCGCCAGCGTCGCTGCCCTGGCGGCCGCCGTTATCATCGGTTTTCGATTGCAAGAGCAGAACCAAGGAACCCTTCAATGAGCTATGTCGCTGTCTACTCCGTCGCTACACCGGATACGCCGAACAAGGTCCTGACCCATTTCGAGGACATCGCCGCCACCTTGGCCGAGCAGGGCGTGCGTTTTGAGCGCTGGCAGCCTGGTTCGGTCGAGCGGGGCGCCAGCGATGCCGAGCTGATCGCCGCCTGTCAGGCGCAGATCGATAAGCTCGGCTACAGCGCCGCCGAGGTGCTGAGGAATGCCGCAGACCCCGCGCAGAACGCCGAGTTACGTGGGCAGTTTCTTGAGGAGCGCCGCTACAGCGAAGACGACGCGCGTTTCTTCCTCGCCGGCCAGGGCCTGTTCGCGTTGCACATAGGCGATTACGTATACGCCGTACGCTGCGAGAAAAACGACCTGCTGGTGGTCCCGGCCGGTATGGCGCACTGGTTTGACATGGGTGATAACCCGCACTTCGTGGCGTTGCGTTTATTCAATACCGCGAAAGGGTGGATTCCTGAATTCACCGGTGACGATATTGCCCACAGTTTTCCCGCTTTGGATGATTAATCGCTAGCTACCAGAAACTTCAATCCCCGCATGTTGCAAGTTGTTGTAGGAAGAAACTTAAGCTCCTGTAGGGTCTTGCTGTTTATTGTGGGGGGTGCGCTTTAATCCCACGCCTTATGTAACTCTCCCCGGCAATAACGTTTATATCATCCGTCAATAGGAGGAATTCGAAGGGTGATAGGGCGTCAGTCAATAAAAATGGAGAGAAACCAATGAGAGGCCCACGGGAATTGTTCCAGGCGCCGTATTCGGTGCCCAACGCTGTCAGGCGGCGCATTAATCTGGCGGGCAAGAGTTTGACGCCCACGGAGCTGGAAATACTGCGCTGGGCCTCGGGAGGCAAGACGGTGTGGGAGATCAGCCAGATACGCGCCACGTCTGAAGCCACGGTGAAATTCCATTTGCGCAATATCTACGGCAAGTTGGAGGTCAATAACCGTGTCCAAGCAATGAACGAAGCGGCGCGCAAGGGGCTTTGCTGAATACATGGAAAAAGGGCCGCGACACCCTAGGGTGTCGCGGCCCTTTGCTTTATCTTCTGCTTAGGCCGAGTGGTAGGTCGGCAGGGCAAAGCGGTTCTGGCTTTGCAGCATCGAAATCTGTGGCAGGTCGCTGGCTTGTTCAGCCAGGTCGCGGCGGATAGCGCTGATCACCCAGGTCAATTGGTCGGCCGTGTGCAACTGCTGGTAGGAGATGGAGCGCTTGACCTGCTTGCCTTCGCTGTTGCGCAGGGTCAAGAGGATGCCGCCGTCGGGACGTGGCTGGGTGGTGACGTCGTAGTTGGAGAATACTGAAGCGAATTTATCTTGGATCAGGCTCATGTCTATCAGCTCCATTGGCTCAAGTTGGCAAGCATGGAGAGATAGGTGCAGTGATTGTGCCAGCTATTGGTTTTACAAAATATCGTTATAAATCAATAAGATATAAAAAATACAAATTTTCGGTTTCGTGCAATTTGCATGAATGGCCATCATGCATCCTGCATTTTGCGTGGCTCCACGGCGCCGAACGGGCCCACCCTTATTCCTAGAGACTGCATCGGCGTCGCTGAATTCCTTTTTTCAGCGGGCGTTCATCGGGATACAAAACTTTTCAAATCCTGCGTGTACAGCCGAAGAGAGGCTGACGTACTTTTCCGCAAGGTTTACGAAGAATAAGAAAAAGGACGTTCCCATGAGCCATTCGCAAAACGACATGATCACCTGGGGCATGATGCTGCGTAAGGTGCCTGCCATTGTTCGCGCCCTGCCACGGGTGGTGCGCGGCATGCGTGCCGCCAACGTCACCGACCCTCAGCAGCCCTGTGGCCTGGGCTGGCACTTCGAGCAAGCTACCCTGCGCAATCCACAGGGCACCGCTTTGTTGTACGCCGACCGCGTGCTCACCTACACGCAAGCCAACCAGTCCGCCAACCGTATCGCCCACCACTTGCAGGCCCAGGGCATTCGCAAGGGCGATGTGGTAGCGATGTTTATCGAAAACCGTCCCGAGTTGCTGCTGAATGTGCTGGCTGTAGCCAAGTTGGGCGGCATCTGCGCCATGCTCAATACGGCGCAGACCCAAGCGGCGCTGGTGCACAGCCTGAACCTGGTGAGCCCGGCGGCGATTGTGGTGGGCGCGGAATTGGTGGCTTCATACGAGGCCGTACGCAATCAAGTGGAAATTCCCGCCGAGCGCACCTGGTTTGTCGCTGACCTACAGGCCAGCGCGCTGCCTGACGGGTACTCCGATCTGATAGCCGCCAGCGCCGAGGCCCCGGTGGATAACCCGGCCAGCACCGCGCAGATCTTCTTCAACGATCCCTGCTTCTATATCTACACCTCCGGCACCACGGGCCTGCCCAAGGCCGGCATCATGAAACATGGCCGCTGGACCAAAACCGCTGTCAGCTTCGGCAGCATCGCCTTGGACATGGGCCCGGACGATGTCCTCTATTGCACCTTGCCGCTGTACCACGCCACCGGCCTCTGCGTGTGTTGGGGCTCGGCGATTGTCGGGGCATCAGGGTTCGCCATCCGGCGCAAGTTCAGCGCCAGCCAGTTCTGGGATGAGGCCCGCCGGTTCAAGGCGACCACCTTGGGTTATGTCGGTGAATTGTGCCGTTACCTGCTCGATCAACCGGCCAACCTCAACGACCGTGATCACGGTGTGACCAAGATGGTCGGCAATGGCCTGCGTCCTGGCGTGTGGGCGCAGTTCAAGGCGCGGTACGGGGTTGAGCATGTCTGCGAGTTGTATGCTGCCAGCGACGGCAATATCGGGTTCACCAACATTCTGAATTTCGATAACACCGTCGGCTTTTGCCTTCAGCACTGGGCGCTGGTGGACTACGCCCACGACAGCGGTGAGCCGATTCGTGGCAGCGATGGCTTCATGCATAAAGTGAAGACGGGTGGACAAGGCCTGCTATTGGCCAGGATCGATGAAAAGTCACCCTATGACGGCTACACCGACCCGGAAAAGAACCGCAAGGTCATCCTCACCGACGTATTCGAGAAGGGCGACCGCTACTTCAATACCGGCGATCTGGTGCGCAGCATCGGCTTCGGTCATGCGCAATTTGTCGACCGCTTGGGCGACACCTATCGCTGGAAGGGCGAAAACGTCTCGACGACCGAAGTCGAGAACGTGCTGCTGCAGCACCCGCAGATCGCTGAAGTGGTGGCCTACGGTGTGGAAATCGAAAACACCAACGGCCGCGCCGGCATGGTTGCCATCACCCCGAGCGAATCCCTGGCCTCATTGGATATGCGTGAGTTGCTGCAATTCGCCCACGGCCAGTTGCCGCATTACGCGGTGCCGTTGTTCCTGCGTATCAAGGTCAAGATGGAAACCACGGGTACGTTCAAATACCAGAAGGTAAAGCTCAAGGAGGAGGCGTTCGACCCTGAAAAAGCGGGCAATGACCCGGTCTATGCCTGGTTGCCGGGTTCGGACTGCTATGTGCCGGTGACGGGACAATTGTTGGCGCAGATCCAAGGTGGCCAGTTCCGTTATTAAAAGCTGCGTTATTGATTCTGCCTATGGCGCCTTTTGACAAAAAAGCCATGACAGGTGGGAACTCCGTCGCGACACTGGGCGCCATATAAAGGACCAGACAAGGAGCCCCACATGTCAGAACAAGCCAAACAAATGACCGATGATGAAGCAGCAGAATTTGCCGAGCAGGTGTTCGACGTCGCCCGCAAAGGCGACGCCGCCATGCTTGCCGCGCTACTGGCCAAGGGCTTGCCGGCAAACTTCCGTAATCACAATGGCGACACCCTGTTGATGTTGGCGGCCTACCACGGTCATGCCGACGCGGTAAAAGTACTGCTGGAATTCAAGGCTGACCCTCTGATTGCCAACGACAAGAACCAGTTGCCGATGGCTGGCGCGGCGTTCAAGGGCAACCTGGAGGTGGTCAAGGCACTGATCGAAGGCGGTGCGCCAGTGGATGCGTCGTCCTCCGATGGCCGTACAGCATTGATGATGGCGGCGATGTTCAATCGCGTCGAAATGCTCGACTACCTGCTCGGCCAGGGCGCCAACCCCAAGGCTACTGATGCCCAAGGCGCAACCGCGTTGGCGGCAGCACACACCATGGGCGCAGTGGATACGGCGGCGAAGTTGCAAAAACTGGTGTAGGCTACGCGCCCTCGAAAACCCGCCCGCCACAGGACAACACCCATGAAAACCGCCCTCGTCGAACTCATCAGCAAAATCAGCGCCGGTGTCATGAGCGAGGACGAAGTGGCGCGCATTGCCGATGAGGCGGCCCAGGCCTACGCGGACCCCGTGGCATTTCTGGCGGCCAACCCCGATATCAACTACGACGACAGCTTCCCGATTCCGTTGGGGGAGTGGGTCGTCGTCGGCAGCCTGCCGGAGACCGCGTTGTTCCAGGCCGACACCTACGGCGACCTGTTCGCGCAGATCGTCGCCTCGTTTGGTCCTGGCGTGGCATTCAACCTCAAGCCCAAGCAGCTTGGGAAGACCGAAGACCTCACCGCGCTGAACCGCATCCAGATCCAGATGAGTGCGCTGAGCCCGGAAGACGGTGGCTATGTGCTGCTCAATTTCAGTCAACTGTTGGATGACGAGATCCAGGCCGTGCTGGTGTACGGTAACGATCTGCCCCGCGTGCTGGCGCTGTGCGCTGAAGTCGGCATCAAGGCTGAGCCGTCCCTGGAAGCGCTAAAGATCGCCGTTCACGTCTGAAAATAAAACGGAACCCCCGCCAGCGCTGACTATCCTACAAGTGCATGCCCTCACTTAGGAGCGACACCATGGGTTCCACTTTTAATGGCTTGATCGGGCTGATCATTCTGGCGCTGGATATCTGGGCGATCATCAACGTGTTCAAAAGCGGCGCGAGCACGGGCGCCAAGGTGCTGTGGATCCTGTTGATCCTGCTGCTGCCGGTGCTGGGGCTGATCATCTGGGCAATCGCCGGACCGCGGGGCAACGTGCGGATTTGATTATCCAATCGATCTAGACTGGGCACAGTCCATGTGGGAGCGGGCTTGCTCGCGAATGCAGTCTATCGATCACGGATGTTTCGACTGACACACTGCATTCGCGAGCAAGCCCGCTCCCACATTGGTTTCAGCACATCATTAGATTTATGTTTCGAAATATTCGCTGCACAGAATTTTCACATCCCATCCAAGACAATTCGCCGGCTTTATTTCCCTGCCAGGGCTCTATTCCAAGCGCCACTAAAGGCGGGGCTGCGGTGTGCGTTCAGTAATTAATAGCCTTGCTGGCATTGATCGGGCACCATTCGCGCCACTGCACCACTTCGTCACTTAAACTTCCAATGGGTCCTAAAACGACATGGCAAACCCGGACGCCCTGAATCAGCAGCGAGCTTCAAATCGCTTGCTGCAACCGACCGTCAAATCCCATCTGGCGTACACGCTGCTCTGCGCACTGGTCATGATGGTGATGTTCTCCCTGCTGCGCCTGGCGCTGCTGGTGTACAACCGCGAAATGATCCTCGACACGCCGGCCTCGACCTTCCTGGAAGCGTTTGTCAATGGCACGCGCTTCGACATCCGCTTTGTGATGTACGCGTTGGTTCCGCTGCTGCTGGCGCTGTTCAGCGTCCGCGCCATGGCCGCGCGTGGGTTCTTCCGTCTGTGGCTGACCGTCGCGTCCAGCATTGCCCTGTTCCTGGGCCTGATGGAAATGGACTTCTACCGTGAATTCCACCAGCGCCTCAACGGTCTGGTCTTCCAATATGTGAAGGAAGACCCGAAAACCGTGATGAGCATGCTCTGGTACGGTTTCCCGGTGGTGCGCTACCTGCTGGCCTGGGCCGTGGGGACGCTGATCCTGAGCATGGCCTTTAAGGGCGCCGACCGCGCAACGCGCCCACGCGGGCCGTTCAGCGGTGGCAGTATCGGCACCCGTCAAGTCGCACCGTGGTACACCCGCATTGCGGTGTTTGTGGTCTGCCTGCTGATCGCCGTGGTCGCCATTCGTGGCACCCTGCGCCAGGGCCCGCCGCTGCGTTGGGGGGACGTGTACACCACCGACTCGAACTTCGCCAACCAGTTGGGCCTCAATGGCACGCTGTCGTTGATCGGTGCGGCCAAGGCACGTTTCTCTGAACACCGTGACAATACCTGGAAAGCCACACTGGAGCAGCCGCTGGCGACCCAGACCGTGCGTGACATGCTGGTGCTGCCGACCGAAAAACTGGTGGATACCGACACCGCCGCCGTGCGCCGTGAGTTCACTCCGCCGGCCGAGAAAACCCTGCCGATCAAGAACGTCGTCGTGATCCTAATGGAAAGCTTCGCCGGTCACTCGGTAGGCGCGCTGGGGCGTCCGGGCAATATCACGCCGTACTTCGACAAACTGTCCAAGGAAGGCTTGCTGTTCGACCGTTTCTTCTCCAACGGCACGCACACCCACCAGGGGATGTTCGCCACCATGGCGTGCTTCCCGAACCTGCCGGCGTTCGAATACCTGATGCAGACCCCTGAAGGCAGCCACAAGCTGTCGGGCCTGCCGCAGTTGCTCAGTGCGCGCAAGTTTGACGATGTGTATGTCTACAACGGCGATTTCGCCTGGGACAACCAGTCGGGCTTTTTCAGCAACCAGGGCATGACCAACTTCATCGGTCGTAACGACTTCGTCGACCCGGTGTTCTCCGACCCGACGTGGGGCGTGTCCGACCAGGATATGTTCAACCGTGGCCTGGAAGAATTGAAAGCCCGCGAAGGCGGCAAGCCGTTCTATGCCTTGCTGCAAACCCTGTCCAACCACACGCCGTATGCCTTGCCGACGCCATTGCCGGTGGAGAAGGTCACGGGTCGTGGCAGCCTCGACGAGCATTTGACGGCGATGCGCTACTCCGACTGGGCCTTGGGCCAGTTCTTTGAAAAAGCCCGCAAGGAGCCGTACTTCAAGGAAACCCTGTTCGTCATCGTGGGCGACCACGGCTTCGGTAACGAGCAGCAAATCACCGAAATGGATCTGGGCCGCTTCAACGTGCCGATGCTGATGATTGCACCAGGCATCCAAGAGAAGTTCGGCGAGCGTGACCACACCGTCGGCACCCAGATCGACATCGTGCCGACCATCATGGGCCGCCTGGGTGGCGAAACCCTGCACCAGTGCTGGGGTCGCGACCTGCTGAACCTGCCGGAAGGCGACAAGGGCTTTGGCGTGATCAAGCCTTCAGGCAGCGACCAGACGGTCGCGTTGCTCACCGGCGACCGGGTGCTGGTACTGCCGAAGGAAATGCCGCCCAAGCTGTGGGAATATGAGCTGGGCGCCAACCCGACCGGCAAAGTGATTGCTGAATCGCCGGACGAAACTGCATTACGGCAGAAGCTGGAGTCATTCCTGCAGACGGCAACCAAGAGCCTGTTGGATAACACTGCCGGCGTAGTTGACGGTAAGCCGGACTAATTAACCGGCAATAAAAAAGAGGCCTTCAAAGGCCTCTTTTTTTTGCTTTGTTTACTGTAGGAGCGGGCTTGCCCGCGAAAAACGCAAGGGCAACGCGTTTATTCAGAAACTCCGTGTCACCGTTAACGATCTTCGCGAGCAAGCTCGCTCCTACAGGGGTTGGCTTTTATATCCGGCCGAGCAACAACAGTACCAGCAGGACCACCAGTACGACACCCAGAATACCCGACGGGCCATAACCCCAGTTGCGCGAGTGAGGGAATACTGGCAGACCACCGACCAGCAGGAGGATCAGGATAATGATCAGAATGAGGCTCATGGTTTTTTTCCTTATTGGCCTTCAGCAAAGACCGGTTATTAACGATAGGCCCGCTAGTTGATTCACGAACGCCTTAACAACTCCGACTGTCGACAACTGCGGAAAATTCAGTATTTTTTTAAAGCATTTCGCAAACTTGCTTATTTCTTTTAATGCGTTCGCGAATGTGCGTGGTTAGTTGAAAAATATTGAACTTAGGCTATACGCGAGCCTCCGACCCAGCTGCCGGTTTGCCAGGGGCATTCATCATTCTGATGGTGGATGGGGGCAGGAAAGACCTTCGCTACACTGCCGGTCACTTCTTCCGTGAACCACAAGGCTACTTCTTATGCAAAATCGCATGATGATCACTGGTGCCGGGTCGGGCCTGGGCCGCGAAATCGCTTTGCGTTGGGCCCGTGAAGGGTGGCAGTTGGCTTTGTCGGACGTCAGCGAGCCGGGCCTGCAGGAAACTCTTAAACTGGTACGCGAGGCAGGCGGCGACGGGTTTATCCAGCGTTGCGATGTGCGCGACTACAGCCAGCTCACCGCGTTTGCCCAGGCTTGCGAGGTCAAGTTGGGTGGCATCGATGTGATCGTCAACAATGCCGGCGTGGCCTCCGGTGGGTTCTTTGCCGAACTGTCCCTGGAGGACTGGGATTGGCAGATCGCAATCAACCTGATGGGCGTGGTCAAGGGCTGCAAAGCGTTCCTGCCGCTGCTGGAAAAGAGCAAGGGTCGCATCATCAACATCGCGTCCATGGCGGCATTGATGCAGGGGCCGGCGATGAGCAACTACAACGTAGCCAAGGCCGGCGTGGTCGCGCTGTCGGAAAGCCTGCTGGTGGAACTCAAGCAGCAGGAAGTCGGCGTGCACGTGGTGTGTCCATCGTTCTTCCAGACCAACCTGCTCGATTCGTTTCGTGGGCCAACCCCGGCGATGAAGGCCCAGGTGGGCAAGTTGCTTGAAAGCTCGCCGATTTCGGCGGCGCAGATTGCCGATTACATCTACCAGCGCGTGGCAGAGGGCGAGTTCATGATCCTGCCCCATGAACAAGGGCGGATGGCGTGGGCCTTGAAGCAAAAGAACCCGCAGTTGCTCTATGACGAGATGACCACTATGGCCGACAAAATGCGCGCCAAAGCGCAGGCGGCCAAGGGCTGATCAGGCAGTGCTCTGTCAGGTAATTTACCTGCTCTTGTAGGCAGTGCCTGTTTTCGTCGCGAGCCATTGCTGCGGCCCACCCAGTGCGCGCATGGTCGAGGTCCTTTCATTGTTAAAAGGACAACCGCCATGCTGGTCCTAAGCCGCGGTGTAGGCGAAGTCATTTCCATCGGCGATGACATCGCCGTGCACATCCTTGAGTTGAACGGTAACCAGGTGAAATTCGGCGTTGGCGCGCCGGCCGGGGTGCCGGTTCATCGAGCAGAGGTGTACCAGAAAATCCTCGAACGCCAAGGCGCCAGAACGCATCCGGAGCCTGTGCCCAACCCTTGAAACCCGGTCAGTCGAACAGATGCTTGGGCACGTCGTGCTTGAGCATCAACTGGCACTGCTCGCTCTCCGGGTCGAACACGATCAGTGCCTGGCCCTTGGTCAATGCCTGGCGCACGCGCAGCACGCGGGTTTCCAGGGGCGTGTCGTCGCCATTGTCGGTGCCGTCACGGGTGACAAAGTCTTCGATGAGGCGGGTGAGGGTGTCGACTTCAAGTGCGTCGTAGGGAATCAGCATACAAGCCTCGGGTGATGGATCCCGGCGATGCTACTGCGCCGGGATCATAGTTGCCAGCCTCAGGACTTGTTGCCCACCAGGCTGTCCACCGATGGCACACGGGTATCGCTCTCCATCTGCGTCTCGTGCTCGATCTGATGGCTGAATCGATCAAGGGAGCCCTGGGCCGGTTGCGCATCACTGGCGAACACTGGCGGGCTGAGAATGTAAGCACCCAGCAAACGACTCAGGGCCGCGAGGCTATCGATGTGGGTACGCTCGTAGCCATGGGTCGCATCGCAACCGAACGCCAGCAAGGCCGTGCGGATATCGTGGCCGGCGGTGACCGCTGAATGTGCATCGCTGAAGTAATAGCGGAAGAGGTCGCGGCGCACGGGTAATTCATTCTCCGACGCCAGGCGCAGCAAATGCCGCGACAGGTGATAGTCATACGGCCCGCCGGAATCCTGCATCGCCACGCTTACCGCGTGCTCGCTTGAATGCTGGCCGGGGGCGACCGGGGCGATATCGATGCCGACAAACTCACTGACGTCCCAAGGCAAGGCAGCAGCCGCACCGCTGCCGGTTTCCTCGGTGATGGTGAACAGCGGATGGCAGTCGATCAGCAGGGGTTCGCCACTGTCGACGATGGCCTTGAGCGCGGCGAGCAGGGCGGCGACACCGGCCTTGTCATCCAGGTGGCGGGCGCTGATGTGGCCGCTCTCGGTGAATTCCGGCAACGGGTCGAAGGCCACATAGTCACCGATGCCAATCCCCAGGGAATCGCAATCGGCGCGGGTCGCGCAGTAGGCGTCGAGGCGAAGTTCCACGTGATCCCAGCTCACCGGCATTTCATCCACGGCGGTGTTGAACGCATGCCCGGAGGCCATCAGCGGCAACACGCTGCCACGGATCACACCGTTATCGGTGAACAGGCTGACGCGGCTGCCCTCGGCGAACCTGCTCGACCAGCAGCCCACCGGTGCCAGGCTCAGGCGGCCATTGTCCTTGATTGCACGCACGGCGGCGCCGATGGTGTCCAGGTGAGCGGACACGGCGCGGTCTGGGCTGTTTTTTTGGCCTTTCAACGTAGCGCGGATGGTGCCGCGCCGGGTCATTTCGAAGGGAATGCCCAGTTCTTCCAGGCGCTCGGCGACGTAACGCACGATGGTGTCGGTAAATCCGGTAGGGCTGGGAATAGCGAGCATTTCCAGCAGGACTTTTTGCAGGTAATTCAGATCCGGTTCGGGGATGGTTCGGCTCATAAAGACTCCTGGGGTTCGGATCGTTCAGCTATGGGGAAACAGCAAATCCACAAATTTCTCCGCGGTAGGCTGCGGTTCATGATTGGCCAGGCCGGCCCGTTCATTGGCTTCGATAAACACGTATTCGGGTTGATCGGCGGCGGGCACCATCAGGTCCAGACCCACCATTGGGATGTCCAGGGCACGGGCGGCGCGCACGGCGGCGTCCACCAGCGTTGGGTGCAGGATCGCGGTGACATCTTCAAGGCACCCGCCGGTGTGCAGGTTGGCGGTGCGGCGCACGGCCAGGGTCTGACCACGGGGCAGGATGCTGCTGTAGTCGAAACCGGCGGCTTTCAAGGTGCGTTCGGTTTCGGCATCCAACGGGATTTTGCTTTCACCGTCGGTGGCGGCCTGGCGGCGACGGCTCTGGGCTTCGATCAACGCGCCGATGGAATGGTGGCCATCACCGGTCACTTCGGCAGGGCGACGGATCGCAGCGGCGACCACCTCGAAACCAATCACCAGGATGCGCAGGTCCAACCCTTCGTGAAAGCTCTCCAGCAACACACGGCTGTCGAACTGCCGCGCGGCTTCAATCGCCTGCTGCACCTCCTCGATGCTTTGCAGATCCACTGCCACACCCTGGCCTTGTTCGCCATCCAACGGCTTGACCACGATGCGCTGGTGTTCGTCGAGAAACTCCAGGTTGTCATCCGCGCTGCCCGCGAGTTGCTGTGACGGCAGTTTCAAACCGGCGGCTTTCAGCACTTTGTGGGTCAGGCTTTTGTCCTGGCACAGGGTCATGCTGATGGCGCTGGTCAAATCGCTCAAGGATTCACGGCAACGCACGCGACGCCCGCCATGGCTCAGCGTGAACAAGCCCGCATCGGCGTCATCCACTTGCACGTCGATGCCACGCCGATGGGCTTCCTCGACAATGATCCGCGCATAGGGATTGAACCCCGCCTGTGGGCCCGGGCCGAGAAACAGCGGCTGGTTGATGCCGTTCTTGCGCTTGATCGCAAAAGTGGTCAGCGCGCGAAAGCCAAGCTTGGCGTAAAGGTTCTTGGCCTGGCGGTTATCGTGCAACACCGACAAGTCCAGATAGCTCAGGCCACGGCTCATGAAGTGCTCCACCAAATGGCGCACCAATACTTCGCCCACGCCGGGCCGCGTGCATTGCGGATCGACTGCCAGGCACCACAGGCTGCAACCGTTTTCCGGGTCGTGAAAGGCCTTTTGGTGATTGAGGCCCATGACGCTGCCGATCACCGCGCCGCTGTCTTCGTCTTCCGCCAGCCAATACACCGGGCCACCTTGATGGCGCGGTGTGAGGCGTTCGGCGTCGACCGGCAACATGCCGCGGCCTTGATACAACTGATTCACCGCCAACCAATCCGCCTCGGTCTGGACCCGGCGAATGCGGAAACCGCGAAACACCCGAGTGGCCGGGCGATAGTCGCTGAACCACAGGCGCAAGGTATCGGACGGGTCAAGGAACAACTGCTGCGGATCAATCCCCAGAATCTGCTGGGGCGCCGCCACATACAGTGCGATATCCCGTTCGCCCGGCTGCTCGTTGAGCAACTCTTGGGCGAGGCTGGCAGGGTCTGGAAATGTATGACCGATCAACAGCCGGCCCCAACCGCAATGCACGGCAATTGGTTCGGCTGCCAAGGGGCTGCCATCTTCCGCCAGGCGCGCTTGCAGGCGCTCATAAGTGGGCGCCTGGCCTTTGAGCAAGCGTTGGCTGTAAGCCGCTGCATGGGGTTTCATCGATCAGATTCCTTGTTCGCTGAGCCATAGGTTCAGCGCCGCCAGCTGCCACAACTTGGAGCCGCGCAGCGGGGTCAATTGGCCTTGCGGGTCAGTGAGCAAGCGGTCGAGCATCGCGGGATTGAACAGGCCACGATCCTGGCTCGGGTCGAGTAGCAGTTCGCGTACCCAGTTCAGGGTATCGCCCTGCAAGTGCTTGAGGCCCGGCACCGGGAAATAGCCTTTTTTGCGGTCGATGACTTCGCTCGGGATCACGCGACGCGCAGCTTCTTTCAACACCTGCTTGCCGCCATCAGGCAGTTTGAACTTGCCAGGCACACGGGCCGAGAGTTCCACCAGGCGATAGTCCAGAAACGGCGTGCGCGCTTCCAGGCCCCAGGCCATGGTCATGTTGTCGACACGTTTGACCGGGTCGTCCACCAGCATCACCGTGCTGTCCAGGCGCAGGGCCTTGTCCACGGCGGCGTCGGCGCCGGGCATGGCGAAATGTTCGCGCACAAAGTCGCCGGCGGCGTCGTTGGCAGTCAGCCATTTCGGCGCGACAGTGGCCGCGTAGTCGTCGTAGCTACGGTCGAAAAAAGCCTCGCGATAAGCCGCGTAGGGATCGCTCGCCCCGTCCACCTGCGGGTACCAGTGGTAACCGGCGAACAGTTCATCCGCGCCCTGGCCGCTCTGTACCACTTTGCAATGTTTGGCCACTTCCCGCGACAGCAGGTAGAAGGCGATGCAGTCGTGGCTGACCATCGGCTCGCTCATCGCGCGGAACGCGGCGGGCAGTTGCTCGATGATCTCGCTTTCGGCAATGCGCAGTTGGTGGTGACGGGTGCCGTAGTGCTTGGCGATCAGGTCCGAGTACTGGAACTCGTTGCCCGCTTCGCCACCGGCATCTTCAAAACCGATGGAAAACGTCGACAGATCCTGTACGCCCACTTCGCGCAGCAGGCCGACGAGCATGCTTGAATCGACGCCACCGGAAAGCAGCACGCCCACATCCACAGCCGCACGTTGGCGAATGGCCACGGCTTCGCGGGTGCTGTCGAGCACGCGGTCGGTCCAGTCTTCGAGAGTGAGGTTTTTTTCATCGTCGTGTGGGCCGTAGGGCAGGGTCCACCACACTTTCTGCTCGGTGTTGCCGCTGGCGTCGATGCGCATCCAACTGGCCGGCGGCATTTTTTCGACGCCGGCGAGCAAGGTGCGCGGTGCAGGCACCACGGCGTGGAAGTTCAGGTAATGGTTAAGCGCAACCGGATCCAGGATCGGATTGATGTCGCCGCCTTTAAGCAACGCCGGCAGTGCCGAAGCGAAGCGCAACCGCTGGCCGGTACGCGACAGGTATAACGGCTTCACGCCCAGGCGGTCACGGGCAATAAACAGGCGCTGGGCGTCACGCTCCCAGATCGCAAAAGCAAACATGCCGTTGAGCTTGGGCAGCAGCGCTTCGCCCCAGGCGTGATAGCCCTTGAGCAGCACTTCGGTGTCGCCGCCGGAATAGAAGGCGTAGCCCAGGGCTTCCAGCTCTTCACGCAGTTCCGGGAAGTTATAGATCGCGCCGTTGAAGGCCAGGGACAGGCCCAGGTGCGCATCGACCATCGGTTGGGCCGAGCCGTCCGACAGGTCCATGATTTTCAGGCGTCGATGCCCCAAGGCAATCGGCCCTTGGGCGTGGAAGCCCCAGGCGTCGGGCCCACGGGGGGCCAGATGATGGGTGATGCGCTCAATCGCAGCCAGGTCGGCAGGTTGGGCATCGAAACGTAATTCGCCAGCTAATCCGCACATAAATTCCTTACCGGTTTTTCCGTTGGGGAGGGGAAACACTCAATACGCCCAGAAGGGCGCGTACCCAGAAACTGACACACGCCTATCCTGGGAGTTTTAGAACAATCGGTTATAAGGCAAAGAGCCTTGATCGGTTGAATGCCAGTCTGCGTGTGCAGTGACGTTGGCTTAAATGGCGGTAAACAACGCTGGGATGCATGCAAAAAGTCGGGGGGTCGGGTGCCTGATCGCCCGAGTATTTGCGTCATTTGAATCCAGGATCGGCCTTATCGTTGGGCGGTATTTCTCAACGCAATAAGGATGATTGCCAATGACTGAGACACAGGATTCAAGCCACGCCGTTACGCCGGTGTCGGAGGAGGACGTTACCGCCGCGCTGTTGGAACTGACGGGAGACCTGGATATAGCCCTGGTGTTGCAGCAAAAATTGCCCGCCTGGTGGAAGGATGCCGATGCCGCCACTCTCCAAGCGCTGCAACAGGCCCATGAACAGAGTGAACGACCGCGCGAACAGGCAGCTCGGTTGTTGGGGCGTGTCAAACCGCTCAAACAATTTTGCGCCGAGAAACTCAAGGCGTTTCTGTCCGCCAAGGGGCATGCGTCGCTGAATGTCGAACTCGACATGCTGGAAGTGCCGCGGCGCACTTTCACAATGACCAGCGTTTTCGGACCGACGTATGATCAGATCAAGATTGAGAAGCACAGCTTGCTGCAGGCGGCCATGCAGAACTTCTCGCAGGATGGAGCCGAGCTGCCGAAAGGCTCGGTCGTTCGTGCCGGGAACACGGTCGTGCGCGGTCTCAGTGCTGAGGCGTTCGCGGGTTACTGTCGTGAACTGGACCTGGGCGCTGCCTACCAACTGCACCTTCGCGATGTGTTCAACCTGCCGGCGCCCAGTGAAGCGGCGCTGGAGTCTGACCGAGGGTACAACCCGGCAGTCTTGCAGCTCGGCAATGCCAGGCGCTTGGAGATGCTGGTTGACTTGCATATTGCGTATGCCAAAGGCGATGTCAGCCCGCCGACCTACACGTTGCTGTCTGAATTGATCAAGCGCGACTTACCCGCCAGCCAGATGGCGCACCTGCTCTTTCAGGGTAAGCCCATGGTGTGGCGAGGGTTGAGTGTCGGGGGGGCCTGCGTGTGGGGCGTGATGGTCCTGGCCAATGCCAACGAAGACGGCTTTCCCTCGGGGCCGGCGGTGTTGTACATGCCTAACGAGCCGACGCGGCGGTGGTACGAGTACCCGTCGCTGGAGGATTTCAAGCAATACCTGACGCTCAAACTTCAAGTGCAGGCTTATCGGCGTTTTTTTACCGGCTACCTGGCCGAGACCGAACGCTTTGAGTTCTTCCAGCGATTTGATAGGAACCGAACCCTCGCGCGGCTGGAGCCAATCGAGGAACCGGGCAACCTGTCCAGGTTCTTTTTCAATGTGTGCACCGGCAAGCTGCAGCTGGATGCGATCACATTGGCAGTGCCCACCGCACAGGCCGATGATGACGCTCGCCAGAAACGCCTGCAAAGCTACCTGGATGCAGGCTTGACCCTGCTCAACATTGCAGGGTTCGTGGTGCCGATGATTGGGCTATTGATGATGGGGGAGGGTATTGGCCAGTTACTGGGCGAGATGTTCGAGGGCATCGACGACTGGAGCCACAATGAAAAAAACGAGGCGCTTGAACATTTGGTCAACGTGGCGGAGAGCATCGCTGGCATGGCAGCGTTCGCCGCAGGGGTGAAGGCCTTCGGTGGGGTCAAGCGATGGGTGACTCGAACGGAGGTGTTTTTTGATGGCATTGAGGCCGTCAAGCGGCCGGACGGCAGCGCGTGGTTATGGCGCCGCCGCACAACGGCGTATCAACACCCCCCGGAGGTGGTTTCCGGCACGGTTGCCAATGCCATGGGGGTGTACAAGACCAATGGACACGCTTACACCAAGATCGAAGCTCGGGTGTATGCGATCGCCTATGACGCCGCTGTGAAGCAGTGGTCTGCCATTCACCCGCTACGCAGCGATGCGTACCGCCCCCCGCTCAAGCACAACGGCACGGCGGGATGGCAGTTTGAGTGGGAGCGGCCTCAAGACTGGGAAGAGCCTGCGTACATTATCACGCGGTCGAATTCATTCCTCGGGACGCTGACGGGGGAGCGGTTGAGGGAACTTGCAACCATCGCCGATTTGTCCCTGCCTCGGTTGCGTTACCTGGCCCAGGAAAACCTGCCATTGCCGGAACGTTTCAATGATGGAGTAGTGCGCTTCATGCAAGAGCAGAAAGTGCGTGACCTGACCTGGCAGCTTGAGCATCAGGCGCAGTTGGATCTGAGTACGGCACGCACCCAAATGCTTGCATTGCCCCATATGCCCGGCTGGCCCCGCGGGCGCTTTTTTGAAGTGCTGGACGAGGAGGGCAACCTGCTTGAAAGCTATCCTGATGCAGCGCCGTTTGACTACGAAGACCTGAGCATTCATATCACCGAAAAGCAGCTTGAACGTGGCGAGGTGATGCCTACGCTGCTGGCCGCATTGGACCCGGAGGAAACACAGGCATTGCTGGGTGGCGTCGTAGAACCTGGCGAAGCAGAAGTGATCTTGAAGCGCCGCTTGTTGAAGTCGCTCGAACGCAGCCATCGGCAGGTTCATGATCAGCTGTACCAGGAAGCCAACGTTATTACGCACAGCGATCATGCGCTGCTTATTCATCACTACCCAGGCTTGCCGAATCGCCAGGCCTGGGAGCTGCTCTCCAACGCTTCGACCCGGCAGCGCGTGCGCCTGCGCGAGACACGGCGGGTGCCCCTGTTGCTGGCGCAACGAACCCGAGAGGCCCTGCGACTGCTTGAAGAAGACCGAGCACTCAGTGGTCTGTACTGGCCGAGATATGGCAATGAGGCCACCCAGCGCCTGGCCGTCGGGCTGCTGGGGCGAGTTGTCGACTGGCCACAGACCCAGGCATTGCAGCTACGCCGCGGTTCGCTCAATGGCGAAGTGATCGCGCAACTCGGCGGGCAGGCGGCGACATTGCACCGGACGGTTGTAGCGTCTGCCGATGGCTTTCAGGCATTTGATGCACGGGGCAAAGCCTTGGGGGCATTAGCAACGGGTGGGGAGGGTTTTTACCAAGCCCTGACCGAGACGTTATCCGCTGATCAAATCGCCACGCTGAGATTGAATGGGACTCAACGTGCCAGCCACTTGAACCAAGAGTTACTGGGCAAGGCCGAAACGGAGCGCAAGACGCTTGCCCGTTACCTCTGGCCGGAGCGCGCAGTGCCCGAGCCGGCGGTGGCGTGTGTTCAGGCGCTGCTGGAGGAGCTGGCGCCACAGCCGGCAGCCTTGATGCGCAAGCTTTGCAAGCTCTACCCCAAGTTGAGTTCACGCCAGCTCACGTTGTTGCTTCAAGACATGGGCACGGATCATTTGTCGCGCGCCAGGGCCGTCAAGGTGTTGCAGCAACAGCTCAAGGCTCTACAGCTCGCGTTGGCACGGTGGTGCGACGAAAAAGCCGCTGTAAAGGGCCTTTCACGCTCGGCCAGGAGTGATTTGCGTGACGGACGCAAAGCAGTCGCCAAGGCGATTGAGCGCAGTTGGAAGCGTAAAACACTGCTGCGCAACGAGCGCGGTATCGAGATGTTCGGACTGGAGCTGGAGGGCCTGAATGTCGGTGCTTTGCCCCAGTTGCCCGTCGGGGTGGATTTTGGTCATGTGCGTCGCTTGGTGTTGCGCAATATGGACCTCGATGATCAGGTCGGGTCTTTTCTTGAGCGCTTCAATGGGGTCAATATGCTCGACCTGGCGGGCAACAAGTTGACCCAAGTACCGACGGTGTTGTCGCAGATGTCCCTGCTGCGGCGCCTGTACTTGAACTGCAACCAACTGCAACTGACGGAGGCTGGTCGAACGCAACTTGCAACCTTGACCGAACTGCGGGTGTTGAACCTCAACCACAACCCACTGCTAAACGCGCCGCTGATCGATCGGATGTTCGACTTGCGCGCCTTGTTCCTGAACAGTTGTTCTCTGAAGGAGTTGCCAGCGGGGTTTCGACGCCCGCCCTACCTGGAAACGGTTGACCTGCGCGGCAATCACATTACGACACTGCCTCGGTGGCTGTCTGAAGTCCCACGAGTTCTCGCACAAACGCTCCATTTGGGGGATAACCCCCTGGACACGCCTAGCCGCCAGTTGGTCAGTGCCTACCGGAGTCGCGTCGGTGTCGGCATGGGTTTCCTGGAGGATGATCCTGCCCGTTTGACTGAGCAACGGGCGCAAGAGCGCTGGTTAAAGGATATGGGGGCGGATATAGAGATGAAACGCGCCACCTGGGCAGCACTCAGGGCCGAGGAGGGCTCCGAGGGGCTGTTCAATCTCCTCGCCGGACTGGGCAGTACCGCTGATGCAAAAAATGTTCGCGTGGACATGAGCCAACGGGTGTGGTGGGTGTTGGAGGCTGCTGAAGCCGATGCAGGCTTGCGTGCAGAAATCTTTGACCGTGCCGCTACGCCACTCAATTGTGATGATGCTGCAGCTGCAAGCTTCAGCAACCTTGAGGTGCTGACGCTTCTTCATGAGGCTTCAAAAGGCGTCGAGAGCGGCCAGTTGACGGCTGAGCCGCTGCTGAAGTTGAGTAAGGGCCTGTTTCGGCTCGACCAGGTTGAACGCTATGCCCGCAGCCACAGCCTCAGTCATCCCAGCGCCGACCCGTTGGAAGTGAGCCTGGCGTTTCGCATAGGTCTGGCCGACAAGTTAGACCTGCCCGGCCAACCCAGGCATATGCGCTTTGGGCAATTGGCCGAGGTGACGAATAAGGATTTGGTGGCTGCCGCTGACAAGGTCCGGGTGGCCGAGCTTTCATCCGAATTGTTGGACTTTATAGTCGGGTTGCCGTTCTGGATCGACTATTTGAAAAGACGCTTTCAAGGACGGTTTGAAGACGTACTGGGTTCTTTCCACGAACGCGCGCAGCGGGTATTCGATCAACGCCAGACACTGACCGATACCGACTACGTCGAGCAAATGAACGTGATTACCAGTGAGCGCATGCCGGTTGAAGCGGCTGAAATCAGGCGCCAGACCGAGGACGCACTCAAACCCGGCGCGTTGAATGTCTGCTAGGTGCCCGTGTTATCACCCACCCGTGCCGCGAATCAACGCCCGCAGGGCGAACCGATTGGGGTGGCACGCCTCTGACACGCTGGCGGGCACCGGCAACGGCTCGTCGTTGAGCCAGGCTGCGAGCAGTTCGGCGCACAGTGGCGCAGTGATCAGGCCGCGCGAGCCGTGGCCGCTGTTGATGTACAGGCCGTCAAGCCACGGGCAGGCGGCTTCTGGGATCTGGCGGGCATCCTTGCGCAACGCTGCGTAGGCCTGGTCGAAGGCTGCGCGTTCGGCCAGCGGCCCCACAATCGGCAGATAGTCGGGGCTGGTGCAGCGGAAGGCGGCACGGCCTTCCAGCTGTTCGGGGGCCAATGCGTCGGCACCCAACCGTTGCGTCAGGTCGACGGAAATCTCGCGCAGCATCTCCAGGTTGCCGGCGTGTTCGGCGACGGTGGGCGTCAGGTCGTCGCTCTTGAAATCGAAGCTGGCGCCCAGGGTGTGCTCGCCCAGGCGCGCCGGGGCCACGTAGCCTTCGGCGCAGACCACGGTAGCCAGGGCTTCGCTCTGCGGGGTTTGCGCCAGGCGGGTGATCTGCCCGCGAATACGCTTGAGGGGCAGGTCGGCGCTGAACGGAAAACGCTTGATCTCGGCCGCACCGGCTAACACCACCACCGGCGCGCTGGCCAGCCGGGTGTCACCGGCCAGGGCGTGCCACTGGCCGTCAACGCGTTGCAGCTCAAGGGCTTCGTGATGTGTCAGCACCGTGATCAGCGGATGGCGTGCCTGCCACTCGCATAACGCCGGAGGATGCACCCAACCGCCCTCGGGAAAGAACAACCCGCCGTGCTCCAGCGCCACGCCTGCGCGCGCTTGGGCCTGGGCCGGGTTCAGCAGGTGCAGCAAGCCGGGCGAAAAGGCAGCGGCCAACTGCGCCTGGCGCTCGGCCTCCTTGGCGTTGAAGGCCAGTTGCAGCACGCCGCACCCGTCCCAGTCGACGCCACGGTGCAGGTGCTCCAGCAGGCGTCGGGTGTGGCCGAAACCACTGAGTATCAACTGCGACAGGGCTGTGCCGTGGGCCGATAGCTTGAGGTACAGCACGCCTTGCGGGTTGCCCGAGGCTTCCTGCGCCAGGGCCGTATGGCGCTCCAGCAGGCTGACCCGCCAGCCGCGCGCCGCCAGGCTGGCCGCCGTGGTGCAGCCGGCCAGGCCGCCGCCGATTACCAGGGCGTGGCGTTCGCCATCAATGGCAGGCGGCCGTGCGAACCACGGCTTGGCGGCAGGCGGCAAGGGCGTCTGCGCTGGCCAACCGAGGAACTCCCCGCGCAGGATCTCCCATTTATGCCCAATACCCGGCGTGCGCTTCATCTTGAAGCCGGCGGCATTGATCAGCCGGCGCACCCAACCGGTGCTGGTAAACGTGCTGATGGTTGCCCCCGGTGCGGCCAGCCGCGCCAGTTCGGCGAACAGTTCGGCGGTCCACATGTCCGGGTTTTTCGCTGGGGCGAAACCGTCGAGGAACCACGCGTCGATCTGCGCATCCAGTTGCGGCAGTTGCTCCAGGGCATCGCCGATCAACAGGGTAAGGGTCACGCGGCCGTTATCCAGGATCAGGCGTTGGAAGCCTTGGTGGATCGCGATGTATTGCTTGAGTAATTGTTCGGCAAAGGGTTGTAGTTCAGGCCAAAGGGCGAGGGCGCGGTGCAGGTCGGCGTGGCTCAGCGGGTACTTTTCCACGCTGACAAAGTGCAGGTGCGCACCGGCTACCGCGTATTGCTCGAACAACTGCCAGGCGCACAAAAAATTCAAGCCCGTACCGAACCCCGTTTCGCCAATCACCAAGCGCCCGCCCACCGGCAAGGCGGCAAAACGCTCCTGCAAGCGGTTCTGTTCCAGGAACACATAACGGGTTTCTTCAAGGCCGGACTTATCGGAGAAGTACACGTCGTCGAACACCCGTGAGTGCGGGCGGCCTTGGTCATCCCAGTCGAGCTGGGCGTGGGTGATGGGGTTCATGGGCGGCTCGGTCAAGACAAGGCCGCCATTCTAGCCGATCAACAGGCAATGAATTGACCCACGGCAAGCACCGATGGAATTTCCTCCCGCGTGTTGCTGCCCAATCCGCTAGTCTTGAGCCATCTTGAAACGGAGCTGCCCATGTTCGAATCCGCCGAAATCGGTCACGCCATCGACAAAGACACCTACGACGCCGAAGTCCCTGCGCTGCGTGAGGCACTTCTGGAGGTGCAATACGAGCTGCAGCAGCAGAAGCGCTTCCCGGTGATCATCCTGATCAACGGTATCGAGGGTGCCGGTAAGGGTGAGACGGTCAAGCTATTGAACGAATGGATGGACCCGCGTCTGATCGAGGTGCGCACCTTCGACCAGCAGACCGACGAAGAGCTGGCCCGGCCGCCGGCCTGGCGCTACTGGCGGCAACTGCCCGCCAAAGGCCGCATGGGGATCTTCTTCGGTAATTGGTACAGCCAGATGCTGCAGGCCCGCGTGCATGGGCAGATCAAGGACGCGCGCCTGGACCAGGCTATCGCCGGTGCGGAGCGTCTGGAAAAGATGCTCTGTGATGAAGGCGCACTGATCTTCAAGTTCTGGTTTCACCTGTCCAAGAAGCAAATGAAGGCGCGGCTCAAGGCCCTGGCCGATGACCCGCTGCACAGCTGGCGCATCAGCCCGCTGGATTGGCAGCAGTCTGAGACTTACGACAAATTCGTGCATTTCGGCGAGCGCGTGTTGCGCCGCACCAGCCGCGACTATGCACCGTGGCATGTAATCGAAGGGGTGGACAGCAACTATCGCAGCCTCACCGTGGGCAAGCTGCTGCTGGAAGGCCTGCAAAATGCGTTGAAGCTGGTCAAAGGCAAGGCCAGCGGCATGAACCCGGCACCGTTGATCGCCTCCGTGGACAAGAAGAGCCTGCTGGACAGCCTCGACCTGACGCAGCGCCTGGAAAAGGACGATTACGAAGAACAGTTGATCACCGAGCAGGCACGCTTCTCCGGCCTGATGCGCGACAAACGCATGCGCAAGCACGCGTTGATCACGGTGTTCGAAGGCAACGACGCGGCGGGCAAGGGCGGGGCGATCCGTCGGGTGGCGGCGGCGCTGGACCCGCGCCAGTACCACATCGTGCCGATTGCCGCACCGAGCGAGGACGAGCGTGCCCAGCCTTATCTGTGGCGTTTTTGGCAGAAGATCCCGGCGCGGGGCATGTTCACTGTCTTCGACCGTTCGTGGTATGGACGTGTACTGGTGGAACGCATCGAGGGCTTTTGCACCCCAGCGGACTGGATGCGCGCGTATGGCGAAATCAACGACTTTGAAGAGCAACTGCGCGACGCGGGTGTGATCGTGGTCAAGTTCTGGTTGGCCATCGACAAGCAGACCCAACTGGAGCGTTTCCAGGCCCGTGAGGAAATCCCGTTCAAGCGCTTCAAGATCACTGAAGACGACTGGCGCAACCGCGACAAGTGGGACGACTACCGTGCCGCCGTGGGCGATATGGTTGACCGCACCAGCACCGAAATCGCGCCCTGGACACTGGTGGAGGCCAACGACAAGCGCTGGGCGCGGGTCAAGGTGCTGCGCACGATCAACCGGGCACTGGAGGCGGCGTTCGACAAGTCAGACAAGCACGACAAGAAAGGCAAGAAGTAGGAGCGAGCTTGCTCGCGAAAATCGTCAACGATGGCGCGTGTTTTCTGGATAAGCGAGGCGCTCTCGAGTTTTCGCGAGCAAGCTCGCTCCTACAGATAGGTTCGGCGCCATGGTTTTGTATAGGCGGGGTGAATGATCGTCGCGGTTGGCGGGAGCTGGATCTATCCTCGATCCATCTCCCGACAACCACAAGATCGAGGTAGCCCATGCGTGAAGTAGTGATCGTCGACAGCGTACGAACTGGCCTGGCCAAATCGTTTCGTGGCAAGTTCAACCAGACCCGCCCGGATGACATGGCGGCCCATTGCGTCAACGCGCTGCTCACCCGCAATGGAATCGACCCTGCCACCGTGGAGGACTGCATCGTCGGCGCCGGCTCCAATGAAGGTGCCCAGGGCTACAACATCGGGCGCAATGTGGCGGTGTTGTCACAACTGGGCACCGGTACGGCGGGGATGACCCTCAACCGGTTCTGCTCGTCGGGCTTGCAGGCGATTGCCATCGCGGCCAACCAGATCGCGTCGGGCTGCAGCGATATCATCGTTGCCGGTGGCGTCGAGTCCATCAGCCTGACGATGAAAAGCGTCAACACCGACAACCTGATCAACCCGCTGCTGAAAGAGCAGGTGCCGGGTATCTACTTCCCCATGGGCCAGACTGCGGAGATCGTCGCTCGTCGCTACAACGTCAGTCGCGAAGAGCAGGACGTGTACGCCCTGCAAAGCCAGCAACGCACCGCTCAGGCTCAGGCAGACGGTTTGTTCAACGATGAAATCGTGCCGATGGCGGTCAAGTACAAAGTCGAAGACAAGAACACCGGTGAAGTGCAGGTGCTCGAGGGCGTGGTCGACCGTGACGACTGCAATCGCCCGGACACCACGTTGGCCAGCCTGCAAGGCTTGAAGCCGGTATTTGCCGAGGACGGCTCGGTGACGGCGGGTAACTCGTCGCAGCTCTCCGACGGCGCCTCGATGACGCTGGTGATGAGCCTGGAAAAAGCCCTTGAACTGGGCCTCAAGCCGAAGGCGTTTTTCCGTGGGTTCACGGTGGCGGGTTGCGAACCGGACGAGATGGGCATCGGCCCGGTGTTCTCGGTGCCCAAGCTGCTCAAGGCCAAGGGCTTGCAAGTGGCGGATATCGACCTGTGGGAACTCAACGAAGCCTTCGCGTCCCAGTGCTTATATGCGCGTAATCGCCTGGAAATCGACAATGCCAAATACAACGTCAACGGCGGATCGATCTCCATCGGCCACCCATTCGGCATGACCGGCTCACGGCAGGTGGGGCATCTGGTACGTGAGTTGCAGCGGCGCAATCTGCGTTATGGCATCGTCACCATGTGCGTGGGCGGTGGCATGGGCGCCACCGGATTGTTCGAAGCGGTGCGCTGATCTTCGCTACACAAAGTGCGTCGGGTGCCCCTAGAATGCGGCTCCACTTCCTCTGGCTTCTGGGGCACTCATGCACATCTCTTCCGGCCGCTGGGTCTATGGTTTTCTCCTGACCCTGCTGACCGCGTTTCTGTGGGGCATCCTGCCGATCAAACTCAAGCAGGTGCTGCAGGTGATGGACCCGATCACCGTTACCTGGTTTCGCCTGATCGTGGCTGGCAGTTGCCTGTTCGTCTACCTGGCGCTGACCAAGCGCTTGCCCAGCCGCAAGGTGCTGGGCCCCAAGGGTGGCTGGCTGGTAGGGATGGCGGTGTGCGGCCTGGTGGGCAACTACGTGTTGTACCTGGTGGGCCTGAAAATGCTCAGCCCTGGCACGGCGCAACTGGTGGTGCAGATGGGGCCGATCTTCTTGATGATCGCCAGTGTGTTTGTGTTCAAGGAGCGTTTCAGTCGCGGGCAGGTGCTCGGGTTATTCGTGTTGATTGCAGGCTTTGGCCTGTTCTTCAACCAGCGTCTGGAGGAGTTGCTGACATCCCTGGGTGCCTATACCGCCGGTGTGCTGACGATATTGTTGGCCACTTCAATCTGGGTGTTTTACGCCTTGGGCCAGAAGCAGTTGCTGACGGTGTGGAACTCGCTGCAGGTGATGATGGTGATCTACCTCACCTGCGCCTTGTTGCTCACGCCCTGGGCGCATCCTATGGAGGCGTTGGACCTGAGCCCGCTGCAGGGCTGGCTGTTGCTGGCGTGCTGCATGAATACCTTGGTGGCCTACGGCGCTTTTGCCGAAGCGCTTGCCCATTGGGAAGCTTCGCGGGTCAGTGCGACCCTGGCGCTTACACCGCTGGTGACTTTCGTTGCGGTCGCCCTGTCGGCGTGGCTGTGGCCTGAGTATGTGCAGGCCGAAGAGATCAACGCCCTGGGCTATGCCGGGGCGTTGGTGGTGGTGCTGGGTTCGGCGACCGTGGCGCTGGCGCCGTCGTTGCTCGCCGGGCTCAAGGCCCGGCGGTTGCGCATGGCGTCCTAGGCGCCGAGCATGTCTTGCGGGCGAACCCACTGGTCGAACTCCGCGTCGGTGAGGTAGCCCAGGTCCAGCGCGGCCTCCCTTAGCGTCAACCCTTCGGCGTAAGCCTTCTTGGCGATTTCCGCCGACTTGTCGTAGCCGATGTGCGGGTTGAGCGCGGTCACCAGCATCAGCCCGCGCTCCAAGTGCTCGGCCATCTGCACGGGGTCTGGCTCAAGCCCGGCCACACAGTGTTCCTGGAAGTTGTTGCAGCCGTCGGCCAGCAGGCGGATGGATTCCAGCAGGTTGTGGATGATCACCGGCTTGTACACATTCAACTGCAAGTGCCCCTGGCTGGCAGCGATGCCGATGGTCACGTCATTGCCCAGCACCTGGCAGGCCAGCATCGACAGCGCTTCGCACTGCGTCGGGTTGACCTTGCCTGGCATGATCGAACTGCCGGGCTCGTTGGCCGGCAACTTCACCTCGGCCAACCCGGTGCGCGGGCCGGAGCCCAGCAGGCGCAGGTCATTGGCGATTTTCATCAGGGCCACGGCCAGGGTTTTCAGGGCGCCGTGTAGCGTCACCAACGGCTCATGGCCGGAAAGGGCGGCGAATTTGTTCGGCGCGGTGACGAACGGCAAGCCCGACAACGCCGCCAGCTCGGAGGCAATCGCCTCGCCAAAACCGTGGGGCGCATTCAGCCCGGTGCCGACGGCGGTGCCGCCCTGAGCCAACTCGCAGACGGCGGGCAGTGCGGCGCGAACGGCGCGTTCGGCGTAGTCAAGCTGGGCGATGAACGCCGAAAGCTCCTGGCCGAAGGTGATCGGCGTGGCATCCATCATATGAGTGCGGCCGGTCTTCACCAGCTTCATATGTTTGGCTGCTTGTTCAGCCAGGCCGCCGGAAAGCGTCGCAATTGCCGGTAGCAAGCGCTGATGCACAGCCTGGACCGCTGCAATGCTCATGGCGGTGGGGAAGCAGTCATTGGAACTCTGGGAACGGTTGACGTGATCGTTGGGGTGCACCGGGCTCTTGCCGCCACGTTTATTGCCCGCCAGTTCGTTGGCGCGGCCGGCGATCACTTCGTTGGCGTTCATGTTGCTCTGGGTGCCGCTGCCGGTCTGCCAGACCACCAGGGGGAATTGGTCGTCGTGTTGACCATCGAGTACTTCGTCGGCGGCCTGTTCGATCAAGCGGGCGATGTCGGCGGGCAAGTCGCCATTACGGTCATTGACCCGTGCTGCGGCCTTCTTGACCAGGGCCAGGGCGTGCAATACCGCCAGCGGCATACGCTGTTCGCCAATGGCGAAGTTAACCAGCGAACGTTGGGTCTGGGCGCCCCAGTAAGCGTCATCCGGGACGTGAACTTCTCCCAGGCTGTCGGTTTCGATACGGCTCATCGGGCACACTCCTTCAAGTTCGTTTGCGCAGTTTAGGCCGTGTTCGGCCTAGTGGGTTCCCTAAAAGACTTTTCATCGGGTTCATCCCTCGAGAATCTTTATCCAGCAAGGCTCGGGGTTGAGCCATAAGGTTTTTTAGGCGCAGAATGGGCGCCCTTGGGGTCTGACCTCGCCTGCTAGAAAAGGAAACTCGATGACTCGTCTTCGTGCCATCTGTACCGCGGTTGCTCTGGTTTGCGCCAGCGGCCAGGTTCTTGCCGATACCGCCAGCCACAACGCCAGTGCCGAAGCCTTCCTTACCCTGGCCCATGCCGACAAGCTGGGTACCCCGGTGTACATGCAAGTGCAGCAAATGTTCGCCCAGCGTTTTGAACAGACCAAGGCGCCTGCCGCCAAGCAGTCCGTACTGGACAGCTACCAGGCCAAGGCCAACGCCGCCCTGGACCAGGCCATCGGCTGGCCAAAGCTGAAACCTGACATGGTCAAGCTCTACACCACCAACTTCAGCGAATCCGAGCTCAAGGACCTGGTTGCCTTCTACCAGTCGCCGCTGGGCAAGAAAGTCCTGGAAAAAATGCCGCAGCTGACCCAGCAATCGGCCCAGATGACCCAGGCCAAGCTGGAAAGCGCCGTGCCGGTAGTCAACAAGCTGCTGGAAGACATGACCAACGAGCTGGCGCCTAAAGCCGCCGCTCCGGCCAAGAAGAAGTAAGCAGGAATGACCATGCAACAGCGTATCGAAACGGCGCTTGCCGCCTTGGGCACCGACCACTTGAGCGTGCTGGATGAAAGCCATATGCACAGCCGTGGGTTGCAGACCCACTTCAAGGCCGTGCTGGTCAGCCCGCAGTTCGAGGGGCTCAACCGCGTCAAGCGCCACCAGAAGGTCTACGCCACCCTGGGTGACCTGATGAACGAGTTTCATGCGTTGGCGCTGCATACCTACACGCCTGAAGAATGGGCGAAAATCGACGCAGCCCCGGCCTCGCCGACCTGCGCTGGCGGACATGATTGATGATCGGGTGTCTCTGACACCAGGCATTTGTTAGAATCTGCAACGCGCCGCTCAGCCGGCGCGTTTTTTTTGCATCCGGTTCACCCTTTACGAGGGTAGCCACCTGGAGAGAACACCCATGACTCAACCGATCGTCGTGGCGGCACTGTATAAGTTCGTCACCCTCGAAGACTACGTCGCCCTGCGCGAGCCCCTGTTGCAGGCGATGGTCGACAACGGCATCAAAGGCACCTTGCTGATCGCCGAAGAAGGCATCAACGGCACGGTTTCCGGTAGCCGCGAAGGCATTGATGGCCTGATGGCCTGGCTGAAGAAAGATCCGCGCATGGTCGACATCGACCACAAAGAATCCTACTGCGACGACCAGCCGTTCTACCGCACCAAGGTCAAGCTCAAGAAAGAGATCGTGACCCTGGGCGTCGAAGGCGTCGACCCGAACAAGAAAGTCGGTACCTACGTCGACCCGCAGGACTGGAACGCGCTGATCAGCGACCCGGAAGTGCTGTTGATCGACACCCGTAACGACTACGAAGTGTCCATCGGCACCTTTGAAGGCGCGATCGACCCGAAAACCACCAGTTTTCGCGAATTTCCCGACTACATCAAAGCCAACTTCGACCCGGCCAAGCACAAGAAAGTCGCGATGTTCTGCACCGGTGGCATTCGCTGTGAGAAGGCGTCGAGCTACATGCTCAGCGAAGGCTTTGACGAGGTCTATCACCTCAAGGGCGGCATCCTGAAGTACCTCGAAGAGGTGCCGCAGGCAGAAACCAAATGGCAGGGCGACTGCTTTGTTTTCGATAATCGCGTGACCGTGCGCCACGACCTGAGCGAAGGCGACTACGATCAATGTCATGCCTGTCGTACACCGGTCAGTGTCGAAGACCGCGCTTCCGAGCATTATGTGGCTGGCATCAGTTGCCCGCATTGCTGGGATAAGCTGCCGGAGAAGACCCGTCGCAGCGCGATCGACCGGCAGAAGCAGATCGAGCTGGCCAAGGCCCGCAACATGCCGCACCCGATTGGCTTCAACTACAAGCAAACCCCTTCCGAGGCCTGACCCATGTCCGCGCGCCTGCTCTATGTAATGGACCCGATGTGTTCCTGGTGCTGGGGTTTTGCCCCGGTGGCCGAGGCGTTGGTGGAGCAGGCCCAGGCGGCCGGCGTCGAGCTGCATCTGGTGGTAGGCGGCTTGCGTACCGGTAGCGGCGCAGCGCTGGAGCCGACCACCCGGCGTTATATCCTGGAACACTGGCAGGCGGTCACTGACGCCACCGGCCAGCCGTTCAAGCGTGAAGGCGCGTTGCCCGACGGTTTTGTCTACGACACGGAGCCGGCGTGCCGCGCCATCGTCACCGCCCGCAGCCTGGCGCCGGACTGCGCCTGGAAACTGCTGGGGCTGATCCAGCGTGCTTTCTATGTGGAAGGCCGCGACGTGACCCTCGCCAGCGTGTTGGTGGAATTGGCCGAGCAGGCGGGCATCCCGCGCATCGAGTTTGCCGGCGAGTTTGACCGCGCTGAGCAGCATGCCGCCACGGCGGCCGATTTCACCTGGGTGCAAGACCTGGGCATCGCCGGTTTCCCGACGCTGCTGGCCGAGCGTAATGGTCAGTTGGCGTTGCTGACCAACGGTTACCAGCCGCTGTCCGAGCTGTCGCCTCTGCTGGGCCGATGGCTGGAGCGAGCCACCTGTGCATGAACCCGCCCAGCGCACCGATCGCCTGACCTGGGCGGAAATTCGCCGCCTGGCGCTGCGTCACAAGAAATCCCTGTGGATCGCCAATGGCGTCGCCGTGCTGGCGACCTTGTGCAGCGTACCGATTCCCTTGCTGTTGCCGCTGCTGGTGGACGAGGTCCTGCTGGGCCACGGCGACGCTGCCCTCAAGGTGATGAATCACGCGCTGCCGCTGGGCTGGCAGAAGGCGGCCGGCTATATCGGCCTGATGCTGCTGGTGACCCTGTTCCTGCGCTGTGGTGCCCTGGTGTTCAACGTGGTGCAGGCGCGGCTGTTTGCGCGGCTGGCCAAGGACATTGTGTACCGCATCCGTGTGCGCCTGATCGAGCGGCTCAAGCGTATCTCCCTGGGCGAGTACGAAAGCCTGGGCAGCGGCACGGTAACGACTCACCTGGTCACTGACCTCGACACGCTGGACAAATTTGTCGGCGAAACCCTTAGCCGCTTCCTGGTGGCCATGCTCACTCTGGTGGGTACCTCGGCGATCCTGGTGTGGATGCATTGGCAGCTGGCATTGCTGATCCTGTTGTTCAACCCGCTGGTGATCTACGCCACGGTGCAGTTGGGCAAGCGCGTCAAACACCTGAAGAAGTTGGAAAACGACAGCACTTCGCGTTTTACCCAAGCGCTGACTGAAACCCTGGACGCGATCCAGGAGGTCCGCGCTGGCAATCGCCAGGGCTTCTTCCTCGGGCGTCTGGGCCAGCGTGCCCAGGAAGTGCGCGACTACGCGATCCATTCGCAGTGGAAAACCGACGCCTCCAGCCGCGCCAGCGGTTTGCTGTTTCAGTTCGGTATCGACATCTTCCGCGCAGCGGCGATGCTTACCGTTTTGTTCTCCGACCTGTCCATCGGCCAGATGCTCGCGGTGTTCAGCTATCTGTGGTTCATGATCGGCCCGGTGGAGCAATTGCTGAACCTGCAATACGCCTATTACGCGGCAGGCGGCGCGCTGACGCGGATCAACGAACTGCTGGCGCGTGCCGATGAGCCGCAATACGCCGGCGGCGAAGATCCTTTCGTTGGGCGTGAGACTGTCGGCATCGAGGTGCGCGGCCTCAATTTCGGTTATGGCGAAGACTTGGTGCTCGACCAGTTGAACCTGGCCATCGCACCCGGTGAGAAGGTGGCAATCGTCGGCGCCAGCGGCGGCGGTAAAAGTACCTTGGTGCAACTGTTGCTCGGACTCTATACGCCACAGGCTGGAACTATCCGCTTTGGCGGTGCTACCCAGCAGGAAATCGGCCTGGAAACCATTCGCGAAAACGTCGCCGTAGTGCTGCAACACCCGGCGCTGTTCAACGACACGGTGCGCGCCAACCTGACCATGGGCCGCGAACGCAGTGATCAAGCCTGCTGGCAGGCACTGGAAATCGCCCAGCTGGATGCTACCGTCAAGGCATTGCCCATGGGCCTGGACAGTGTGGTGGGGCGTTCCGGGGTGCGGTTTTCCGGTGGGCAACGTCAGCGCCTGGCGATTGCGCGCATGGTGCTGGCCGAGCCAAAAGTGGTGATCCTCGACGAGGCGACTTCCGCCCTGGACGCCGCCACCGAGTACAACCTGCACCAGGCGCTGGCGCGGTTCCTCAGCGGCCGTACTACACTGATTATCGCCCACCGCCTGTCGGCGGTTAAGCAAGCCGACCGAGTGTTAGTGTTCGACGGCGGTCACATTGCAGAGGACGGCGACCATCAACAGCTGATTGCTGACGGTGGGTTGTACGCCAAACTCTACGGGCACTTGCAGCAAGTTCGTTGATTTAGCCTAGGCTGAGCTATCGGAAGCGGTGTTTCGCGTGCGTATCCAGCGGTGCATGTGCAAGGGGCTTCATGAAGCAAAAGCGGACTCTCGGAACGCCACGGCTGTTGGGCATTGTCTGGCCCTTCATCGCCGTTGTGCTGTTCCAGGCATTGTTAGGCTGCGTCAGTCTTTACGTGCTCTCGGCAGTGCGCGGCTACGTGGCAGGTGAAAGTCTGTGGTCCAAGGGCCAGAAAGATGCCATCTATTACCTGACGCTCTACGCCGACAACCGTGACGAAACCACCTACCTCAAATACCAGCAGGCGATTGCCGTGCCCCAGGGCGGGCATGAATTGCGGGTTGCGCTGGACCAATCCACACCAGACCTCAGTGCTGCCCGCTTGGGCATCCTCAAGGGCGGCAACCACCCGGATGACGTTTCCAGCCTGATCTGGCTGTACCTCAACTTTCGCCATTTCAGCTACCTGGAAAAAGCCATCGAGTTATGGACAGTGGGCGATGGTTACCTGGTGCAACTGGATGAGTTGGCCCGCGAGATGCACGGCGCAATCACCCGTGACCACGTCAGCGCCAACGACGTACGCCAGTGGAAAGCACACATTATCGCCATCAACGAAGGTGTGACACCGGCGGCCAAAGCGTTCAGTGATGCCTTGGGCGAAGGCTCGCGGATGATCCTGCGGTTGTTGCTGATCACCAACCTGGCCACGGCCCTCGGCCTGATCGTCCTGGCACTGCTGCGTACCCATAAGTTGCTGACCCAGCGCCACGCGTTTGCCAATGCCCTGCAGCAAGAGAAGGAGCGTGCGCAGATCACGTTGGAGTCGATTGGCGACGGGGTGATCACCACCGACGTCGACGGCGCCATCACCTACATGAACCCGGCGGCTGAGGCGCTGACCCACTGGAATTCGGCCCAGGCCCAAGGCCTGCCCTTGGCTGCGCTGTTCAACCTGTTGGACGACAATGCCCAGCCCGACGGCTTTACGCTCATTGAACATATCGTCAAGGGCCAACTCAGTGGCGGCAGCGAGCATTCCAAAACCATCCAGCGCCTGGACGGCAGCACGGTCTCGGTGACGCTGGTGGGCGCGCCGATCCGCAGTGCCGGCAAGGTCACGGGTGCGGTGCTGGTGTTGCATGACATGACCCAGGAGCGTCAATACATCGCCAACCTGTCCTGGCAGGCGACCCACGACGCCCTGACTGGCCTGGCCAACCGCCGCGAATTCGAATTCCGCCTGGAACAGGTGCTGCATCCCACCGCGCAGCGGCTGGGCGAGCGTCATGCGTTGATGTTCCTCGACTTGGACCAGTTCAAGCTGGTCAACGACACGTGTGGCCACGCGGCCGGCGACGAACTGCTGCGGCATATCTGCGCGCTGCTGCAGTCGGACCTGCGCGAGGGCGACACCCTGGCGCGTCTGGGGGGCGATGAATTCGGCATCCTGCTGGAAAACTGCCCGGCGGCAGTCGCGGAGAAGATCGCCGAGAGCCTGCGCCATACCGTGCAAAGCCTGCACTTTGTGTGGAAGGGGCGGCCGTTCATGACCACCGTCAGCATCGGCCTGGTGCACCTGGGCCATACTCCGACCACGCTGGAAACCTCACTGCGCGCCGCCGACATGGCGTGCTACATGGCCAAGGAAAAAGGCCGCAACCGCGTGCAGGTGTACCACGCCGACGACTCGGAACTGTCGCTGCGTTTTGGCGAAATGGCCTGGGTGCAGCGCCTGCACATGGCGTTGGAAGAGAACCGGTTCTGCCTATATGCCCAGGAAATTTCACCGCTGGGGCCTACCGACGGCGGCGATGGGCATATCGAGATCCTGTTGCGCCTGCATGACGAGGCCGGCCGTATCATCCTGCCCGACAGCTTTATCCCGGCGGCCGAACGTTACGGTTTGATGACGTCCCTGGACCGCTGGGTGGTGGAGAATGTGTTCAAGCTCATCAGCCGGTGCATACAGGAGCGGCCGGGACGCCCGATGGCCATGTGTGCGATCAATCTGTCAGGCATCACTATTGGTGATGAAGACTTCCTCGGATTTTTACGTGAGAAGTTTCATACATACAATATTCCGCCGGGCATGATCTGTTTTGAAATAACCGAAACCAGTGCTATTGCAAACTTGGGCAGTGCGATCCGTTTTATTAATGAACTCAAAGCTTTAGGTTGTCAGTTTTCGCTGGATGACTTTTGTGCCGGAATGTCCTCATTCGCCTATCTCAAACATTTACCTGTAGACTTCCTGAAGATCGATGGAAGTTTCGTAAAGGATATGCTGGACGACCCGATTAACCGCGCGATGGTCGAAGTGATAAACCACATCGGCCATGTCATGGGTAAGCGCACAATTGCTGAATTTGTCGAGACACCGCAAATCGAACAGGCATTACTCGAAATTGGTGTGGATTACGCTCAGGGCTACCTGATTGAACGACCGCAATTGTTTACCTTTGATAGCTTGCAGTGTCGACCTGTGCGGCCGCAGCCTCTGTTATTCAAGGCGCCCGGCACATTCCGCTGAAACATTCGCTGGTCTGTACAATCACACTTAAAAAGGAGCCTTAACAGTGATCGACACATTCATCAGAACCGGCCCGCTTATGGAAGCCTCCAGTTACCCTGCCTGGGCTCAGAAACTGATCCTGGACTGTAGCGAGAGCAAGCGCCGCGTTGTCGAACACGAACTGTACCAGCGCATGCGCGACAACACGCTCAGCGCCAAGACTATGCGCCATTACCTGATCGGTGGATGGCCCGTGGTGGAACAGTTTGCCTTGTACATGGCACAGAACCTCACCAAGACCAAATTTGCCCGCCATCCTGGGGAGGACATGGCGCGCCGCTGGCTGATGCGCAATATTCGCGTGGAACTCAACCACGCCGACTATTGGGTGCATTGGGCCCGTGCCCACGGCGTGAGCCTGGAGGAATTGCAGGCCCAGAACGTACCACCGGAACTGCATGCGCTGAGCCATTGGTGCTGGCACACCAGCTCTGCCGACTCGCTGATCGTGGCCATTGCCGCGACCAACTATGCGATCGAGGGTGCCACGGGTGAATGGTCCGCCGTGGTGTGTTCTACCGGCGTCTATGCGGCCGCTTTCCCAGAGGAAGAGCGCAAGCGGGCGATGAAGTGGCTGAAGATGCACGCGCAGTACGATGATGCCCACCCATGGGAAGCCCTGGAAATCATCTGCACCCTGGCCGGGATGAACCCGACCAAGGAACTGCAGACCGAGCTGCGCCAGGCCGTGTGCAAGAGCTACGACTACATGTACCTGTTCCTGGAAAGCTGCATGCGCCTGGAGAAAGAAAAAGCCCCAGCCGTGGTGCGCGAGCGCCAGGTGCGGGTCGCCAGCGAAGCTTGATGAAATGAGAGTGGCGGGGGCTTACCCCGCCATTGCCAGGCGGTTGCGACCCTCTCGCTTGGCCACATACAAGGCACTGTCGGCCCGACGCAGCAGGCTTTCGGTAGACTCTGCGGCCAGCAAGGTCGAGCAGCCCAGGCTCACCGTCAATTCGATCCGCGTGTCATCCGCCCAATAATCCTGGGCCTGCGCCGCTTGGCGTAGGCGCTCACCGACCATCGCAGCGGCATCCCGGCCCGTGTTGGACAGCAGGATCAGAAACTCTTCCCCGCCAAACCGGAACACCATATCCACGTTACGCAACTGGCGCTTGATCGCCCCGGCTACGGCGCGCAGTACCTTATCGCCAGCGGTGTGGCCGTAAGTGTCGTTGATGATCTTGAAGTGATCGATGTCGAGCATCAGCAAGGACAGCGGATTGAGGTGCCGGCGCGCCATGTCGACTTCCCGTTGCAAGGTCTGGTCCATGGCTATACGGTTGCCGGTCTCGGTCAGCGGGTCGCGCAAGGCACTGCGGGTGGCGGCGCGGTAGAGCAGGGCGTTGCGGATTGGGTAGAGTAAGGTGGCCAGCAGGGATTCGAGCTGGCCGAGCTCTTCTTCCGCCAGGCGCTGGTTGCGACGAAAGATCAGCTCGCCCAGGTGCTCGCCTTCATGGCTCAGGCTATAGCTCACTGAGTGATGCCCGCGATGGCCGAACTCCAGGCGCAAGTCGCTGGCCTGATGGCGGTACTGCAACGCGTCCAGGGGCACCAGGCGTTGGATCTCACGGAAGAACACACCGAGGATGCGCTCCGGCTCCAGGCTGGTTTGTAATTGCAGGCCCAGTTGCTGGCGAAGTTGCTCCAGCGTCGTGGGACGGCGTGGGAGGAGGGATGGCTGACCAAACCCCAGGCGTTGCAATTTGGCACTGTCAAAGTCAATTGCGTTGGTCTGGGTGGGTGTTTTCATAAGCGATCGGCCTCTAAGCACTGGGCTGTCTTACAGGCTCGATGAGAGTGGCGAATGCCAAGCGTCTTACTGTTCCTTCAGTTCCGTAAAACATGAGTAACAGTTTAGACCGCTTTGCACAGGGTTATAACCCCTGGGCGCTGCCGCACGTCTTGTCATCGCTTAACCTGCTTGAATAAGGGTAGAGCGAGATTCATGCCAAATCGCTTATAACTAATTAAAAGTCATATAAATCAATCGACTGCTTTTATCGCTAAAAGCAGTCGCTGGATGATGACGCCAGTTAATTGGCAACTAAGCGGTGGCCTTACTGTTTCTGCGGATCGAACTGTTTATCGCGAATAAACAACGCCGGTATGACACCGCAGATAAAGTACGCGCCGCCCATCACCAAAAAGCCCATGCCGATGGAGCCATGGGACGCCAGGAAGCCGATGGCTGCCGGCGCCACCGCCGCGCCGATACGGCCGATGTTGTACGCTCCACCCACCGCCGAACCACGAAACTTGGCCTCAAAGCTTTCGGTCATGTAGGTCGCGTTCACGCCATAGGGAATGCCGTACAGGAAGCCGAACACCACCAGCATCCACAGGATATTCTCGGGGCTTTGGAACAGCACGATCACCGGCAGGAAGATCGCCGTGCCCAGAGCGCCGAACGCGAATACCACGCGTCGACCGAGACGGTCCGCCGCCAGGCCCGCGAGGATCTTGCCGAAGATCATCGCCGCATAAGTGCCGACCATGTAGCTGGTCATCGACTTGAAGTTCATCCCCAGCTCGCTTTCCAGGTACGACGGCATCCAGTTGTTCACGCCGTAGTAACCGAATTGCAAGAAGCCTGCGGTCAGGGCCCAGAGCAGGAACATACGGCTGGCCTTGGGGTCGCTGAAGATCAGCTTGATCATGCCATCGGGCTTTTTCTTCAGGACGTCCTGGCTGCCGTTGGCTTTGTCTTTCGCCCGTTCGGCGCGCGCGGTCAACCAGGCCTGAGGCTCCGGCACCAAGCGTTGCATCAGCACGGCGAGGATCACCGGGATGATGGCCACGTAGAACAGCCAGCGCCAGCCGTGCTCCGGGAGAATCCAACCGGCCAGTAGGGTGGCAACGATGTAGCCCACCGACCAACCCGCCTGGAGGGTGCCGAGCACGGTGGTGCGGTAGCGGGTCGGCACGTATTCGGCCATCAACGTGTTGCACGCCACATACAGCGCGCCCAGGCCGAGGGAGGCGAAAAACCGGGTGGCCGCAAACTGCCAATAGCTGTGGGTCATGCCCAGGATCGCCGTGCCCATGGAAAACAGCACGATGCTCCACACCACGGTTTTTACCCGCCCGAAACGGTCACAGGCCCAGCCCCCGTAGATACCCCCGATGGCCATGCCGGCCAGGGTGAAGCTGCCCAGGCTGCCGGCTTCGACGCTGGTCAGGCCGAACTCGGCCTTGAGGCTGCTGAGGCTGTAGGACAGCAACATCAGGTCCGCGCCATCGATCAACAGGCCGAGGAAGCAGAAGATGAAAACGACGATCCACAGTTTGCTTTTTGCAGGCGACAACGCGCCCGCCGATGCGGCGACTTCCATAGCGATACCTTGCTTGTAGTTGTTAGGGCATTGGGTATGGTGGTGCGGTGAGGCCTAGCGTTGCGCCGCGCGAATCATGTTGCGGGCAATCACCAGTTGCTGGATCTGCGTGGTGCCTTCATACAGGCGGAACAGGCGCACATCCCGGTAGAAACGTTCGATGGCGTACTCGCTGATATAGCCGGCACCGCCATGGATCTGCACGCAACGGTCAGCGACGCGGCCGCACATCTCGGTGGCGAACATCTTCGAACACGACGCCTCGGTGCCGATGTCCTGGCCTTCGTCGCGCTTGCGGGCGGCGTCGAGCACCATACAACGCGCGGCGTAGATCTCGGCCTTGCTGTCGGCGAGCATGGCCTGGATCAGCTGGAACTCGGCAATCGGCTGGCCGAATTGCTTGCGCTCGATCGCGTAGTTCAGCGCGTCGTTCAACATGCGCTCGGCAGCGCCCACGCTGACGGCGGCGATGTGCAGGCGGCCTTTGTCGAGGACCTTCATCGCGGTCTTGAAGCCCACGCCTTCCACGCCACCGATCAACTGGCCGGCCGGCACGCGTACGTTGTCGAAAATCACGTCGCTGGTGTGGGCGCCTTGCTGGCCCATCTTGTGGTCGCGTTTGCCCAGGGACAGGCCGGGTGTGTCACGTTCGATGATGAACGCACTGATACCGGCCGAACCACGGATTGCCGGGTCGGTGCGCGCCATCACGGTGAAAATCCCGGCGTGGGGCGCGTTGGTGATAAAGCGCTTGGTGCCGTTGATCACATAGTGGTCGCCATCGCGCACGGCGGTGGTTTTCAGTGAGGCGGCGTCGGAGCCCGAGTCTGGCTCGGTGAGGCAGAACGAGCTGAGCAGCTCGCCGCTTGCCAACAGCGGCAGGTAGTGCTCTTTCTGTGCGTCGGTGCCATCCAGCAGGATGCCGATGGAGCCGATGCCATTGTTGGTGCCGAAGTAGGAACGGAAGGCCGGTGAGGTGCGCCCCAGTTCAAAGGCGATGGTCACCTCTTCTTCCATGGTCAGCCCGAGGCCGCCGTAGGCTTCGGGGATGGTCAGGCCGAACAGGCCCATGTCCTGGAACTGGCTGACGATGTCCGCCGGGATTTCATCGGTCTCGGCGACTTCGTTTTCCCGTGGGATCAGCGCTTCGTCGACGAACTGCGCAATGGCGTCCACCAGGATATGAAGCGTTTGTGCGTCTCGGATCATGTGCATTCCTCAGCGGCCCGTTCGGCGGGCCTGTTATCGTCAATCTGCCGAGGCCATGCACCGGTCCAGTTAGCGGGTGGCGGCCTCGATGTTGTTCACCATGTGCTTGAGGCGTGGGCCGATGTCGTCTTCGAGTTTCTCCCGGGAGAGGTGGAAACTCGGTCCGCCACAGTTGAACGCCAGCAAGCCGTGTTGTGCGTGTCGCAGCGGCACGGCGATGGCGTTGACATCGCGGTGCCACTCACCGATCGACATGCAATAGCCGAAATCGGTGTAGTCCCGGAAGGCGCGTTCCAGCCCCTTGCGGATGCTCGGCCAGTCCTCCAGATGGCGCTGGCGGATATGGTCGAGAATGAACTCCCGCTCGTTTTCCGGCATTGCTGCCAGGCAGGCGCGGCCTGCTGAACTCAAGTGCAACGGCAACCGTGTGCCGACCTGGCGGCGCATGGTCATGTTCGCTTCGCCTTGGACCACGTCCAGGTACACCGCGTCGAGGCGGTCCCGAGTGGCCATCGCAACGGCCGCCTGGGCGTACTTGGCCATGGTCTCCATCAACGGATGAGCCACGGCGCGGATCGACAGGTTCGACAACATCGCGTAACCGAAGGCCATCACGCCTACATCCAACTGATACCGGCCTGACTGCGGCAGGTGCTTGAGGTAACCCAAGCGGGTCAGGGTGTGGGTCATGCGGGTGATCGTCGGTTTCGGCAGGCCGGTCTTGCGCGCCAGTTCCTGGTTGCCCAGCACGCTTTCGCTTGGCGTGAAACAGCGCAACAGTTCCAGGCCACGGGCCAGGGCGGTGACGAATTGGCGATCCTTGTCTTCCTCCTCATCGTTGTTCATCGGGTCGATCAACACATGCTCGAAAGCGGAAACTTCTGTGCTGTCCGGCTCGGGGTTTCGACGGCGCATGGTAATCCTCATTTTTTTATAAAATCAACAAAACAAAATAGTATTCCGCACTGCGAAACTAAGCAATCTTTTGCGCCTTGATTTTAAGATGAGATAAAAGCCTTTAAAACAGCGAGTTAGTCGATGGTTTGAGCGTTGTCCGCGTTTTTCCGTTTACACCAGCGGGGTCGGTACTTATGCTAATCATCAAATACGGAATGTTATTTCGCACAGCGAAACATGCGCCAATCCAACTAACAAGAACAATGCAGCAGGAGTGAATGTGACCAGCGCCAACTCACCCGTGGTGACCCTCGACATCCATGACAATGGCGTGGCCGTGGTGCGTATCCACCGCCCTGAAGTGAAAAACGCCCTCAATGCCCAGGTGCGTGAAGCTCTCGCCGAGCACTTCCGCACACTGTCCCGACGCCAGGATGTACGCGCCATCGTGCTGACCGGTGGCGAGCAGTTCTTCGTGGCCGGCGCGGATATCAAGGAGTTCGCCAGTGCGGGCGCGATCGATATGTACCGCCGCCACACTGAATACCTGTGGGAAGCCATCAGTCGTTGCCCCAAGCCGGTGATTGCCGCTGTCAACGGTTTTGCCCTGGGCGGTGGCTGCGAGCTGGCGATGCATTGCGACCTGATCGTGGCGGGCGAGTCGGCGCGATTTGCCCAGCCGGAAGTGAAGCTCGGCTTGATGCCCGGTGCGGGCGGCACTCAACGCCTGATCCGCGCGGTGGGCAAGTTCCAGGCTATGCGCATTGCGCTCACGGGTTGCATGGTCAGCGCGAAAGAAGCGCTGGCGATGGGCATGCTCAGCGAAATGGTCAGCGACGACCAGACACTGCCCCGCGCCCTGGAACTGGCCGCGCAGATTGCCGCATTGCCGCCGTTGGCGGTGGAGCAGATCAAGGAAGTGATGCTGGCCGGCGCCGACCTGCCGCTGGAAAGCGCCTTGGTACTGGAGCGCAAGGCCTTCCAATTGCTGTTCGATTCCAAGGACCAGAAGGAGGGCGCCGCCGCGTTCTTCGAGAAACGCACACCGCACTACCGGGGGGAATAAGCATGACCGACACCCTGAATACGATGGGATTGGTGGGCACTGGCGTCATGGGCGCCGGTATCGCACAAATCGCGGCCCAGGCCGGTGTGGTGGTGCATCTGTTCGATGCCCGTGAAGGCGCTGCGCAATCGGCGCGGGATAATCTCAGCGGCACCTTTGCCAAGTTGGTGGGCAAGGGCAAGCTCAGCCAGGCCGCGATGGAGGCGGCGCTGGCCAACCTGCGGGTTGCCGAGGCGATTGATGACCTGAGCGATTGCGACCTGGTCGTCGAAGCCATCGTGGAAAACCTCGACGCCAAGCGCGGCCTGCTGCAACAGCTGGAAGGCATCGTCAGCCCGACCTGCATCCTCGCCACCAACACCTCTTCGCTGTCTGTCACGGCCATCGCCACCGGTTGCCAGCACCCTGAGCGCGTGGCCGGGCTGCACTTCTTCAACCCGGTGCCGCTGATGCGTGTGGTGGAGGTGATCGACGGCCTGGCCACCGCGCAAAAGGTTGGCGACGCGCTGTTGGCCCTGGCTGCACGTATCGGCCATCGCGGCGTGCGCGCCAAGGACACGCCGGGTTTCATCGTCAACCACGCCGGTCGTGCCTATGGTACTGAAGCGTTGAAGATGCTTGATGAGGGCATCGCCGAGCGCGGTGATATCGACCGCATCCTGCGCGACGGCGCCGGGTTCCGGATGGGGCCGCTGGAGTTGCTGGACCTCACCGGCCTGGATGTGTCGCACCCGGTGATGGAGTCGATCTACAACCAGTTTTATCAGGAACCCCGCTACAAACCGTCGCCCCTGACCCGGCAGATGTTGGTGGCTGGACGCCTTGGACGCAAGACCGGGCATGGGTTCTATCAGTATGAAAACGGCCAGCTCATCAATGGCCCTCAGCCTCAACCCGTACCGACTGTAAACCCGCAACCGCCGGTTTGGATCGCCACGGAAAACAGTGAAGACTACGAGCGCTTGAGCGCCCTGGTGATCAACCTGGGCGCCCATCTGGAACACGCCGCGCAACCTTCGCCTGAGGCGTTATGCCTGCTGGCCCCGTATGGCCGCGACGCCACCAGCGCCTGCGTGCGCTTCGACACCGACCCCGCGCGCACCCTGTGCATCGACCTGCTGACGGACCTGTCGCGTCATCGCACCTTGATGCAGAACCCACTGACTTCGCCCGCCATGCGCGATGCGGCTCACGCTTTGCTCGCAGCAGACGGTGTGGGCGTCACGGTGATTGGCGACAGCGTTGGCTTCGTGGTCCAGCGCACCTTGGCGATGGTGGTCAACCTGGCCTGTGACATTGCCCAGCAGCGCATCGCCAGCGTCGAGGATATCGACCAGGCCGTGCAACTGGGCCTCGGTTATCCCAAGGGGCCGCTGGCTTGGGGCGATGCCCTTGGGCCTCGGCGGATCCTGACGATTTTGCAGCGCATGAGCGAACTCACCCACGACCCACGTTACCGCCCCAGCCCCTGGTTACGGCGGCGGGCGATGCTGGGTGTTTCCCTGCGCCATGAAGAGCCGACAGCCGGCTGATTTCCCAACCTCACAGGACAAGAACAATGGGTGCATTGACAGGTTTGCGGGTACTGGATTTAAGCCGTGTGTTGGCCGGCCCCTGGTGTGGGCAAGTGTTGGCCGACCTTGGCGCGGAAGTGGTCAAGATCGAACGCCCGAAAAGCGGCGACGACACCCGTGCCTGGGGGCCGCCCTGGATGAAGACCGACACCGGCGAATCGTCCGGCGAAGCTTCTTATTATCAGTCGACCAATCGCGGCAAGTTATCCGTGGCCATCGACATGGCCACTCCCGAAGGTCAGGAATTGGTACGCGCATTGGCGGCCAGCTCGGATGTACTGATCGAGAACTATAAGGCCGGCTCCCTGGCCCGTTATGGCCTGGATTACGCGACCCTGGCCGAGATCAATCCACGCCTGGTGTATTGCTCCATCACCGGTTTCGGCCAGACCGGCCCGCGTGCCGAAGAGCCGGGTTACGACTTCATCATCCAGGGCATCGGTGGCTTGATGAGCATTACTGGCGAGCGTGATGATTTGCCGGGCGGCGGCCCGCAAAAAGTTGGCGTGGCGTTTTCCGACTTGATGACCGGCCTGTATTCCACCGTGGCGATCCAGGCTGCATTGCTCAGCCGTGAGCGCACCGGCGTTGGTCAATACATCGATATGGCGTTGTTGGACGTACAAGTCGCCACGTTGGCCAACCAGAGCATGAACTACCTCGCGTCGGGCAAGGTGCCGCAGCGTTATGGCAATGCCCACGCCAACATCGTGCCTTACCAGGTGTTCCGCGCCGCCGACCGTGACTTCATCATCGCCTGCGGTAATGACAGCCAGTTCATCGCCCTGTGCCAGAGCATCGGCCTGCCGCACTTGCCGCAGGACCCGCGCTTTTGTCGCAATGCCGACCGCGTGGCCCATCGCGAAGACATCGTCGCGTTGCTCTCGGCGCACTTCCTGGGGCGCAGCGCCGATGAGTGGGTGGCGTGCATCCATGCGTCAAAGGTGCCGGTGGGGGCGATCAACTCGATTGCGCAATCCCTGGAAGAACCCCAGGTGATCGCGCGTAACCTGATGGTGAACATCCCACACCCGCAGAACCCGGACTTTGCCATGGTCGGCAGCCCGATCAAAATGTCCGGCACGCCCGTGGAATATGTGCGTCCGGCGCCGAGGCTGGGGCAGCACACCGACGATATCCTCGGTGAACGGTTGGGCTTGTCGGCGCAGCAACTGGCCCAACTCAAGGCGCGAGGGATCGTCGAGCAGCAGGGTTAGACCAAGGTAGAGCGGTCGATCTGCGCGATGGAGGTGACGCCGGTGAGGGTCATGGCCACGCGCATTTCCTTGGCGAAGATGTCCAGCAGGTTTTCCACACCGTGCTGGCCGTCGGCCGCCAGCGCGTAGGCGGTGGCACGCCCCAGCAGGCAGGCCTTGGCACCCAAGGCCAGCATGCGCACCACGTCCAGCCCGGAGCGGATGCCGGAGTCCACCAAAACCGTGAGATCGTCGCCCACCGCATCGGCAATCGGAGGCAGGGCCTTGGCAGTGGACAGCACGCCATCCAACTGGCGACCGCCATGGTTGGAGACCACGATGCCATCGGCACCGAAACTCACTGCGTCCTTGGCGTCCTGAGGGTCGAGAATACCTTTGATGATCATCGGGCCTTTCCAGAATTCGCGGATCCATTCCAGGTCTTTCCAACTGATGGAGGCGTCGAAATTGTTCGCCAGCCAGCCGATGTAGTCTTCCAGGTGTGTGGGTTTGCCCAGGTATTTGGAGATGTTGCCCAGGTCATGGGGACGGCCCATCAGTCCTACATCGAAGGCCCATTGCGGCTTGGTGACGGCTTGCAGCATGCGCCGCTGTGCTGCGAACGGTCCGGACATGCCCGAGTGGGCATCGCGATAGCGCGCGCCGGGCGTGGGCATATCCACGGTAAACACCAATGTAGTGACGCCCGCGGCTTGCGCGCGCTCCAGCGCATTGCGCATGAAACCACGGTCCTTGAGCACATACAGCTGGAACCAGATCGCCTGCGCGCTCTGCGATGCCACCTCTTCAATCGGGCACACCGACACCGTCGACAGGCAGAACGGAATGCCCTTATTCGCCGCCGCCTTGGCCGCCTGCACTTCGCCACGTCGCGCGTACATGCCGGTGAGACCCACCGGGCTGAGTATCACCGGCATGTCCAGCTCCTGGCCGAACAGCGTGGTCTTCAGGCTCAGGTTGTCCACATTGCGCAGGATGCGTTGGCGCAGGCTGATCTCGGCCAGGTCCGAACTGTTCGCACGCAGCGTGTGTTCGGCGTAGGCGCCGCCGTCGATGTAGTCGAACAGGAAGCGCGGCAACTTGCGCTTGGCGGCTGCGCGGTAGTCGGAGGCGGACGAGATGATCATTATTGGAGGGCTCCACAAGGCAAGGTGAAGTCAGGATAGGCAATTCTCTGGCATGATAAAAACAACTTTTATCGCTGGTGGTCAGTCGCCGAAGGAATACTGATGAACCTGAGAACATTGCGTGCCTTTGTCGAAGTGGTGCGCCAGGGTGGTTTCTCCCAGGCCGCCGAGGTGGTGTGCCTGACCCAATCCACCGTGAGCAAGACGGTCAAGACGTTGGAAGATGAACTGGGCACACCGTTGCTCAACCGCCTGGGCCACCGTAACGAACTCACCGCTGCCGGCGAAATCGCCTACCGACGCGCCTTGGTGCTGCTTGCCGAGCGCAACGACTTGGTGGCCGAGATCAACGACCTGCGCGGTTTAAAGCGTGGCGTGCTGCGTATCGGCCTGCCGCCGGTGGGCTGCGGCGTGCTGTTTGCGACGATGTTTGCGACCTACCGCAGCCGCTACCCGGACATCGACATCGAACTCACCGAGTACGGCAGCAAAAAGTTGCGCGAATGCCTGGAAGCGGGGGAGGTCGACCTGGCGGCGCTGCTGCTGCCGGTGGATGAAGACTTCGACTACCAACCTGTGCGCAATGAGCCGCTGATGGCCGTGCTGCCCATCAGCCAACCTTTGGCCCAGCGCAAGCGCATCGACTTCACTGACCTGGCCGATTCACCGTTCATCCTCTTCGAAGCCGGCTTTGCCCTCAACGCCAAGATCCTCGCTGCCTGCGAGCGCAAAGGCGTCACTCCCAAGGTGACCGCACGCAGCGGACAGATCGACTTCATCATCGACCTGGTCGCCGCCGGGCTGGGTGTAGCCTTCGTGCCACGCATGCTGGCGCACAAACATCAACATGCTGGCATCGCCCTGATCCCGTTGGATGAACCCCACACCGACTGGCACATCGCCCTGGCCTGGCGCTCGAGCGCCCATCTGCCACCGGCGGCTTTGGCCTGGCTGGAGTTGGCAAAGGAACACGCCGATTCAACCGGTCATCCGGTTTAATCACACCGAATGAAAGGGAGTGCTTGACTTATCCTTTTTAATCAGTAACATACGGCGCATTCCGCGATAGCTCAGTTGGTAGAGCAAGTGACTGTTAATCACTGGGTCCCTGGTTCGAGTCCAGGTCGTGGAGCCAGATAGCGACATAAAAAAAGCCTGCAGAGATGCAGGCTTTTTTTTGCCTTGGATTTCTCCAGGGTGATCAAACCTACAGCGCGGCCAGCATTCAGCCGTCTCTGTATCGATGTTGAAACAAATCCATACATTTAATTGACGCCACTATATCGCCACCCTATGATCGCCGCTCGTTGATGGCTCTGTGCCATATAGAGGGATCTATTGATGTGGCGTTTGTTACGCCGGACCGGGCTCGGCCCGCTGTCCGCTTTTTTTTGCCTGAGCGCAGCCGGATTGGCTCAAGCCGCCCCCCCGCAGAGCACGCCGGGCATCACCGATCTGATTCGTGACCGTCAGGACCGTTTGCTCGAAGAGCAGCAGCGTCGTCTCGAAGAGCTCAAGGACCTGCCAGGGAAAACCGTCGCGCCCACTGCGCCAACGGCCCCCGTCGACACTCGTTGCTTTCCCATCAAGACCCTCGAAGTTTCCGGTGCCGACGCGCTCTCTGAACGCGAACGCCAAGCGCTGATCCAGCCCTACATTGGCCAGTGCCTGGGCGTGCCGCAACTCAATGAGGTGCTCAAGGTCATCACTGACCGCTACCTGGCCAAAGGGCTGGTTACCAGTCGTGCCTACTTGCTCCAACAGGACCTCTCCAGTGGCGTGCTCAAGATCCAAGTAGTCGAAGGCCGGCTGGAAGAGTTGAAGGGCGCGCAGGGCAGCGGCATCACCGACCGCCAACTCGGGATGAGCTTTCCAGGTAAACCGGGTGAATTGCTTAACCTGCGCGAAATTGAGCAGATGGTCGATCAGTTGAACCGCCTGCCGTCGAATCAGGCGCAGATGGAACTGGCGCCGGGTAAAGAAGTGGGCGGCAGCGATGTACTGGTCAAAAACACCCCGCAAAAACCCTGGCGCGTTGGACTGTCACGCCATAACGGCGGTCAGCGCAGCACCGGTGAGCAGCAATGGGGCGCCAGTCTCGATTGGGATAACCCGCTTGGCCTTGCCGACCAGCTTTCCCTGCGTGGCGGTCATGATGCCGTCAGCGACCACCAGAAAACCTCGCGTAACTCGATGCTCAATTACAACCTGCCGTTTGGCTGGTGGAACCTCAATTACAGCTACAGCGAGTCCGAATACCGCTCCCTGGCCCAGGCCAACAACTTCAACTTCAAGCAGTCGGGCGACAGCCAGAGCCACCAGTTGCGCCTGGAGCGAGTCATTCACCGTGATGCGCTGAGCAAAACCTCCCTCAGCACTGGCGTGGCTTACCTGCGTACCAATAATTTCATCGAAGACAGCAAGCTGGCCCTGAGCAGCAACCGTCTCAGCGAAGCGCAGTTCGGCATCAACCACGGTCGGCGCATTGGCGAGTCATTCCTAAACATCGACCTGGGCATGCAGGACGGCATTGGCGCCTTCGACGCCCAGGCTAATCACAACCCACGGCCGGGTCAGGCTGATGCGCGCTACCGCAAATACACCGCAACCGTGAGCTACCTGTACCCGTTCAAGCTGTGGGGCGAGTCGTTGAGCTTCAGCAGCCTGATGACCGGCCAGCGCAGTGAGGACGTGCTGTTCAGCCCCCAGCGCATAAGCCTGGGCGGGCAGTCATCGATTCGTGGTTATAAGGATCAGATGCTCTCCGGCGACAGCGGCGGCTATTGGCGCAACGACCTGCGCTGGAGCCGCCCGGTGACCTGGGCCTGGCTGCAACCCGTGCTGGCCGAATACGGCACCAGCCTCGGCTACGACCAGGGCGTGATCCGCCATGGTCGCTACAACGCCGAGCAACATGGGCGCATGAGCAGCAATTCCCTGGAACTGTTTGCACGCGGCAAGAACGTCGCGGCCACGGTGACCTTTGCACACTCTTTGGAACGACCGGACCCGATCACGGAACGTGAAGCGCCGATCTATTTCCGCATGGATTTCTTCCTTTAAATTTTTACCGCCCTTTGGGCATCGAGACATGACATGGATGTTCGCCAGTTCGCCTACCTTGCGCGCCAGCCTTCTGCAGCCGTAAAAAACCGGTCCACCTTCCTGGGCTTGCCCAAGCGCGGGTTGGCATTGGTACTGGCCAACGCCATGTTCTGGCAGCCGCTGCTGGCTCAGGCGGACGGGATTGCAGTGAGCGGGCCGGGTACCACGCTCGGACAAGCGGGCAACGGCGTACCGATCGTGAATATTGCCGCGCCGAACGCGAATGGGCTGTCGCATAACCAATTCCACGACTACAACGTCGGTGCCAACGGGGTCATCCTCAACAATGCCACCGACCGCACCCAGTCCACCCAGCTCGGCGGAATTATCGTCGGCAACCCAAATTTCCATGGCAGCGCCGCCAGCGTCATTCTCAATGAGGTGAATGGCGGCAGCTCCAGCCAACTGCGTGGCTACACCGAAGTGGCGGGGCAGTCGGCCCATGTGATCGTGGCCAACCCTTACGGCATCAGCTGCAACGGCTGCGGTTTTATCAACACTCCACAAGCCACACTCACCACGGGCAAGGCGGTCATCGAAAACGGCCAGATCAGCCGCTATCAGGTGGACAAGGGCAACGTGTCCATTGAAGGCACCGGCCTCAACGCCAGCAACGTCGACCAGTTCGAAATCATCACCCGTGCCACCACCATCAATGCACAGATCCAGGCGAAAAAACTCACCATCGTGGCGGGGCGCAACGATGTGGATGCGCGCACGTTGAACGCCACGGCGCGTGCAGCGGACGGCAGCAAGGCGCCGGACCTGGCGATTGACTCGTCGGCGTTGGGCGGCATGTACGTGGGGGCGGTGAAGCTGGTTGGGACCGAAGCAGGCGTCGGCGTAAAGCTGTCCGGGGACATGGTTGCCGGTGGCGATATCCAGATTGACGCTGCGGGTAACGTGGTCATGGGCCAAACCTCAGCCGGTACGGCAGTGGTGGTCAAAGCGGCCAGCGTAGAGGCCAAAGGCGCAGTGTATGCCGGGACCGACTTGTCGGTGAGTACCCAAGGCGCACTGACCAATCAGCAAACCCTGGCAGCCAAGGACAGCATCACGCTGGACGCCGCTGGGCGGTTGACCAATAACGGGATTATCGAAGCGGGCGTCAATGCAGACAACACCCGCAATGCCCAAGGCGATGTGCGCTTAAAAGCTCACAGCATCGACAACACTGGCAAGACGGTGATCGCCAGCCGTGACTTGACCATCAACACGGGCGAGCTGGCCAATCAGGGCGGCACCCTGAGTGCCCAACGGGCAGCCCAACTGACCGCCACCCAACTCGATAACCAAAACCAAGGCCGCATTCTCAGCGCAGGCAACCTCAGAATCAACGCGGATCAACTGCTTAACAGCCAACGCGGATTGGTCACCAGCACCGGCAACCTGACGGCGGGTATCGGGCAATTGATCAACCGCAGCGGCGAGCTGTCGAGCCAGGCGCAGGTCACGCTGCAATTGGTAGCGTTGGATAACGTGGCAGGCCTGGTGTCGGCCGGGCAGTCGTTGAGCCTCAACGCATCAGGTTTGATCAATAACCAGGGTGGCCGAATTGCTGCGCGTCAGACAGTACAGATCAATAGTGGCGCCCTCGACAACAGCCAAAAAGGCTCGCTCACCAGCCAAGACTCACTGACGCTGAACCTCAACCAAGGGCACTGGGATAACCGCAACGGCCAGATCAACGCCAGCGGTCAATTGACCCTTGATAACCTCAATACGGTCGATAACCGCCAAGGGGAAATCTCCAGCACGCGGTCATTCCTCTTGGCCGCCAACCGCCTCGATAACGGCGCGGGTAAAGTGCTCAGCGACCAAGATCTGACCCTGCGTATCGCCGGCGCGATGAACAATGCTTTGGGCCTGGTTTCGGCGTCAAACCTCGACATCAACGCCGCCAACCTGAACAACCAGGGCGGCAAGCTCAGCGCACGTAATCGTCTGACGGCGAATACCGCAGGCCTGCTGGACAATCGCAGCGGCGAGCTTCTGGCCACCGACCTCGCGTCCACCACGGGTGAATTGAACAACGACCGCGGCCGCCTGCAAGGTGATCGCGCCCTGGTGCTCAACAGCGGTGTGGTGTCCAACCAGCGCGGGACATTGGCGGCAGGTGCAACCGCTACCCTCAATGCATCCCGCCTGGACAACAGCGCAGGCACGCTCACCAGCGACGGCGCGTTGGTCGCGGCGATCACCGGACAATTGCTCAACCAGACCGGTCTGTTTGCCGCCAAAGGTGATGCACGCCTCAACCTGGGCCGCCTTGATAACCAACAAGGCACGCTTGTCGCCCATAACCTCACTGTGCAATCGAGTGGTCCGCTGAATAACCAGCGTGGCACCTTGCGCGGTGATGGCGCATTCAACTTGAACGCCGGCCAAGTGGATAACAGTGAGGGCGGCCGCATTAGCGCGGGCCAAATGCTGAATGCTGGCGTCAGTGGTCTTGATCAGCACAACGATGGTCGTTTTTTCGGCCAGGGGGATGTGCGCCTCAATCTTAATAACGGTCATTTGAATAACCAGGGTGGCACGATCAACGCCCCTGGCCAATTACTGCTGAGCAACCTCGCCAGCGTCGATAACCAGGGCGGCGAAATTTCCAGCACCCAGGCGTTCACCCTGGCCGCGGACACCCTGAATAACCACCACGCCAAGCTCCTCAGCGAGCAGGGTTTGACCGTGCGCATCGCCCGCGCACTCGATAACACGCAAGGCTTGATCTCGGCTAAAACCCTGGATGTGCGCGCCGCCGGCCTGGCTAACCAAGGTGGCACGCTCAGCGCCGGCGATGGCTTGATCGCGCAGATCGACGGAGCATTGGATAACCGCAGTGGCAAGCTGTTGGCGCGCACGGCATCGGTCAACAGTACGTCGCTGGATAACCGCGAGGGCCTGCTGCAAGGCGACGCGATACTCTCGCTCAACAGCGTGGGCCTGATCGACAATCGCCAGGGCACGCTGTTCGCCGGGCAGGCGATGGACATCACCGCGACGCGCTTGGACAACAGTGGCGGGAAGCTGACCAGCGACGGTCGCCTTACCGCGTTGATCAGCGCGCACTTGCTGAACCAGGCCGGTCTGTTCAGTGCAACCGGCCCATTGCGGGTGAGCGCGGCAAGCCTGGATAACAGTGCCAAAGGCAATATCCACAGCCAGGCAGGTGTAGACCTGGACCTGAACCACGGTCACCTGAATAACCAAGGTGGTTTGATTCATGCGCCGGGTGCACTGCTACTGAGCAATTTAAGCAGTGTCGATAACCAGGGCGGGGAAATTTCCAGTGCCCAGGCCCTGGTGTTTACCGCCGGCAGCCTCGACAACCGGGGCGGCAAGTTGCTCAGCGAGCAAGGGCTTGTGGTGCGCGTTGCCAACGCGCTGGACAACATCAAAGGCTTGGTCGCCGCCACGGGTTTGGACCTGCACGCAAACAGCCTGGTTAACGCCGAAGGCAAGCTCAAAGTCCGCGATGATCTGACGCTGTCCGTCGACACGGCCCTGGACAATCGCCACGGTGAAATCATCGGTGCTACCACCACCTTGAGCAGTATGAGCCTGGATAACAGCCAAGGGCTGTTGCAAGGGGACCGGTTACTTGACGTCACCACCCGTGGTATCGCGATCAACCGTGGCGGCCGTTTTGTCAGCGGTCAGCAGGCGGACCTGGCGATGGGTCAATTCGATAACCGTGGCGGCAGCGTAACGGCAGCCGGGCCGATGCAGGTAAGCGGCACGCAACTGGATAACCGCGAGGGTGGCTTGCTCAATGCACGCCAGTCGCTGGTGATGAAAGTTGATCGCCTGAACAACCAAGGCGGCGAAGTTTCCAGCCTTTCCGACCTGTCGCTCAACGGCAAGCAGTTCGACAACAGCCTCAAAGGTCGCCTTCTGGCGAACGGCGCACTGAGTCTGGAACTCGACCAACTGAACAACCAGCAAGGCACCGTGCGCAGTGACAAGCGCCTGACCCTGCAAACCGCCACACTGAACAACGACGGCGGCCGCCTCAGCAGCGGCGCGGCGTTGAATCTGACCGCCAACGGCGTTCTGAGCAACCGCAACGGCGAACTGCTTAGCGCGATGGCGTTGACCGTGAGCAGCGCCAGTATCGACAACAGCGGCGGCAAAATAATCGGCGACGGCGCTGTGCGGATCACGACCGGTGCATTGAATAACCAAAGCGGCGGGCGCCTCACCAGTGCCGATCTCCTGGAGCTGACGGCAGGGCAGGTGGATAACCGTTTTGACGGCCATATCGCCAGTAACAAGGCACTGACCGCCAGCCTCACCGGCCTGGATCAGCGCAACGGTGGCCAGCTCTACAGCACCCGCGATTTAAGCCTGGACATGAACCTCGGCGCTCTCAATAACGCCGGTGGCCTGATCCACGCGCCGGGGCAATTGCTGTTGAAAAACCTCGCCTCCGTCGCCAACCAGCATGGCGAGATTTCCAGCGAGCGTAGCTTCGTCCTGGCCGCGCAAAGTCTGGATAACAGCGACGGCCATGTGCTCAGCGATCAGGCGCTGACCCTCAAAGTCGACCAAGCGCTGATCAACCTCAAGGGCGTCATTGCTGCGGCAGGCCTGACTGCTCAAGCAGAACGACTGGATAACACCAGCGGCGTATTCAGCAGTTCCAAAGACCTCGCGTTAACGTTGGGGGCCGACCTGCTTAACGACGACGGCGAAGTTTCCAGCAGCGGCGCCACAGTGGTCAATGCGATGACCCTGAACAACCGCAACGACGGTCATGTGATGGGCGACATCAGCCTCGACCTGACCACCACCGGCGCGCTGTCCAACCAAGGCGGCACCTTGGGTGCCGGCCAGCGTTTGAACGTGACCGCGGCCAGCCTGGATAACAGCCAGTCCGGCAGCCTGGCGACCGATGGCAGCCTGACGGTGAAGGTCGACGGCCTGCTTGATAACCAAGCCAAAGGCGCTGTGCTCGCCAAAGGCGTGATGGACATCCAGGCGGGGAGTGTGGATAACCGCGCCGGTCGCCTGTCCGGACAGAACCTGCTGACGCTACGCAGCAATAGCTTGGACAACCGTGGCGGCGCGGTGCGCGCCAATCAGGGCCTGAACCTGCGCGTCAGCCAACTCGACAACCGCGAAGGCGTGCTTAACAGCAAGCAGGCGCTGGCACTTGCCGGCCAGTCTTTGAACAACCAGAACGGCCTGACCAGCGCGATGGGCCCGGTACGCCTGACCCTCGATACCGTCGAAAACGCCAAGGGGCGCATCGCCAGCCAGGATGATCTGGACGCCACGGTTGGTGTGCTCAATCAGCAGGGCGGTCAGTGGGTCGCCCAGGGCAATCTGAGCCTCAACGCTGACACGTTGGATAACCAAAACGGCGGCCTGCTCGCCGCGACAAAAGTGCTGAAACTCAAGGTCGGCAGCACCGACAACCGCAGCGGGGAAATCTCCAGCCAGCAGAACATCGAGTTCAGCGGCACGCGTCTAAATAACAGTGGCGGCAAGTTGTTGGCCGGTACTGGGCTGGAATTGGCGATGGCCGAGGTGATCAATCAGGCCAAAGGTTTGATCTTTGCCCAGGACGCCCGGCTTACCGGCACTGCTGTAGATAACACCGATGGCACTGTTGGCGCTCAGCGTGCTTTGGCACTTCAACTGAAGGCAGGCCTGGACAACACCGGCGGCAAGCTCACCAGCGAAGGCTCGATGGCGCTGGCAGGCCAGCGCATCGACAACACCCGCGGCAAGATTTCCAGCGCAGGACCGCTGACCCTTGCGAGCGCAGCGGCGCTAATCAACCAAGGTGGCACCGTCGAAAGCGGCCAAAACCTCACAGTGACCAGTACCAGCCTGGAGAACACTAACGGCCTGCTCAAAAGCCAACGTCTGGCCACGGTCAACACCGGACTGTTCACCAACGGCATCGACGGCCGCGTGATCAGCGCCGACAAGCTCGACCTCAGCGCCACCCAGCTCAACAATAGCGGGCATATCGGCAGCGTCGGCGCCATGAATGCCAGCCTCACCGGCCTGACGCAATGGGGCGGCGCCGAACTGGTCAGCACCACGCAACTCAACCTTGACCTGCACAACGGTGAACTGGTCAACGCAGGGGTGATCAACGCACCCCTGCTGACACTCGACAACCTCGCCACTATCAACAACCAGCACGGCGAAATCTCCAGCCAAAACGCCTTCACCCTGGTCGCAAAAAACCTCGATAACAGCAACGGCAAACTGATCAGCAACCAGGCACTGACCCTGCGCGTCGACCAACTGCTGGCCAACCTCAAAGGCCATATCAACGCCGCCAGCCTCGATGCCCGCAGCACTCGCCTGGACAACACCGAAGGCCTGCTCAGTGGGCGTGGCGATGTCACCCTCAGCGCCAGCGAATGGTTCGATAACAAACGCGGCAGCGTGATCGCCGACGGTGCCTTGTTGCTGACCAGCGCAGCGCTGGACAACCGCAGCGGCGAGATCGCGGGCAAGGCGCTTGCGACGATCAACGCCAGCAAACTCGACAACCAGAACGGCAAACTGATCAGCACCGACGCCCTCAACCTGAGCGGCGCAAATCTCGATAACCGCAACGGTCTGGTAGGCGCCACAAAAGCGCTGAAACTCGACGTGGCGACTGTCGACAACCGCAGCGGTGAACTGACCAGCAACGCCGACGTCAGCGTCATCGGCCAACAACTCAACAACAGCGACAAGGGCATGGTGTTCGCAGGCGGGACGTTGAACCTCGCCGTTGATCAACTCATCAACCGCACCCTCGGCGAACTCAACGGCCAACGCTTGATCCTGACCGGCACATCGCTGGATAACAACGGCGGCAAGCTGCTCAGCCAAGAGTCGCTGAAGCTGGACCTCGCAGGCGACTTCGATAACAGCCAGGGCGTACTTGGCAGCGAAGGTGCGTTGGCCGTCAACGCCCGCAGCCTGAACAACAGCAAGGGCAGCCTGTCCAGCGCCAATGGTTTGAGCGTCGCCGTCACCGACAGCCTTAACAACAGCGAAGGTAAATTGCTCACCGACGGCGGCCTGACACTGCAAAGCGCCAATCTTGGCAACAGGCAAGGCGTCATCAGCGGCAAAGGCCCTGTCGCCATCACCACGGGGGAGCTGAACAACCAAACCGGCCGTCTCAACAGCGGCGACACCCTGGCCCTGACCACCGCACAGTTGAACAATGGCGGCAGCATCGGCAGCGCCAAGGCACTGACCGCCAGCGTCACGGGTTTGGATCAGCAGGGCGGCAAGCTGTTCAGCAACGCGGGTTTGAGTCTGGACCTGAACAACGGCCAACTGAACAACAGAGGCGGATTGATCAACGCTATTGGCCCGCTGGCGCTCAACAACCTCAACAGTGTCAATAATCAGGACGGTGAAATCTCCAGCGCCCAAGCCTTCACCTTGGCCGCGCAAAGTCTGGATAACAGCAACGGCAAGCTGCTGAGTAACCAGGCCCTGACCCTGCGCGTCAATCAAGCCCTGGCGAACTTGAAAGGCCTGATCGGCGCCGCCAGCCTCGACGCTCACGCAGGCTCCGTCGACAACCGTGGCGGCACGCTCAATAGCCGCAGCGACTTGCAACTGACCAGCGATGGCCTGCTGAACAACCAGGACCAAGGCTTGATCAGTGCCAAGCAATCCCTGAACCTCAACGCTGCCAGCCTCCACACGGGCAACGGCGGCGAAGTCTCGGCCAAAGGCGTGTTGACCGCAAACCTCAACGCTTTGGCGCTGGCGGGCGGTCGCGTCGTGGGCGAGCAGGGGATGACCCTGGACCTCAACAACAGCGACTTGGACAACCGCAACGGCCTGCTGCTGACTAACGGCCCGCTGACCCTGAAAAACCTGCGTGACCTGAATAACCAGGGCGGCGAAATCTCCAGCCAGCAAAGCTTCGCCCTGACGGCGCGCAACCTGGACAACAGCGCCGGCAAGCTGATCAGCAGCCAAGTGCTGACCGTCAACGCGTCCACGATGAACAACTCCGCAAGAGGCCTGCTGTCCGGCTGGCAAGGTCTGAACGTCAGGGGTGACAACCTAGACAACCGTGACAACGGCACGCTCTCCAGCCGTAGCGGTGCAATTGATGTGCGCCTGAGCGGCGCGTTGCAGAACAACAACGAAGGCGCGCTGGTTAGCCAAGGCCGTTTGGGCGTCAGTGCCGCCAGCCTGGATAACGGTGGCAAAGGCGTACTGTCCAGTGGCGACGGGCAAACGCTCAACGTGGCCGGTGCGTTGACCAACGTCGATGGCGGTTTGATAGAAAGTGGCACCACGCTGGATCTGCAGGCGGCAACGCTGACCAACCAAAGCACGATCAACGCCCAACAAGCGATGACCGTCACCGGCACCGACCTGAACAACAACGGCGGTACATTGGCCACCAACGGCCGCCTGACCCTCAACCTGCTCGGCACCCTCAACAACAGCGGCGGCAGCATTGCCAGTTCCGGCCCATTGCTGCTGCAACGGGCGATGCAGGTCAACAACGACGCCAAGGGCAAAATCATCAGCCAAAGTCTGTTGACGCTGTTCAGCGGTGGCCTGAACAACAGTGGCAGCGGCACCCTCGCTGGTAAAGACCGCGTAGCGATCACCAGCACCGGTATCGTGCAGAACAACAGCGACGGTCTGATCTACAGCCAGGACGCCGATGTGCAGTTGACCGCGGTGGGATTGAACAACGCCAAAGGCAAGGTGCAGGGCCAGACCGGCCTGGGCCTGAACATCAGCGGCGACCTCAATAACCAAGGCGGCACGCTCCAGGCCCATCGCCTTGACCTGAATGCCAACCGCCTCGACAACCAGAGCGGCTTCATCGCTGCGCAGACCGGCGATGCAGTGGTCAACGCCAACTACTTCGCCAATGCCAATGGCGGGGTGTATGCCACCGGCTTGATGCGAGTCAGTGGTGTGCAACTGGACAACAGCGCCGGGCAGATTGCAGGTCGTGCGGTTGAGCTGAGCGCCAGTGGCGCGCTGATCAACCGCAGCGGCGTGATTGAAAGCGACAATACCCTGAGCGTGACGGGCGGCAGCGTCGACAACCAAGGCGGGCAACTGCGCGCGCTGGGCCGCAGCGGCAAAACCAACTTCCAGCTCGGCGGTGCATTCGATAACCGTAATGGTCGACTGGAAACCTCCAACGCTGACCTGACCCTGAATGCCGGTGGCTTCCTGAACCAGGGCGGTAGCCTGCTGCACGGCGGCACCGGCACTTTTGATATCGCCACCGCCAACCTGATCAATGCCGGCGGCAACCTGGTGACCCGTGGCGGCCTGACCCTGGCCGCAGACAGCTGGACCAACAGCAGCGTGATCCAGGCCGGGCGCCTGACGGTCAACGTCAATACCCTGAACCAGACCGCCAGCGGCCAGTTACTCGCTTCCGACAGCCTGACGGGCAACGGCGGCAACTGGAACAACGATGGCCTGATCGCCAGTGACGGCACGGCCAATCTGACGCTGGCCGGCAGCTACGGCGGTAACGGGCGCTATAGCAGCCTGGGCAACCTGGGCCTGAGCGCCGCGCAGATAACCGTGAATGAAACTGCCAGCGTGGCAGGCGGTGGCGCTTCCCAACTGACCACCGGGGGCCAACTGCTCAACCGTGGGCGTTTGACCTCCAGCGGCGATCTGCGCATCAACGCCGGCAGTATTGTTAACACCGGCACGTTGGGGGCTTCACAGAACCTGGTGCTGACGGCCCAGAGCCTGCTCAACGATCATGCTGCAAGCGGTATCGGCGCACGCGGATTCCTGTTCAGCGGCCAGGACTCGACCTTCAACCTGGGCAGCCTGACCAACAACTATTCGGACATCTACAGCCTGGGCAACCTCACGGTAGCGGGGGTAGCCGGTGGAACCCAGGCGCAGAGCGTGCGTAACGTTTCGGCCAGCATCGAGAGCATGGGCGACCTCAGAATCGCGGCCAATGACGTGGTCAACGAGCGCGAGAAATTCAAGCTCAACCAGCAACTGACGTCCGTGGGCGTGGGCATTCGGTGCACCCAGCATTGCAGCGGCGGTTGGAGTGACCGACGCCCTGCGGTGACCTTGAGCCGTACCGTGTCGAGTGTGCTTGAAATCGACTCGCCTTCGGCCACCCTCAGCGCCGGGCGCAACATGGTGGTAACCGGGCAGAACTTCACCAACCGCTACAGCGTGGTGTCGGCCGCCAATGACCTATCGATTACTGGCGAAAACATCCTCAACCAGGCAGCTACCGGTGGTTCCGGCTCCCAGAGCCAGGAATACAGCGGCATTACCAAAATCTCCAAAGGCCAGTACAACCAGATGGTCGCGGCGGTGCAGGCCTATAACCGCGCGCACCCGCAGGGCTCGCCAGTGGATGAGGCGGCGTTTGCGGCCTTGATGGCGCGGTTCAGTCCATCGCTGTTTCCCGGCATCAACCAGCCCATTGCCGTACAAGGCGGCACCCAAGTGGTGGCCCCGGCGATTATTCAGGCCGGTGGCAACGCTGCGCTCACCGCCAGTAAAAGCATCAACAACATCAACGTGATCAAGACCGCGCTGGCGGTGGGTGGGCGTTCGCTGGACACCGGCGTAGGCGCCAATAAAACCCAGGTGGTGGTGCTCAATGCACAGTTGCCACCCGACCTTGCCCAACAGCAGGTCAACCCCCTGACCCTGCCGGGCTTCGGTTTGCCCAGCGGGCAGAACGGGTTGTTTCGTTTAAGTGGTCAAAGCGGCACCACGGGGCAGACGGGCACTGTTAATCAGAATTGGACGCTGGGCAGTGCCAGCCTTGATCCAAGCCAGCGCCAGCAAGCGCTGCCATCCACCCATGGACGCGTGATTCAAGTCGGCGAGGCGGCGCAAGTCGCCACCAGCACGCGTCAGGTCGCCGTGGCTGCCCGTGAAGCGGGTTTGCTTAATGCGGTCGCCAGTGCCATCGATACCGGCGGTGTAGGCAGCGCCGATGTGCAAACCCGGCTACCGGGACGCACCAACGGTGCCGACATCACCCGCGTTGACGGCATTGACGCGCGCAATCCCGCGGGTGCTTCCCAGCCTGCGGTCGATGGTTCGCGGCCGGGCATCGACCTGCCTGCCGTCACGCCAGGCGATAGAGTTGTGCATACGTCGTCAGACGGAACGCTCCCTGATCTGAGTGTGCCGGGCTTGTCGACCATTGCGCGCAGTACCGACGTTACGGCGATCGCTGCGCCGCAGACCCAACTGCCGGGCCTTACCCCGGCTGCCCAGGACGTACTCGCTGGCGGTCACGTACAACCACCAGCCGTCAGCCAGCCCACGGTATTGGCCGGCCAAACCATCAGCCGCGTCCAGGGCCTGCCGGACAGTCGGGCCGTCTCGCAGCCGCACAAATACCTGATCGAAACCAACCCGGTACTTACCGACCTCAAGCAATTCATGAGCTCGGACTACCTGCTGCAAGGCCTGGGCTACAACCCGGACGAAAGCTGGAAGCGCCTGGGCGATGGCCTGTACGAACAACGTTTGGTTCAGCAGGCCGTGCAAGCGCGCACCGGCCAACGTTTTATCGACGGCCAGACCACCGACGAAAAACTGTTCAAGTACCTGATGGACAACGCCATCAGCAGCAAGCAGCAACTGAACCTGTCGATGGGCGTCAGCCTCACCTCGCAACAGGTCGCGGCCCTGACGCATGACATTGTGTGGCTGGAAGAGCACGAAGTGAACGGTGAAAAAGTCCTGGTGCCGGTGCTGTACCTGGCCCAGGCCAATAACCGTCTTGCCCCCACCGGAGCCTTGATCGCCGGTAACGACCTGAACCTGATTGCCGGTGAAAACCTGGTCAACGCCGGCACCCTGCGCGCCACCAACAACCTGTCGGCCAAAGCCGCCAATGATGTGACCAACAGCGGGCTGATCGAAGCAGGCAACCGCCTGGACCTGCTGGCGGGCAACAACATCGTCAACAAAGCCGGAGGCATCATCAAAGGGCGCGATGTGACGCTGACCGCCATCAATGGTGATGTGATCAACGAACGCAGCGTGACCGGTTGGGATGACAAAGGGGCGGGGTATTCGCAACATCGCGATTATGTGGATAGCGCTGCGCGGGTTGAGGCGGCGAATGATCTGAGTGTCAAGGCGGGGCAGGACTTCTCAAACCAGGGCGCAGTGTTGCAGAGCGGGCGCGACACCACTATCCAGGCCGGGCGCGACCTAAGCTTTGGATCGGCCGAGCAGGTCACCGGCTACACCGGAGGTCGCATCAGCAACAGTACGGTGACCCAGCACGGTTCTTCTGTGACCGTGGGTCGCGACCTTAAGGCGGTGGCTGGTCGGGATTTGACGGCTATTGCCAGCCAGATTGAGGCCAAACGTGATGTGGCTATGTCGGCTACTGGGGATCTAAGCCTGATTTCTGCGGCGGATGAGCAACACTCAGCGTACAACTCGAAGAAGCTCAAGACTCGGGAAGACCATGTCAGTCAGGTGTCGACGACGGTAAAAGCCGGAAGGGATGTGTCGTTGAGTGCTGGGCAGGACTTGGCCGTTACGGCTAGTCGGGTTTCTGCGGGGGACGAAGCGTATCTGTTTGCCGGTAATGACTTGAGTCTCAACACTGCCGAGGACAGCGATTACTCCTATTACTCCAAAACCAAAAAAGGATCGTGGGGTAAAAAGAGTACAAAAATGAGTGAGAGTGAAAGCGATGTTGCTATCAGCTCATCTATTGATGCGGGCAAGAAGGTTGTTGTTTCGGCAGCTCAGGATATCAATCTTGAGGGGGCGAAAATCAACAGTGGTGGCGAACTGCTGGCTTCTGCTGGGCACGACATCAATCTTGAGGCTGCGCAAAACTATTCCAGCCAAGCCAGCGCTTCCTCCAAGAAAGGGATGTTTTCTAGTAAGTCTCGTAGCCAGTCGAGTAGTCAAACAACGCTCAACAGTACTGAGCTGGTTGCCGAGTCAATCAAACTACAAGCGGATCACGATATTTCCCTAGAGGCAGCGGCTTTGCGGGCAGAGGGCGCCATAAAGCTCAACGCTGGCAATGACGTTGAAATCGGCACGGCGCAGGTGCAGCAAACCTCTAGCCAATCAAAGCAGTCCAGCAAAGTCGGGCTGTCGCTGACTGTTGGTATGTCGGCGACTCAGAAAGGCCAGCAGGCCCAGCAAAGTGCCTCGCAAAGTATCGGCAGTGACATCAGCGCTGATAGCTTGCAGATCACCAGCGGTCGCGATACCACCGTGCGCGGAAGTACGTTGGTCACGGACCGCGATCTGCGGATCGACACGGGGCGCAATCTTGAAGTGGTCAGTGCTGAAAACAGTGAAAGCGCCAACTCCAAGGCCAATAGCAAAAAGGTCGGAGAGGTAGGTTCCTGGTGGCAAAGTGCGACGGGTGTCGTCAAGACCAAGAAAACCGAGCAGAGCGACACCACGCGTCAAACGGGTAGCCAGATCGCCTCGCTGGGGGGGGACGTCGGCCTGTCAGCGGGCGAGCAATACACCCAAATTGCCAGCCAGGTTGTTGCGCCTAAAGGCGATATCGATATCAAAGCCAAGCATGTGGACATCGTGGCCGGCTTTGACACCCTCAAAGCCAGCAATACGGCGAGTACCAGTCGCACGGCAATTGGCGGAACGGTCAGCGTTCCAATGGTTGACGCGTTGCGAAGCCTCCAAGGAACAGTTGAGTCGGCCCAACAAACCAGCGACGGCCGCATGCTTGCGCTGTCTGCCGTGAATGCCGCCATGAGTGCCAATGCGGCCATCGAAGGTGGCCAGGCGTTGATGAACCAAAACCTCACTGGGGTGAGGATCAGCGTCAACTTGAGCGACAGCCGCAGCCACAGTGCGAGTGAGCAAAGTGGTCGCAATGTGGTCGGCAGCAGCGTGGTTGCAGGGGGGGACGTCAACATCACTGCCAAGGGGGCGGGCGCGGATAGCAATTTAAATGTGGTGGGCAGTCGGATTGACGCAGGAGGCGACGCCAACCTCAAGGCTGACGGCAAAATCAATCTGCTCGCTGCACAAAATACGGCACATCAGGAGAGCACCAATAACAACAGCGGGTGGAGTGCTGGAGTTGGTTTCAGTTTTGGTGGGCAGCAAAACGGGTTCACATTGGACCTGGCGGCCAATAAAGGCCGGGGTATGTCCGATGGTGATGACGTCACTCAGACCAACACGACCGTTAAGGCTGGACAGACGGTACGCCTTGACAGCGCTGGGGATACCAACCTCAAGGGTGCGGTCGTTACCGGTCAGCAGGTTCAGGCCAAAGTGGGCGGCGATCTCAATATCGAAAGCCTGCAAGACACCAGCACCTATCGCTCGGAACAACTGAGTGCGAACGTTGGCGTCAGCATTTGCATACCACCGTTCTGCATGGGCATGAGCAGTGTCAGTGGTGGCATTGGTCAGCAAAAAATGCACAGCGACTATGCCAGTGTCAGTGATCAATCGGGCATCAAGGCGCGCGACGGTGGATTCCAGATTGAGGTTAAGGGTAATACCGACCTCAAGGGCGCAATTATCGCCAGCACTGATAAGGCAGTCGCTGATGGTAAGAACACGCTCACAACGGGCACGTTAACCAGTTCGGACATCAAGAACAAAGCCGATTACGACGCTACCAGTATCAATCTGAGCGGTGGCTACAGTGCTGGCGGGAAGGTTGGCAGGGATGCAAACGGCAACGTTGATGCCACCAAGACCGGAACGCCAGTGGCTGATAAAGGCGGATTTGGCGTCAACGCGCCTGTTGCGCTGTATGCCGGTGACAGCTCCAGCAGTAAAACCTTAAGCGGTATCAGCGGCGCGGCAGTGACGGTGACTGACAGCGCCAAGCAGCAGGCGTTGACCGGCCAGACGGCCGAGCAAGCTGTGGCTGCAATCAATACTGATGTGTCCAGTGATCGAGATGGCAGCAATAAGCTAAAGCCAATTTTCGACGCGAAGGAGATTCAGGTCGGTTTCGAGATTACCGGCAAGTTTGTTCAGAACGTAGCTGGGTATCTGGAGACCCGCGCCCGCGAGGCAGATGCGCTGCGTAGCGACGCTGAAAAGGAATATGCCAAATCCCGCGACCCTGAAGTCGACCCTAACGTACAAGCGGTTCATCGCCAGAACTACCTGGACCTGAATAAACAAGCCAATGCCGTTGCTGCTGATTGGGGAGCAGGCGGCACCTACCGACAAATAGCCACCGCATTGGTCGCCGGCGCAAGCGGAAACGTAACCGGTGGTGGTGCGCAGTTTGCGCAGAACATGGTCGTTAACTACGTCCAGCAGCAGGGTTCGGACTACATCGGCAAACTGGTCATCAAGGGGATGAAAGAAGGCAGCCCCGAGCACGCCAGCTTGCATGCCATTCTCGGCTGTGCCGGTGCTGCGGCCAGCAGCCAGAGCTGTTCAGCGGGTGCGCTGGGTGGTTCGGCCAGCAGTTTGCTCGCAGGCCTTTTTAACGAAACCAGCCCTAATGAAACGAGCGAGGAGCGAGAGGCCAAGCGCAACATCATCGCGTCGATGGTGACCGGCATTGCTGCAATGAGCAACCCGAACGGCGCGGCGACGGCTAGCAACGCCGCGGTTGCGAACGTCGACAACAATTGGCTGGCGACCCAGCAAATAGTTCAAATGGTCAAGGAGGTCGCAGAGGCGGAAACGTTCGCTGAAAAAATGAAGGTGACGGGCAAGTGGTTATCCATTTCTGGTAGTCAAGATATGACTTCAGCCAGTGCGCTCTTCAATAGTTTCAAAGACAGTATGGCCGGCGCAGGCATAGATACTCTGAACGGTGCAGTGGGAGTGTTGCGCGATCCAGTTGCAAGCATTGACGCTATGAACGCGTTCATATTGTCAGTCGAGGGGGAGAAGCTCTTCGGTAAGGCTGCCGCTGGCTTCAAGGCGCAAATCAGTCAGCTTCGCGATGCGCTGGTTGTCGGTGGTGATGAAAACGCCGAGAAGCTTGGTAAGCAAATGGGCGAGGCGGTGGCGTTGTATGCCCAAGTCATTGCTACCGGCGGAACAGTGGGAGCTGCTCAGGGTGCGTCAACACTTTCTAAAGCTGGCGTCGAGGTCTCTATCAATGGCTTTAAAGAGATTGCTGCCGCCACCAAGGCTGCGGGAGGTGTTGAGGGTAAGCTGGCCAAGTTTGAACGTGTTGGGCCAAATCCTGATGTGCCACATCCGATTGATGTGCCCAATCACGTGCCGGTGGGTGGCCCCCAATACGTTAAAAGCGCCACGATTCAGGCCAATACTACAGTCGAGCTCAGTGAGAGCGTAACGCTGAAGAGTGGGAAAGTGATCCCCAAGGGCAGTATTGTCACGGTCAGTGACGATACGATGAAGGTTGTGTACGCTGATGGAACGAGTGAGCTTGCTTCTTATTCTAAGGTTAGTACGGCACCATTGGGCTTACCTAATGCCAGTCAAATTGAAAAGGCGGCCACTCAAGCTCGACAAGATTTATTAGATGAAATTAACAAGATATCTTCAAAAACACAGGCAAGTAAACAAGCAACGATGGTGGGTGCATATGACCCTGTCACGGGCAAGACGGCGATAGGAAGTAGCAATGGCGCCATAGCGGCCGATATGTTGCATCCGAACACAGTAAAATATATTGAGGATAAGTTGGGTGTGAAGATCGGAGAGTTTACCGACTTTTGCAAAAACAAGGCGGGTGCCTGTGCAGAAGTATCGGCTGCGGATTCTCTTGTCAGGCAAGGAGTTGATCCCTCGGGGATAAAGTTTACTGACGCGGTCCGTCCACGTGATGTGTGGGGAAAGGACCGTATTCCTGACGCAGCGATAATTCCGACCTGTACAAACTGCAGCGTAACCTGGCCACGAGGAGATCTCTAATGAGTTTATTGAATGCAGAGTGGCGGCCTGGGTTTGGAACGATAGTCACGTGGTTCGCAATAGATAAGGCGGGTAAGATCGCAGTGATGGTAAATAACTGCTACGGAGAATTGCCAAGGATATTGTTGAGCACAGAAAACGTGGAAGCTTTACTTGATAAGATGTCTGAGTTTATGTGGGACGAGTCTTCTGAGTTTTTGAGCGATACGCCGAATAAACAGGGAGAACTCAAGGTCGACTTGTATTCTGCTTGGCGGTATGGGCACCTCCAATCAAAAGACAGTGTGGTTGAGCACCTTGAGTTTGATTTGGCAGAGTCAGCGTCTTACGCTGAGGCTAATCTGTCCGTCAATAAAGGCTTTTTTGTATATCATGGTGTTGAAGGCGATAACGAAGGCGCGGACTATCCAGTTGGCTATAGTGGGAAGTCTGAGATGGGGGATTATTTCAGGTATCTAGTGCCTACTAAATTTGCTAATGTCAATGATATTCCAGAAGCGTTGCATTGTGTGCTAGTGAAGTCTGATAGTTTTGATTTTGCAAGCGATCAGTTGCTCAGGAACGATGAGGTAGAACGTCATTTTTATCAAATGTTTTCCAGTTGGACAAACGAAAAAAGGGGGCGGATTTAAATTCTCTGAATAAATAAATCTCCCCCCCTCTCTCGCAAAATTCCCTCAACGTAAACCGGTTTTGGGTACTTTGCAATGTGTGAAATTTGCCGTGTATCAGTGTCCTGTATATAGAGTTTTATATGGGTTTCCGAATAAAAAAATTAAAAGGGAAAGGGGGCGGATTTATTTGTTTTCGGAAAATAAATCTGTCCCCTTTTTTTGTGGCCCCAGTGCACCTAACAGCTTGCAAATGACTGTTAATAATTGGGTCGATTCGAGTCCAGGTCGTGGAGGCAGATAGCGACATAAAAAAGGGCCGTACAAATAAACCCTCAAACGATGCCATGCACACCTATGTTGCAATATTGCCCTTTGAAATACAGCAATGGCCGCGTCGCAACAGCTTCTTTGGATAAATCCAGCGCTTTCACTTCACCAATCACGATCAGGTGATCACCCGCGACGTGCTCGGCGTGGATTTCACAATCCAGCCAATGCAGGCTGCCGGCAATGACCGGATTACCCAGCGGCGATTCCTGCCATTCGATGCCGTGCCATTTATCCGTGCCTCGACGGGCGAACTGGTTGGAAATACTGACCTGCTCAACTGACAGGATATTCACCGCGAATCGACCTGCCTGGCGAATCTTGGGATAGCTGGCCGAGTTGGACATGACGCTGAATGACACCAGCGGCGGGCTCATCGACACGCTATAGAATGACTGGCAAGTAAAGCCAATCGGCTCGTCATCCACGTGGGATGTAATCACCGTGATACCGGATGCGTAGTGCCCGAGCGCTTCGCGAAAGCACAATGGCTCGATAGCGGTATTGGAGAGTGACATAGTGAATCCTGAATAGTGGGTGCTGTATGAAAGCGCGAAGGCCCGAAGTGGCGTGGCATTTTAAAATCTGCCATGCGCTCTTTCTGGCCTTCGCCCGGCACTAGTTCGAGAGCTCTCTTCGAACGATTTCCGCACCTGCACTCAGTGCATTCAGCTTGCCTCTGGCTACCTGGCGAGGCAGCGGGGCCATGCCACAGTTGGTGCAAGGGTAGAGCTTGTCGGCGTCCACAAATTGCAGCGCTTTGCGGAGGGTGTTGGCGACTTCCTCGGGCGTTTCAATGGTGTGGTTGGCCACATCAATGGCCCCTACCATGACTTTTTTGCCGCGAATCAGTTCGATCAAATCCATGGGGACATGGGAGTTGTGACATTCCAACGAGATGATATCGATGCTGGATTTTTGCAGCTTTGGAAAGGCTTCTTCGTACTGTCGCCACTCTGAACCCAGCGTCTTCTTCCAATCGGTATTGGCCTTGATGCCATAGCCATAGCAAATATGCACAGCCGTTTCACATTTGAGGCCTTCAATGGCCCTTTCCAGGGTGGCCACTCCCCAATCATTCACCTCGTCAAAGAAGACGTTAAAGGCCGGCTCGTCAAACTGGATAATGTCGACACCCGCCGCCTCCAGTTCCCTGGCTTCCTGATTGAGAATCTTGGCAAATTCCCACGCCAGCTTTTCGCGACTTTTATAGTGGTTGTCATACAGCGTGTCGATCATCGTCATGGGGCCTGGCAGCGCCCACTTTATCGGCTGCCTGGTTTGTTGGCGCAAGAACTTGGCGTCCTCAACAAACACAGGCTTTTGGCGAGACACTGCGCCCACGACCGTGGGGACGCTTGCATCATAGCGATCACGAATCCGGACGGTTTCACGTTTCTCAAAGTCAACGCCGTCCAAGTGTTCAATGAAGGTCGTGACGAAGTGTTGGCGTGTTTGTTCGCCATCGCTGACGATGTCAATGCCGGCGTGTTGTTGTTCTTGCAACGACAAACGCAAAGCATCGTGTTTGCCTTCAACCAGTGCCTCGTCTTGCAGTTTCCAGGGTGACCAAAGCGTTTCAGGTTGGGCAAGCCAAACGGGTTTAGGCAGGCTGCCCGCAGTTGAAGTGGGTAGTAATTTTTTCACGATGGGTGACCTTGTATTCTGATAAGTCAAAGCGCGCAATGAGCGGACCACTGCTCAAGAACAGCGTGGTAGGGTTTGATGAAGTTCTCTTCGACAAACTTTCCTTGCTCGATAGCCAGCCGGCTACGTTCTTCTCGGTCATAAACAATCAGGGTTAACGAATAGTCCTGATGCTTCAAACTAGGTTGGTAGGATTGTCCGGCTGCCGAGTTAGCGTTGTAGATTTCAGGCCGGTAAATCTTTTGGAACGTGTCCATGGTGCTGATGGTACTGATCAGCTCAAGAGGGGTGTAATCACTGAGCAAATCGCCAGAAAAATAAAATGCCAATGGCGCAACGCTGTTGGACGGCATGAAGTAGCGAACCTTCAACCCCATCTTCTTGAAATATTCATCCGTTAACGAGTATTCATCCTGCTGGTATTCAATGCCCAAAACAGGATGCTGGTTCTCGGTCCGGTGGTAGGTTTTGGTGTTTGAAACGCTCAGGCAGATAACCGGCGGTTTATTGAAGTTTTCCTTGTAGGCGTCTGAGTTGACGAAGCATTTGAATAGCTTTCCGTGCAGCTCGCCAAAGTTCTCCGGCGTGCTGAATTGTGGCTGATCCTTGTTGTGCCCCAACAACACCACGCTAAAGTCATAGTCACGCACGTAAGAGGAGAAGTTATTGCCTACAATGCCTTCAATACGCTCGTTGGTCGTGTGATCAATAATGTTCGATTTCAATATTTCAATCAGGGGGATGGCGTTGGTACGGCTGCCCGCATCGATAGCCATCTCAACAGAAATGATTTCAAGTTCGACGGTGTAACGATCACCTTTGGGGTTGTCCCAATGCGCCAGGGTATTAAAGCGGTTGTCAATCATCCTCAACGTATTGCGCAGGTTCTCTTGACGACTTTTGCCTCTCGCCAAATTGGCAAAGTTGGTCGTGATGCGCGTGTTTTCGGACGGTTGATAGTTTTCGTCGAAACGAATTCGCTTAATGCTGAACGTGAATGCTTTGCTCATTACCCTGGCACCCTGATGTCTGAGATAAACCTGAAAGAACGTCTCATCTGGTTTTCACTCAGAGGTCTTTACAGTGTCTTTAATTAACAAACATTCTAGGCTGGGCGATTGCTTGAGTGAAAATGAATTGATTTCACTGAATCGTTAGCCCTTCTCATGACGGGGCAGCGAATAAAGAAAAGCCTGCAGCGATGCAGGCTTTAACCAGATCTATGCCGAGTTCGCCACCCTGGCCGACGGCCCGACGCGCCAGTTGCCGTTCAAGCGGGGCATCGTCGGTGGCGTGGGCCTGCAGCCACCTTGGACTTCATGGGCAAGGTGGTCGCGCACACACCGCATTTCCTCAGGCCCCCGTGCACCGGATAAAATTTTTTGTGGGTGCCGCTTGAAAATTTATCGCCTGAACCTATTTAGGTTTTACGCGATGCCGAATCCGGGTCGCGTACCAAATCACTTGGAGAAACCTCAGGAGATTTTGCAATGGCTACTACTCTTTCGTTGGCCCCACTGTTCCGCCATTCTGTCGGCTTTGACCGTTTCAACGACCTTTTCGAATCGGCGCTTCGCAGCGAGGCCGGTACCACCTATCCACCCCACAACGTCGAAAAGCATGGCGATGACCACTACCGAATCGTCATCGCAGCAGCAGGCCTGGTGGAAGATGACCTGGAAATCCAGGTGGAAAAGGGCGTGTTGACGGTCGCCGGCGGCAAACGTGAACACAACGAGGGCATCACCTACCTGCACCAAGGCATCGCCCAGCGCGCGTTCCGTCTGTCGTTCCGCCTGGTCGACCACATCGAGGTGCAAGGCGCGCAGCTTTCCAATGGTTTACTGAGCATCGACTTGCTCAGGGTAGTACCGGAGGAAGCCAAGCCTAAACGCATTGCGATTGGTGGCGCTGCCAAGGCTGATGTGAAATCCATTGGCGAGCAGTGAGTTGAAATGAATAAAGGCGCTCTAAGGAGCGCCTTTATTCGTAAGACCCTCGCTAACGCGCAGGCAATACGGGTTGAATCAAGAGGTGGCGCAACTGGTACAGGCGTGCTGCAATTTCTCGCGGCTGTTGTTCCAGGGAGCGATCATGAAACGCCATTTCGAAGATTTGCAGCTCGGCAGTATCGAACTCTTCTGCCTCGCCGCCGAAGCCAGCAGCTTCACCGCCGCCGCGCAGGTGGCGGGTGTCACCCCGGCTGCCGTGAGCCGCAGCATCTCGCGCCTGGAAGAGCGCCTGGGTTCACGCCTGTTTGTGCGCACCACCCGCAGCATCCGTCTCACCGACAGCGGCCGGACGTTCTTCGAGCAATGCCGCCAGGCCCTGACCCAACTGGTGGAAGCCCAGCAGGAAGTGATGGGCGCACAGGCCGTGCCGTCGGGCCTGCTGCGCATCAGCATTCCTACCACCTATGCCCATCACCGCTTGTTGCCGCTGCTGCCGAAGTTTCGTGCGCTGTACCCACAAGTCACGGTGGATATCCACATCAGTAACCGCAATATCGACTTTGTCGCCGAAGGGTATGACCTGGCCATTCGCGTGCGCGCCCAGCCGGACTCGTCGCTGATTGCCCGCCTGTTGGAAGACGGCGAATTGGTGGTAGTGGCGTCACCGTCCTACCTGAAGCGCGCCGGCATCCCACAGACGTTGGAAGATTTGCCTGCCCATGAATGCATCCAGTACGAACTGCCGAGCAGTGGCCGGCGCATCCCATGGTTATTCCAGGTGGATGGCAAGCCTCAGGAATATGCAGGGGAGGCGGGGTACAGTTGCTCCGACGATGTACTTGGCGGCGTGACCCTGGCCAAGCATGGCGCGGGGTTGTTCCAGACCTACAAGTTCATTGTCGAGCAGGAAGTGGCCACTGGCAGCCTGGTGGAGGTGTTGCAACCGTTTGGCGGGCGCTCGCGGCCGTTTACCTTGTTGTATCCCCATGGGCGCTATGTGCCGCATCGGGTACGGGCGTTTGTGGATTTCCTGATGCAGTGTCGGGACGAATGGGCGGCGCCGTAGAGGCGGCGATATCCCAGGTCAACAGCAGTTGGCTGATCGCTGCGTCGATGGTTGCATGGGGCACATTGTCCCGCGCCAGGATCGAAATGCCCTGCAGGAAGCTGTCAAACACCGTCGCCATCACGGTCGGGTTGAGCGTTTGCGGCAACTGCCCCAGGCGCATCGCCCGCTCCACACACGCCACAATCCCCGCACTGGTGCGTCGTCGCGACTGCGTCAACCCACCCGCCACCCGCGCATTCTCCGGGCTCGGTGCGCTCATCACCCCCAGCGCTACCATGCAGCCCTTGGGGTGGCCGTCTTCGCACTGCATGCGCGCCGACTGGCGCAGCGCTGTTTCAACCGCCTTGCGCGGTAACAGGCTTTCGTCCCACAGGCACTCGGTGACCTGGGCGTAGGTTGCCAGATAACGCTGCACGCATTCATCGAACAACGCCTCTTTGGAGCCGAACGCCGCATAAAAACTCGGCGCGGAAATACCGCCACCCAAGCCGGCCTTGAGCTGGGCGAGGGAGGTGGCGTCGTAGCCGTGCTGCCAGAACAGGTGCAACGCCTGGTCTACGGCGTGTTCGCGGTCGAAAGTGCGGGGGCGGCCCATCTGTGCCATGTCTGGTCTCCGGTGGATAGCGAGATAAATACTAGTCGATACATAAGTCGTTGACAACGCGCGACGCTCGCCTGCAACATCTATATCGATCAGTATCTAAGTCCCGCTCAAGGAGTTTCCCGTGACCCCCTCACTTACGTTACCGGCGTCATCCGACCGTTTGCCCATCGGTGCTTTGCTTGCCCTGGCCATGACCGGCTTCATCTGCATCGTCACCGAAACGCTACCGGCGGGCCTGTTGCCGTTGATCAGCGAGGGGCTGGCGATTTCGCCGTCGATGGCCGGGCAGATGGTCACGGCCTATGCCTTGGGCTCGGTGCTGGCGGTGATTCCCATGACCATCGCCACCCGTGGCTGGCGGCGGCGCAATGTGTTGTTGCTGACCATCGTCGGCTTTTTGCTGTTCAACTCCATCACCGCGTTGTCGTCTCACTACGGCGTGACCCTGGTGGCGCGGTTCTTTGCCGGTGTGGCGGCGGGGTTGGCCTGGAGCCTGCTGGCCGGTTACGCCCGGCGCATGGTTGCGCCGCACCAACAGGGCAGGGCACTGGCACTGGCGATGGTCGGTACGCCGATTGCTTTGTCGTTGGGTGTGCCGTTGGGTACGTGGCTGGGTGGACTGGTGGGCTGGCGCACGACCTTTGGCTTGATGTCGGCGGTGAGCCTGGTGCTGATTGCGTGGGTGTTGGTGAAAGTCCCGGACTACGCGCCTCAACCCGCACATCAACGCCTGTCCTTGGGCAAGGTGTTGACCACACCGGGCGTACGGCCGGTGCTGGCGGTGGTGATCAGCTGGATGCTGGCGCACAACATGCTCTACACCTACATTGCGCCGTTCGTGCTGCCTGCCGGTTTGACCGACCGAGTCGACTTGGTGCTGTTGGTGTTCGGGGTCGCCGCGTTGGCAGGGATCTGGCTTACGGCCAAATTGGTCGAGCCGCTGCTGCGTAAAACCGTGCTGGTGAGTTTGGTGTCCTTTGCGGCGATAAGCCTGGTGTTCGGCTTCCTGGGGAATGTACCTGAGGTGATCTATGTCGGCGTAGCGGTGTGGGGCCTGAGTTTCGGCGGCGCCGCGACTTTGCTGCAGACCGCCTTGGCCGATGCAGCGGGGGACGGCGCGGACGTGGCCCTGTCGCTGAATGTGGTGGCGTGGAACAGCGCGATTGCCGGCAGCGGTGTGGTCGGCGGGGTGTTGCTGGACACCTGGGGCGTGGCGTCGTTTCCGTGGGCAATGCTGGTGTTGATCGGAGTGGCGCTGGTGATCGCGTGGGCGGCGCGCGAGCATGGCTTCAAGCCCGGGCAACGGGCGGGTGCGGCAGTCGTGGCACATTAAACCCTCGGTTGGGCGCCATAAGGTGTAGGCTGGGTCTCAATTCATCGGATATTAGCCCTTCATGTCCACGCTAAGCGAAGAGAGCCGCCAGATCGTAGCTTCTCTGGCGCACCGTGTTGGTCCCACCGCTGATATTGCAGGCATCGCCGACGCGATCATTTCGATATTGCAGGACATGGACGCAGCACTCACGCCCATTATCGGGCAGCAAGGCTGTGTCGCACTGTTGCGCCGCAGCCTGCACCTCAGTGCCTCGTCCCATGCCCGCTTGGCCGGTACTTACGAGCATTTGCAGGCAACGCCCGACCGTGACGGCCTCAAGGTCGTATTGCTTGAGCAAAGTGAAGCCGATGCGCTGTTTTTCGGTGAGGTGCTGCTGACCACCTTCTACACCTTGCTCACCACGCTGATCGGACCCTCGCTGACCGCCCGTTTATTGCGCGACGTGTGGGCACCTTCTTTGAGCGACACCCCTTCGCAGGAAAATTCGCCATGAGCACCAAAGTAACTATCAACCGCCTGGCTACCGGCGTGCCAGGTCTGGACGAGGTGCTGGGCGGAGGTTTGCCGGAGTTTTCGTTCAACCTGATCGCCGGCCCGCCCGGCTGTGGCAAGACCACCCTGGCGCATCAGATGATGTTTGCCCTGGCGACACCCGAACGTCCCGCGCTGTTTTTCACGGTGCTGGGCGAGCCGCCGCTGAAGATGCTGCGTTATCAGCAGCAGTTCGACTTTTTCGACGACGAAGCGATCAACCAGTCGATCCGCTACATCAACTTGGCCGACGACACCCTGGCCGGAGACCTGGATGAAGTGCTGCGGCGCATTGTCAGCGAAGTGGAGGCGCACTCGCCGTCGCTGGTGTTTGTCGACTCCTTCCGCTCGGTGGTGATGGCCAGCCAGACCCAGCACAATCCCAATAACAACCTGCCGCAGTTCGTTCAACAACTGGGCATGTTGATGACCACCTGGCAGGCGACCACATTCCTGATTGGCGAGTATTTCACCGAGACCGACACCAACCCGATTTTCACCGTGGCCGATGGGCTGATCTGGATGCGCCAGAGCGTTGAACGCAATTCGATGGTGCGCAAGCTGGAAATCATGAAAATGCGCGGCCAACCGACTTTGCCGGGGCTGCACACCTTCCGTATCGCCAGTTCCGGCATCAAGGTTTTTGCGCCGGCCGCGCTGAACCCGGTCGATAAACCGATGACACTGCCTGTGCAGCGCCTGAAAATGGGCGTGCCGCGCCTTGACGAGATGCTCGGCGGCGGATTGCCACGGGGTTATTCACTGCTGGTTGCAGGGCCTTCGGGGTCGGGTAAAAGCGTTTTGGCGGCGACTTTCCTGGCCGAGGGCGCGCGCAGTGGCGAAACCGGGGTTATCGCGGTGTTTGAGCAACGCCCCAACCACTCGCAAAACGCGGTGCTGGCCGATTTGATCGCAAGCGGGAAGGTCGGTTTGGTAGACAGTCGGGCGCCTGACCTGTCGATTGACGAAATTGTTCACTTGCTCCTCAGCGAAATCACCCGCTTGAGTGCCACGCGGGTGGTCATCGATTCGCTGTCGGGCTTTGAGCTGGCCCTCGCGCCGACGTTCCGCGCGGACTTCCGTGAGTCGTTGTCACGCATGGTCACCGCGTTGACCCGCGCCGGCGTCAGCGTGTTGATGACCTCGGAACTGGAAGACCGCTACACCGATCTGCGCTTCAGTCCCTACGGCACGGCGTTCCTGACCGATGCGATCATCGTGCAGCGCTACATCGAAGTACGCAGCCGATTGTTGCGCATCATGGCCGTGGTCAAGGTGCGCGCCAGTGCTCACTGCGATGAGTTGCGCCAATACCACATCAATGACGATGGCCTGCAGATCGGCGAGATGCTGCCTGATCAGGAGGGGCTGCTGGGTGGTCGCCCGACTACCCGGCGCACAGGGAGTGACAATGTTTGAGCTGACGTATGAATAACGGCGCCGGAGAAGACGAGCGCAGGGTCGCCAATGCGGCCCACGAACTCTTCCTGCTCGGTCGCAAAACCGTTAAAGCCCGCGCCGTGTTGGCTGCGCTGCAGGACCAGTTGAGCGACGCGAACAATCGTCTGGAGGACGCTCAGCACGTCGAACAACTGATCGAAGCCAATCAGCAGTTGGTGCTGGCAATACTCCTTGCGCAATCCGATGCGACTGCGGCGCCTCAGGCCGAAGAGCAGCAGCTGTTCCAGGAACTGCGCGAAGCGAATGCGCAGTTGGTAATCGCCGCGCTCAGCGCTCAGGACCTTCAGGGCACCGCCGAACGTGCGCTGGGCCAGCAGAAAAGTATCCTGGCGATGGTGGCCCATGAACTGCGCAACCCGCTGACACCCATCAGCATGATCGCCGAGCGCATGGTCAGGTTGCCCAGCGACCAACTGCCGCGCATGCGTGAGTTGATCGAAGGCCAGGTTCAGCATATATCCCAGCTGGTCGACGACCTGCTGGATGTGTCGCGCGCCAGCACCGGCAAGCTGCGCATCCACTGCCGTGAGGTGGACATGCTGCGCATCCTCAATGCTGCTGTCGATACCTGTAGTCCAGTGATGATCGCGCGTAACCAGCAATTTGATGTGGCGCTTCCCGACGCTAGCCTGCTGATGAACGGCGACCCGGTGAGGCTTGCGCAGATACTGCACAACTTGCTGGGTAACGCAGCCAAGTACACCCAAGCGGGTGGCAAAATCTCGATGGTTGTCACCGTCGAGGCCGAGCAGCTGAGGATCAGCATTTGTGACAACGGCATCGGTGTGACCGCCAAGGCTTTGCCGTTCATTTTTGATCCTTACGTGCAAGACGCACACGCTATCGGTTTCAACAGTGCTGGCCTGGGTATTGGCTTGACCGTCGTGCGCGAACTGGTGGAAGCCCACGGCGGCACGGTGACGGGCGTGAGTGAGGGCCACGGCAAGGGCAGCGAGTTTGTGGTGATGCTGCCGCTATTGGCATAACGGGGCGAGCGCGCGGCACCAAATTGGCTTATGAGGGTCCATAAGCTCCGCCCGATCGCCTGAGGTCGTGCGTCTGTCGGCTCAGCGCCTCGGAGCCTGTCGTCCGTTTCACCCTCACCATAAGATCTAACGCATGTACCTACGCAACATTGCAGTCGGGCTGTCGGCCCTTGTTTTGCTTTGCGCCGCTGTCGACGCTCGCAGCCTGGCCAATCCCTATTCCCCCGCGCAGCAACGCAGTTCGTTTGAAGGTTGCGCGCAACTTTTCCCCGCCACCACGCCGATCAAAACCGCCACCGTCCCGGCATCGATGAAGCCTCTGGCGCTATGCTCCGACACCTTTGCGGTGCTGTACTCGCAAACCAGCAAGACGCCGCTGGTGGTGGTCGAACGTCTGAACGCCGCGCAGTTGAAAGACGCCAAAGGCGAGGAACGCACCAACCAGTTCTATCCCGACCCACGCATCCCCAAGGCGGGGCGCGCGGAGTTGAGTGACTACCGCAGCCAGCATCCGGCGGTGGACCGCGGCCACCAGGCTCCGGCCGCTGATGCGCCTGACGCCCACGCCATGGCCCAGTCGTTCGCGCTGTCGAACATGGTGCCGCAAGACCCGACCAACAACCGCAAGATCTGGAGCAAGGTCGAGGCCGACGTGCGCAAGTTCGCCAAGCGTGCTGGCGGCGATGTGTATGTGTTCACCGGCCCGTTGTTCGATGCTGGCTACGGCACCATCGGGGACAACAAGGTCTGGGTGCCGACGCGCCTGTTCAAGCTGGTGTACGACGCCTCCAGCAAACGTGCCTGGGCGTATGTGCTGCCCAATGCCGAGACGCGCATTCAAAAACCGATGGATTACGAGACGTTTGTGAAGAGCACCGGGCTCAGGTTGTTGGGGGATCTTCCGGTGTCGGGGTCGGTGGGGCGGACCTGACCAAGCCTCTTTTTCCAATGGCATATAGATTTTTTGTGGTGAGCGGGCTTGTCCCGCGCTGGGCTGCGAAGCGGCCCTAAATTCTGGCGACTCGGTTTAACTGACGATGCTCGGTGTTTTTAATGGGGCCGCTTCGCAGCCCAGCGCGGGGCAAGCCCGCTCACCACAACAAGCCCGCTCACCACAATATCTTGGGTTGGGGTTTATACTCGCGCCCATTCAAACCTACCGAGATACCCCATGAGCACCTCTGTTCCTCTCGCTCCCGCGCGCAAGCCTATTGCGCCGTTGGTGGCCTTTATCCTCCTGGTGCTGGGCGCCTTGTTCCTGCAAAACAGCGTCGGCTCGCACCAGGTGCTGTTACTGGTGGTTGGCGCGGCACTGGGCTTGACCCTCTACCACGCCGCCTTTGGGTTTACCTCGGCCTGGCGCGTGTTCATCAATGATCGCCGTGGCGCCGGTTTGCGTGCGCAGATGGTGATGCTGGCGATCGCGGTGCTGTTGTTCTTCCCGGCGTTGGGGGCGGGCAGTTTGTTCGGGCAGCCGGTGGTCGGGCTGGTGGCGCCGGCCGGGGTGTCGGTGGTGTTTGGGGCGTTCATCTTTGGCATCGGCATGCAGTTGGGCGGCGGGTGTGCGTCGGGCACGCTGTTCACTGTGGGCGGCGGCAATGCGCGCATGCTGGTGACGTTGTTCTTCTTTATCTGTGGTTCGCTGATCGCCACGCACCACGTGGACTGGTGGTTTGCGCTGCCGGCCTTCCCGGCGGTGTCCATCGTCAAGAGCTTCGGCGTGGTGCCGGCGATGGGCCTGAGCCTGGCGGTGTTCGCGATCATTGCGCGGGTGACCGTGCGCCTGGAGAAGCGCCGTCATGGTCAATTGGAGGAGGGCGTGAAAAGCGAGCACCAAGGCCTGCGCCGCTTCCTGCGCGGACCGTGGCCATTGGTGTGGGGCGCCATCGGCCTGGCTTTGCTCAACTACGCCACCCTCGCATTGGCGGGTCGACCATGGGGCATTACCTCGGCGTTTGCGCTGTGGGGCGCCAAGGTCGCCAGTGGCTTGGGTGTGGACGTAGCCAGCTGGGCGTTCTGGCAGATGCCGGGCAACGCCAAGGCCCTGGCTGCACCGGTGTGGGAAGACATCACCAGCGTGATGGATATCGGCATCATCCTCGGCGCGTTGTTGGCCGCCGGCCTGGCCGGGCGTTTCGCCCCCAGCCTGAAGATTCCGGCGCGCTCACTGGTGGCTGCGGTGATCGGCGGCCTGCTGCTCGGCTACGGTTCGCGCCTGGCGTACGGCTGTAACATCGGCGCGTACTTCAGCGGCATCGCCTCAGGCAGCCTGCATGGCTGGGTATGGCTGGTGGCGGCGTTCATTGGCAACAGCGTGGGTGTGCGCCTGCGACCGTTTTTCTTTGCGGGTGAGCGGCCGCAGGTGGCATTGAGCGGTTGCTGAATCAGCTTTCCGGGGCACTGTCTGGCGCCTGAGCCGCTTCAGCCGCCAGCTTTTCGCGGTCCGCCTTGCTGATGTATTTATCCTTTTTCTTCGGCGCCAATTTCGCGTTGGCCTTCCTGGCTTTTTCCTTGAAGAGCTGCTGGAGTTTTTTCTGGCGGTTCATGTCGTTCTACCCGGGTTATTCAGGCTCGGGATGATACCAGCTTCGCTCACTGGGTCGCTTTTTAGCGCCGATCTGTGCATTGAATCGCCTGTCCTTTCGCCAATAATCGGGTGCTCCACCGCACAACGGAAGTCACCAGATGAGCCTCCACACCCGCACTAAACGCCTGACCGTCCCACAATTGGTTGCCATGAAAGGGCAGCAGAAAATCGTCTCTCTGACGGCTTACTCCAGTGCCATCGCCAAGCTGATCGATCCGTTGGTCGATTTCATCCTGATCGGCGATTCCACGGCCATGGTCGGTTATGGCCGGCCTTCGACCTTGAGCATGCAGCTTGAAGAAATCATCGGCCACACCCGCGCCGTGGTCGACAGCACACGTCTGGCGTGTGTCATTGCCGACATGCCGTTTGGCAGTTATCAGGAATCCAACGAGCAGGCCTTTCGCAATTGCGCCCAGGTGCTGGCGCGCACGGGCTGCGATGCCGTGAAGCTGGAGGCCAACCAGGCCTTGGCCGGCACTGTCGAATTCCTGGTGGCGCGGGGTATTCCGGTGATGGCCCATATAGGACTGATGCCGCAATTCGTCAACGTGATGGGCGGCTTCAAGGCCCAGGGCCTCACCGCTGAAGCCGGCGCGCGGATTGCCGAGGACGCACGGGCCAATCTGCAGGCGGGGGCGTTCAGCCTGTTGCTCGAAGGCGTGGCTGAAGGCGTGGCCCGTCAGATCACTCTCGATTCGAAAATGCCGACCATCGGCATCGGCGCATCACCGGCCTGCGACGGCCAAGTGCTGGTCACTGAAGATGTGCTGGGCCTGGGCGGTGAACACCTGCCGCGCTTCGTCAAACAGTACGCGGATGTGGGGGCAGTGATCCGCGACGCCTGCGAGCGGTTTGCCGAAGACGTTCGCCACGGCCGCTTCCCAGAGGCACGGCACTGCTACGGGCTCTGACGAACCGCGCGCGACAACTGCTCCACGGCCTGGGCGATATCCTTGCTCCAATCGAGGGTGAAGCTCAGGCGCAGGTGCTGTTTCCAGCTGCCTTGCTGGCTGAACAGTTCACCGGGGGCTATGACGATGCGCTCGGCCAGCAAGCGTTCGAGCACCTGGCGCATGTCGACCGGGTGCGTCGCCGCAAGCCAGAAGCACGCGCCGCCTTGCGCAGTCATGACCTCAAAGGCGTCCTGGGCGTATTCGTCCAGCAGGTTTTTCATGCGGATCATGCACTCGTGCAGCAAGGCCCGCAGCTTGTGCAGGTGCGCGTCGATGCGTTTGGAGGTGTAGAGCTTGGCGATCGCTTTTTGACGGATCGGTGAGAGGCGAAACGCCCGCTCCAGGAACAAACGCTGCAACTGCGGCCCACATCCACGGCACAGCACATAACCATAGGGGGCTTCCGAGCCGATCACCTTGTCGAAGGTCGAGAGCACCAGCAGCTTCTGTGGGTCGGCAAAGTCGCGATAGCGCGCCGGTTGGGGCGCGAAATACAAGTCGCCGTACGTATCGTTTTCGAACAACCAGATAGCCCGCTCCGCCAGCCACCGGCAGACCTGCTGCTTATCCTCGGCGGGCATGCGGCTGCCGTGGGGAATGTTCACAGTGGATGACAGCACTGCCAGGCGGACGGGCGTATGTTCGAGCAGTTCATTCAAGGCCAGCAGGTCGAAACGACCGTCGTCGTCCAGGTTCAGTTCGATCACCCGGATGTTCGCCGCCTGCAACTGGCGCAGGATCGCCCACGAACACGGCGACTCTACCAGCGCCACGCTGCCTGCCAGGTCCAGGGCGTTGAGCGCCAGCTCCAACACACTGTGCAGGTCCGCACCGATATACACCTGATCGGCCTGCCAGTAGTTGCCCGTGGAACAGGTGTAGCGTTCAGCCAATGCCGCGCGCAACTCGGGCTCGCCGAAGGGCAGGTACTGCGGTGTCAGGGCGCGCGGGTAGTGGCGGGCCAGTTCGCGCTCGATCATCAGCAGCGGGTTTTCCAGCGATAGCAGGATGGCCGGGACGTCGGCGCTCAGGGCCAGCATGCCCGGTTGGCGGGAGTTGGCGAAGACCTGGTCGAGCAGGTTGGATGAGCGTTCAGTCGATAAAGGCGCGGGTATCAACCGCGTGAAATAACCGAGCTTGGGCCGGGCGTAGATCCGTCCCTCATCCTCCAGCAACGAATAGGCGTATTTGGTGGTCGACACCGACACGCCGAGGCGCTGCGCCAATTGGCGCAGGGACGGTAGTTTTTGCTCGCTTTGCACGGGGCCGGCCTCGATCAACTCGACGAGGTAGCGGTACACCGCTTGATAGGCGAAGGCGGTGTCCTTGGGGTTAGCCATGCGTACTCAAGAGCCGACGGCCGTGTGCGCGTCAGCGCTCTGCGGCTTATGCATGACAAACGTTGCCTTTACCCGTCTGGAGACCAGCATGTAAGGCACCCATATGAACAAGGCGATCAATGTCCGTGCCAGCTCTTTTGTCGTGTTGGCGTCGAAGATGGGTTCATCTACGAACACTAATGAGCACACCCAGGCATCGAGCGGAATGAACACCGCCGAAGCAATCACCGTCGCGATATAGACCTTGGGAAATAGATAGTGCTCGGTGATGAAGAGGTAAATGAGGTACGCGTAGGTAGCGACAAACAACACATTAATCAGCGCTTCCGACACCAGAATCGGCGCCCACAACGGGTTGTACAACTCAGTCCCAGGCGTCGACAGCAGGGTAAAGGAGCCATCCGCAAAAATAGGGTAATGCACCGCAAGCAGGCTATAGGCCGTGCGGGAAATCGAGATGACCAGGCCTATTACAATGAGCACGAGCCAGCCTCGTAACCCTCTCAACTCTTGGCTTTCTTGCATGTTGCGCTCCATGGGTGATTCAGTTGATCAATGGCTGAACGATTGCTGCAAAAACGCAGTCATCAGTCCTACCACCTGTTGTTGGATCTCTGCCCTTGGCCGAGCCCCTTCTCCATCCCGGCAAATCATGCCATCGCCCGGCGAACTTTCTTCAATCAGCTCCATGCCGCCCGGCTTGCAGATCGACATGAACGTGAAGTGAGTGGCGTCGCCGATCTCCACGTACTGGGTCGAGGCTTTGGGCAGGCGCTTGACCAGCGCGGCGGACTCCAGGTTAGGGTCCATATCTTCCGTGGGCACGCCACCCGCGATCACCAGCGCCGGTACGGAAAGTGTGGCCAGACTGGCGTCGGTGAAGCCGGGCGCGAGGCCCAGGTCCAGGGACACAATGGCGGTGACGCGTTTGTCGCTCAAGTCAGCGGCCAACTGGACTTTGCCTTCGGGTGTGCCGGCGGGGTTCATCTCGTGGTAACCCATGCAGCCGCCGAGCTTCGGGTGTGCGTCGCAGGCTTGGGTGAACAGATCGGGATCGAAACGCGCGCCGGCAATCTCAAGCACGGTCCAACCGCCGAGGGAGTGGCCGACGGCGGCAATCCGGTTTTTCGCCACCGCGCCAAATTGCTTGGGCTGGGCCAGGACCGCATCAATGGCACGGCTCAGGTCGGCCGGGCGTTTCCATAGTTGAGCGGCGGCCTGCGGGCTGCGATCTTTGGTGGTGGTGCCAGGGTGGTTGACTGCCGCTACGATGTATCCTTTGTGCGCCAAGGCACTGGCCAACCACACCTGTTTGCCCCAATTACCGCCGTAGCCGTGGGAGAGCACGACCAAAGGATGCTCACCGGCAGCCGGTGGTGCATCTGTCACAGCGAGGGCGCCGATGAACACCCCGTTGTCGGCGATCAGCTGGGGTTTTGCGGTGGTTGCAGCAGCGGGATACCAGACCACCATTTCCAGCGGGCGGCTGGTCTGCGCGTCGGGCAGGGTGGTGGTCTTGAAGCCGACAGGGCTTTCGGCCGCGAGGGCGGGCGTGGTCAGGCAAAACACAAGCAGGGCGCGCAAGGCGGTTTTCATTGTTGTTATCTTCCTTGATTTTGGTCGCGCATCATTACCTGAAACCGATCGTCTGGGTACCCCCCTTTACCCTTGGTATTTGCCAACCCAACCCCATAACTTGCCTGTATCCATTGCGCGGAAGAACCGACCATGACCAACCCAACCGAAACCGCCATCCTCGCCGGCGGCTGCTTCTGGGGCATGCAAGACCTGTTGCGTCGCTACCCCGGCGTGCTGCACACCCGCGTCGGCTACACCGGCGGCGATGTGCCGAATGCCACCTACCGCAACCATGGCAACCATGCGGAGGCGATCGAGATCGTGTTTGACCCGGCGGTAATCAGTTATCGGCAGATTCTGGAGTTCTTCTTCCAGATCCATGACCCGAGCACACCGAACCGACAGGGCAATGATCTTGGGCCGAGTTATCGCTCGGCGATCTATTACCTGAGTGAGCAGCAGCGTGACATTGCCGAAGACACGGCTGCGGATGTGGATGCATCGAAGTTATGGCCAGGGCGGGTGGTGACGGAGATTGAGCCGGCGGGGCCGTTTTGGGAGGCAGAGCCGGAGCATCAGGATTACCTGGAGCGGATTCCCAACGGGTATACCTGCCACTTTATTCGGCCGAACTGGAAGTTGCCGAAGCGGGGTTAAGGCGACGCATCGGCAGAAAATTAAAAGGGGGGCGAATCAATCCGCCCCCTTCACCGTTAGCCAGCACAACTCTGCTTGTCGATTTCGAATCGCCCAACCTCTTTTACGTTTTTACTGCCAAAAATGTAAATGAAGGTGCCGCCCAGTGTGAGAATTGACGAGTCTTTTGGCATCTGCGCGGCGCAAATAGCCTGGGTGATGTCTGAGAATGTCGCGTCCAAGTCAAAGCTATCAGGCTGGGTATCGTAATTGACCAGCGTGTAATAGAACCTTATCGCGTGGCTGTTAGCCGCTTCCGCCCGGTCGAACCTTATGTCCTCGTTGACCATTCGATTACGAGCCGTCGTTCGCGCGGTCAGTATGATCAGGTCGCTGAGGTAGCTGGGTTTGCTGGGCTCGGGTGTCTCTTCGAAGGCCTGTTTTATCAGCACGCCGGCCAAACCTGCAAACAGCAATCCCCACGCGGAATACCAAAACACTTTCCTGGTTTTTTCTGTTGCCACGTCATCGTTTCCTTGTGTCCCAGGGCAGCACTATCGGCTGTTCCCTGGCTAAATCCATGGGGTAATAGAGCCCATGTTGACACAACACCGATGAATCGAGAAAACACCAAACCATCGTCAGGGCGTCAGGATTTGCCGTACGCCATGTACTCATTCTGCAACACGATGTGGTCCGCTACATACTTCGCGTCGTGCCACACCCCGTAGATAAACGATGACGCGCGGTTGACCAGATTCGGCAGGCCTAAAAAGTAAATCCCGCTTTGCGCCGAGATCCCGCGCTTGTGGAACGGCTCGCCTTTCTCATCGAATGCATCGACCTTCAACCAGCTGAAATCGAACGTGAAGCCAGTGGCCCAGAGGATTGTGGTCACGCCCGCTTCTGCCAGGTCCAGGCTCAACACTGGGTTCACCAAACACTCAGGATCTGGCAACAACTCCCAGGCCTGCGGTTCCGGGGGAAACGGCAACCCGTTCGCCTCGATATAGGCATCTGCATCGCGCAGCACATCAAAGTAGGCGCGATCCCCCTGAGCCACGTTCTCGGCCAAGCCGGGTTGGAAGGTCATGACGCCGTCTTTCCAATCCTCGGTGACGCCCACCAGATGAATCCCTTGGTGCGCCAGGCGGCGGAAATCGACCGTCTTGCCGCCTTCGTAACCGCTGACCGCAAAGGCGACGTGCTTCTTCTTCGGCTGGATTTTGACTTCATCCCACAGGCCCAATGCACCCAGCCACCAGCAGTAGTCACGACCGCGATAGGCGCGGGGAGGGCGGTAGTGTTCGCCCACCGAGAGGTACACGGTCTTGCCGGCCTTTTGCAGTTCTTCGGCGATTTGCGAGCCGGAGGCGCCAGCGCCGACGACCAGCACGGCGCCCTCGGGGAGTTGGCCGGGGTTCTTGTAGGTGCAAGAGTGCAGTTGATGCAACGGCGCGGTGCTCGGGACGATGTTCGGGATGGAAGGGCGCTGGAACGGGCCGGTGGCGGCGACCACATTGGCGGCTTCGATCACGCCGGTCGATGTGGTCACCTTGAAGCCGGGTCGTCCCACATGACGCTCTACCTGCTGCACCTCGACGCCGGTGCGCACGGGGGCCTGCAATTTGTCCACGTAGGCTTCGAAGTAGTCGGCCATACGCTCTTTGGGGGGGAAGGCTTCCGGCGAAATGCCTTCGAATGTGAGGCCGGGAAACCGGTCATGCCAGGCCGGCCCGTTAGCGACCAGGGAGTCCCAGCGCTCCGAGCGCCAGCGTTCGGCGATGCGGTGGCGTTCCAGCACGATATGCGGCACGCCCATCAGCGACAGGTGTTCGCTCATGGCGACGCCGGCCTGGCCTGCGCCGACGACCAGGGTGTTGATGGTTTCTACTGACATGGTCGGTTCCCGAGGATAGGTTAACTATTTGTGGTGAGCGGGCTTGCCCCGCGCTGGGGCGCGTAGCGGCCCTGATCAAGTCATGGCGTTCTTTCAGGCAAACCTCGCTGTCAGGTGTGGGGCCGCTTCGCACCCCAGCGCGGGGCAAGCCCGCTCACCACAACAGCTCGGCTGTCTCTGAAGCTTATGGTTCTAAAAGCTCCGCCACGGCCGTGAGTGCCAGTTGGTAACCCAGCGCCCCCAACCCGGCGATCACACCGGTGGCGGCCTTGGACACGTAGGAGTGGTGCCGGAAGCGTTCGCGCTTCCAGATATTGCTCATGTGCGCTTCGATGATCGGACCGTCGAAGGCCAGCAGCGCATCAAGGATCGGCACCGAGCTGTAGCTGAGCCCGGCGGCGTTGATCACGATGGCGTCGGCGTTCAGTCGTGCCTCTTGAATCCAGTCCACCAGCACGCCTTCATGGTTGCTTTGGCGAAAATCCAAGGTCAGGCCAAGGGTCGCGGCGAGGTCTTGGCAGCGGGCCTGGATGCTGGCGAAGCTTTCGCTGCCGTAGGTGCCGGCTTTGTCCAGGCCGTAGAGATTGGCGTTGGGCCCGTTGAGGAAAAACACAGGGTGGGTCATGGCGTACTCCAGGTTATTCAGGGCTGCCAGTCATCCGGCACAACCGCAATCACGTCGATTTCCATCAACCACTCCGGCTGGCCCAAGCCCGAGATCACCAGCCCGGTCGAGATCGGGAATACGCCTTTGAGCCACTTGCCGACTTCCTGGTACACCGGCTCGCGGTAGCGCGGGTCGATCAGGTAGGTGGTGGTCTTCACGATGTGCGACAGATCAGAACCCGCCTCTTCCAGCAGTTGCTTGACGTTCTTCATCGCCTGTTCGGCCTGGGCGCGTGGATCGCCGAGACCAACCAAGTTGCCGTCGAAATCAGTGCCGATCTGGCCGCGCACATAAATGGTGTTGCCGGCGCGCACGGCTTGGCACAGGTCGTTGTCCAGCGTCTGGTTGGGGTAGGTCTGTTGGGTGTTGAACATGCGGATGCGGGTGTGGGTCGGCATAACGGCAACTCATGGGAAGCGGGATGCCGCCAGCTTCACACTGGCCCGGTTACGACGAAACCAGCATTTGTGCGGGGTAGTGCTTAGGAAAAACCGAAGCCCGTGCAACTCATCGCCTGGCGCCTGACCCGGCACGAACCCTGCAACGCTTCCGGTACAGTCATTGTTGAGGGGCAGGCGTGATGCTCAGTCGTATTACTCAGCGTCAACTGGAGTATTTCGTTGCGTCGGGAGAGGCAGGCAGCATCAGTGCTGCCGCTGAACGCATCCACGTGTCGTCGCCGTCGATCTCGGCGGCGATCACCCATATGGAGGCCGAGCTGGGCATCCAGCTGTTTATCCGCCACCACGCCCAGGGCATTTCCCTCACGGCGGTGGGGCGCCTGGTGATGCAGGAAGCCAAGCTGATCCTGGAGCAGATGACCAACCTTTACACCATCGCGTCGGAGTCCTTGAACACCGTGCGCGGGCCGTTGCGGGTCGGCTGCCTGGCGTCGCTGGCGCCGATGATCACGCCGGAATTGGTGTTTGGTTTCGGCCGTGCGTTTCCTGGCGTGCGGCTGACGCAAGCCGAAGGCAACCACGAAGAGTTGCTGGAAAAACTGCGCAGTGGCGAGCTGGATATCGCCCTGACCTACGACCTGGTGACCAGCCCGGACATCGACTTCCAGCCCCTGGCACAGCTGCCGCCCTATGTGATGGTCGGCGAGTATCACCCGCTGGCGAACTCTCCGGCTGTGAGCATGCAAGACCTTGAGGCTTACCCGGTGGTGCTGCTCGACACACCGTGGAGCCGCGACTATTTCCTCAGCCTGTTTATCCAGGCCGGCACCACGCCGAACATCATCATGCGCTCCACCAACCTCGAAACGGTGCGTGCCATGGTCGGCAATGGGATCGGCTATTCCTTCGCGAATGCGCGGCCGAAATCGAACCTGTCTCAGGACGGCAAGCGCGTGATCCGCCTGCGCCTGGCGGGCGCCCACCGGCCGATGCGCCTGGGCTACGCCACGGCCAGCAACACTCAGCTGTCGCGCGTGGTGTCGGCGTTTGCCGAGCGCTGCCGCATGTTTGTGTCCGACCAGTACATCCCCGGCATGGCGCCGCCGAGCTTTTTTGATCCGCATGCAGTGCGGGTCTTGAGTGGGGTGAGCTGAGCTTGCACCAAATACAGGCGCCGGCTGCATTGTGGTGAGCGGGCTTGCCCCGCGCTGGAGCGCGGAGCGGCCCTAAAATCTGCTGGCGAGTGATGACTTATAAAAAGGTGGGCTGGATTGGGGCCGCTTCGCGCCCCAGCGCGGGGCAAGCCCGCTCACCACAGCATGCCCAGTCACCACAGCATGCCCAGTCACCACAGAAAACAAGCGCCCTGGCACTGCATAGGTTCTCCCTACTCAAAGGGCCGGCTTTTACGAATTGACCCCAAGTGCCTCCCGCCACGACTCTGAACCCATCGATGTAGATCAACTTCTCAGGGCACAGCGACGATGACATTCGACTGGAATTACATGTTTGGTTTGCTGGGCGATGCCGAGTTCTGGCGCGCGACGTGGACGGTGATCAAGCTCAGTACCCTGACCTGGGTCTTGAGCATCGGCCTGGGCTTTCTGCTGGCGCTGGCCAAGCAATCCAGGCACGGCCTGCTCAGCGTGCCGGCGCGCGGCTATATCTGGCTGTTCCGCAGCCTGCCGCTGCTGGTGCTGCTGATCTTTATCTACAACCTGCCGCAAGCGTTGCCCGGCACCTCGGCGATCCTGGCCGACCCGTTCTGGTCCGGCCTGCTGGCGCTGGTGATCTGCGAGACCGCCTACGTGGCCGAGATCCATCGCGGTGGCCTGCTCTCGATCCCCAAAGGGCAGGGCGAAGCGGCGCGGGCGTTGGGCCTGAAGTTCTTCGGCACGCAATGGCGCGTAGTGATTCCCCAGGCATTGCGGGTGGCGTTGCCGTCGCTGGCCAACGAGTACATCTCTATCGTCAAGCTCACCTCGTTGGTGTCGGTGATCTCGCTGACCGAGATCCTGATGGTCGGCCAGCGTCTGTATTCGCAGAACTTCCTGGTGATCGAGACCATGGCGGCGGTGGCGTTTTTCTACGTGTTTATCGTCACGGTGTTCGACTTCCTGCTTAAACGCCTGGAGCGCTTTCTCGACGTCAACCAGCGCAACGTCTCCCGCGTTCCTGATGCGGCGGTGCTGGCCCTGGCCACCCAACAGCGCACCGCCTTGGCGCGCCCGGCCAGCAACGGCGAACCCGCGTTGCAAGCCGCACGGCTGCACAAGGCTTACAACGATATCGAGGTGCTGGGCTCGGTCAACCTGCAGATCCAGCCCGGTGAAGTGGTGTCGGTGATCGGCCCGTCGGGCTCTGGCAAAACTACGCTGATCCGCCTGCTCAACGGCCTTGAACAACTGGATAACGGCGAGATCAGGATCAATGGCCTGCCCTTTATTCACCTGAACAAAGTCGGCGCGCAGAAACCCCAGTACATCGAGCACGCCGAACATCGCCTGAACATCGGCATGGTGTTCCAGAGCTTCAACCTGTTCCCGCATTTGAGCGTGCTCGACAATCTGCTGATGGCGCCGAAATACCATCGGCTGGGCGCGACGTCCGAGCTCAAGCAGCAGGCCTACGCACTGCTGCACAAGGTCGGCATGCTCGACCATGCCTGGAAATACCCGCACCAGCTGTCCGGCGGCCAACAACAACGCGTGGCCATCGCCCGCGCCTTGATGATGCGCCCGCAGATCATGCTGTTTGACGAGCCCACCTCGGCCCTCGACCCGGAGAAAGTCAACGAAGTGCTGCAAGTCATCGAAGCCCTGGCCGAGGAGGGCATCACCATGGTGATTGTCACCCACGAGATGAACTTCGCCTTCAAGGTCTCCGACCGCATCGTGTTCATGGAGAAGGGCCGCGTGGTCTGCGACGACACGCCGGGCGCCTTGCGCAGCGGCCACAACCCACGCGTAGAGGCGTTCCTCAAGGACGTCTCGCTGGCGTGACCTTTCAACGTTCAGGAAAAACACAATGATCGAGCAAGCGCAAATCGAACAATTCCAGCGTGACGGTTTCTTGGTGGTCGAAGGCGTGCTGTCGCCGGAGGAAGTGGCCGCGTTGCAGCACGATTTCGACCAGTGGGTCGAAGAAAGCCGCAGCCACGCGCAGGGCTGGGGCGCCACCGTCGATGGCCGCGAGCGTTTTGATCTGGAGGGCGATCACCGCGCCGATCACCCGTCGCTGCGCCGGGTCAGTTCGCCCACCGAGATTTCAGCGGCCTATGAGCGTGTGGCGTTGCACTCACGCATGGCGGCGATTTCCGCGCAGTTGATCGGCGCCCACGGCACGCGCTTTCACCACAGCAAGATCAACTCGAAACTGCCCCATACGGCGACCCAGGTGAAGTGGCACCAGGACTTCCTGTTCACGCCCCACAGCAACGACGATATCGTCACCGCCTTGCTGATGGTCAGCGAAGTGACCCCGGAAAACGGCCCGCTGAACGTGATCCCCGGCAGCCACAAAGGCCCGCTGTGGTCACACTGGCAGCACCAGCGTTTTACCGGTTCGGTGGACGACGCTGTCGTCGAAGAACACTGCCAGCAAGCGGTGGCCTGCTACGGTCCCGCGGGCTCCGTGTGCTTCATGCACACCCGCCTTTTGCATGCTTCCAGCCCTAACGAGACCGAACTGCCGCGCACCCTCTTCATCAGCGTGTACGCCGCTGAAGACGCGCTGCCATTCGGCGAAAACCCTCTGCCCAGCGCACATGCCGGCCTGCTGGTGGCCGGTGAAGAAAGTGGCTTGGTGCGTTCCACGGACAACCACATGCGCTTGCCGCAAAAGCCCCGTGGCGCTTCGTTCTTCGTGCAACAGGCCGGACAAGACTCAGCCACTGCCTAGCCACATTCCTTGCTACTTACTAAAACCTTGCAGGTAATCACCATGACAGCGTTTCGTAAAAGTGTTCGTCCCCTTGCCGTGTGCCTGCTGGGCGCTGCGGTTGCGATGACTTCGTTGGCGGCTTCGGCGTTCCAGCAGGACGGCAAGATCATCGCCGGTTCCGACGTAACGTTCTTCCCGTATGAGTACATGGATAACAACAAGCCCGCAGGCTTTGACATCGAGTTCATGGACGGCCTGGGCAAGGTCATGGGCCGCAAGGTCGAGACCCTCGACACGCGCTTCCCCAACCTGATCACCGGCTTGCAAGCCGGGCGTTTCGATGTGACCAATTCGTCGATGTACATCACGGCGGAGCGGGTCAAGGTCATCGACATGATCCCTTACCTCAAGAGCGGCGAGTCGATCCTCACCCTCAAGGACAGCAGCTTCCAGCCCAAGACCCCGGAAGAGTTCTGCGGCCACAAGATCGGCTCGATGGGCGCCACGTCGTGGTTGGCACAGATGAACAAGCTGTCGGCCGAGTACTGCGTGGCCAAGGGCCTGAAGCCGATCCAGATCAGCGAATACAGCACCGACCCGCAAACCACCCAGGCCCTGCTGGCCCACGCGGTTGAAGCTCAGATCACCGACGCTGCCGTGGCCCGTGGCGTGATCGACAAGCTCGGCAGCCGCGTGGTGATCTCGTCCGACACCCTGATCTACCCGGTGCTCAATGGCTTCGGCGTGAAGAAGGGCAATGACACGGTGAAGAAGGCCTTGCTCGACGGCCTGGAAAAATACCGCGCTACGCCTGAGTACGCCGCGTTGCTCAAGAAGTACAACTTCGAAGCGCCGACCGATGCCGACATCGCGGCACTGATGCCGAAGTAAACCTATCAGCGCGTGCCGCATTCGCGTGCGGCCGCGCCCTGCGGAGACCGATTCATGGCGTTATCCCACGAAGACCAGACGCGCATCGACCTGGCGGCGACCTTTCGCATCATCGCGTACCTGGGCATGCATGAAGCGGTGGCCAACCACTTCAGCGCCGCCGTATCGGCCGATGGCAAACAGTTTTTGCTCAACCCGAAGTGGAAGCACTTCTCCCGTATCCGCGCCAGTGACCTGTTGCTGCTGAACGCCGACGATTCATCCTGTGCCGATCACCCGAATGTGGACGCCACCGCCTGGTCAATCCACGGGCAAATTCATCGGCTGCTGCCGCAAACCCGCGCGGTGCTGCATTTGCACCCGGTCTACACCACCGCTGTGGCATGCCTGGCCAAGCCGCATGTCCCGCCGATCGACCAGAACACCGCGCGCTATTTCAACCGCGTGGCGGTGGACGAGCTGTACGGCGGCATGGCCGACACCGAGGCAGAAGGCGCGCGCCTGGCCGGGCTGCTGGATGGCAAGAGTCGGCTGCTGATGGGCAACCACGGCGTGATGGTCACGGCGGGTTCCATCGGTGAAGCGTTTGACGATATCTGGACCCTGGAGCGCGCCTGCCAGATCCTCGTCACCGCCTGGTCCACCGGGCAGCCGTTGCGGGTGTTGTCCGATGAAGTGGCGGAAAAAACCGCGCGCGGCTGGGAAGGTATTGCCGATTTCTCGCGCCAGCACTTTGAAGAAATGAAGCAGTTGATGATCGACGCTGACCCTTCCGTGCTCGACTGAGGAAACCCCATGACTTTTTCCATTGTCGCCCGCTGCGCCGAGACGGGCCAGTTGGGTATCGCCATCAGCTCATCAAGCATTGCGGTGGGCGCGCGTTGCCCGTGGCTACGGCCCGGCGTGGGCGCGGTGGCGTCGCAGAACATCACCTTGCCCAGCCTAGGCCCCCAGGTGCTGGACCTGTTGGAACAGGGCTTGGCGCCCAGTGAGGCGCTGGCCACCTTGGCTGGGCAGGATCACAGTGAATATCGCCAGGTGACGGTGATTGATAACGCAGGCCGCACGGCGCATTTCAGCGGCGCGCAGACCCTGGGCATCCACCATGCGGTGAGTGGCGAGCAGTGTGTGGCGGCGGGGAATATGCTCGCCCAACCTGCTGTGATCGACGCCATGGTGGCGGCTTTCGAACAGGCCTCCGGACATCTGGCCGACCGCCTGCTGGCGGCGATGCACGCCGGTGTGGCAGGCGGTGGTGAAGCGGGGCCGGTGCATTCGGCGGCACTGGTGGTGGTGGATGACCTCTTGTGGCCCATCGTCAACCTGCGCGTGGACTGGGCGGATGAAGACCCCATCGGCGCCCTCGACCAGCTCTGGCAGGCTTATCGCGGGCAGTTGCAGGCCTACATCGACCGCGCCATCAACCCACAGGTCGCACCCGGCTACGCCGTACCGGGAGACGACCGATGAACAGCCGCGACCTGCTGGCGCAACTGGTGCGTTTTGACACCACCAGCCGCGAATCCAACCTGGCCTTGATCGACTTTGTGCGCACGTATTTGCAGGACCAGGGCGTAGCCTGCGAGCTGGTGTACAACGAACACAAGAGCAAGGCCAATCTGCTCGCCACTATCGGCCCGGCAGAAGTGCCCGGCATTGTGTTGTCCGGGCATACCGACGTGGTGCCGGTGGATGGGCAGCGCTGGAGCGTGGCGCCGTTTGACCTCACCGAGAAAGACGGCAAGTTGTACGGTCGTGGCACGGCAGACATGAAGGGGTATATCGCCTGTGTGCTGGCGTGTGTGCCGGCCCTGGCGAAGGCTTCGCTGCGTATGCCGGTGCACATTGCGCTGTCGTATGACGAAGAAGTCGGTTGCCTGGGTGTGCGTTCGCTGATCGAGCGATTCCATGGGCAACCGGTCAAACCGCTGCTGTGCGTGATCGGCGAACCCACCGAACTCAAGCCGGTACTCGGCCATAAGGGCAAACTGGCGATGCGTTGCCACGTGCACGGTGCGGCGTGCCATTCGGCCTATGCGCCGACGGGCGTGAATGCCATTGAATACGCCGCGCGCTTGATCAGCGAACTGGTGCGGCTCGGCGAAGCGCTCAAGGCGCCGCAGCATCTGGATCAGCGTTTCGATCCGGCATTTTCCACGGTGCAGACCGGCCTTATCAACGGCGGCAAGGCCCTGAATATCGTCCCGCAGGATTGCAGTTTCGACTTCGAAGTGCGCTCCTTGCCGACTCAGGATCCCTGGCAGGTCGCCCGGCAATTACAGGTATACGCCGAGCAGACCCTGCTGCCGGCGATGCGGGCGGTGAGTGGGCAATCGGCGATCAGTCTCAGCGAGTTGTCCAGCTATCCGGGGTTGGCCACGTCGCTGGAAAGTCAGGCCGCCGAGTGGGTGGCGCAGTTCTGCGGCTCAAGGGAATTCGGCACCGTGGCTTTTGGCACTGAAGGTGGGCTGTTCGACCAAGCCGGCATTCCCACGGTGGTGTGCGGGCCGGGCAGCATGGAGCAGGGGCACAAGCCGGACGAGTTCATCAGCGTGGCGCAGTTGCAGGCCTGTGATCGGATGCTGGCGCGGGTGCTGGGGTTTGTGAGCCGCCCTGCAAAAACGCGTTAGCCGTTTTGGGGCTGCTTCGCAGCCCAGCGCGGGGCAAGCCCGCTCACCACAGCAAGCCCGCTCAACATACAGAGGCCCGCTCAGCATAGGGCCAATTTATGGCCGTTATACCTTCGCCACGCCTACTCGCCACTGCGCAGGCGGCAAAATCCCATTCACCAGGTAATTCCCCACAATCCGCGATTTGTACACGCGCGGGTTGTGGTTCGCCAGGGTTCGCGCGTTTCGCCACAGCCGGTCCAGCGCCTTGTTACTGGCGGTGGCACTGGCGCCCAGTGCATCGAACAGCGCCGTGGTGGCCGCCAGTGTCGCATCCACCACCGGGTTCACTGCCAGGCACACTTCCAATTCAGCCAGCGCAACCTGCGGATCGTCATCGTGCAACGGCTGGTCATGGGCGATGACATACCGTGCGGTGTGCTCCAGCCGTTGCGCCGCTTGCTGGGCGATGGCTTGCGCGGCGTAGGCTTGGCTGGCGACTTCACCGATCACCTGCAGCAGTTGTACGTCCTGGCCAGCGGTGTCGGCATTGCCGGTGGTGAAGGTGCGCGCGCGTTGGCTGAGTTCCTCGGCACCGCTGAGGGCGGCGCGGCGGGCGATGCCGGCGAGGGTGCTGAGGTGGTAGAGCTGGAAGAACGACTGGCCGTGGCCAAAGCGCTGTTGGGTGGGGCGTACATCGTCATCCACCACAGGCGCGTTATCGAAGATGCAGGTGCCGCTGGCGGTGAGGCGTTGGCCGAAGCCATTCCAGTCATCGACGATCTGCACGCCGGGGGCCTTGAGGTCGACGACTACGCTATAGATCGTGCCGTCTTCGCCCGTCGCGATGGTGTTGATCAAGTCGCTGTAGAGCGCGCCGGTGGTGTAGAACTTTCTGCCGCTGATGCGCAAGGCGCCGGCTTCGTCACGGTGCAGGCGGGTTTCGAAATCGCCACGGGCCTGGTTGCCGACTTCAGTGCTGCCGGGAGAGAGCAGGGCACCCTGGCCGAGCCGGTCCAGCCACTTGGCGCGCCAATCCAAGTCCTTGGCGCTGAGCACGTCTTCGCAAAAACCGAAGTGCCCGCGCAGGGCCTGGGTGATGTTGGAGTCGGCGGCGGACAGTTCTGTGAGCAGCGCCAGCAACTCGACCAACGTTGCATCCTGGCCGCCATAACTCGCCGGCAGGCGCCAGCGCGGCAGGCCCAAGGCGTTCAGTTGCTGGATCACGGTGGCGAGGCTGCCGCGTGTCTGATCCGCCACCGCCGCCTGCGCGAGAATCTGCGCAAAGAGCGGGCGAAACGGTGCGGCCAGTTGTTCGTAACGGGCAGTGGGCGGTGCGCCCCAGATGTTCAAAGCGGGAATCGACATGCAATGGACCTTGCAGAAAATGGTTCAGGTGCTGGGGTCCAGTGGTCTGGTGAGCTCACCCTAACTCAGGCGCGGCGAAGTTTTTAATACGAAAAGCAGCTAGCGACCTGTACGACGGTTCTATCGATAGTGCCCAACAGTATTAAACCCCGCGCTTTTATTGCGTTAGCTTCTACGACCAACGACCAGACTGCACGCCCACGGATGGTTGAACCAACCCTCCAACCCTGTGGGATTTTCCATGATCAACCGTCGAACACTGCTGTCTTTGCTGGGCTTGGCCTCTCTTGCTTTGTATGGGCCATCGGCCGGCGCCGCCGAACCGCTGACCCTTACCGTGGGTGACCAGTTCTTCTCCAACCGCATCGTGCTGGAGCTGTCGGGCGAGCTGAAAGACTTGCCTTATAAAATCGACTTCAAGCGCTTCAACACCGGCTCGCCGGTGGCCTCGGCCGTGGCCAGCGGCGCGCTGGACGTAGGTATCGTCGGCGACACCCCGGTGATCAGCCTGGCCGCCAATGGCGCACCGGTCAAAGTCGTCGCCAGCACCCAGACCAGCCTCGACGGCGTGGGCATCGTCGCGCGCAAGGGCATTCAGTCGGTGGCCGACCTCAAGGGCAAGACCGTCGCCATCTGGAACGGCTCATGGAGCCAGCAACTGGCCTATAAAGCGCTGGATGAAGCCGGGGTGCCGCGCAGCAGCGTTCACTTCAAATACCTACTGCCGGCCGAGGCCAGCCTGGCGCTGACCCAGGGCGACATCGACGCCTTCGGCACCTGGGAACCCTACGTGTCGCTGCAGGAAAAAGAAGGCAGCACGCTGATCCGCAACGCCAAGGGCCTGATGAGCGCGCCCACCTACATCGTCGCCTACGAGCCGGCGCTGGCGCAGAAAAGCGCGATCATCAAGGACTTCATCGCCCGCCTGACCCGCGCCCGGGTGTGGAGCAACACGCACGTGGATGAGTACGCCGAAGCCTGGTCGAAGGCCAACCAGTCGGCGCCGGAAATCGCCAAAGTGTGGTTCAAGCGCGATGCGATCAAGGTGCTGCCGATCTCGCCGACGATTATCAGCGAGGCCCAGGCCACGGCGGATTTTCTGGTGGATGCGCAGATGTTGAAGCAGCGGTATGACGTGGCGCCGTTGTTTGATCGGGTGCTTTAAATCCTTGATTGTAGGAGCGAGCTTGCTCGCGAAGAGTGCCAACGATAACGCGGGCATTCAGGAGGACTGCGGCGGTCTCGAGTATTTGGCGAGCAAACCCGCCCCTACAAACATCTGAATCAGCGCACCAGGCACGGCTGCTTGTTGTTGAAGCGCCACCCCGGAATCAAAAACTGCATCGCCACGCTGTCATCCCGCGCGCCGAGGCCCATGCCTTTGTAAACCTCATGGGCCTTGGCTACCGCGTCCATGTCGATCTCCACCCCCAGGCCAGGCTTGCTCGGCACTTTTACATAACCCCCTTCGATTTTCAGCGGCGCCTTGGTCAGGTGCTGGCCGTCCTGCCAGATCCAGTGGGTGTCGATGGCGGTGATGTCGCCCGGTGCTGCTGCGGCGACCTGGGTGAACATCGCCAGGGAAATGTCGAAGTGGTTGTTGGAGTGCGAGCCCCAGGTCAGGCCCCATTCATGGCACATCTGCGCAACGCGTACCGAGCCCTGCATCGTCCAGAAGTGTGGGTCGGCGAGGGGGATGTCCACCGATTGCAGTTGGATCGCGTGGCCCATTTCGCGCCAGTCGGTGGCGATCATGTTGGTGGCGGTTTTCAGGCCGGTGGCACGGCGGAATTCAGCCATGACTTCGCGGCCCGAGTAGCCGTTTTCGGCACCGCAGGGGTCTTCGGCGTAGGCCAGTACGTGGTGCTGGTCGCGGCACAGGCGGATGGCTTCTTTCAATGACCAGGCGCCGTTCGGGTCGAGGGTGATACGCGCATCCGGGAAGCGTTCGGCCAGGGCGGTGACGGCTTCGATTTCTTCGTCGCCGCTCAGCACGCCGCCTTTGAGCTTGAAGTCATTGAAACCATATTTGGCTTTGGCGGCTTCGGCCAGGCGCACCACGGCGTCGGCCGTCAGCGCGGTTTCGTGGCGCAGGCGGAACCACTCATCGTCACTGTCGGCTTCGTTGCGGTAGGCCAGGTCGGTGGCACTGCGGTCGCCGACATAAAACAGATAGCCGAGCATTTTTACCGCGTCGCGTTGCTGGCCTTCACCGAGCAGGGCGGCCACCGGGACTTCGAGAAACTGACCCAGCAGGTCGAGCAGCGCGGCTTCCATGGCGGTGACGGCATGGATGGTGATGCGCAGGTCAAAGGTCTGCAAACCACGACCCGCCGCGTCGCGGGAAGCAAAAGTGCTGCGCATCTGGTTGAGGATGCGCTGGTACTGGCCGATGGGTTGGCCGATCACCAGGCTGCGGGCGTCTTCCAGGGTTTCGCGGATGCGTTCGCCGCCGGGCACTTCACCCACGCCGGTATTACCGGAGCTGTCCTTGAGGATAACGATATTGCGTGTGAAGTACGGGCCGTGGGCGCCGCTGAGGTTGAGCAGCATGCTGTCGTGGCCGGCGACGGGGATAACCTGGAAGTGAGTAACGACGGGCGTAGTCATGGCAAGTTCCTGAATGGTCTTAAAGAGGTTTGCTGAGGGCGGCGCGGGTGGGCACGGCGCTCGGTGACGTCAGCGCGGCAGAGGGCGCGGTCTTGGCGAAAAACACCAGGATCGCTGCGAGCACCGACGTGCCGGCCAGACCATAGAGCCCGCCCTGGATCGAACCGGTGGTCTGTTCCAGGAAGCCGAACGTGGTGGGCGCAACGAAGCCGCCCAGGTTGCCGATAGAGTTGATCAACGCGATCACGGCGGCGGCGATACGCACATCCAGGTAGCCCTGGGGAATCGGCCAGAACAGCGACGATGCCGACTTGAAACCGATAGCCGCAAAGCAGATCGCCACAAAGGCAAAGACCGGCCCGCCCGTGGTGGACATGAACATGCCCGCTGCCGCAATCAACAGCGCTGCCGCCACCCAGGCCTGCTGGAACTTGAACTTGCCCGACAACGAGGCGAAGGCGTACATGGCGATGATCGAGATCAGCCAGGGGATCGAGTTGAAGAACCCGACCTGCACATCACTGAGGTCACCCATTTTCTTGATGATGCTCGGCAGCCAGAAGGTGGCGGCGTAGATCGTCAGTTGGATGCAGAAATACAGCGCGCAGAACAGCAGGATCTGGCGGTCCTTGAGCAGCTTGCCGAGGGTCGGCTTGACGCTGGTGAGGGCCTCACGGTCGCGCTGTTCCTGATCGATGGCATTGACCAGTGCATCCTGTTCTTCGCGGGTCATCCATTTGGCGTCGTGGGGTTTGGAGTCCAGCCAGAACCACACAAAGAAGCCAATCACCACCGAAGCCAAGCCTTCAATGGCGAACATCCATTGCCAGCCGTGGAAGCCAAAGCCTTCGATTTGCAACAGCACGCCCGAGAGCGGGCCGGAAATCAGCGAGGCAACTGCCGAGCCACTGAGGAAAATCGCGATGGCCTTACCGCGTTCCACACCCGGCAACCAACGCGTGAAGTAGTAGATCACCCCAGGGAAGAAACCGGCCTCGGCCACACCCAGCAGGAAGCGCAGGATGTAAAAGTGGGTTTCGTTCTGGATGAACGCCATCAGCGTGGCGACGATGCCCCAGGTGAACATGATGCGAGTCAGCCAGATACGCGCACCGACCTTTTGCAGCAACATGTTGGAGGGCACTTCGAAGAGGGCATAGCCGATGAAGAACAGTCCGGCGCCGAAGCCATAGGCGGCGGCGCCGATGCCCAGGTCGTGCTCCATGTGCGTGCGCACAAAGCCGATGTTGACCCGGTCGATGTAGTTGAGGATGAACATGATCACGAACAGTGGCAGCACATGGCGCTTCACTTTGCTCACGGCGCGCGCGAGGACGGGATCACTTTCGGGTGCGGCAGATACATGGATTGAATTGGTCACAATTCAAAACTCCCCCTGATTATTTTTATGCGGGTTTGCGTGTCTTGTTGATAGACATCATACAAGTTGTTTTTTTCAGGTCGCAATGGGGTGGGTGATTTTTTTGTGTTTATAAACAGGTTTTTTGAGCATCCATTAGGTTTTAATGGGTTTTCGGGGCTGGGTGTTTGCGGAGGACGGTAACTGGATTAATGTTGGTTGTCATACAAGTTGAGATCTTCTGCCTCACACGACATTCTGTGTAGGAGCGAGCTTGCTCGCGAAAAACGTCAAAGATAACGCGGGCACCCTGGATGAACGCGGCGTGCTCAGGTTTTTCGCGAGCAAGCTCGCTCCTACAGGGTGTTAAGCTCGCACCCGCTAACTCTGTGGATTCGTCACTATGCCCATTGAACATGGACCCGCTGTCCGTAAACGCTCCACCAACCTGGCCCAGGGCGTGGTCGACGCGCTGACCCAGCGCATCCTGCTCGGCCAGTTGAAACCCGGCGAAAAGCTGCCCTCTGAATCCACCATCGTGGCTGAGCATGGCGTGAGCCGAACCGTGGTGCGCGAAGCGATTTCCAAGTTGCAGGCGTCCGGTTTGGTGGAGACACGTCACGGCATCGGCACCTTTGTGCTGGAACAGCACGCCCAGCAGGGCCTGCGCCTGCATGTGGACACGGTGGCCAGCGTGCGCAACATGCTCGAACTGCGCCTGGGCCTGGAAGTGCAAGCCGTCGCACTGGCCGCCGTGCGCCGCACCGACCAACAACTGGCCCACATGCGCCAGGCACTCGACGACTATCAGGCGTCCCTGGCCAACAACGACAGTTGCGTGGAGGAAGACAAACGCTTTCACCAACTGATCGCTGAAGCCACCGGCAATACCTTCTTCACTGAAATCATGCTGCACCTGGGCAATGCGATGATCCCGCGCACCCAGGTGAAAGGCGATGAGCGTGGCGGCGCCGACTTTGCCCAACTGGGCCAGTTGGCGAACCTGGAACATGAGGCGATCTTCAACGCGATCAAACGCCAGGACCCGGACGCCGCCCGCGCCGCCATGGTGTTGCATCTGACCAACAGCCGGGACCGTTTTTCGGGGGAGCAGGGGCGTTGAACGAACACACCTTATCCCTGCGACTGGAGCGCGTCGCCGCCAACGTACCGAAGGGCGCGCGCCTGGCCGATATCGGCTCCGATCACGGTTATTTGCCGGTAGCATTGATGCGGCGTGGCCTGATCACGATGGCAGTGGCGGGGGAGGTCGCGACCACACCCTTTCATGCGGCGCAACGTACCGTGCGCGACAACGGCCTGGAGCAACAGATCACCGTGCGTCTGGCTGATGGTTTGGCGGCCATGAAGCCCGATGACGGCATCACCGCGATCAGCGTCTGCGGCATGGGCGGCGAGACTATCCGTGACATTCTCGAAAGCGGTAAGCGGCACCTGAGCGGCCAAGAGCGATTGATCCTGCAACCCAACGGCGGTGAGCAACCGTTGCGCCAATGGCTGATGGATAACGGCTACTCGATCCTTCGAGAAGAGTTGCTGCGCGAAAACCGCTTTTACTACGAGATCATTGTCGCAGAGCGCGCCGGGCCAGTGGCTTACACCGCTGAGCAGTTGTACTTCGGGCCGCTGCAACTGCAGGCGCGCAGCCCGGTGTTCATCGCCAAATGGCAACGTATGCTGCGCCAAAAACACAAGACCCTGGCCAGCTTCGAGCACGCTCGGCAAGCGGTGCCGGAAGAGAAGCGACAAGAGATCGTGCAGCAGGCCAAATGGATTACCGCGCTACTGGCCTGATACCCCTTCATTCAAACCTGATGACCTAGGACACCCACCATGGCCGACGCCACCGACCCCACCTTCTACGACCGCGCCGACGCGCACATCGAATTGTCGAACGAGCAACTCCAGGCTCACGAAAACCTCGGCCAGGTCAGCGCCTCGATGATGTTCGGCACCACGCGTTTCAATGCCTGGGCCAGCGCGCGCAACTTCAAGTCCGGCGCGGAAATGGCCGAGGCGCGGGAGGCGATGTTGAAGTACTTCTGCGACCAGTACCGGATGATGCTTGAGGATAATCTGGACGATCACATCAATAATTTTGACCGGTACATGTCGACCCGATAGGTCACTGTTACAGGTCTGCACAGGCCTTGAGTGCTTTTGCCCCATTTTCGCGCACGCTATGTTCTCGACTGCTCCCCGCGCCGCCTATCTCGGGCGCGCTGACAGCGGCCCGTATCTTGCTAGTGTCAAGCTAATCAATGACATGGCATTTTGCCGTTAGTCATTTCAAGGCTTCACCCCGCGGTGCACCGCGTGGGTCGTTTTTGGGGAGTGGTCGGACATGCACAGCCTTTTATCACCGGGTATCCGCCTGTTGGGGCGTTTCGGCTTTGCGCGCAAGTTCCAGATCCTGTTCTTCCTGTTCATGCTGCCCCTGGCGGGTAGCCTGTGGATGATCGGCTCGGACTATCGCGACAAATTGACCGTGATTTCCAGCGAGCAGTCCGGTGTCCGGCAACTGTCGGCCTTGGACGCGTTGGATGGCCAGTTGACGGCCCAGCGCAACCTGGCCGCACGCTGGAAGGCGGCGGACATACTGCACGCGCCCACCCCCGCGGCGAAGGCGGCGATGGACAAGGTCGACGCCAATTTCCCGGTGATCCTGCAAAGCCTGCAAAACCTGGGCGATTCACTCAAAGCCCAGAACGCCAGCGCTGACATCCTCGCGCGCTTCGACGCCTTGCAGGCGTCAGTCAAGGGCATGGATTCCCAATCCCTGCGCACGGTGGGCTGGTGGCCGGACGGTTATGACCGTTTCACCTCGGCGCTCACCGCCATGCAAACCCTGCGCGAGCAGATCACCCTGGATGCTGGCCTGATCCTCGACCCGTGGCTGGAAACCTACCTGCTGATGCAGATTTCCACCCAGCACACCCCTGACCTGATCGAGCGTATCGGGCGCATGGCCAGTGTCGGCCAGTCGTCTATCGCGTCGGGGCAGTTCACGTTGCAAAGCCGCTTGCAGATGCGTGACCTGCGCGGTCGGATCGGCGACGCGCGGGACCAGTTGGTCAAGGCGGCAGGCTCGCTCAAGGCCAAGCAATACGCCGGTCTCGAACCCTGGACCGCGCAGTACGACGACAGCCTGCAACGGCTGGACAACGAACTCAAGGTGCTCGACGACGGCGTCTTCGGCGGCACCATCAAGCTCGACACCGCAGGCTTCGAACGCAGTGTCGACGCGATGCTCGACAGCCTCGGCGCGCTGCGTAACCAGTCGCTGCATTCGCTGGACGCGCGCTTGGGTTACTACCGTGATCGTTCGCTGCAGAAATTCATTCCCGTCGCGGCGACATTCAGCCTGCTGGCCTTGGCCGCGCTTTACCTGTTCATATGCCTGCAAGCCTCGATCCGCCGTAGCGCCAGCGGCATCACCACCCTGGCCGAGTCCCTGCGCGACGGCAACCTGTGCGTCGAGGTGGCGGTGGAAGGGCGCGACGAACTCGCGGCCATCAGCACCGCGCTCAACGTTGCGGTGGTGCAACTGCGCACCAGCCTGCTGGGGGTCAACCACGAGACGCAGCAACTCGGCTCGGCGGTGCTCACCCTCAATTCGCAATCGGGCAGCACCCTGACCGAAGTCGAAGACCAGCAACTGCAAATCAGCCAGATCGCCGCCGCCGCGACCCAGTTGGCCGCCACCTCCCTGGGCGTCGCCAAAAGCTGCGAACAAGCCTCGGGCAGCGCCCAGCAGACCCGACGCATCGCCGAAGACAGCAGCCGCGACAGCCAGCGCACCACGGCCAGCATCCAGCAACTCAACCTGCGCCTGACCGACACCGCCGATGCGCTGGAGCAGGTCAGCCAGCAGGGCCAGCAGATTCAATCGGTGGTCGACACCATCCGTGGCATTGCCGAGCAGACCAACCTGCTGGCGCTCAACGCCGCCATCGAAGCCGCCCGTGCCGGTGAGCAGGGCCGCGGGTTTGCCGTGGTGGCTGATGAAGTGCGCAGCTTGTCGCAACGCACCCAGGCGTCTACGGCGCAGATCGCCGGCACGGTCGACAGCCTGCGCGCCACGGTCAGCCAGGCGGTCACGTTGATGGGCGCCGCGTGTGAACAGGCACTGACGGATGCTGAATCCGTCACCGGGCTGGGCACACGTTTGGGCGAGATTGCCGGTGCGGTGCAACACGTCACCGACACCCTGGCGCAGATCGCCACTGCTGTTGAAGAGCAAGCGGCGACGGCGGATGAAGTGAGCGGCAATATTCAGCAAGTGGACCAGGCGGCCGGGCGTTTGCTCGACGGCGCGCGGGCTGTGAACCGAGCGGCCGACACCTTGAGCAAAGGCAGCCAGGCATTGAGCGACAACACCGCGCGGTTTCGCCTGGGCTGAACAGGTTTTTGTGGTGACCACGCTTCCTGTGGTGTGAGCGGGGCAAGCCCGCTCACACCACAGGAAGCTTGCTCACCAAAACAAGTCTGCTCACCACAACAAGCTCCCCCACCACAGGAACCTTCGGCTTCTACAGGGCTCACTTACTAGGTCGCCCTGTTTCGTCGCCGAAAGGACTCCGCATGACTTCAGCCCCGCCAACGACCCTCCCGCACGGCCCCGTCACCCGCGAACTCAGCCTGCGCGCCGTCATCACCGGCAGTGTCCTCGGCATCCTGCTCACGCCGTCCAATGTCTACGCCGGGTTGAAAATCGGTTGGTCGTTCAACATGTCGATCATCGCGCTGTTGATCGGCTACGCCATCTTTCAAGGAGTGGCCAAGCGTTCCACCGACCACCTGCCGTGGACCTTGCATGAAAGCAACATCAACCAGACCGTCGCCTCGGCCGCCGCTTCAATCATTTCCGGCGGGCTGGTAGCGCCGATCCCGGCCTATACCTTGCTGACGGGCAACCAGTTGGACGCTATCCCCATGATTGCCTGGGTGTTCTCGGTGAGTTTCCTGGGCATCTGGATCGCCTGGTATCTACGGCCCTCGTTGCTGAATGACAAGGCGCTGAAATTCCCCGAGGGCATGGCCACCCTGGAAACCTTGCTGCACATTTACAACCATGGGCGCGAAGCCGCGACGCGCTTGAAGGTGCTGCTCAGCGCCGCGTTGCTCTCCGGGCTGGTCAAGTGGGTCGATACTTTTATGTGGGCCTTCCCGCGCTGGTCGCCCAGCGCTCAGTTGGAGCGCCTGACCTTCACCGCCGACCCTTCGCTGTTGCTGGTGGGCTTCGGCGGTATCATCGGCATTCGCGTGGGCCTGACCCTGCTGCTCGGCGCCTTGCTCGCGTGGGGCGGCCTGGGCCCCTGGTTGTTGGCGCAACACCTGGTGACCTTGCCTGCGGGCAGCAGCGGCCCGCAGTTCGCCGCGCTGGTGGAGTGGTTGCTGTGGCCGGGCGTGAGCTTGATGGTGTGTTCCACCTTGGCCTCGCTGGCGATTCGTTTGTGGGCCCTGTACCGATCAACGCACTCCGGCGGCGAATCGACCTGGACGGTGCCAAAACCGGGGCCGGCCGCCGGTTTTGTGCTGGCGATTGTGCTGGTGGTGAGTCTGCAGGCGCTGCTGTTCGGCATTAATCTGGGCATGGCGTTGCTCACGATCCCATTGGCGATCTGCCTCGCCGCCGTCGCCGCGCGCGTGGTGGGCGCCACCGGCATTCCGCCCATCGGCGCCATTGGGCAACTGTCCCAGCTGAGCTTTGGCATCGTCGCGCCGGGGCAGGTGCCGATCAACCTGATGAGCGCCAACACGGCCGGTGGCTCGGCCGGGCAGTGCACCGACTTGATGAATGATTTCAAAGTGGGCAAGGCCATTGGTGCCACGCCGCATAAGCAGGTGATCGCGCAGATCCTGGGGATTTTCATCGGCAGTATCGTTGGCGTATTCGCCTACCTGGCGTTGATCCCGGACCCGCAAACCATGCTGCTCACCGAAGAGTGGCCGGCCCCGGCGGTCGCTACCTGGAAAGCCGTGGCGCTAACCCTCACCCATGGGGTGGATTCACTGTCCACCAGCATTCGCTGGGCGATTGCCATCGGCGGCCTGGTTGGCGTAGTGCTCGGTGTGCTGGACAGCACCTTGCCTGCCCATCGTGCCCGCTTCCTCCCGAGTGCCGCCGCCCTGGGCCTGGCCTTTGTGCTGCCGGCCTCGGTCTCGTTGATGATGGCCCTGGGCGCGATACTGACCTGGCTGCTGAGCTGCCGCTGGCCGAGCCTCACCGAGCGCTTTGCGATTACCGCCGCCGCTGGCTTGATTGCGGGGGAGAGCATCACCGGCGTAGGTGCTTCACTGTGGTCGATGGTGCACTGAAGCGTGGCTCGGCAGTTGCCGAGCCAGCCGCCATGGCCTCAGGCGATCTTCACATTCATGGTGATCCTGGCGGTGAACACCTTCACTTCGCCCTCATCAAAAATATCCACCGGCACGATCTTGTCCCCCGCGGTGGACCAATCAATACCGCTGCCATCCGCTACGGCACGGATGTTCGTCTTGGCCTTCGCCAGGTACTCCACGGTCATGCCCTTTGGGATCCATTTGGCACCTGACGGTATCGACACGTCCGTCATCGTCCCACCTGCCAATTCCGCCGCGTTGCACAACGCAATGGCATGCACGGACGCCAAGTGGTTGGTGATTTCTTTGCGAAACGGCACATTGACCACCGCATGCCCAGGGCGCAGTTCGGCGATTTCCGGGTTGATGGTGCTGAAGTAGGGCGCCACTTGGCAGGCCATTTGGCTGAACGCTGCAGGGCCTGCACTGTTGAACATGCTGAGAAACTGGCTCATGGATTATCCTCGCAATGGGTTAACAGAATAATATTCTGTAAAAGAACGATATTCTGTAAATTCCATGGGTGTCAAGCCATGCCTTCTCTGCAGGCGGCTGTACCTTTAGACTCCGTACATTTGGCGAGCCACTCCATGCACGCACCTGACCTGATCGAGCGCACCTTCCCGGGCCGGCGCAGCGACCTCAAGCGCAGCATCCTGCGCGAGGCCCTGGCCAGCTTTAACGACGTGGGTATTGAAGCGACGAATATCGAAACCATCCGCGCGCGGTGCGAGACCAGCGTGGGCGCCATCTACCATCACTTCGGCAATAAGGAAGGCATCGTCGCCGCGCTGTTTTTTGCCGCGCTGGAAGATCAGGCCGCCTTGCGAGACCACTATCTGAAGCCGGCGCAAACCGCCCAGGCCGGCGTGGAAGCGCTGGTGCGCAGTTATGTGGAGTGGGTGGATGCGCAACCCGAATGGGCGCGCTTTATGTTCCAGAGCCGTTTCGCCGTGGCCAACGGCCCGCACAAGGACGAACTGCTCACCCGCAACAAGCAGCGCAATGCGCAATTGACCGAGTGGATGAGCGACGAAGGCCGCCGCGAGGCGTTCAGCCATATTCCGGCAGAGCTGTTGCTGTCGCTGATCATCGGCTCGGCCGAAAGCTATGCCCGTGCGTGGTTATCCGGCCGGGTCAAACACAGCCCCAATCACTACGCCGCGTTGCTGGCGCAGGCGGCGTGGGCCTCGATCAGCCAAACGCCTGCATAATCGGCAGACATTTAATCGTCGGCACTCTTGGAGGCTGGCGTAGTCTGTTTCCAAGACATTCCTCTCGCCCTGCGGAGCCTTCAATGATCATCGTCCACCACCTCAACAACTCACGCTCGCAACGCATCCTGTGGCTGCTCGAAGAACTCGGCCTGCCCTACGAGATCAAGCGCTACCAACGCGACCCGAAAACCAACCTCGCTCCGCCGGAACTCAAGGCGATCAACCCGTTGGGCAAATCGCCGGTGATCGAAGACGGCGGCCTGGTGCTGATCGAGTCCGCCGCCATCATCGACTACCTGATCCGCCGCCACGGCCAGGGCCGCCTGCAACCGGACCCCGCCAGCGCCACCTACGACCACTACGTGCAGTGGCTGCATTTTGCCGAAGGCTCGGCCATGTTGCCGTTGATGCTCAACCTCTACGTCGGCCGCCTGGGCGAGGCAGGCGCGCCGTTGCATCCGCGGATCGAATCGGAAGTGGCCAACTACCTCGGTTACCTGAACGACGTGCTCGCGGGCAAAGCCTACCTGCTTGGCGATGAGTTGAGCGGCGCGGACGTCCAGATGAGCTTTATCGGCGAAATCGCCAGGGCCCAGGGCAAGTTGCAGGCCTACCCGAACCTGGCAGCGTGGGTGGAGAAATTCCAGGCGCGACCTGCGTATCGCGAGGCGGTGGAGCAGGGCGGGGCGTATGCGTTTGCCCAGTGAAGCCACTGGCGTGACGTCTTAAGGCGGTAGCAAGGCGCCGTTCATCCCGCGCGCAGTGTTTACAACTGTTAACGGATTGACCGGCGCAATCGCTATAGGCTTTGGGGTGTCCGCCCTGGAGCCCATCGCCATGAACCTGCGAGCCGTCACTGCCACGTTGTTTGCCTTTGTCCTGTTGCTGCCGTCACCGGCCGAGGCCGCGAGGCCTATCACCCACGTCGCCATCTACCGGGGCCCGGCGGGTTGTGACGACTGTTCCGAAAACGTGGCGAAGGCCCTGCAACGACTCAACCCCAACTATCACATCGATTTTGTGGGCGCGGATGAGTCGATCGACATCACGCCACAAACCCTGGCGCGCTACGACCTTTACGTGCAGCCGGGCGGCGGTCAGGACATTCCTGGCGCGCTGCGTAGCCTGGGTGAAGCACGCAGCGAAGCCATCCGCAGCTACGTCGCCAACGGCGGCCGCTACCTGGGCTTGTGCATGGGCGCCTACCTGGCGGACGACAACAACCTCGGCCTGATCCCCCAGGACCTAGACGGCGAAGCCGGTCGCCCTGGTTTTGAGGTGGCCGGCATCGCCGATGCCGCCGTACAGGTCACGTGGGCGGGCAGGTCTGATCACGTGTTCTTCCAGGACGGCCCCTACTTTCCCAAAGGGTCGTACAAAACCATCGCCACCTACCGCAACGGCGACGTAGCGGCGGCGCGGTATACCTATGAAAAGGGCGTGGTGGTGCTGAGCGGTCCGCACCCTGAGGCCAGTCAGGAGTGGTTCGAGAATGCCGACATTCCGTTGAGCAAGATGCCTGAGGGGGATCTTTTCGGCTCGCTGATACGCAGCTTTTGAGACCCGCCTATCCTTTGTAGTGGTTAGACCACCCTGTGTCAGCGCACCACGTCCAGCGTCTGGATTTCATTCACATAGTGGGTCTGGCTCGACGTCGACTCCAGCGTCAACGCGACGCCCAGGTCTTCGATAAACGCGCGATTGGACGAATAACCGTCCTGCTCGCAGGTCAACCGAATGGCATCACCCGTCAACGACGCGAACACCTGGCGCGCCGGGAAGCGCTCGCCCACCTTGCAGGTCAAGGTGGTTTCGACCGGTTTGTCGGTAGGCTTGACCGGCACATTGGCCATCTTCAGGTGCGCACTCAGGGTTTGGCCCGGCGCCCAGCTCGTCGGCAGTTTCACCTCGGCCTCTCGGGTCTGCAGCACCTGGCCTTCGCCCACGCCGTTCATTTTCGATTTCAGCTGGATCAGGTCCGCCAGCATCAGGCGGTCCACATTGAAGGCGCCGCCGTAGGCTTCATTCTTCACCAGCAAACCGCCCTCGGCCTTGAACCGGATGGTGATCGGCGCGTCCTTGCCCGCGGCGTTCTTCGACAGATAGCTGTAGCTCAACGTCTTGAACTTGGGCTGCAACAGCGGCGCGTCGAGGCCCTGGAGCACGTTGGGTGGCACCGGCACATCGGCCAGATGGGTGTCGGCGACGGTGCGCGGGTAATCCACTGGCGCGATGTCCGGCCGCAACAACGCCAGCAACCCGGCATTCACGCCACCCTGCACCGAACAGCTCACACGGGAATGCTTGCCCTCCGGCTCCACGATCAGCACCCGCTCCACATTGCGCAGCCCCGGTGCCTTGCCCGGCATGGGCTTGATCGCCTGCCAACTGTTGCCCACCTTCAACTCGCTGCGCGTGTATTGCCCCTCGCCTTTTTGCAGCGCACCGGGTTGGTCCAGCAACGCCGCGACGCGCGGGGCGACTTCATCCATCGTGCCGTCCACCGTGAAGCCCCAGAAGTAATACAGGCCCAGCGGGCCAAGATCGCTGACCTCATCGTTATAGGACAGCAGCTTCAACCCCGCGATGGCCGGCGCGGTCACCGGCACTGCCGAGGCCTTGGGTTCGGTGCGGTCGCGCACCGCGATCCAGGTGAAGTTCTTTTCCTGCTTGAGTGGGGCATAGGCCTGCCACGCATCACGGTGCGTGTTCAGGCGGCTGAAGAACGTCTCGTCACAACGGGTGAAGGCCTTGAGCGTGTCGACCAACGCGGCGTCGTCGGCCTGGGCAAAGGAAGGCGACAGCAGGGCTGACGCGAGCAGGGCAGCGGAAAACGGCAACTTCATGGGACAGGACTTCCTTATCGACAGGCGAGGAACAGGGCGGAGACATTATCCAGCAGTTGGATGTCAGTCTCTAGTTGGCTGAGCGCATCAGGCGCAAACGCCAGTTACCGCCGTGCTGGGCATGGCAGGCTTCTTCAGAATCCAAGTGAACGCAACGCGCCAACGGTACCGGCGGGATCTCGGCGTCGTGCAGCGCGGTGGCGGTCAACTCGCGGATACGCGCGTCCAGCCCTGTCGCCACGGCCTGCGCCTGGCTGGCGCGGGTGTCAAAGACCCAGGTGATACGCAGGCTGCCGGGGAAGTCGGCGTAATTGACCGTGTGCGTCAGCCATTCAAACCCGGGGATTTCGGCTTTGGCGGTTTCGCAGGCGTCGGTGAGCGCGGCGACAAGGCGGCGTTCGATGCGGGTGCTGTCGCGTTTTGATGAACTCACAGAGAGCTCCGTAAGAAGGCAGGTGCCGCAGATTAACAGGGCGCGCGCTACGCCTGAACCCTAAGCGCACGGATGATAAATGCATGCAGACTGTTGACCGCCTTGGACCCGCGAGAGTCTCGACTGCGCAGAATCGACACCTCCATCGGTTCAATACTCCCCAACCCTTGTTCGCTGCCCAAGACCTGCAGTGACGGCTGCACGGTGCACTGAGTGATCGCGGCAATCGCGAGCCCGCCCTCGACCGCAGCCACTTGGCCGGCGAGGCTGGAGCTGTTGTACACCACCTTGAACTGACGCCCCTGCTGGGCCAGTGAACTCACCGCATACCGCCGCGCCAGGCTGGCGCTTTCGTAGACGGCGATGGGCACCGGGTCCCGGCGCCACAGTTCGAACTGAGGCGAGCCTACCCACACCATCGGTTCCTTGAACAGGAAGGTGCCACTGTGCGGCGAGTCCCTGGACACCAGCGCCAGATCAAGATCACCGCTACGCACCCGTGGGATCAGGGCGGTGGACTGTTCACAGGTCAACTCAATGTCCACACCGGCGTAGCGCGGCGCAAAACGCTTGAGCACCGGCGTGAGGTACTTGGCCGCATAGTCTTCCGCGACCCCAAGGCGGATGCGCCCAGTCAAGGTTTCGCCATGAAACGCCGCCTGGGTCTCGGCGTGCAGCGCGAGCATACGGCGCGCATAACCCAGCAGCGTCTGGCCGTCATCGGTCAACTGCAGATGCCTCGGGCCACGGTTCAACAAGGGGCGTCCCAGCGCGGCCTCCAGTTTCTTCATTTGCATACTGACGGCAGACTGCGACCGGTTCACCTCATGGGCCGCGCCCGACAGCGAACCGGCGTCTACCACTGCCACGAAGCACTTGAGCCAATCGATCTGCAAATCACTGGAAGGCATGCGGGTGACCTCTATTCGTTAATCGAATGACTGTTGCGTGAATTATGCGCTTTTCATGATAGCTGTTCGCTCGCAGGATGCGGGCTTGAACCCACCGTTGCCGGACCTGATCATGCCCTTCGAGACTTGGTTGCTGTACCTGTTCACCTGCTGCGGCATCGCCGTAGTGCCAGGACCTAATGCGCTGCTGGTGCTGACCCATGGCGCGCTCCACGGCAGCCGCAAAACCCTGTTCACCATCAGCGGTGGTGTACTCGGCTTTGCCATGGTGCTGACGCTGTGCGCGTTGGGCCTGGGGGCACTGATCCAGGCTTCGGCCACCTGGTTCATGGCTTTGAAAGTGGCCGGCGGGCTTTATCTGATCTGGCTGGGTTTCGGCCTGTGGCGCTCGGCCCCCGTCAGCCTGGATACGACCGGCACGGTGAGCCAGCGACACTGGTCGCTGTTCCGCCAAGGGTGGGTATCGGCCCTGTCAAACCCCAAGGCCTTGTTGCTGTTTACCGCGTTTATTCCACCGTTCCTCGACCCACACAGAAACCTCATCGCGCAGACGGCCGCCATTGCGTTGACCTACGCGGTCGTCGAGTTTGTCGTTGAATACACCGTGGCCAGCGCCGCGCACCGCGTTCGGCCTTGGCTGGCGCGAACGGGGCGACGGTTCAACAAAGTCTGCGGCGGGTTCTTTGTGCTGTTTGGGTTGGCGTTACCCATCCACAGCTGACGGAAATGGCATGGGCTTCAGTCCTTGCGACCTTCACACACCGCTTTCAAGCCCAGCACGGTAGTGGGCGTCTGGCCGATATGCGTGGTGGTACTCACCACCATGTTCGCGCCACTGTCGCCTTCCAGGTGATACGGTTTGCCGTCGCAGACTTTCGCGGCTTTCTGGTTGATGTTTTCCAGCAGGCCTTCTCGGGAATTGAAGATGCTGCCATGGCTGGTGATCATGTATTCGCCCGGTGCGACTTCATTGGCGCCGGTGAAGGTGCAGCCGGTCAAGGCCGAGGAGATGCATCCGAGCAGCAGGATTTTTTTCACGTCCATGTTCTCAAGTAGGGGGTTGAGGGCCGGGAAGTCTACAACAATGCCAGGCTATTTTTCTGCGCTGTGAGAGCATGGCTGGGAAAAAGAGGGCGTCGTTAGAAAGGAGCATTAAATGGACAAAGCGCAACTGATCGCGCAGGCAGAAAGGGCCCCATACGGGCTGTTTCCATGGAGCCAATTTGTCGCTCACACCGAGTTCCTGTGGCAGGACACTGTGCTGGTGGTGGACGCTGCCGCGTGGCAGCGCCAATGGTTCGAGCTGGAAATCATCAATGGCTTGGCATTGGCCGAGTGGGAAGAGCAGGGCAGGCCCGAGGACTTCTCCGCGCGTTGGCGTGAGGGCTATCAGCAGGAAGCCCTTGAGCTGGTGAATGATTTGCTGGGGCTGACTGCTGAGATCGGCATGTTGCCCTCATTATCTCGCCCGCCCTGCCGATAACTTGCGCTGCGGTAATCAATAGGGAAGCCTCGCGCAGGAAGCCGGATGAAGATGTTTGACGTTAACCGTTATGCTCAAATGTATTACCAGAATATCCAGCCATCACCGGGTAACGACTACCCGCGACTCAAGGCATGGGAGTTCCTCTACGAGTACATCTGGGACGAATGCCGACCTCATTGGGCGGACCTCATCAATGATGATCAGATCGACACGACAGCGCTGCACATCGGGTTCTACCTGGCGAACTGGGGGATGTTCCGCGGCTCCTCGGGGTTGTTGCAAAACAGCAACCTTGATCTGATGAAAGCATTGGCCAAGTCTCTCTTTACGGGCAAAGGTCCGGAATTGCTTGAGCTCTCTTTGGATGATTTTGCAGCGGGCTCGCCAAACCTGGTCTACAACCAGAAGCTCTTGGACGAGGTATTAGGGGCGATGGAGCAGCTGGCCAGTAACGTCTCTTGGACGGATACGCTCAAGACCAAAATCCTGATGGGCGTCTTGGGGGAGTGCCCGGCGCTGGACCGCTTTTATATTGCGGCTTGCCGAGATCTATTTCCGCGCCTTCCACACATCACTGCGGCCCGCGGAAAGGGCCTCACTGCGCTGGCAGGTGTGGTCCGAGAATTGAAGGTTCGCCCCCTGGTGTTGAAGACGACGCGGCTGAAACTGCCATATTCCACTGCTCGGGTTATGGATATGGCGCTGTTTGAGTATGGGCGTGGGTTGTAAGAAACAGCAGGGGCGTCACTTGCAATAAATCGGTAGGTTTGTTGGGGCTGTTCATCGAAAAAACGCCCCTGTTGTGTGTTCAAAATGATAGAGCGAAGAAGATGGAAGAATTAGACCAGGGATTTAAAGGGTTTGACTTTAAGGCCGCGATCGAGGACTTGAAAGCACGGGCTTTGCTCGCGCGGCAAACGAGGCGAATTATTGCGATCAGTATGTTTTTCGCGATCTTTACCGCCGTAACGGTTGTGTATTTTTTTAATGTGGGTGGCATCACGTCCTACCGAAGTTTTGCAGAAAGAATTTCGAATAGCGCGCCACGTGACCCCAGTATTTTTCTGCGTACCTCCCGAGATTTATTGAATAAGGCCTACCCTGATGAATTGGTCGCCATGGGCAAAGCAATGGATGGCGAGAAGGTGAAGAAAGTAGAGCTTATGTCAGAGGAACGCCTGGCCTACCTGCATGAAGTTGATCGATTGGTTGGGCTGTATGAGCGCGCCGAAAAAGCGTCCAAAGAAAAGGAACCAGAGTCAGCAATGAGAGGTTCTGATTGGGTTTCTTCACTTTCTTCCATTGCATTTTCTATCGGCGCGATTGCGTTAGCCATCCTCATGCTTCAAGTCGCAATTTCTTTTTTACGGTACTACTCTCAATTGGCAGAGTTATACGATGCCCAGGCAGGCGCACTCATCGCCTCAAATGGTAATGCCGACAGGGCGGTGAAGTTTTTTGAGGCGTTTTCACCCACGCCGGTGACCTTCGGCAAGACGCCTCTAACGCTCTATGAGCGAGCGTTTGATGCGCTTACATCGATTAAAGGTAGGGAGAAGTAGTCCCGGTCATAAGCGTGTCGCCTATCTTGAAGAATAACGATTGAGCGACTCGGAGTCCGCCCTCTCGGACATCGAATGCCTGCACCGCATTAGCCTTGACCTGATCGGCGAGCAAGACCTCAAAGCCCTCTCCGGCAAGATTGTCGACGCCGCCTTGTCCATACCGGCTCGTCGTTCGGCACCCTGCAGTTGCTGTGCCCCGAAGGGCGCGCGTCCGGTCGTCTGAGTGCATGATATCTTCGACTATCCAAAGCTGGCTTTTCCAGTTTGACCGCTACCTCACTCACCTCACCAAAGGCAACATATGCCTGTAACTATCCGCCTTGCTGTACCGGAAGATGCACAACGCCTGCCTGCCATTGAAACCTCCGCTGCTCAAGCATTTCGCTTAATTGATGAGTTGAGTTGGCTGGCTGAATCGCCTCCGATGTCCATCGAACGTCATAGCCAACTCATTGCGCTATCGACATGTTGGGTTGCACTTGATGCCGAGAATCGGCCACAAGGATTTCTCAGCGCCGAGCGCCATGGCAGTGATCTTCATATCTATGAATTATCAGTGATGCAATCGATGCAAGGACAAGGTACAGGGCGGCGACTGGTTGAGGCCGCGAAGGATTATGCGCGCTCAATCAGACTTAGTTTTGTAACGCTTACAACATTCACAAACGTGCCATGGAATGCACCCTTTTACTCCCGCATAGGCTTTCAGGCTAAAGCCACCGCAGATCTAGATGAGAGGCTGGCGGGGATATTGAGTGAGGAATACAAGCATGGATTCGCTCCGGACAGTCGGTGTGCCATGGCATGGCCAGTGGCGTAATTACAAAACTGTCAGGCCTCCAAGCCTCTAGGAAAAGAAGGTGAGTCTGCCGGACGCTTGTTGAGGGCGGATGTGCACATTGATCTGCTGGTGATGGATGTGGGGTTGCTGGGCGGGATAGGTGCGTTGAAGCCGTTTGCGGTGGAGGTGTTGGGGGGAGGGTTCGGGAGTTGCTGGGGAGGTAGGGGGATAGTTGTGTACTCCGGAGCAGAGCGAGAATGACTGTCTGCTATCGGCCAGAAGCTGCCGTTCACGCCTGCTCGTTTTCGCCCTGAATCATTCGCCCGATACTTTCCCAACTCGGATAGGGAGTTGGCGTCAGCGATATTCGGCGCTAGCCATACTGCACGCCTCTCATACACCCAGATTTCTACTGCTGAAGCATCAAACTGCGCCATAAGATCACTGTCGGTGCAACAGGTAAGAGGTCTGTTTGTGGCGCTATCTGTTTCGGCAACTTTTTTGCAGCCGACTCGCTCAGCTCGGATGACGAGTGCTGGTGTGCTTCAAATTGCTCGGGCGCAGTCGGCATTGATAGGCGGGTAGTCATTTGATCGTAACGACGACCTTGCCTTTGGCCCGTCCCTGTTCGACGTATTTCAGAGCCTCTGCCGTTGATTCAAAGGAAAACGTTCGATCAATCACCGGATTGATGATGCCCGCCTCAACCAGTGCGCTGATTTGTTGCAGTTGGGTGCCGTTGGCGCGCATGAACACGAACGAGTACTTGATGTCCTGCTTGCGTGCCCTGCGCCGAATGCCGAGGCTCAGCAGACGCATAACCTGCTGCAATGGCCAGGATAACCCTTGCTCCTGTGCGAACAGCGCAGTGGGCGGCCCTGAGATGGAAATCAGTTGGCCGCCGGGTTTGAGGACCTTGAGTGACTTGTCCAAGACATCGGTGCCGAGGCTGTTCAACACCACGTCGTAGCCGTGTAAGACATTTTCGAAATTCTGCTTTTTGTAGTCGATGACCACGTCAGCCCCCAGCAGCTTGACCCATTCGACATTCGCGGTGCTGGTGGTTGTGGCGACAAAGGCACCCAGGTGTTTGGCAAGCTGGATGGCAATGGTGCCGACGCCGCCGGAGCCTGCGTGAATCAACACCTTCTGGCCCTTTTGTAGCCGGGCGGTGTCGACCAGCACTTGCCAGGCAGTCAGTGCCACCAAGGGCAGGGACGCGGCTTGCGCCATGCTGGTATTGGCTGGTTTCAGGGCGATCGCGTTCTCGTCCACGGCAATCCTTTCGGCGAACGTGCCGATCCGTCCTTGCGGCGGGCGAGCGTACACTTCGTCACCTGGTTTGAAGCGTGTCACATGCGAGCCGACTGTCACCACTACCCCCGCCAGGTCGTTGCCCAGAATCAGCGGAAACGAGTAGGCCAGGATCAGCTTGAACTCGCCTGTGCTGATCTTCGAGTCCAGCACGTTGACACTGCTGGCATGGACCTCGATCAAGACGTCGTGGGCACCCACTTCCGGGGCTGACGCTTCGCCGAGGCGTCCGGGTTGCTTGCCGTAGCGATCAATAAGAAATGCTTTCATCGAGGTGCGGCTCTTGTCGGTTGTAGGGAGGGTAGCCGGTGCGTGGTCAGGTATCGAGGAACGCCTGCGCCTTGGCCACAAAATCAACGTGGTGCTGGAAAATCCCGCCGTGACCGGCATCCTGATAAATCACCAGCTCTGCGTTGGGGATACGCTTGGCCAGTTCAAACGAATTGATGCTGGGCACCATGATATCGGTGTCGCCGTTGACGACCAGCGCAGGTGCCCGCAAGCGTTCGAGGTCTTGCGGCGGCTGTTTGCCCCACGCGGTGATCGCTTTCAACTGGCGCAGGAAAGCACGGGGCGTCGGGCCTTGGTCACGATTGTTCTTGCGGGCTTGCAGGCGCTGCAAATACTGCGCGGCAGATCGACGGCCGTTGGCCGTAGAAGTGAAGAACAGGTAGAATTTCGGATCGCGCAGGGTCAGCAGGCCTTTGAGAATCAATGGCCACGACACCGCGCCAACTTTGCCGATACCGCTGCCGCCAGCCGGCCCGGTGCCGGTCAGAATCAACCGCCGCACCCGATCAGGCGCCTTCAGAGCGATGTCCTGAGCGACGAAGCCGCCGAGGGAGAATCCGAGCACATCAACGGTTTCCAGCCCCAGCGCACGGATCAACTGAATCGCATCGTCGGCCATCTCGCCAACGGTCAGTGGCGCGGTTCCACCCGAGCCGCCGATGCCACGATAGTCGGTGGTAATGACGCGTCGGGTTTGCGCCAGGCCATCGATGATTGCGGGATCGAAGTTATCGAGCACCGCGCCCCAATGGTTGAACATTACAAGGGGCACACCGGTAGTGGGGCCGATATCGCGGTAGGCGAATGGAATACCGTTGACCGTGATCGATTGGTTCGCAGCGTTGATGAACGACGTTGGCGAACCCGAAGGGGGATTTGTCTGGGCTGAATTCATTACCACTCCCGATTTCTGGACGGATTCGATGCAACGCCTTGCGCTTGCATCGAATCCGCCCCAAATGCTCACTACCTGAAGATCACTCTGGAGTCTGGTAACGCTGAGCAACCGCGGACTGACGTATTTGCCCGATCAGGCCCAGTCGTGCGCCCTGCAGGGCATCCCAACGCTCCGCTTCGTGCAGCGGCGGAATGGTCACGGGTTCACGACGATCGAAGCCGACGAGAGCGGCATCCACCAGATCGCCCACTTCCATGATTTCACTCAGGGTGTTGATGTCGACGCCGGAGCGATCCCATATTTCCGTACGCGTGGCGGCCGGCAGCACGGCCTGCACGTAGACGCCTTGAGGCGACAGTTCCAGGCTCAAACCTTGGGACAGGAAAAGCACAAAGGCCTTGGTCGCACCGTAGACCGTCATGCCGAATTCCGGTGCGAGGCCTACAACCGAACCGATGTTGATGATCGAACCTTCACCGGCCTTGGCCAGGCGTGGAGCGATGGCGCTGGCGAGCCGAACCAGCGCCGTGGTATTGAGGGCGACCAGTTGCGCCACTTTATCGGTGCTTTGCTCGACGAAATGACCGGACAGTGCAGCGCCGGCGTTATTGACGAGGATCCCGATGTGGGCGTCGTCGCGCAGACGGTTTTCAACGTTGCTCAGATCGCCGGGTTGAGTCAGGTCCGCCGGGATCACATCGACGTTGACGTTGTGTTCGCTGCGCAAGCGCGCGGCCAGTACATCCAGGCGCGCCTGATCGCGGGCAACTACCACCAGATCGTGGCCGCGTTGTGCAAAGCGTTCGGCGTAGACGGCGCCAATCCCGGTGGAGGCGCCAGTGATCAAAACAGTTGGGCGAGTGCTCATGGGGTATCTCTCTTTCAGGATATGAGAAACAGAACGAGCTCAGCTTGCGCTGATGCTCGATTCAGCCAGTGTCGGGTAATCGATGTAGCCTGCCGCGCCGCCGCCATAGAGGGTGGCGGGATTGAACGCGGACAACGGCGCGCCATGTTTCAGGCGTTCCACCATGTCCGGGTTGCCAATGAAGGGGCGACCGAAGGCGATCAGGTCTGCCTGGTCTTCAGCGAGCCGCGAGGTGGCCAGATCGAGGTCATAGCCGTTATTGGCGATGTAGGTGTTTTTGAAGCGCTGGCGCAGGGCGGAGAAATCGAAGGGCGCCACGTCACGCGGGCCGCCGGTCGCGCCTTCGACCACGTGTAGGTAAACCACGCCGAGGGCGTCGAGTTGTTCTACGACGTAATCGAATTGCGCCTGCGGATCGCTGCTGGATACGCCATTGGCCGGCGACACTGGTGACAGGCGTACACCGGTGCGGTCGGCACCGATCTCACTAACCACAGCCTCCGTCACTTCGAGCAACAGACGAGCACGATTTTCAATCGAGCCGCCGTAAGCATCGGTGCGCAGATTGGCGTTGTCCTTGAGGAATTGATCGAGCAGGTAGCCGTTGGCACCGTGAATTTCCACGCCATCGAAGCCAGCGGCGATCGCATTGGCCGCCGCCTGACGGAAGTCGCTGACGACTCCCGGCAGTTCGCTGATGTCCAGTGCGCGAGGCTCGGAGACGTCTTCGAAGCGGTTGTTGACGAACACTTTGGTGGCGGCGCGTAGCGCAGAAGGGGCCACGGGGGCAGCGCCGTTTTCCTGCAGGTCGACGTGCGAGACGCGGCCGACATGCCACAGTTGCAGAAAGATTTTTCCTCCCTTGGCATGCACGGCATCAGTCACGGCGCGCCAGCCATCGATCTGTGCCGACGTGTAGATTCCCGGGGTGTCTTGATAGCCCTGTCCCTGCCGGGAAATCTGCGTGGCTTCGCTGATCAGCAAGCCGGCGCTGGCGCGCTGGCTGTAATAGGTCGCCGCGAATTCGCTAGGGACGAAGCCTTGACCGGCGCGGTTGCGTGTCAGCGGCGCGAGAACGACGCGGTTTGATAGCGTGAGGCTGCCTAGTATGTAAGGAGTGAACAGAGTCTGCTTGGTCATCTGATGAATCTTCCGTGCCCGTTGATGAAGATCAGTGGTGCTTGCAATTATGATGATGATCGAAATCTAAACTGTCAACAATTTTGATTATAGGTGACATCTATGTATCATCGGACTTAGGATTTCCCGGGAAACACGAGGTATTGCAAGTGAGAGTAACCAAGGCCCAGGCGCAGGCAAATCGAGAGCGCATCGTTGAAACCGCCTCAGAGCTGTTCCGTGAGCGGGGCTTTGACGGCGTCGGCATTGCTGATCTCATGGCGGCCGCTGGTTTCACTCATGGTGGTTTCTACAAACATTTCGGGTCGAAGGCAGACCTGATGGCCGAAGCCTCGGCGTGCAGTCTGGCCAAATCGCTGACAGCCGCCCAAGCTCTGGATGTTCCGGGCTTCATCAACGTTTACGTGAATAGAGAACATCGCGACGGACGCGGCAGTGGTTGCACGATGGCCGCGCTGTGTGGCGACGCGGCGCGTCAGGCGGACGATGTGAAAGCGACGTTTGCCGAAGGCATAGAACACACCCTGCAGACGCTAGAAGAGAAATACCCGACGGGAGCGGATCCTGAGCCGGGTGAGGGCAGAAAGAAAATGATCGACCTGCTTTCACGTGCCGTCGGCGCGATTATTTTGTCGCGCGCCTGCCCGGATGACTCCGCACTTGCTGATGAAATACTTGAAGTGTGCCGGGCAGAAATGGTTGCTTCATTGCCGGTCGATGAGGTGGAGCCGGTGTAGAGACGGCGCTCATTCAAAGAGTAGCTTCAGTAGAAGTGCGATGATTATGCTCGGAGCAGAAAGCTGATTTGAGTCCAAAACGATGGGGCGCGAATGACGGTTTTTGGCCGATAGCTGCCGTCCACAAATGACTGCTTTCGGCCATAGGGAGTATGACGGGACTCCAGTAGAGCGGTCCGTAGGGCGCGGACGAAATCGCTAGGGTGCGGCGTCGTCTTGGCATCGCCCACGCCGTAGCCACGGGTGAACAATCAGGCTTGAAAATCGCAGCGTTCGATGTGGCCACCTGCGGTGTCGTGAACGTCCGTAAAAGGGTGGATTTCCAAAAGTCGAGACAGCGAAGTCAGCCAGACGGCAACAATGTGATCCTGCTTTTTTTGTTAGATCTGAGTCTGTTTTTAACGGGGCGACGCTCTATAGAGTGTATATCCGACGCACAAGTGGACAGTGATCGGCCCGCTACTGTTTCTGGCTCTCTGAAGACCGGACGAATCGAGAGTCTTCAGGAATCACCATGAATACTCGTCCAAGCTTTCAGAGCAAGACCTTCCCCCAATCGCAACGTGACATTCTCGGCATGATCGCGACCGATCAGCATCTGGGCGATGTACTCTGCGCCATCTGCCAGATGCTCGACACACAGACTCCCGAAACCTACTGCTCTATCCTGCTGGCGGATGCAGAGGGCAAGCACTTACTCAACGGCGCGGCACCAGGTCTGCCGGCCGAGTACAGCGAGGCGATAGATGGAATGGCTATTGGTCCGCAGGAAGGGACCTGCGGCACAGCAGCGTTCCGGCGCGAGCTTGTAGTCACCGAAGACATCGCACGGGACCCGAACTGGGAACGTTTCCGCAGCCTGGCGCTGGGGCATGACCTGCGTTCCTGCTGGTCAGTCCCTTTGCTCTCCCATGAAGGAACGGTGTTGGGGACATTTGCCCTGTACCAAAAGAGTATCCATGCGCCGGACGAGGTGCAGATTCAACAGCTGGTGTTTGCCGCGCAACTGGCAGTCATTGCGATCCGTCATGAGCGTGACGGTCGGCGATTGGAGGAGAGCGAACAACGTTTTCGTTCATTGTTCACCTATAACCCCAACCCGGTGTTCGCCCTCGATCTGGCCGGCAACGTCCAGAGCGTCAATCCTGCGGGCCTGAAGCTGAAACCGCAGACGGCCGTCAATTTCATTGGTCATCATTTTTCCCATCTTGTACTCGATGAGGATCTGCAACGGGTCAGTCAGCATTTTTGCGCAGCCCGTGCCGGATCGCCTCAGCGCTTCGAGGCACAGCTTCGCGACGAAAGTGAGCAACTGTTGACCATGGATATCTCCAACCTGCCCATCATGGTCAACGGAGAGATTGTGGGAGTATTCGGCATTGCCCGGGACATCAGCGCACAGAAAAATTTCGAACGCGAATTGAGCTTCAATGCCAGCCATGACCGGCTGACCGGTTTGCTTAACCGTGTTTCGCTTGAAGAGCGACTTGTTCGGGATTGCCACATCAGTCGTCGGCGTAATCGGCGTCTGGCGGTAATGTGCATTGATCTGGATGGATTCAAATCCATCAACGATTCGATCGGGCATTACTTCGGCGATCAGGTGCTGATCGAAGTGTCGCAACGCATGACCCAGCAAGTTCGTCCCGGTGACACCATCGTGCGCATGGGCGGTGACGAATTCATTGTGCTGCTGCCGGACCTGCTGCGTGACGAGGACGCAGTGCCAGTCGCCGAGCGCTTGATGGCCAGCATTGCCAGACCCTACTGCATCCAGGGCATTGACCTGCATGTGAGTGCAAGTGTCGGCATCACCCTGAGCGATGGTCACATTGAGCAGCCGATGCAACTGATCCAGCAGGCTGACATGGCCATGTACAAAGCCAAGCAGCAAGGGCGCAACAACTTTCAGTGGTACACCAGCGAGCTCAATCAACGTGTTTGCGAGCACGCGAGCCTGCGCAATGACTTGCAAAAGGCTATCGAAACTCAATCCTTCCAGCTGCATTATCAACCGCAGATAGACGCACGCACGGGGCAGGTGGTCGGGATCGAAGCCTTGCTGCGCTGGGAGCATCCGGAAAAAGGATTTATCTCACCAGCGGTGTTTGTAACAGTGGCTGAAGACAGTGGTCAGATCATCCCGCTGAGCCTTTGGGTACTCGATACGGCCTGCGCGCAGTTGCGTCAACTGGGCGAGCAGGGCATCACAGGCATCTCGATGGCCGTGAATATTTCGCCGATGCATTTCCAGCGTGGGCAGTTCGTCGAGTGTATACAGGCAGTGCTGAACAGGTACGAACTTAGCGCCGGGCAGTTGGAACTGGAGATTACCGAGTCGCTCCTGTTGCATAACGTTGAGCAGGCGATCGACACGTTGCACCAGCTCAAGGCTCTAGGTGTACGCATTGCGCTCGATGATTTCGGCACCGGTTATTCCAGCCTCAGCTACCTCAAGCGCTTACCCATCGACAAAATCAAGATTGACCGTTCTTTCATCCGGGATATCGCTACCGACCATCACGATGCCGCGATCACCCAAGGCATTATTTCCATGGCCCATCACCTCAGCCTGACGGTGGTCGCCGAAGGTGAGGAAACCAAGTCTCAAGTGGATTTTCTCAAGGGCGGTCGCTGCGATGTTTTTCAGGGGTATTACTTTGCTAAACCGATGCCCTATGCTGACCTCGAAGCCTTCCTAAGCCTTCGCGCGTCCCGGTCCCTGACGCCCGATCTTGTCTGTTCCGAAGTTTGAAAAGGCGAATCTTCAGATTCGAACGAGTCCGGTTGCCCTGAACCACACTTCAGTTGCCACTTCGGTCCTGGAGCGTTCCTGTTGAGCGCTTCAGATCTTTTGCCGGGTCCAGAAGCGTTTGGGAAACTGAGCGCTTTAGACCCAAGCTCTGCTCAACACGCCTGGCCGTGGACGCATTAAGCGCGTGACTGTTGTTGGCACTGGAGGGTACAGAAAATTCGTTCAGTTACTACGGTAAGCGTCATCAACGACTATAGTCATTGGTGAGCCAGAGCGAATCCGACCATTCCCCTGCCAACCTGGCCTAATCCAATTCCGCGATTACACGGCGGATCTTCTTGTGTTCCTTGATGCGGAACGTAAACGTTTCGCTGCCGAAATTACTCAGGCTCAGGCTGAGATCGAGGCAGCGTTGTCTTTTTTTTCCCCTTGATGGTGGATGGAGTTATCCCGCCGGGCACGTCGTATCCCACTGAGCACGTCCCAACCACCCATCTATCAAGGTTCAAGCAATGAATACTTCAGAGTTAGATGATGCACAAAAAACCAATGGCGACCTGGTTCAGGGTCCGCTGCCGGCCGGCACTGTCGCGCCCGACTTCACTCTTCACGCAACCCCTGATCAACAGTTGTCGCTGCGTGAGCTAAAGGGAAATCCCGTGATACTGGCGTTTTATCCCGCTGACTGGACTTCGGTGTGTGGTGACCAACTGACCTTGTACAACCAGTTGTTACCCACCTTCAGAGAATATGGTGCGGTGCTATTGGGTATCTCGGTTGACAGCGCCTGGTGTCATCAGGCCTTTGCCAAAGATCGAAATTTCCACTTCAGCCTGCTGGCCGATTTCGAGCCCAAAGGGGCGGTGGCACGACAGTATGGAGCGTACGAGTCCCAGCTCGGAGTTTGTAAGAGGGCACTGTTCGTGATTGACAAGGAGGGGGTGGTCGCCTGGAGCTACGTCTCACCAATGGCAATCAACCCTGGGGCGGACGGCATTCTGGATGCGCTGGATGCTCTGGTGAATTCGCCACAAAGCACGCCAACCAAAAATTAACAGGTGATTACATGGCCACTCTCAAAGTCCCGGTAAGTGCCAACGACCATCGCCAGGGAAGTGCGCATGCCAAGGTCACCTTGGTGGAATTTGGCGACTATGAATGTCCCTATTGCGGTGAAGCTTATTGGATGGTCAAGAATCTGCAACAGCATTTTCGCGATGACTTGCTGTTTGTGTTCCGTAACTTCCCTCTTACCACCGCTCACCCCCATGCATTGGGTGCAGCGGTCACCGCTGAGTATGCCGGGAGTCGAGGATTCTTCTGGGAGGCCCACGACGAATTGTACGAAAATCAGGATCGATTGGGCCTGCCGCTGTATCGCGCCATCGTTCTCAAACACGGCCTTCCCAAGGAGGAATTCGATCTTGCAATGCAAGAGGATACTTACATTCCCAAAATACAAGCCGATTTCAATGGCGGTGTACGCAGCGGCGTGAATGGCACCCCAGCGTTTTACATTGACGGGCTTCGCTATGACGGAGTTCCAGAGTTCATCGGGATGAGTCAGATGATTGAACTTTTGTTAGTGCGTGGACGAAATCGCTAGAGAGCCAAATCGGCTTAACATCACCCACATCGGAGCCGAGGAAAAACCAACGTTAGCTTCCTTTTACATTAAAGAGGTGGACACGGAGCCGGCAACTAATGAAATCTTTGAAGTATTATGAAGAAAATCGACACGCCACATGGTTGGAGTTGTTTTTTGACCTGACTTTCGTTGTTACGATAGGCCAGGTTACGCACACTCTCGGACATGTTCATGACGGCCACTTTGAACATAAGCAATTATGGACATTCTTACTGCTTTTTGTACCGTTGTGGTGGATCTGGTCCAGTCACACGATTTACTCCAACAGGTTCGATACAGACAGTAATCTTCACCGTTTGGCAACATTATTCATAATGCTCCTGCTCATTGTGCTATCGGCACGGATTGGGGAAGACCTGGAAGTGAGCTACCCGCTTATTATTGCCTGCTATTTTGGTATACGAGCGATCATCAGTGTTATGTACATTTCATCCATTAGTAAACTCGATTCTCGCGGCGAACTTTCCTCAAGGCTTGGTTTTGCCCTATTAGTTAGCGCAGTTATTAGTCTTTCATCCGTTATTTTTGACCCGCCCTTGCGTTACCTTGTTGCTTATATTGGGATTGTTCTTGATATTCTGTTTCCTGTATTTTTCTGGACTAAACTAAAACCGTTGCCAGCACACACGGAACATTTGGTTGAGCGCATAGGCCTACTCACCCTAATCTTATTGGGAGAGTCAATTATTAGCCTTTCCGGAGGCTTGTCTAACATTCAATGGGGTTATTATAATGTGATGGCGGCCATCACCGGATTTATCATGATTTGCAGTATCTGGTGGATCTATTTTGATAGTTTTTACTTATTGAACAAACATCAAAGCAGTATGAGTGGGCACGCCTTAATCTACTCGCACCTTTTTCTTTTTATGGGGCTGGCACTTCTGGCAAATTTGATTAGGCATGCGATCCTGAACGACATTGCGATGCGCGATTTCCAGATTATGTCGATCACCGGCATGGTCTTGTTTTTCATGGGGAAGCAATATGGCTATTTCATAGCTGTGAGTCGAATAAGGAAATACATACTGCAAAACACCTTGATCGTGTTTTCTTTAGGTGGGTTAGTTATATTTCTACCACGTGTCGAGTACATATTGGTCGGCTTGACAGTCACCATGATTTGTTATGTTCTCCTGAATTTCAGATATCGTTGAGTCTTGATTATCAGGCCACAGCTCGGGAAAAGTGATCACGCGGCTGGTCTGCGGTTTGCGCGCTGCCTACTACGTCATTCTCAGTGTCCGAGCGACATGCGACGCTACCCTTGGTCTCTTTGGGTTTGTAATCCTGGTGTCGTCGACCATAGTTAATAGTCGGATGCCCCTTTTAGCTATTGCGACCAGATAGCACCAGCCGCATCGTTACAACAGGAGCCACGTCATGGTCAAAGTAGCGTTGTTCGTTCGTCTGGAAGCAAAACCTGGGAAAGAGAAAGAGGTGGAGCGCTTTCTCTTGAGCGGCCTTCCTTTAGTGGAGGAGGAGCCAGCCACTACAGCCTGGTTTGGAATCCGCTTGGGGCCGTCTACCTTTGGCATCTTTGACGCATTCCCGGATGAAGCGGGCCGGCAGGCTCATCTTTCGGGCAAGGTCGCGGCGGCGCTTATGGCAAACGCTGCCGAGCTGTTTGCCGAACCGCCATCAATCGAGAAGGTTGACGTCCTTGCGGCCAAGGTACCCGGCTAAGCAAACCCAATAGGAAGCTCCAGTCAGTACTGGGAGGCCCACGATGTATTTTGTGAAAATCAGGATAGCCTGGGCCTGCTGCTGTTCCGGGCGGTGATCAATCAAAACACCTGTATTGAAGATAAATGTCATGGCTAAAGTGCCGTGTCCAGGATTCATGCCATGCTCGCGCGCTCGGTATAAGTGAAAGGATACGCGCGCAAATCGTGTCCATGGACGGCGTGGAAGCCGCACAGAATCTGCAAGGCAATGTGCTCATCACGGGTTTAGGCTGGGTAGGGTAGATTGCTTGCCGGGCACCGGTCGCTCATGGCGCGAAGATCTCCATCATTGATGTAGATCCGGAGGTCATCCGCGCCGTAACACTTTATGGTTTCGTCAAGTGAGCATTCGTCGGCGTAGCAGTGACCGATGTTCAATGCGCTGCCGGACGCGGCTGCACTCCGAACTGCGCAACGATTTGCGTACCCAATTCCTCGATAACCTCCGCCGCAGGGCGCTTGCCATATTTGAGATTGAGAATGACGTGGTCCACGCCGATTTCCTCAAGCGACTCCAGCAAAAACCGTAGATGGTAACGTCCCAGTCTGAAACCCAAATGGATACGTGTGGGTGGCGTGGACGGATTCTCATCGAGATCGATGTACAGCGACTGAGTAAAGGGCTTGTACACAGAGCCACATTGCCTGGTGACCTCCAGTCGCCAATCTTCCACGACCAGCCGCTGCATGTTCGGAATGCGTGGATAGTTGATCCATCCGTTGCTCTCACGCGCGATCCAATCCAGTGACTGGCGACTGTTGCCGGTCACGAGCATTGGAATGAATTGGGTGGTAGGTTTCGGAATCAGGTCTGCGCCTTGCATTTCACCAGTGCTCCAGTGGATGGGCTCAAAACTGGTGCTGTGGGCACGGCGAATCACTTCGTAGTGTTCTCGAAAGATCTCTCCACGCCTTTCGGGATCGACGCCAAACGCCGAAAACTCCACTGGCCGATCTCCCGAAGCGACCCCCAGAATCAAGCGACCAGTGCTCAGCTGATCGACGCTGGCTGACGCCTTGGCCGTGTGCAGGGGATGGTGCAGCGGGATGGCGATGGAGGCGGTGCCAAGTGCAATCTCCGAGGTATGGGCGGCCATATAACCCAGGTAAACCCAGGGGTCGAAGACTTGGCCGACATCCCCGAAGCCAGGGTCGCGAAGCGGCACGTCGCGAAACCAGAGCGCGCAGAAGCCCAGCGCCTCGGCTTGTTTAGCCAGTGTGACCTGGTTGAGCATGCTCGGAGTGTCCCCGTCGAAGGCCTCCATGGGAAAGAACAATCCAAGGCTCAAATGCCCCTGAGTGAAGGTTCGGCTGAACCCTCGATGCTGCTGGTAAGGAATCGTGCTCGGCCGATACATACGGATTGACCTCATGGCAGAACGTGAATAGCGCCCCCGTTTCCTGAGGTGCTGCGGCATCGGTCGCGTTTGAACGGCAGGTGGGGGGACTGGGTCTGGCTTTTACCCGTTGCGCCGTACTGCTGGTCGTGTGGACCGGACTCAGGGGCCAGTTGCTGGCGATAGGCGAGGGTTGGCCCGGGTGGGTGTTAAGCGGACGGTCAAAGGAAGTCAGATCTCTCGGCTCTATACCACCAGATGGGCAAGGCGTTCGAGGAATCATTCTATAAGCGTAGGCGGTTTTGCAGCTCTCCGCCATATTCTTACAATCGAGCCGCTTCCGGGCGAAAGTTGCGTATCGAAGACAGTTATCGGTCGTTTCCTACCATTCCAGAACGGCCGCTATTGGCCGAAAGCAGACCCTGAACTACATAGGTAAAGCCGGGAGTTTAGACCTGCTCCGGAGTTCATCGATTTCATGGGAAGCAAAGTCGCCAAATCGTAACTCCCGCATACGACGATTCGACGAGCAGTCCGCTAGTGACTGGAATTTCTGTTATTTAACGAGGGCACGGTGCTTCGCGGTCGAGGAGTCTTGCCGTCATCAGCACGCCCAATTCGCTCAATTGGTGAATCGCCAGTGCAATGTCACGGTGCTTACCGCTGAGGTCTTCCGAGAGGTCGAGCAGAAGAGTGCTAACCGAGCTAAAGGTCTCGTAGCTATTGGTAATGAGGCTTTCAGTACTGGCGTCGGGACTGACAGTAAAGAGGACGGTTGGGTCAGATGAGGCTTTGCACATATTCGTAATTCCCAAGTCGGGCCGTCACCCCATCGCTACTAAACGAAAGGGTGGCAGCTGTACGCAGGTTAGTAGACCGGGGAATTACGCAAAGCCGGCGCGCCCGGAGGCGCCCTACGCACAGCCACCATCAAGCACCGACAGGAATGTCAGATTGATGAAGCTCATGCACTCAACGTAATTGAACCATCAGGCTACTAAACCCGATCACCGAAAAATTCAGCGACCGCGCAACCATAGATTCCACCACCCCAGCGCACAAGCCGGCGGATTCTGACGCAGGCGTAGGCAATCGGGCAACCCAATCCCCAGCTTTGGGAAATGTCCTAGGACATCGCCCTCACACCGTCACCACCACCTTGCCCACCTGCTGGTTCGCCTCCAAATACCGATGTGCGTCCTGCACCTCATCCAACGCAAACGTCTTCGCAATCACCGGCGCCAACGCGCCCGACGCGAGCCCATCCAAAATAAACGCCTTGGCCCGCGCCAACGCAGCCGGGTCTGCGACGATCTCGGCGTACAAATACCCCTTGAGCGTCAAACATTTCCCCAACACGGTAAACAACGGAAACGGCGTCGGCTCGGAACTTAGTGCGCCGTACTCCAGCAAGATCCCGCCCTGAGCCATGCTTTGGGTGAGTGCTTCAAAGCCCGGCCCGCCGATAGGGTCGAACACCACGCGGGCGCCTTTGCCGTCGGTCAGTTGCATCACGCGTTGCACCAGGTCTTCTTCGTCGCTGACGATGACGTGGTGGGCGCCGGCATCGAGCAGGGCTTGTTGTTTGGCGCGGGTACGGGTGACGGCGATGGCGGTGGCGCCGACGCTGCGGGCGATCTGGAAGGCGGCGAGGCCGACGCTGCTGGAGGCGGCGGTGACCAGTACGAAGTCGCCTGTGGTGAGTTTGGCTTGTTCGACCAGGGCACCCCAGGCGGTGACGTATTGCATCCACGAGGCGGCGGCTTGGACGAAGCTGAGGTTGTGCGGGTGTTTGACGGTGAGGTGGGCGGGCACGTTGGCGACTTCGCCGTAGGTGCCCCAGCGGGCGATGTCGAGAGGTGGGATGACGCTGACGGCGTCGCCCACTTGGAGGTCGATGACGTCGGCGCCGACTGCGGTGACCACGCCGGCCGCTTCGTAGCCCAGGCGGCTGGGGAATTCGGCTTCTTGCAGGTAGGCGTGGTTGCGGAACATGACTTCGGCGCGGTTGAGGCCGAAGGCTTTGACGTCGATTTGCACTTCATCGGCGGAGGGGGCAGGGACGTCGATGTCTTCGAGTTTCAAGACGCTGGCGTCGCCGTAGGCGTGGATTCGGACAATGCGTGCCATGGGGGGCCTCGGTGTTGATCGATGAGGCGTTCAATGTAGGCCACTCCAATCGCCAGTGCCAACATAGCGCCACTGGGCTGGGTCGATGCGCTGAGCAAGGTGCCGAACAGTGGCCAGGGGGGAAGTAACTTATCGATATCACGGTTTTGTGGGCAGGGTCATGAAAGAAATGGGCGCGCTCCCGTATCATCCGGTGCCTCGCAAGCGCATCAGGAGAGCGGCATGTGGATTGGCCATCGGTTCGAGCGTACCGCGCAAGATGACGTGCTCATCCACTCCCACAACAGGGTACAGAGTGGTGCTGTGTGGCTGGTGGGCGGGCTGGCCGTGAGCGTGCCTGTGGCGTTTGTGGTGTGTGGAATCATTGAAGGGTATTTGCCGCTGGTCGGCCTGGACCCACTGTCCTCGCTGCTGATCGTGCTCGCGTTGCTGTTGATGCCTGCCCTTGGCCTGTTCCTGATGTTTTACACCGGCATTCGCGAGATCTTGCGCCTGTCGCGGCACGACGGCGAAGGCCAACGTCTGACCCGCAATGCCTTTGGGCGCCGTGAGCGTGTGCGTCAGGCCTTTCGGCTTGACCACCCCAGCCATCTCGAACTGCGCCGCCGTCCGCAGGCCGAGCCGGTCTACACCCAGCTGTGGCTGGTGCTGCGCGATGGCACCGAGCACCGCCTGACCACCGACAACGTTCCGGTAGTGCCGGGCAGCCCACGCACCGAGCGGTGGCTGGTGGAGTTGGCTGGCTATCTGAACGTGGCGGTGCCGTCCGACGTGATCGATGCGTCGGCGCCTCGCAAGCCGCCGCCCTATCGGCCTGCTCCATCCCCGGCCAAGGTCGCCCGTGCGCGAAAAGAAAAAGAGCCTGCTTCTTTACCTGAATCGACCGAAACCATCGGCAGACCCGCACGGGGTCTACTGGGCTTGCTGGGTGCGTTTCTGGGGGTGTTGGAGCTGTCGCAGGTCTTCGCACTGGTGCCCGCCTTGCTGACCGGGCGGCTGCGGGTCAGTGGGTTTCGATCACGTGCAACGACCTTCGACTGGGCCGATCACCCTGTGAGCTTTTCATTCAACCTGTTTATCGGTGTCGTCGAGGTGGTGATCATTGGCTACATCGCCTGGGCCTGTCTGCGTATTGCGATTCAAGGCCGGTTCAAGTCCGGCCCCTGAGTGCGATTTGCGCAAAAGCCGCCCCTTTCTATGCCAGCCGGTCTACCATGCCCTCCCGGCAGTGGTTCCACGCGCTACCGATCTCTCTCTCGCAAGGTATTGCCCATGTCCATCGACCAAATCTCCCTGCCGAAAGGCGTAGGCCCCCACGCCAGCAAGCTCTTCGACGCCATCACCGGTGCCGCCACCCACGAAGCACTCAACCGTGCCGGCGGTAAAGCCGAAGGGTTTGTGCTCGGGCTGGAATCCACCAAGGCCATCAAAAGCCAGATCGCCGAGTCGTTGTATGTGATTTACGACGACGCGGCGACTCACCGTGCGGGTGAATTGAAAGGCTGATACAGCGTGGTTCCAAGGAGTGCATATGACATTGACCGTCGAAACCCTGCTCAACCTGGCCATGGCCAACCCCATCAACGCCGAGATCACCGCGCGCCTGCCTGACCTCGGGGTGGACCAATGTTTCCTCACGGCGGGCTGCCTGTTCCAGGCGGTGTGGAATCATCAGTCGAACTTGCCTGCTGCCCAGGGCGTAAAGGACTACGACGTTTTCTACTTTGATACGGACTTGTCCTACGAGGCCGAGGATAGGGTAATCCGTGCGGCCGAGCAGTTGTTCCAGGACCTGGGCGTGAATGTGGAAGTGAAGAACCAGGCGCGGGTTCATCTTTGGTACGGCGAGCGCTTCGGCCGGCCTTATCTACAGTTGCACACGGCCAAGCAGGGGATTGACCGGTATCTGGTAGCGGGCACCTGCATCGGCCTGGAGATTGCCACGGGCGAGTTGTATGCGCCGTATGGGTTGGAAGACATCGCACAGGGCGTGCTGCGCATCAACCCGCTGCATCCGGAGCCAGCGTTGTTTGCGCAGAAGGCCAGAAGTTATCAGGCGCGCTGGCCTTGGCTGCGGATCGTGGAGCCGGGTTCAGCCCAGTAAGCCTCCCAGTACGCCGCAGCCGGCAACGACCAGCCAGGGTGGCAAGCGCCATACCATCAGTGATGTCAGGGCGACCACTGCCAGGCTGAAGTCCAGCGCAGTGAAAATCGCGCTGGTCCACACCGGCTGGTACAACGCCGCCAGCAATAGCCCCACCACCGCCGCATTCACCCCGGCCAGTGCAGCCTGGGTGCGTGGGCTGCGGCGCAAGCTGGCCCAAAAGGGCAGGGCGCCGAAGAGCAGCAGAAACGACGGTGCGAAGATCGCCAGGAGGCCGACCGTGCCGCCCAGCCAGCCGGTCGGGGCGTGGTTCATCGAGGCGCCGAGGAAGGCGGCGAAGGTGAACAGCGGGCCAGGTACGGCCTGGGTGGCGCCGTAGCCGGCGAGGAAAACGTCGTTGCTTACCCACTGTGGCGCCACCACGTCGGCTTGCAGCAGAGGCAACACCACGTGACCGCCGCCGAATACCAGTGAGCCGGTGCGATAAAAGGCATCCACCAGGGCCAGGGTGGGATTGGGCAGCCAGTTGACCAGGACCGGCAAGCCCACCAACGCAATCACAAACAGCCCCAGCCACAGGGCGCCTGCGCGGCGGTTGATGGCGATTGGCAGCGCGTCATGCTCGGCGCCGGGTTCGAGCTTGAACAGCAACAGGCCGGCCACGCTTGCTGCGATGATCACACCGACCTGGCCCCAGGCAGACGGCTCCAGCAGTGCCACGCCTGCAGCAATCAGCATCAGCGTGAAACGCGCCACGCCCCGGCACAAGTTGCGTGCCATACCCCAAACCGCCTGGGCCACCACGGCCACGGCGACGACTTTGAGGCCATGCAACGCACCGGTGGGGATTACGGCACCGTAGTGCGCAAGACCCAGGGCGAACAGGATCAGCGCAATGGCCGATGGCAACGTGAAACCGGCCCAGGCCGCAACGGCACCGCCGTAACCCGCGCGGGACAGGCCCAGGGCGATGCCGACCTGGCTGCTGGCCGGGCCGGGCAGAAATTGGCACAAAGCAACCAGTTCGGCGTAACTGCGCTCGCTCAGCCAGCGTCGCCGTGTGACGAACTCCTGCCTGAAATAGCCGAGGTGCGCAATCGGGCCGCCGAAGGAGGTGAGGCCCAATCGCAGGAAGATCAGGAACACCTTCCAAGGATGGGTAGAGGGGTGAGCCAAAGTGAGGGGTCTCGCTCATGACAAATCGGGCTAACGTGCGAGCACCTTAGCGAAATTTGATGACGTGAAGAAGCGGTGTCGGTTTGCCCGATGTGCCGCTTTGATTGAATTTTTGCCCGCGCGCTTGAGTCATTTAAGCAGGCACGGAAAAAGCCGGCCCTTCACAACCGCTGACTACAGCCAAGGACAGACGATGACTTTCTTTATTTTTCTGCTGGCTTGTGCCGCCGCCGCGAGCACCGGCCTTATTTTCAAGCCGGGTGCCTGGTACGAATCCCTGCTCAAACCCAGCTTCACCCCACCTAATTGGTTGTTCCCGGTGGCGTGGACGATCATTTATCTGCTGCTGGCCTGGGCCGGTTACCGCCTCAGCCTGATCCCTGGCAGCCAAATGGTGTTGGCGCTGTGGGCGGCGCAGATAGCGTTGAACACCTTGTGGACGCCGGTGTTCTTCGGCGCCCATCGCATCCTCGCGGGGATGGTGATTCTGGCAGTGTTGTGGTTGACCGTCGCGACGATGGTGGTGCTGGCGGTGCAGTTGGACCTGATCACCGGCTTGATTCTGTTCCCGTACCTCGCGTGGCTGTGTGTGGCGGCGGCGCTCAACTTCTCGATTCTGCGGAATAACCGCTGATGGCCGTTAAAGCCTGGCCCGCCAGCGAGCCCGAACGGGCCGAGATGCGCCGCTTCAATCAAAAGCTTGCCTGGTTGCCGCGCTTCAAGATCCGCAATCGCGTCACGCCGCGTTTTATCCAGGCGCTGTTGCGGGTCAGTCAAAAGATCAAGCAAGCGCCTTTGGCTGACACCCACTACGTCGACTCGGTCCCCGTGCGCATCCTGCGCCCCGGCGGCAAGCCCAAGGGCGTGGTGCTGGATATCCACGGTGGCGGCTGGGTGATCGGCAATGCGCAGATGGATGACGACCTCAACCTGGGCATGGTCAACGCCTGCGACGTGGCGGTGGTGTCGGTGGATTATCGGCTGGCGGTCGACACGCCGGTCGAAGGGCTGATGGACGACTGCCTGGCGGCCGCGCGGTGGCTGCTCACCACTGAGGAATTTGCCGGCCTGCCGGTGATCGTCGTCGGCGAATCGGCGGGCGGGCACCTGGCAGCGGCGACGTTGCTGGCGTTGAAGCAATGGCCCGCGTTGCTCCAACGGGTGAGCGGGGCGGTGTTGTATTACGGCGTCTACGACTTGACCGGCACACCCAGCGTGCGCGCGGCGGGGCCCGACACCTTGTTGCTGGACGGCCCGGGCATGGTCGAGGCGCTGCGCCTGCTCACGCCGGGGTTGAGTGATGACGCGCGTCGGTTGCCGCCGCTGTCACCCTTGTATGGCGACTTCGAAGGCCTGCCCCCGGCGTTGATGTTCGTGGGGGAACTGGACCCGTTGAGGGATGACACGCTGTTGATCGCTGAGCGGTGGCCGGGAGCTGAGGCGCATTTGTTGCCGGAGGCGGCGCATGGGTTTATTCATTTTCCGGTGGTGATGGGGAAGGAAGTGCTTGCCTATAGCCGTGAGTGGATAAGCCAGCGAGTGAACGGGGAAGTACTTAACCTTCCATCGTCCGAGTAATCTTTCGCCTTTCAATACAGCGCCAAGGAAACAACGTGCCTGTGAACGCACTGAGTCTACGCCCGGCGATCGTCACTGACCTCCCGTCAATCTACCGAGGGGAGCTGGCCTACATCCAACAGTGGGAGCCCACTCACGAAGCCGGTTGGCGCTCCAAGGTGGAGCACAACCTCGCTCTGTGGGTCGATAACTTCGAGCTGCTCACGGTAGCGATGCTTGACGGTGAATTTGTCGGGTATTCGTTATGGAGACCCGAGGACAGTTTCGCCGAGCTCTACACGATCAATGTCAGTGAAGCTTATCGACGCAAGGGGATAGGTCGGGCATTACTGGATGCCTATGGGGTTGCGGCGCTGGGCAGCGGCTGCACTCACCTGAGTTTAAGCGTGCGCCCAGACAACCCCGCCCGGCTGATGTATGAATGTGCAGGGTTTATCGCGGTGGGGACAGACTCCCATGGCTACCTTCGCTATGAGCGCGCAAATGGATTGGGAACTTAAAAATTGATCGATGAGTCAGGTTAATCAGTTGCTCTTATTCTATAAAAAGGACTCCCCCATGCACGAATACACCCTCAACTACCTGTTCAACGACGAGCCCCGCACCCATGTGTTCGAACTCAAGCAACCCCAATTGCAGGTGCATGAAGCGGCGTTGCACCTGCTACAGCTGCATTTTGGCGACGCCGAGAATGGCTTGATCCTGCCGCCCGCGGATGCGAGCCCGGATGAAATTCTGGAGCAGGCGCAGGTGGTGGGGATTACACAGATAGCCGTTGCATGAGTTCAAGCCCGATCATTCAGGTGGCCACTGCGGCGGATATCCCTGAGGTATTGAGATTCGTGCTGCAAGCCCGTGCCGAGCTTTTCCCCAAGCTCAGCGCGACGGGGATGCCGGTGGACTTGGCGCAGTTCGAGGCGATCTATCTGCAGGGCGATGGGCAATTTCTGCTGGCCCGCGATGAGAGCGAGATAGTCGCTGCGATTGGCTACCTACCCTATGACGGGCGTTTCCCGCAGTTGGATTACCAGGGCCGCAAGACTGTGGAGGTGGTGCGCCTGTTTGTGCTGCCGGCGTTCCGCCGCTTTGGTCTGGCGGGCGAGTTGTACCGTGCGCTGGAGGCGCAGGCCAAAGCAGATCGGGTCGCGGTGATGTACCTGCACACCCATCCGTTTTTGCCGGGGGCGATTGATTTTTGGCTGCGGCAGGGGTTCGAGGTGGTGGATGTGGACACGGACCCGGTGTGGCGCACGACGCATATGCAACGCACCCTCTAACCCCACCACCCACTGTAGGCGCGGGCTCCTACAGTGGGACGCGTTGATCAGTTTGGGCGTAGCCGCAATATCTGCGCCCCATCAAACGGGTCCGTCAGGTAATGCGCCTGCACCCCGAACGTCTCCTGCAAGCGCTGCGGCGTCAGCACCTCCAGTGGTTTGCCCAGCGCCACCAACCGGCCATGATCCAGCACCGCCAGCCGATCACAGGTCAATGCCTGGTTCAGATCATGCAGGGCAATCAAGGTGGTGACGGGCAACCCTTGCACGCCCTTCAAAATGCCAAGCTGATGCTGGATATCCAAATGATTGGTCGGCTCATCCAGCAACAGGATCTGCGGCCGCTGCGCCAACGCACGGGCGATGTGCACGCGCTGGCGCTCACCGCCCGAGAGGCTGCGCCAGGCGCGATGGCTCAGGTGGGTGGCGTCGACGTCGTGCAGCGCCTGGTTGACGATGGCGTCGTCCTCGCAGGACCAGGGGCTCAGCGCCGACAGCCACGGTGTGCGGCCCAGCGCTACGGCGTCGAACACGCGGATGGCGTCGTCGGTGTCGGCCTGCTGTTCCACTACCGCCAGTTGCTGTGCGATGGCGCGGCGCGATAGCTTGCCAAGGCGCTGGCCGCCTAACAGGACTTCGCCGGACGCTGGCGTGCGCAGGCCGGCGAGCAGCTTGAGCAAGGTGGATTTGCCAGAACCATTGGGACCGACAATCCCCAGTGTTTCACCTGGCTGAACCTCCAGATGAATGTCGCTCAGCAACTGCGCCTCGCGCACTTTAAAACCCAATCCTGCGCAGCTCAGCACGGTCATCGCGCATTCCTCCGGCCAATGAGGATCAGCGCAAACACCGGCGCACCGACCAGCGCGGTGACCACGCCGACCGGAATCACCTGGCCTTTGATCAGGGTGCGTGACAGCACATCCGCCGCAATCAAGAACAACGCGCCGCCCAACGCACTGGCCGGCAGCAAGCGCGAGTGCCCGGTGCCGAGCAGCAGGCGCACGGCGTGGGGAATCACCAATCCGACAAAACCGATGGAGCCGACAATCGACACCATCACCGCCGTCACCAGCGCCGCGCAGCCCACCAATACAAACTGCACCCGGCGCACCGGAATGCCGAGGGAGGCCGCCGAGTCGCTGCCAAAGGTAAACGCATCCAACGCACGACGGTGCCACAGGCACACGGCCAACCCGCCAATCGCCACCGGCACCGCCAGCCACACCGAAGGCCAGCGCACGCCGCTGAGGCTGCCGAGCAGCCAGAACATGATGCCGCGCGCCTGTTCGGAACTGGCGGATTTGGTGATCAGGAACGCGGTGAGTGCATTGAACAACTGCGACCCGGCAATGCCCGCCAAAATGATCTGGCCGGTGCCGCTGGCCGAACCGCTGGCGCGCGCGAGCAGGATCACCAGCGCAAACGCGGCCATGGCGCCGACAAACGCGCCCGCCGACAACGAAATCAACCCGCCGCCCACACCGATCAACGCCACCAGCACCGCGCCGGTCGAGGCGCCGGCGCTGATGCCCAGCAGATACGGATCGGCCAGCGGGTTGCGCAGCAGCGATTGCAGGATCACGCCACACGTCGCCAGCCCGGCGCCACACGCCGCGGCGACCAGGGCGCGGGTGAGGCGGTAGTTCCACACCACGCCTTCGTCGATGGGGTCGAGCGCATAACCGGCGGCCCACAGTTTGTTCGCGAGTACCTGCAGTACCACGTGCGGCGAGATGGCGGTTTCGCCGATGGCCACGCCCGCGAGGACGGCGGCTAATAGCAGGGCCAGGGCGAGCAGGGTGTGGATCACGCTGGTATTCATGGGTGCAGATCGTAGCCGTCGATGGCCGTGGCCAGTTGTTCAAGGCCGTCGAACGTGCGGATGCTGGCCTGCAGCGCCAGGGCGTCGAGGATGATGATGCGGTTGTTTTTCACCGCGTCCATGTTGCGGGTCACCGGATCGCTGCGCAGGAAGGCGAGTTTCTTTTCATGGTCGTCGGCGGGGTAGCGGCGGCGGTCCATGCGCGCGAGCACCAGCACGGTCGGGTTGGCCTTGGCGAGGGTTTCCCAGCCGACGGCGGGCCACTCTTCGTCGGACTGTACGACGTTATGCAAGCCGAGGGTTTCCAGCATGAATTCTGGAATGCCCTTGTGGCCGGCCACATAAGGGTCGCTGGCCATCTCGGAGCTGGAGAACCACACCAAGGCGCTGGCTTGCTTGAGGCCCTTGCTTTGCACGGTGGCGACGGATTTGGCCAGGCGTGCCTTGAGTTCTTCGTTCAGCTGTTGGCCGCGTGCCTGCACGTCGAAGATCTCGGCGAGTTGGCTGATGCTTTTATAAATGGTTTCGATACGGAACGGCTCCAGCCGCGTGCCGTCGGCACCGACCAGGTTGTCCTTGCCTTCGCAGTCCGAAGGCAACAGGTAGGTGGGGATCTTCAGCTCATGAAATTGCTCGCGGGTGCCAACCACGCCTTGCGGCCCGACCACCCATTCCAGCTCGGCGGCCACCAGTTGCGGGCGTTTGGCGATCACGGCCTCAAAGCTTGGCTCATTGTTGGCCAGGCGCTCGATGCTGTCGTTCTGCGCTTTGTACTGTGGCAGTACGCTGTTGAACCACAGCGAGGTGCCGACCACTTTATTGCCCACGCCCAGGGCGTAGAGCATTTCGGTGGCGGCCTGGCCGATGGTCACGCTGCGGGCCGGCGCTTGCTGGAAGGTGAGGTGGCTGCCGCAGTTTTCCACGGTCAACGGATAGTGAGTGGGCGCGGCCTGGGCCAGGGCACAGAAACCCAGGCCAGCGAGCAGGGCGGTAACACGTGGCAGCATGGGGCAATCTCCGAGTGAACCGTGCGTGCCATTCGGAAATACACCCTTAAGCGCTGCGAGAGCGACAGCAAGAATGTCCTTCCCGGACACCCCGCCGGTTAGTAATTGAGCTTGGGCCGGCAGGTCTCCTGACTGATGCGTCGTCGCCAGGCTCCGGCCTTCCCGGACAAGGTCCAGTGGCATCAGGGAGCAGGCTCAGCACCTACAGTTGCGGGGGCAGTTCCGATTGGCACGGGTGTACCGCGCTTCGGATTCCCTATTAGTCCCGTTCGGGAACCGGCGCGGTATGGTAGTCGATCACGCGGTTGAACGGGAGGCCGTGAACTCAACGGTAGCTCTCTGGCAGTGAGGCTCCTATGATGCTCAGCCCATGGATCGCTTTATCACAAGGAATACACCGTGAAATCATTTGTCGCGCTCGTCCTTATCGCCACCCTGGCCGGTTGTGCCACGCAAGGTAAATCCGAACAGCAGATTCTCGACGAGGCCACCACCGCCTATGTCAAGTCGATGCCGGCCGACTCAGACAAGCTTCGCTTGCACACGATGAGCATCCCCAAAAGCGGTATGTTCGGCGACACCCTGGCGATTTCCATGGCCGGCGACCAAAACGCTGCCAGCCTCAGGGGCGAATTGCTGAATACCAAGCGCTTGGGCGATGTGTTCTTTTTAATCATGGGGGCTGGCACGCCGGTCGACGTTGCGGTGATCGGCAAAGCCGTCGAAGGGCAGGATTTGAAGGGTCTGCAGATTTACTACTCGGGCACCGATGCGCAGAAGGAAAACGTGCGTGCGGCGGTTGAGAAGTCGCAGGCGCAGTTTCATTACATCAATGCGCAATGAGGGGGCGGCCAAAGGGCGCAGGTATCTACACCACGCGGGGTACGGCGCTGGCGGCTTGACGGCCGGCTGCAATCTTACTGTTACTCCCGTGATCCAGAATGTGGGAGCTGGCTTGCCTGCGAAGGCGGCCTGACGGCTAACCCGGCGTCCTGCCGGGTTACCCACGGACTCAAGCCTGCGTTCGGCCAGCGTGTTTGACGGGGCGCCTGAGATCAAAAGCCAGATCAAGATCAAGAGCCAGAGCGGCTCGCTTCGCATCGTGGTTGGCGTTGGGTGTGACGCAGTTCAATATGTGAAGCGTCGGTCAGAGTCGAATGTCTTCAGGACCCTGTATCAGCGCTTCAATCCGCGTGCCGGTGGCGCGCTCTTCGTTGCTGAAGCCGTCGTAGTCGGCCAGGTTGCCGAAGCGCAGGCCGGTCAGGCGCTCTATCTGGATCACGCTGCGCTGGTAGGTCCTGAGCTGGCCGAACACCAGATCCAGTTGGCCCAGTTCGCGGCTCTGGTCAATCATGTAGGCACTCGCGCTAGGCTTGCCGTTGTCGTTGAGGTAGGCGACCACTTTCCAGAACGCCTTGGGGATCTGCACGCCTCGGTACACGCGGTCGTCGTCGGCGAACACCGGACCGGTAAACACTGTGGCGCGGGCTTTCCAGCGTTGGGTGTTATCGAGGATGTAGTCTTCGAGCTCCAGCCAGGTCTTCTGGTTGAACCCGCTCATCTGCGGCGAGCAGTTGGTGAAATGGAAGGTGTCGAGGTTGGCGGTTTGCGCCTCGTCGCCCCAGTTGGGGTCTTGTCGGCGGACCAGGTGGCCGCGATCCAGGCCATTGCTGGCATACAGCGCTTCGCCCACCTGCGCATCGATGGGCAGGCGGCCGTCATAGGCCCAGGTGTCGTTGCTGCGAATGATGTCGACGTGCTGACCACCATCGATGTTGACGCCCACATACAGCGCAAGCCGCTTGGCGCGTGACATCGTGATCGAGAAGTGCGTGTAGTCCAGGCGCTTCTGTGCATCCCCCGCCAAGGCCTCTTCAACCGTGGGCCAGGGCACCCCGAAGCTGCCGAGAAAGTCCTCGGCGTAGCCGCGTCGGTCCTTCAAGTCTCTGGCTGGGGTGACGCGTGGCGTCGCCGCCCGTGCCTCCAGCAATGTGGGGCTCAGTGCGATCAACGGGCGCAGGTCAGCGAGCCTGGGGCGGTATGAAAGGTCGATTTTGGTTTTACGTGCGGGCATCAGTCAGTCCTCCTTGGATAAACACGACTGCAACATAGGTTAATGACAATTGATGACACGCGTTAACCCCTGGGGGCTATCCTGAATCGATGACCCGGACGTTGTCACCTGCCAAATGGAGCCAGCCAATGTGTGTTCGTCAGCCGCATCGCAATCCGATTTTCTGCCTGATCCCGCCCTATATGCTCGACCAGATCGCGCGCAACGGTGATAAAGCGCAACGGGAGGTCGCCTTGCGCACCCGCGCCAAGGACACGACGTTCCGCTCGTTGCGCATGGTCGCCGAACCTGCCAAAGGACCGGCACACATGGCCCTGGCCATGGGGGCCGATAAGCGCCGCTCGATCTACAGCGCCGCGGGTACCGACAGCCTGCCGGGCACGCTGGTGCGTGGTGAGGGGCAACCCGCCAGCGGTGATGCCGCGGTGGACGAAGCCTACGAGGGCTTGGGCGCCACCTTCGATTTTTTCGACCAGGTCTTTGATCGCAACTCCATCGACGACGCCGGTATGGCGCTAGATGCCACGGTGCATTTTGGCCAGAACTACAACAATGCGTTCTGGAACTCGACCCAGATGGTGTTTGGCGATGGGGATGCGCAGTTGTTCAACCGCTTCACGGTGGCGCTTGACGTAATTGGCCATGAGTTGGCCCATGGCGTCACCGAGGACGAGGCCAAGCTGATGTATTTCAATCAGTCCGGAGCGTTGAACGAGTCACTGTCGGATGTGTTCGGCTCGCTCATCAAGCAATATGCCTTGAAGCAAAGCGCGGAAGACGCTGATTGGCTGATCGGCAAAGGGCTGTTCACCAAGAAGATCAAAGGCACCGCCCTGCGTTCGATGAAAGCCCCCGGCACCGCGTTTGACGACAAACTGCTGGGCAAGGACCCGCAGCCCGGGCACATGGATGATTTTGTGCAAACCTACGAGGATAACGGCGGGGTGCATATCAATTCCGGCATTCCCAACCATGCGTTCTACCAGGTGGCGACAGCGCTGGGCGGGTTTGCCTGGGAGCGCGCCGGGCGCATCTGGTATGACGCGCTGCGCGATGCGCGGCTGCGGCCCAACTCCGGCTTTCTGCGCTTTGCGCGTATCACTTACGATGTTGCGGGCCGACTCTACGGCGCAAACAAGGATGAACAGAAAGCGGTCAAGGACGGTTGGAAAGCGGTCGGCATTGCTGTCTGACGCGAGGAACAACCATGCAAATTTCAATCAAGGAAAATGGCGGGCCTGGGTTCTTTCCGGGCCTGGCCAAGCCACAGACGGTGGAACTGGACGCGCTGCCGGAGCAGGACCAGCAGGAGTTGCGGCGGCTTGTCGAGGCCTGTGACTTCTTTCAATTGCCGCAAAGCAATGAACCTGCCACCGGTAATCCGGGCCAGGTGCATTACACCCTGACGGTGAAGGAGGATCAGCGCGAGCACACGGTCTGCGTGCTGGCGCCGGTGAAGTCGCAGGCGCTGGACGGGTTGGTGCAGTGCGTGCGTCGGCATGTTCGTTGCTGAGGTTCAGGTGGGAGCGTTCACCCTGCCTGCCAGCGCCGCACCGAGGCTGTAGAGCAACCCGCCGGCGATAACGAACAGCGCGAGCATATAGAACATGGTGTGGGCGGGGTGTGTCGCCAACACCATCCCGCAGAGCACCGGGCCCAAGGCTGCGCCAACGTTGCCCAGGTTTTGCGCAGCGTAGTACATGCCCCGCAGGTGATCGGGGGCGATGATGTCGATGAACATGTACTCGGCAGGGAACACGATGATCTCTCCCAGCGTGAAGACCGCCATGGCTACCACCCAGAACATCAGCGAGGTGGACAAGCCGAACCCCGCCAGGCCGACGATGAACATGCCCAACCCACCTGCGAGCCACAGATTCAAGTGCTGATGGGTGATTCGCTTGCCGATCACGTACTGCAGGCTGATCACCATCAGCGCGTTGGTGGCCACCACGCTGCTGATTATCCGGTAGGCCATTTCGGGGGTCGTGGTGACGATCAGATATTGCGAGAGGTAAGCGGTGAATTGGCCGAACACCACGGCACTGAGTGCACCGCCCAGGGTAAAACACACCAGCCGGTAATCACTGAGCAGCACTTTGCCGACCGCCAGGAATGGCGCGCCGGGCTGGCTTGTGTCCACGGGCATTGAGTGCTTGTCACCCCACACGGCGTAAACGATAAAAAAACCGGCGCCCAGTATCGCCGACGCCAGGAAGGGCAGGCTGATGGCGAGCGCGGCCAGTCCCGCACCAAGAAAAGGGCCGACGGCGTAGCCGATGTTGGTCAGGGTGTACTTGATCGAAAACGCTTCGCTGCGCGCATCGACGGGCAGTAGCCGGCCAAATCCTGATTTGACTGCGATATCAATGACGGCGTACGCCAGGTTGATCGCGACCAGGCAGGCGTAGAACACCCACAGGTCCCGCGCGGCAAACGCTCCCAGAAACCCGCAGGTGAACACCGCGCAACAGCCCAGGATCAAGCGGTAACCTGGCTGGCTGTCCACCAGGAAACCGCCGTACAGGCTCAATAATGAGCCGACGATCAGTGAACTGCCGATCACCAGGCCGATGTCGGCGACGCCCAATTGGAACTGGCTCGACAGGTAGATCACCAGATAGGGCAAGGTGATGGCCCTGGCGAGGGTCAACACCAGCGACGCACTCAGAAGCAGGTTGACGGTCAGGGGGTAGTTTTTCAGCGTGGTCAGCATCCGAGCCTCAGTGCCAGGTTCATCGGCCATAGCTTACTGTTGATTTGAATTCTGATTTAGGATGTTAATTACCAGTTTGGCTGACCTGAATTCACAAATGCGGGGCGTGCATGTTTTCTTCCGAACGCTTGAAAGGGATTGATGTGTTTGTGTGTGTCGCGGACTCCGGCAGCTTTACCGCCGCTGCCGAGAAAATGAGCCTGACTGCCTCGGCCATCAGCAAAAGCATCGCGCGGCTCGAAACGCGCCTGGGCGCTCGACTGTTCCTGCGCACAACGCGGCGCTTGTCCCTCACCGAGGCCGGTGTGGCGTTTTACCGTACCTGTACGGGGGTGCTGGCTGACCTGGAGGAGGCCGAGCTGTCGCTGCGCGCCGAGCAAAGCGAGCCGCGTGGACGTGTGCGCATTGATCTGCCCAATGTGTTTGGGCGCGTCCGGGTGTTGCCGGTGCTGCTGCCTTTGCTGAAGACTTTTCCGTCCTTGGTGCCGCACATTTCCTTCAGCGACGGGTTAGTGGACCCGTTCAAGGAGGGTGTGGATCTGGTGGTGCGTGTCGGTGGGGCGCAGGGCTGGCCAGACACGATCGAACAGCGTGTGCTCGCCCACGAATGGCATACGTTGTGTGCCTCGCCGGATTACTTGGCGAACCATGGCACCCCGACGTGCGAGCGTGAGCTTGAACGGCATCAGTGCCTCGCCTACGGCTGGGTGGACGGACGCGTCAGCCCCTGGAACTTCGCCGGTGAACAGGGCACTGCACGGCGCTGGCAGATGTCGCCGCACCTGGTGATTGGCAATGGCGATGGCTTGATGCAGGCCGCGTTGGCCGGTTGTGGGATCGTGCAACTGCCGTCGTGGGTCGTCCGGCCATCGCTGGAGGAAGGCAAGCTGGTTGAGGTGCTGCCGCAGCTGGCCACCGAGGGGGCTGCGATCAGGCTGGCCTGGGTAAGGAATCGCCAGGCGTTGCCCAAGGTCAGTGTGGTGCTGGAAGCCTTGGTGGCGGGGCTGGGAGGGCGATAGCCACAACCCGTGCCCGTACCACCCACGTGTGTTACTTGCGGTCCAGCCACACCGTCTGCGCGTTGCAGAACTCCCGCACGCCAAAGTGAGACAGCTCGCGGCCAAAACCACTCTTTTTCACGCCACCAAACGCCACCCGAGGGTCGGAAACGCTGAAGGCGTTGACGAAGATGCCGCCGGTTTCCAGCTGGTTGGCGATATCGCGCGCCTTGGCCGGGTCGGTGGTGAAGATGCTCGCGGTGAGGCCGAACTCGCTGTCATTCGCCAGGGCCACGGCGTGGTCGGCGTCGCGGGCGGTGATGATCGAAGCGACCGGGCCGAAGAGTTCCTGTTTGAACGAAGTCATCTGGTCGGTGACGTTACCCAGCACGGTCGGCTCGTAGTAATTACCGGCGCCGGGTACTTTATTGCCGCCCAGCAGCAGGGTCGCGCCTTCTTCCAAAGTGGCCTGGACCTGGCCATGCAACTCGTCGCGCAGGTCGAAGCGTGCCATCGGGCCGATGTAGGTGGTGGCTGAAGTCGGGTCGCCCATCACCAAGGCACGGCTGGCTTCCAGGAATTTGGCGGTGAAGGCTTCCACTACGCCTTCCTCGATGATCAGGCGTTTGGCGGCGGCGCAGACTTGGCCGCTGTTCTGGAAACGACCGATCAGCGCGGCTTGCACGGCGGCGTCGAGGTCGGCGTCGTTGAGCACGATAAAGGGGTCGGAACCGCCCAGCTCCAGCACGCATTTTTTCAGCGCGGCACCGGCCTGGGAACCGATGGCGACGCCGGCACGCACGCTGCCGGTGAGGGTGACGGCGGCGATGCGAGGGTCGGCAATGGCTTTGGACACGCCCTCGTTGGTCACGTTGACCACTTCAAACAGGCCATCGGCGAAACCGGCCTTTTGGAACGCCAGCTGGATCAGATAGGCGCTGCCCATCACGTTCGGCGCATGTTTGAGCACGTAGGTGTTGCCGGCCAGCATCGTCGGCACGGCGCCGCGCAGCACTTGCCACACCGGGAAGTTCCACGGCATCACGGCGAAGATCGGGCCCAGCGGGCGGTATTCGATCTGCGCGCTGCCATTGTCTACCAGGGTCGGCTCAGGGGCGAGCATGGCCGGGCCGTGGGCGGCGTACCATTCGCTGAGTTGCGCGCATTTTTCGATTTCGGCACGGGCCTGGGCGATGGGTTTGCCCATTTCCAGGGTGATCATCTGCGCCATGTCTTCGGCTTGTTCGCGCAACGCGCTGGCCAGGCTCAGCAGCAACTCGGCGCGCTGGCTCACTGGCTGGCGGCGCCAGGCGCGGAAGGCGAGGGTGGAGCGGTCGAGGGCGGCGTCCAGTTGCTGCGCGGTTTCATACGGATAGCTGCCGACCGTTTCGCCGTTGGCCGGGTTGATCGAGAGGGCGTGGGTAGTCGCGTTCATGGCACCGTCCTGCTGAGTGAATTCAGTGGGGTTCAGCGTACGGGGCTATCTCTTTTCTGGAAACTGAATAATATTAAGCAATACGTTCACGATTGGAGAATGATTTGGACCTGGTGCAACTGGAAATCTTCAAGGCCGTTGCCGAGCAAGGCAGCATCAGCGCCGCCGCGCAGTTGATTCATCGTGTGCCGTCGAACCTGACCACGCGCATCAAGCAACTGGAGCAGGACCTGGGCGTGGAGCTGTTCATCCGCGAGAAAAGCCGCCTGCGCCTGTCCCCGGCCGGGTGGAATTTCCTTGGCTATGCGCGGCGCATTCTCGACCTGGTGCAGGAAGCCCGCGCGACCGTGGCGGGGGAGGAGCCCCAGGGCGCGTTTGCCCTTGGCTCGCTGGAAAGTACCGCAGCGGTGCGCATCCCGGCGCTGCTGGCGGCGTACAACCAGAAGCACACCAAGGTTGAGTTGGACCTGAGCACCGGCCCCTCGGGCACCATGATTGAAGGCGTGCTGTCGGGGCGGCTGACGGCGGCGTTTGTCGACGGACCGGTGCTGCATTCCACCCTGGAAGGCGTGGCGGTGTTTGAAGAGGAGATGGTGGTGATTGCGCCGCTGCACCACGCGCCGATCAAACGCGGCCAGGACGTGAATGGCGAAAATATCTACACCTTTCGCTCCAACTGTTCGTACCGGCATCACTTTGAGCGCTGGTTCTCACAGGACGGCGCGGTACCGGGCAAGATCTTCGAGATCGAGTCCTACCACGGCATGCTCGCCTGTGTCAGCGCCGGGGCGGGGCTGGCGCTTATGCCGCGCAGCATGCTCGACAGCATGCCGGGGTCGGCGGCGGTGAGCGTGTGGCCGCTGACGGACAACTTCCGGATCCTGCACACATGGCTGATCTGGCGGCGGGGGACGGTGTCGCAGAGTTTGAACAGTTTCGTGAAGTTGTTGGAGGAACGCAATCTGGTAGCGCAGTAATTCAAATGTGGGAGCTGGCTTGCCTGCGATGCTGGCACCTCGGTGTATGAGGCAAAACTGGTTGATGCTATCGCAGGCAAGCCAGCTCCCACATTTTGATCGTTTTCAGCCGCCAAATTGCAGGGTGCCCATCGCCAGCTTCGCCATCAGTGCGGTCGCACCCAATTGCACCAGCCACAGTGCCAGGCCGCCGAGGAACACACCCAGTGCCACTTGCAGCACCAGGCTCTTCTGGCGCTTGGGTTGCGGTGCGCGTGGGGCGTAGTCATGCAGTTCGTCGCGGTCGGCGCGCAGGTCCAGGTCGTCGTTTCTCATAGGTTACTCATTGGGGTAATGTCGGAACACTCTGCCTGTAGGAGCCCGGCTTGCCGGCGATGAGGCCCATGGGGACGCCATCGCCGGCAAGCCGGGCTCCTACAGGATTCAGTCTAGGGGAGCAGGCGGTTTTCCGACAGGCATAAAAAAGGGAAGCCGTGGCTTCCCTTTCCGCAGCGCCGTCAGGTTTAGAGAACCTGAACAATTGCCTTTGTGACTGCATCAATGTTCGACTGGTTCAACGCCGCCACACAGATACGGCCAGTGTCGAGGGCGTAGATGCCGAATTCGCTGCGCAGGCGGGTAACTTGCTCAACGGTCAGGCCGGAGTAGGAGAACATCCCACGCTGGCGGCCAACGAAGCTGAAGTCGTGGCCCGGAGCAGCCTTGGCCAGCTCGGCCACCATCTGCTCACGCATGCCACGGATGCGCAGGCGCATTTCGGCCAGTTCGGCTTCCCACTGGGCGCGCAGTTCAGGGTTGTTCAGTACCGCTGCAACGATCGCCGCGCCGTGGGTCGGCGGGTTGGAGTAGTTGGTGCGGATCACGCGTTTGACCTGGGACAGGATGCGCGCGCTTTCTTCCTTGGAGTCGCCGACGATGGACAGTGCGCCCACACGCTCGCCGTACAGGGAGAACGACTTGGAGAACGAGCTGGACACAAAGAAGGTCAGGCCCGACTCAGCGAACAGGCGCACGGCGGCGGCGTCTTCGTGGATGCCGTCGCCAAAGCCCTGGTATGCCATGTCGAGGAACGGCACCAGGTTCTTGGCCTTGATCACGTCCAGCACGTTCTGCCAGTCGGTCGGGGTCAGGTCGACGCCGGTCGGGTTGTGGCAGCAGGCGTGCAGCACCACGATGGACTGGGGTGGCAGGGCGTTGAGGTCTTCGAGCAGGCCGGCACGATTCACGTCGTGGGTGGCGGCGTCGTAGTAGCGGTAGTTCTGCACCGGGAAACCGGCGGTTTCGAACAGGGCGCGGTGGTTTTCCCAGCTCGGGTCGCTGATGGCCACGACGGCGTTTGGCAGCAACTGCTTGAGGAAGTCAGCGCCCAGCTTCAGCGCGCCAGTGCCGCCTACCGCTTGCACGGTGGTAACGCGGCCAGCGTTCAGCAGCGGCGATTCTGCGCCGAACAGCAGGGTTTGCACGGCCTTGTCGTAGGCCGCGATGCCGTCGATTGGCAAGTAGCCACGGGCGGCGTGTTGCGCCACGCGAATGGCTTCCGCTTCGGCAACGGCACGCAAGAGTGGAATCTTCCCCTCCTCGTTGCAGTAAACGCCCACGCCAAGGTTGACCTTGGTGGTTCGTGTATCGGCGTTGAATGCTTCGTTGAGGCCCAGGATTGGATCGCGTGGTGCCATTTCGACAGCGGAGAACAGGCTCATTTTTGCGGCAGCTCTATGGGGGGTAGGAGGGACGTGTCGCGCTCCAGCCGAATGCACTAGAGCGGTGCACAAACGGGGAGTTAGTATAGAGACCATCACCGCCTGAGGCGACAGCCGAAACGGCTTTTCGGCCAAGTTTTTCGGTTTATTTGCTGACCGTTAGTCTTATTGCAACATTGATCGGTCAGGGCACGTAGGGCGATTGCCTTGAAACCCGTCACATTCGCCACCACTTCTATGTCTATCATGGTTTTTCCTACTATCCGCTCTGATTCTTCGCGGGTGGCGGTCTATTTCGTCCTCGACGGGTTTACAGTCCGGGGGTGACTACACGAGGTACGTTATGTCGGATTTCCAACTCGTCACCCGCTTTGAACCCGCTGGCGATCAGCCGGAAGCCATTCGCCAGATGGTCGAGGGCATTGAGGCCGGCCTGGCGCACCAGACGCTGCTCGGGGTGACCGGCTCGGGCAAGACCTTCAGCATTGCCAACGTGATTGCGCAGATCAACCGACCGACGCTGGTATTGGCGCCGAACAAGACCCTGGCCGCGCAGCTGTACGGCGAGTTCAAGGCGTTCTTCCCGAACAACGCGGTGGAGTACTTCGTTTCCTACTACGACTACTACCAGCCCGAAGCCTACGTGCCATCCTCCGATACCTTTATCGAGAAGGATGCGTCGATCAACGACCACATCGAGCAGATGCGGCTGTCGGCGACCAAGGCCTTGCTGGAGCGTAAGGACGCGATCATCGTCACTACCGTGTCGTGCATCTACGGCCTGGGCAGCCCGGAAACCTATCTGAAGATGGTGCTGCACGTCGATCGCGGCGACAAGCTCGACCAGCGCGAACTGCTGCGCCGCCTGACCAGCCTGCAATACACGCGCAACGACATGGACTTTGCACGCGCCACGTTCCGCGTGCGCGGCGATGTGATCGACATTTACCCGGCGGAATCCGACCTGGAAGCGATCCGTATCGAGCTGTTCGACGATGAAGTCGAGAGCCTGTCGGCCTTCGACCCATTGACCGGCGAGGTGATCCGCAAGCTGCCACGCTTCACCTTTTATCCGAAAAGCCACTACGTGACCCCGCGTGAAACCCTGATGGGCGCCATCGAAGGGATCAAGGTCGAGTTGGCCGAGCGTCTGGAGTACCTGCGCTCCAACAACAAACTGGTGGAAGCCCAGCGCCTGGAGCAACGTACCCGTTTCGACCTGGAGATGATCCTGGAACTGGGTTACTGCAACGGTATAGAAAACTACTCACGCTACTTGTCGGGCCGTGAATCCGGTGCGCCGCCGCCGACGCTTTATGATTACCTGCCCCCTGATGCGCTGCTGGTGATCGACGAGTCCCACGTCAGCGTGCCGCAAGTGGGCGCAATGTATAAGGGCGACCGTTCGCGTAAAGAAACCCTGGTGGAGTACGGTTTCCGCCTGCCGTCGGCCCTGGATAACCGGCCGATGCGCTTTGATGAGTGGGAAGCCATCAGCCCGCAGACCATCTTTGTGTCCGCCACGCCGGGTAATTATGAGGCCGAGCATGCCGGCCGCGTGATCGAGCAACTGGTGCGGCCGACCGGCCTGGTTGACCCGGAAATCGAAATCCGCCCGGCGCTGACCCAGGTCGACGACTTGCTCTCGGAAATCACCAAGCGTGTGGCTCTGGAGGAGCGGGTTTTGGTCACCACGCTGACCAAGCGCATGTCCGAAGACTTGACCGACTACCTGGCCGACCACGGCGTGCGCGTGCGCTACCTGCACTCGGACATCGACACCGTGGAGCGCGTGGAGATCATCCGCGACCTGCGCCTGGGCACCTTTGATGTGCTGGTGGGGATCAACCTGCTGCGCGAAGGCCTGGACATGCCGGAAGTGTCGCTGGTGGCGATCCTCGATGCGGACAAGGAGGGCTTCCTGCGCTCCGAGCGTTCGCTGATCCAGACCATTGGCCGTGCGGCGCGCAACCTCAATGGCCGGGCGATTCTTTACGCAGACCGCATCACCGGCTCCATGGAGCGTGCGATTGGCGAGACGCAGCGCCGTCGCGACAAGCAGATCGCGTTCAACCTGGAAAATGGCATCACCCCGAAAGGCGTGTTCAAGGACGTTGCCGACATCATGGAAGGCGCCACCGTGCCGGGCTCGCGTAGCAAGAAGCGTAAGGGCATGGCCAAGGCCGCCGAGGAAAGCGCCAAGTACGAGAACGAACTGCGCTCGCCGAGCGAGATCACCAAGCGCATCCGCCAGTTGGAAGAGAAGATGTACCAGTTGGCGCGGGACCTGGAGTTCGAGGCGGCGGCGCAGACGCGGGACGAGATCGGCAAGTTGCGTGAGCGCTTGCTGGCTGTTTGATCTTGCAGGGACGGTGATGGCCTCTTCGCGAGCAAGCCCGCTCCCACTGTTGACCGCATTCTCATGTCGGAAATCGGTCAAGTGTGGGAGCGGGCTTGCTCGCGAATGCAGGCACCTCGGTCTGCCAGAACCCCCCGCGCTGGTGTTACCATTCGCCCCTTGTTTCAATTTTCAGTTATATCGCCCATTCGAGACCTGCCATGACCACCGTCCGCACGCGCATCGCGCCATCGCCTACTGGGGATCCCCACGTCGGCACTGCTTACATCGCCTTGTTCAACTACTGCTTTGCCAAGCAGCACGGCGGTGAATTCATCCTGCGGATCGAAGACACCGACCAACTGCGCTCCACCCGTGAGTCGGAACAGCAGATTTTCGATGCCCTGCGCTGGTTGGGCATTACCTGGGCCGAAGGCCCGGATGTCGGCGGCCCGCACGGCCCGTACCGCCAGAGCGAGCGCAGCGACATCTACAAGCAGTACACCCAGCAACTGGTCGACATGGGCCATGCGTTCCCATGCTTCTGCACCGCGGAAGAACTGGACCAGATGCGTGCCGAACAACAGGCCCGTGGCGAAACCCCGCGCTACGATGGCCGCGCGCTGCTGCTGTCGAAAGAAGAAGTGGCCCAGCGCCTGGCTGCCGGCGAGCCTCACGTGATCCGCATGAAGGTGCCGAGTGAAGGCGTGTGCGTGGTGCCGGACATGCTGCGCGGTGACGTCGAGATTCCGTGGGACCGCATGGACATGCAGGTGCTGATGAAGACCGACGGCCTGCCGACGTACTTCCTGGCCAACGTGGTCGACGACCACCTGATGGGCATCACCCACGTGCTGCGCGGCGAAGAATGGCTGCCGTCGGCGCCGAAGTTGATCCTGCTCTACGAGTACTTCGGCTGGGAACAACCGCAGCTGTGCTACATGCCGCTGCTGCGTAACCCGGACAAGAGCAAGCTGTCCAAGCGCAAGAACCCGACCTCGGTGACCTTCTACGAGCGCATGGGCTTCATGCCGGAAGCGATGCTCAACTACCTGGGTCGCATGGGCTGGTCAATGCCGGACGAGCGCGAGAAGTTCTCGCTGCAGGAAATGGTCGATAACTTCGACCTGTCCCGCGTGTCGCTCGGCGGACCGATTTTCGATATCGAGAAGCTGTCGTGGCTCAACGGCCAGTGGCTGCGTGACCTGCCGGTGGAAGAATTCGCCAGCCGAGTGCAGCAGTGGGCGTTGAACCCTGAATACATGATGAAGATCGCGCCGCTGGTGCAGGGCAGGGTGGAGACGTTCAGCCAGGTCGCGCCGTTGGCCAGCTTCTTCTTTGCCGGGGGCGTGAATCCGGACCCTAAGCTGTTCGAGTCCAAGAAACTCTCGGGTGATCAGGTTCGCCAATTGATGCAGTTGATCCTGTGGAAGCTGGAAAGCCTGCGCCAGTGGGAGAAGGATGCGATCACCGCGACGATCCAGGCGGTGGTGGAGTCTCTGGAATTGAAACTGCGCGATGCCATGCCACTGATGTTTGCCGCGATCACCGGGCAGGCCAGTTCGGTGTCGGTGCTCGATGCGATGGAAATTCTCGGCCCGGACCTGACGCGTTTCCGTCTGCGCCAAGCCCTTGATTTGCTTGGTGGTGTGTCGAAGAAAGAAAACAAAGAGTGGGAAAAGCTGCTGGGCGCTATCGCTTAAGCACGCGGTTGAAACGGCGAAACCCCGGTTTTCCGGGGTTTCGACGGTAAGTGATTGTTATCCCGGCAAAAAATTTTGGAAAATGTTGAAAATAAATTTGACACACTTCCAAAGCGCCATTAAGATTCGCCCCGTCCTCACCGATGAGGGGCTATAGCTCAGCTGGGAGAGCGCTTGCATGGCATGCAAGAGGTCAACGGTTCGATCCCGTTTAGCTCCACCAATTTACAGGTTCAAGGTCTGGCCACACCGTCCTTGAATCGATCAGTTCTCAGCGCTGATCAGTTGTACAGAAGGTTTTGTCCCCTTCGTCTAGTGGCCTAGGACACCGCCCTTTCACGGCGGTAACAGGGGTTCGAGTCCCCTAGGGGACGCCATTTTCAACAAGCAGTTCGCAAGGTCTGCTGCGTCGAAAGACGAAAAATTTGGGGCTATAGCTCAGCTGGGAGAGCGCTTGCATGGCATGCAAGAGGTCAACGGTTCGATCCCGTTTAGCTCCACCAATTTACAGTTCCAAGGTTCCGGCCACACCGTCCTTGGATCGATCAGTCTCAGCCTGATCAGTGTACAGAAGGTTTGTGTCCCCTTCGTCTAGTGGCCTAGGACACCGCCCTTTCACGGCGGTAACAGGGGTTCGAGTCCCCTAGGGGACGCCACGATTACCCGCTCTGCGGGATTTTTAGGGGTCATTCAATTATTGAATGGCCCTTTTGTTTGTCTGGTGTTTGGCCAAATCTTTCTTCCATCCCATTCTTCTCTTCTGACCAGCGGTCATGCCTGTGGCTTGTGAAATATTATTATGGTAATAATATTCAACCCATGAACATCGGAGGCAATGATGAGCGATAAAAAAGCGCAAACCCGCGAACGCATTCTGCAGGCCGCCAGCGCCGCGTTGATCCAGCGCGGTCCGGCCGAACCGAGTGTGGGTGAAGTCATGGGCGCGGCGGGGCTGACCGTCGGTGGTTTTTACGCGCATTTCGAAAGCAAGGACGCACTGATGCTGGAGGCCTTCACCCAGTTGCTGGCCAAGCGTCGTGCGTCGATTGATGACATGGACGCCCAGTTGACCGGAGAGGAGCGCAGAAGCCTGGTGGCGGCGTTCTACCTGTCGCGCAAGCACCGTGACTCAACCGCCCAGGCCTGCCCGATTCCGGCGACTGTCGGCGAGATGAGCCGCCTGCCGGATGAGTTCCGCCAAGCGCTGAACGAACACTGCGAGCTGATGGCCGCGCAACTCGCCGCCAGTCCTGAAGACACCGATAAAGCCCTGGCCGACATGGCACTGATGATCGGTGGCCTGGCCTTGGCCCGTGCCTTGGGGCCGGGTGAGTTGTCTGACCGTGTGCTGCGCGCCGCCAAGTCGGCCGTGCGCTAGAAGAGGGCTGTCACGATGGGCACGTTAACCTGGATTCGTCGCTTCAACGGCACCCTGGGGCATCTTGCGCCGCAAACGGTGGCCAACAAGATGCGCCGTGCCTTCATGACGCCCCGCGACCTGCCGCCGCGTGATTGGGAGCTGCCGCTGCTGGCGCAATCGGAGCGCATCACCTTGCGTTTTGGCTTGTCCGCCTTGCGCTGGGGCCAAGGGCCGGCAGTGTTGCTGATGCACGGTTGGGAAGGGCGGCCGACTCAATTTGCCAGCCTGATCACGGCATTGGTCGATAACGGTTACTCAGTGATTGCGCTGGACGGTCCCGCCCATGGCCGTTCGCCAGGGCGTGAAGCCCATGTGCTGCTGTTCGCCCGTGCCATGCTCGAAGCGGCAGCCGAGTTGCCGCCACTGCACGCGGTGATTGGCCATTCCATGGGCGGCGCCAGTGCGATGCTGGCGATGCAGTTGGGTTTACGGGCCGAGGCGTTGGTAAGCATCGCTGCGCCGTCTCGCTTCCTGGATGTGCTGCGCGGCTTCACCAAGATGGTCGGTTTGCCGGCGCGGGCGCGCTCAGCCTTCATCCAGGAAGTCGAGCGAACGTTCGGCATGCCGCTCAAGCACTTGGATGTGGCCCACTACCAGATGAATATCCCTGGCCTGATCGTGCATGCCGAAGACGATGCTTTCGTCCCGGTCAAGGCCTCTCAGGCCATTCACGAAGTCTGGTTCGACAGCCGCCTGTTGCGCCTGGAGCAGGGTGGGCATCAGAAAGTGCTGGCCGACCCTCGCGTAATCGACGCTGTGCTGGCGTTGCTCGCCGGCCGTCGTCTACAGGCGCGGCAAACCGCCTGATACACTGCCCCGGTTAAGTTAATCGACTGGGAGCAAGGCATGGGCTGGGATTTGGCAACGCCGTTTATCATCGATCTGCAGGTCGCCCCTGAAGACATCGACGGCCTGGGGCACGCCAACAACGCGGTGTACGTGTCCTGGCTGGAGCGCTGTGCCTGGCGCCATTCCCAGCGCTTGGGCCTGGACCTGACCGAATACCGCCGCCTGGACCGCGCCATGGCGGTGGTGCGCCATGAGATCGACTACCTGGCCGCCGGCTACGAGGGCGATGAACTGCAACTGGCCACCTGGATCGTCGACTGGGACCAGCGCCTGAAGATGACCCGGCGGTTCCAGCTGGTCCGCCCGCGTGATGGCACCACCCTGCTGCGTGCGCAAACCACCTTTGTCTGCATCGAACTCTCCACCGGCAAGCCCAAGCGTATGCCCGCTGAGTTTCTCGACGGTTATGGCCCCGCCCTGACAGGGGGTTAACGGTTGCTGTGGGAAACCCAGTAAACTGCGCCACGATTTTTGTTGAGTGTTTTCCATGCAAATTGCTTTGGCGCCCATGGAGGGGTTGGTCGACAACATCCTGCGGGACGTGCTGACCCGTGTCGGCGGTATTGACTGGTGCGTGACCGAGTTCATCCGCGTCAACGACCGCCTGCTCACCCCCGCGTATTTCCACAAGCTCGCCCCGGAACTGCTGCACGGCGCCCACACTGCCGCCGGCGTGCCGCTGCGCGTGCAATTGCTCGGCTCCGACCCGGTGTGCCTGGCGGAAAATGCGGCATTGGCCTGTGAGCTCGGCTCGCAGGTCATCGACCTGAACTTCGGCTGCCCGGCCAAGACCGTCAACAAGTCCCGTGGCGGTGCGGTGCTGCTCAAAGAGCCCGAGCTGCTCAACCAGATCGTCGAACACGTGCGCCGCGCCGTGCCGGCCCACATTCCGGTCACCGCCAAGATGCGCCTGGGCTTCGACAGTCCGGATGGCGCCCTGGTCTGTGCTACGGCGCTGGCCGAGGGTGGCGCGGCGCATATCGTGGTACATGCGCGCACCAAGACCGATGGCTACAAGCCGCCCGCCCACTGGGAGTGGATCCCGCGCGTACAGGATGTGGTCAAGGTGCCAGTCTTCGCCAATGGTGATATTTGGAGCGTTGAAGACTGGAAGCGCTGTCGCGAAGTGAGTGGCGCCGAAGACATCATGCTGGGCCGTGGCCTGGTCGCGCGTCCGGACCTGGCGCGGCAGATCGCTGCCGCGCGGGCGGGCGAGGAAGTCGTCGAGATGACCTGGGCAGACATGCAGCCCATGCTTCAGGATTTCTGGACTCAATCGGTGGCGCAATTGACCGAGCGCCAGGCGCCGGGGCGTTTGAAGCAATGGCTGGCGATGCTCACCCGCAATTATCCAGAGGCGGTGGAGTTGTTTACGCTGATGCGCAGGGAAACCGACCTGGAGCAGGTCGGGCGTTTGCTGGGCATGCCCGCACAGCGTGAACAGCCGGCTGCATTGCAAGATTAGGTTTACATATATAGGTGTTTCATCTATTGCTGCAAGGGGCGCCGAAAGGCGCCTTTTTTTTGTCTGAAAAATGCGTTTGGCGTCACCAGGCAATGCGTGATGACGTGACTGTAAAACTCAGTAAGACGGAGCTGGAAAGTGCCATTCGCGGCTCGAACTTCGTTGGGGGAACTGATCTTGAAATGCTCAAGGATGCGCACTTCCTGTTTGCATGTTCTGCCAAGCGAGCGCAAAACGAGAATAACGACGGGTGGGCAGGTAAAAATTTTGAAGCCGCCATAAGAAGCCTTAACGAAGGTGAGGATGAGTGTGGGCCGGGGGAGGGCTTCATGCGGCTGGGGCTAAAGGATCATATGAAGCGCGTATCGGCACGTGATTTCGCTGATAAATCTTTGATTGGCATGGTCAATCGGAGCGGGCACTCAGTGGCTGTCGTGGATGGGCATGAAGAGCTCTATGGGCGCAAAGGCGGCCGGCCTACACACGGCCAAGCCATCGCGTTGATCTGACGACAACATATGATCTGGCACGAACTCGTCCAACTTATTAGTAAAAGAGTTAACGATATGAGTACGTTTGCAATTGGATCTTTCGCGCGCTCAAATCCCATGGCAGCGCAGTTGTCGAGCCACGCTGAAATCTCTCGCATTCCAGCATTCGATGCGCCGGATCGGGGTTTCGGCGAGCATTTCAACGCGAGCTCGCACAGCGCGGTCATCAAGTTGATGATGCTCACGTTTGGCCCGCATCCTATCGATATGTTCAACGATGTACGGATTGATTGCGATGGTTACGATGTAACCATGAAAGATGGTTACAGGGTGCATCTTTCCAGGCAGGAGTTGCAGCAGGCGGCTGCTGCATCGCGTTTTACCGGTCATGACGAGGGGGTATTGAACACCGCCAATTTCATGCTGGCTGCGTTCGTCAAACGCAAGCAACTGCGCAATGCAGACGCTGCTGGTCTGCCAGGTTTTGCCTCGGTCCTGACTCGAACCCTACAGGGTGAAACGCCCTTTAACATACTCAAAGGGCTGGGGCTGTCCGGCCAGATTCAATATGTACCCACTGCCGCGGTTGTCGGCACAGGCGGGATGGGAGTGGCTGACAGTTGGGACCTTGGTGGCTCTCTGATTCACGCTGGCGTGGCTCACCGGTTGGGCGGGGCGAGTTCGCCTGACCGTAGCTACATGTATACGCTGGTGCACGAAAGTGCGCCGAAGCCCTGCATCATCCCGGCGGCCTTCACTCCGATCGTCGAGCCAGAAGTCGACCTGGCCACGACGAGTCTCCGCCCCAAGGCCGCCGAGGTTTTGCGTGGTTTCACTGAGGCCGAGCGAAGTTTCGGTGACGTAGCTGAGATGAGCAGCTATATCTCTGTGATCAAGATGATGATGCTCAGGTTCGGTCGTTCGCCCTCCGACATGTTTGAAAAGGTCGAGGTCGTTGAGAATGGATACAGCGTCACTATGAAAGATGGTTTTGGAGTGAAGTTGTCAAAGGAGGAGTTGCGACGCACTGCCGAAGCCTCCCGGTTTACCGGCCCTGACGCGCAAATGGTCGCCGATGCCAATTTCATGCTGGCCGCCTATGTCAAGGGCAAACAAGTTAAGAGTAATGTCCCGTTTGATACGGCGTTATCGAGCTCCTTGCAGGGAGCACACATTTACGGCGTCTTGAAGGGGATGGGGGTAATCGGCTATTTGCGGATGGTGCCACCCGACAAACTGCTCGAACCGCACAGCGTCGGCGTCACCGATACCTATAGCTATGCAGGTGCATTGGTAGTGAATGGCATCAAACATAGCGGTAACAAGAAGGAGTCCGTCGGTAAAAGCTACGGCTACCAGCTGGCTGCGGACTTGCCTGTCAACCACAGCGCCAGGCTTGCGCAGTTCCCGGCTGCACCCGTCGGCGTCAAGCCCGACAATATCTGGAGCGGTTTCTATCAAGGTGTTGAGGGTAACTGCGTCACGGTGTCGGCCATCAAGGCAGCGATGATGAAGTACGGGCAAAACCCTCTGGGGACCTTCAAGCGTGTCACCGAAACGCCCGAAGGTTTCACCCTCACCATGCGTGATGGTTGCACGGTGAGTCTCACTCATGCCGAGTTGGAAAGGGCGCGAGCGGCCGCCAACTTTCATGGTGAGGATAAAGGCCTGGTTGACGATGCTGTCTTTCTCTACGCGGCGAGCGCCAAGCGTGCCCAACTGGAAAATCACGAATTTCGCGCGGGCGCGGGTTTCGACGCCGCCCTGAAAACGCTGAACGACGGTGAGGTTCCGGGCGATGCGTTACGCCGCCTCGGCCTGTACGCCTTTACCCGCTCCAGTAGCGTGCAGGAGCTGGCATCAGGCGTGCCAGGCACCTTGGCGAACTTCGGGCATTCGGTGGTCGTGGTTGAGGGGGCCATTGATGAATATGGCATCAAGCGCAAGTTGCCAGGTTCGCCCTGGATGCAACAGGGCGGTCACGCCTTGAAACTGGTTTAACCCCGGCCATCTCCCGCGAGCAGACGCTCCCGGAATCCGATCATAGGCAGCGGTCGACTGTGCAAATACCCTTGGTACAAATGGCAACCCAGGCCCTGCAGGAAGGCCAGTTGGTCCTGGGTTTCCACGCCTTCGGCAATCACCTCCAGGTTCAGGCTACGGGCCATGGCGACAATGGCGCGGATGATCTCGGCGTCGTTGGGATCATGGGTGGCGTCACGCACGAAGGATTGATCAATCTTCAGCGCATCCACCGGCAGGCGTTTGAGGTAGGTCAGTGATGAGTACCCGGTGCCGAAGTCATCCATCGCAAAGCTCACGCCGAGTTTTTTCAGGCGGCGCATTTTGCTGATGGTGTCGTCCAGGTTCTGGATCACGATGCCCTCGGTGATTTCCAGTTTCAACAGGCTGAATGGCAATTCGTGCTGCTTGAGGCTGCGCTCCACCCGCTCCACGAAGTCGTTCTGGCGGAACTGCCGAGGGCTGATGTTCACGCACAGGCTGAAATTCAGCGGGTCGACCAGGCCTTCCCCGATCAACTGTTGGAAGGCCGCACAGGCTTCATCCAGGATCCAAGTGCCGACTTCAAGGATCAGGCCGCTGTCCTCCAGCACCTTGATGAATTCGGAAGGCGACTGCGCCCCCAGTTGTGGATGCTGCCAGCGCACCAGGGCCTCGGCGCCGACGATGCGGTTGCCGCGTGCATCCACCTGCGGTTGGTAATGCACACTGAACTCGCCACGCGACAGGGCCAGGCGCAGGTCGGTCTCCATGCGCAGGCGTTCGCTGGCGGTTTTCTGCATGCTGTTGTGGAACATCTGCGTGGTATTGCGCCCGGAATCCTTGGCGCGGTACAGAGCGATATCGGCCCGCTTGAGCAAGTCCGCCGGCGTGGTGCCGTGGTCGGGAATCAGCGCCACGCCAATACTGGGCGTGACCTGCAGGCGATGGCCATCCAAGAACATCGGTTCCGAAAGCAGCTCGCGCAAGGTGTCAGCCAGTTCCTGTACCTGATTGCTGACTTCCAGGCGGGTGCCATCCAGGCCGCTGAGCAGCACCACGAACTCATCGCCACCCAGGCGCGCCACCGTGTCTTCCATGCGTACGCTGGCTTCCAGGCGTGCGGTGACGATCTTCAGCACCGTGTCGCCGACCGGATGGCCGAGGGAGTCGTTGATGTGCTTGAAGTGGTCGAGGTCGAGGAACAGCAGCGCGCCGCGCAGGTTATGCCGCTTGAGCAGCGCGATCTGCTGGCTCAGGCGGTCCATCAACAAGGCGCGGTTGGGCAGGTTGGTCAGTGGGTCGTGGTAGGCCAGGTGACGGATCTGCGCCTGGGCGTTTTTCAGCAGGCTCACGTCCCGTGCGGTCAGCAGCAGGCAGGGGGTTTCGTTGAGGGTGATGGGTTCAACCGAGACTTCTACCGCCAGTAACTCACCGCGTTTGTTGTGCCAGAGCATTTCCAGGTGATGGATGCGGCCCTTGATCTGCAATTCGGCCAGTAGCGCGGCACGCTGGTTCTCGTCGGCCCAGATGCCGATCTGGTAAAGGGTCAGGCCGATGGCTTCCTCGGCGCGATAGCCGGTCAGGCGGCAGAAGCCGTCGTTGACCTCCACATAGCGGCCAGTGTCGCGCTCGGTGATGGAAATCGCGTCAGGGCTGGAATGGAAGGCCTTGGCGAATTTCTCTTCGCTGGCCTTGAGCGCGGCTTCCGAGCGTTGTTGCTGAGTGATGTCACGCAAGGTGGTGACGATACACGGCTGGTCCCCCACTTTGATCAGCCTGCTGGAAATCACGCAGGTCAGTGCCTGACCATTCTTGTGATGCACCACGATCGCCACATTGCTCAGCGCCTGCTCGCGGATCACTCGCTCGATTCGCTGCAGGCGCTTGCTGGATTCGTCCCACAGGCCGATCTGCTCGGCACTTTTGTCGATTACCTCGGCGGCCGTCCAGCCAAAAGTCTGGGTAAACGCGGGGTTGATCTCGATAAACGCGCCGCTGTCCAGGCTGGTGACGCAGATCGGATCGGGGCTGGCCTGGAACAGGCTGGCGAATTTCTCTTCGGAGGCGGTCAGGCGTTGTTCGCGTTCGACCTGGTCGGTGATGTCGAGCAAGGTGCCGGCCATGCGCAGCGGCGCGCCGTGTTCATCGCGGTACAGGCGCGCGCGGCTTTCGAGGTAGCGTGAGCTGCCGTCTTCCATGGGCACGCGGTAAGTCAGTTGGTAGTTGCCGGCCGGGCCCTCACGCAGAGTGCGGTAGGCGTTGCGCATGCTCTCGCGCTCGTCATCGGGCATGCCTTCGAAGAAGGCGTCGAAGGATTCATGGAAGGGTTCCGGCGGCAGGCCGTGCAATTGGGCGGCGCGGGCCGAGCCATAGAGCATGCCGGTGGGGATGTGCCAGTCCCAGGTGCCCAGTTGCGCTGAATCCAGAGCCAGGTCGAGGCGTTCCTGGCTGTCCTTGAGGGCTTGCTCGGCGTTTTTGCGCTCGGTGGTGTCCAGAAACGTGCTGATCAGGTAGGCCTCGCCCTCCAGCTCGACCTTTTGCGCGCTTAGGGTGCCGTCGTGGATCTGGCCGTTGCTGGCGCAAAACTGCACCTCCATGGTGATGGGCTCGCCCTTGCGCTGCGTAGCCTTCACCAACTGCGCACGTTGCTCCGGGTGACGCCACAGACCCAGGTCCAGGGTGGTGCGGCCGATGGCGTCGGCGAGCGGCCAGCCGAACAGCATTTCGAAGTATTGGTTGGCTTCGCTGATCAGCCCGTCGGCCTGGCGGGTCAGCAGGACCATGTTCGGGCACAGGTGGAACAACGTGGCGAAGCGTTTTTCGGAGTGACTGAGGGCGTACTCCCGTTCGCGCTGGCGGGTGGTCTCGCGGATCACCCCGATCATGCGGCGCCGGCCCGCCTTGTCGGGTGCCAGGCTGCCATTGATCTCCAGCCAGTGGTGAGTGCCGTCCGGCCACTGGATGTGGTGATGCATGGCCTGTTCGAACGGCTCGCCCGCCAGTACGGCATGAAAGGCCCGCACCACACGGGCGCGATCCTCTGGCGCGAGCAGGTCGAGGTAATCCAGATCCTTGGGCAGCGGCTGGCGCGGATCAAAACCGAACAGTGCCTGGGTGCCGCGCGACCAGCTTATTCTGCCGGTGTCGATCTCCCAACTCCACGCACCCAGCCGGGCAGCATTGAGCGCTGCCAGCAATTGCGGAGCATTGTCCCAGCTTTGTTCCGCCGCTTGAGGATCAAGGGCGTAGATGCGGGGCAAGGGTGGCACGGAATCGACGGGGTTGCGCATTATCAAAGGGCCTTGGCTCAATGGGCGTAAGGCGCGGTTCAGTTCAGACCTTGAGGCCGCACAGTTTCATGCCGGGGTCCCTGGCAGATCGACTTGTGCATCCAATAGGCTCATGAAAGCCCGCGCAGCATTCGACAGCGTCCTTTCGGTGTGCACGATATAGCCTAGCTGGCGACTGAGCTGTATGCCCGGCAAAGCGATACTTGCCACCTGATCATCGAGCATGGTGCGCGGCAACACGCTCCAGGCCAGGCCGATGGACACCATCATCTTGATAGTTTCCAGGTAGTTAGTGCTCATCGCGATGTTCGGCGTGAGGCCCTGGGCCTCGAACAACCGGCTGACGATATGGTGGGTAAAGGTGTTGCCACCGGGGAAAACCGCCGGGTGGCCGGCAATATCGGCCAGGCTGATGCGTCCGTTGCTGATCAGGCTGTGCTCCGGCGCCACCACGAAATCCAGCGGGTCGTCCCAGACTGGGGTGGCGCGCACCAGGTTGTGAGGATCGGGCGCCAGCGTGATCACCGCCACTTCGGCGCGGCCATGGAGGATTTCTTCGTAGGCCACTTCCGAATCGAGGAACTGAATATCCAGCGCCACATTCGGGTATTCCCGGGTAAAAGTACGCAGCACCGGCGGCAAGCGATGCAGGCCGATGTGGTGGCTGGTGGCCAGGGTCAGGCGGCCGCTGACTTCGCCGGTCAGGTTGGTCAGGGCGCGACGCGTGTCGTCCAGCACGTTGAGAATCTGATAAGCGCGGGGCAGCAAGGCCCGTCCAGCCTCGGTCAGACCGACTTCCCGACCCAGGCGATCGAACAAGCGCACCTTCAATTGTTGCTCCAGGCCGGCAATACGCTTGCTGATGGCCGGTTGGGTCAGGTGCAGGCGTTCACCCGCGCCGGAGAAGCTGCCGGTCTCGGCGATGGCAATAAAGGCGTTGAGGTTGGCCAGGTCCATTGTGGTATTCCAGTTGGTAATCCAAAGCATAAAAAATATGAATTTGAGTTATTTAATGTAGCGCCATACCATCAGCCTCACAAGCCAAAGGGTTATTGAAAAGCCCGGCATAAAGAAACACCGCTGATGAGGACCGACTGATGGCCGGCAAAACGCTTTACGACAAGCTTTGGGATTCCCATGAAGTGAAACGGCGCGACGATGGCTCGTCGCTGATCTATATCGACCGTCACATCATCCATGAAGTGACCTCGCCCCAAGCGTTCGAAGGCCTGCGTCTGGCCGGGCGCAAGCCTTGGCGCGTCGACTCCATCATCGCCACCCCTGACCACAACGTGCCCACCACCCCTGAGCGCAAGGGCGGCATCGAAGCCATTGCTGACCAGGTGTCGCGTTTGCAGGTGCAGACCCTCGACGACTACTGCGACGAATATGGCATTACCGAATTCAAGATGAATGACGTGCGTCAAGGCATCGTGCACGTGATCGGCCCGGAGCAGGGCGCCACTTTGCCGGGCATGACCGTGGTCTGCGGTGATTCGCACACGTCGACCCACGGTGCCTTTGGCGCCCTGGCCCATGGCATCGGCACGTCCGAGGTGGAGCATGTGTTCGCCACCCAGTGCCTGGTCGCCAAGAAAATGAAGAACATGCTGGTTAGCGTTGAGGGCAAATTGCCGTTCGGTGTGACCGCCAAAGACATTGTCCTCGCCGTGATCGGCAAGATCGGCACCGCCGGCGGTAACGGCCATGCCATCGAGTTCGCCGGCAGCGCCATTCGCGACCTGTCCATCGAAGGCCGCATGACCATCTGCAACATGTCCATCGAAGCCGGTGCCCGCGTGGGCATGGTGGCGGCGGACGAAAAGACCGTTGAATACGTCAAGGGTCGTCCTTTCGCTCCGGCAGGCGCGGATTGGGACGCTGCGGTAGAAGCCTGGAAAGACCTGGTCTCCGACGCCGATGCGGTGTTCGACACCGTGGTCGAACTCGACGCTGCTCAGATCAAGCCACAAGTCAGTTGGGGCACTTCGCCGGAAATGGTCCTGGCCGTTGACCAGAACGTGCCGGACCCGGCCAAAGAGGCCGACCTGGTCAAGCGTGGTTCCATCGAGCGCGCCTTGAAGTACATGGGTTTGCAGGCCAACCAGGCGATCACCGATATCCAGTTGGATCGCGTGTTCATCGGTTCCTGCACCAACTCGCGGATTGAAGACCTGCGCGCAGCGGCGGTGATCGCCAAGGGCCGCAAAGTGGCGTCGACCATCAAGCAAGCCATCGTGGTGCCGGGTTCGGGCCTGGTCAAAGCGCAAGCCGAAGCCGAAGGCCTCGACAAGATCTTCCTTGAAGCCGGTTTTGAATGGCGTGAGCCAGGCTGCTCGATGTGCCTGGCGATGAACCCGGACCGTTTGGAATCGGGCGAGCATTGCGCGTCCACCTCCAACCGTAACTTCGAAGGGCGTCAGGGCGCGGGTGGGCGTACCCACTTGGTCAGCCCGGCCATGGCCGCTGCGGCGGCCGTCAACGGTCGTTTCATCGACGTTCGCGAATTGATCTGAGGAATACCCGATGCGTGCTTTTACTCAACACACCGGCCTTGTCGCCCCTTTGGATCGTGCCAACGTCGACACCGACCAGATCATCCCCAAGCAGTTCTTGAAGTCGATCAAACGCACCGGCTTCGGCCCGAACCTGTTCGACGAGTGGCGCTACCTGGACGTGGGCTACGCCTACCAGGACAACTCCAAGCGCCCGCTGAACAAGGACTTCGTTCTCAACGCCGACCGTTACCAAGGCGCCAGCGTACTGCTGGCCCGTGAGAACTTCGGTTGCGGTTCCAGCCGTGAACACGCGCCGTGGGCCCTGGAAGAATATGGCTTTCGCAGCATCATCGCGCCGAGCTACGCCGACATCTTCTTCAACAACAGCTTCAAGAACGGCCTTTTGCCGATCATCTTGACCGACGAGGAAGTCGACGAGCTGTTCAAGCAGGTGGAAGCCGAAGAGGGCTACCAGCTGACCGTCGACTTGGCCGCGCAAACTGTGACCCGTCCAGACGGCAAGGTGTATCACTTTGAAGTGGATGCGTTCCGTAAGCACTGCCTGATCAACGGCTTGGACGATATCGGCCTGACCTTGCAGGACGGCGATGCGATTGCCGCGTTTGAAGCCAAGCACCGGGCGAGCCAGCCTTGGTTGTTTCGCGATGCCTGATTTGCGGTAACCGTGCGGGCCCCATCGCGGGCAAGCCCGACTCCCACATGTTGACCTGTTAACACGGTCAATTGTGGGAGCTGGCTTGCCTGCGATAACGCCCGTACCAACACCACAAAACCCAAGGAAATCACCATGACCACCACCGCCCACACCCAAGTCGTGCAAAAACAATTCGGCGAGCAAGCCTCCGCCTACCTGAGCAGTGCCGTGCACGCCCAAGGCACCGAATTCGCGCTGCTCCAGGCCGAACTGGCCGGGCAGGGCGCTGCACGACTGCTGGATCTGGGCTGTGGTGCCGGTCACGTCAGTTTCCATGTGGCGCCACTGGTCAAAGAAGTCGTCGCCTACGACCTGTCCCAGCAGATGCTCGACGTAGTCGCCGCTGCGGCGACAGATCGCGGTCTGGACAACATCCGCACCGTCCACGGCGCCGCCGAGCGCCTGCCGTTCGCCGATGGCGAGTTCGACTTCGTGTTCAGCCGTTACTCGGCCCACCACTGGAGCGACCTCGGCCTGGCGCTGCGTGAAGTGCGCCGCGTGCTCAAACCGGGTGGTGTGGCCGCGTTCGTCGACGTCTTGTCACCGGGCAGCCCGCTGTTGGACACTTACCTGCAAACCGTCGAAGTGCTGCGCGACACCAGCCACGTGCGCGATTACGCCGCCGCCGAATGGATGCAGCAGCTCAGCGAATCCGGCTTGCATGTGCGCACCAGCAGTCGCCAGCGTCTGCGCCTGGAATACACCTCGTGGGTCGAGCGCATGCGCACACCAGAAGTACTGCGCGCTGCCATCCTTGAGCTGCAAAAGGCGATGGGCCAGGAAGTGCGCGATTATTACGAAATTCAGGCCGACGGTACCTTCAGCACCGACGTGCTGGTGGTCTTCGCTGAACGCTGATTGATTTTTCCCGACCTGCCCACGGGCGGGTCGCTTGATGAAATGAGGAACGCATGAGCAAGCAGATTCTGATTCTCCCTGGCGACGGTATTGGTCCGGAAATCATGGCCGAAGCGGTCAAGGTGCTGGAACTCGCCAACAGCAAGTACAGCCTGGGTTTCGAGCTGAGCCACGACGTGATCGGCGGCGCCGCCATCGACAAGCATGGCGTACCGCTGGCCGATGAGACACTGGACCGTGCGCGTGTGGCCGACGCCGTACTGCTCGGCGCCGTGGGCGGCCCGAAGTGGGACAAGATCGAACGTGACATCCGCCCTGAGCGCGGCCTGCTGAAAATCCGTGCCCAACTGGGCCTGTTCGGCAACCTGCGCCCAGCGATCCTCTACCCGCAACTGGCCGATGCGTCGAGCCTCAAGCCGGAAGTGGTCGCGGGCCTGGATATCCTGATCGTGCGTGAGCTGACCGGTGGTATCTACTTCGGCTCGCCACGTGGCGTGCGTGAGCTGGAAAATGGCGAGCGCCAGGCCTACGACACCCTGCCGTACAGCGAGAGTGAAATCCGCCGTATCGCCCGTGTCGGCTTCGACATGGCCCGTGTGCGTGGCAAGAAGGTCTGCTCGGTGGACAAGGCCAACGTGCTGGCCTCCAGCCAGCTGTGGCGTGAAATCGTCGAAGAAGTGGCCAAGGACTACCCGGACGTCGAATTGAGCCACATGTACGTCGATAACGCGGCCATGCAACTGGTGCGTGCACCCAAGCAGTTCGACGTGATCGTCACCGACAACCTGTTCGGCGACATCCTGTCCGACCAGGCGTCGATGCTTACTGGTTCCATCGGCATGCTGCCGTCGGCTTCCCTGGATACCAACAACAAGGGCATGTACGAGCCTTGCCACGGTTCGGCGCCGGACATCGCGGGCCAGGGCATTGCCAACCCGTTGGCGACGATTTTGTCGGTCTCGATGATGCTGCGTTACAGCTTCAACCTGGCGGACGCGGCGGACGCGATCGAGAAGGCCGTGAGCCTGGTTCTGGACCAGGGCTTGCGCACCGGCGACATCTGGTCGCAGGGTTGCACCAAGGTCGGTACGCAAGAAATGGGCGACGCAGTAGTCGCCGCGCTGCGGAATCTGTAATCTCTCGGGCCCGCTTGCAGTTGTTGCTGCAAGGCGGCCCACTTTTTAACAAGGTGTAGTTGCGATGAAACGTGTAGGTCTGATCGGTTGGCGCGGTATGGTCGGTTCCGTGCTCATGCAGCGGATGCTGGAAGAGCAGGATTTCGATCTTATTGAGCCGGTGTTTTTCACCACTTCGAACGTTGGTGGCCAAGGGCCGTCCGTGGGTAAGGATATTGCCCCGCTCAAGGACGCCTACAACATTGAAGAGCTGAAAACCCTCGACGTGATTCTGACCTGTCAGGGTGGCGACTACACCAGCGAAGTCTTCCCGAAGCTGCGTGAAGCCGGCTGGCAGGGTTACTGGATCGACGCCGCGTCGAGCCTGCGTATGCAGGACGATGCCGTGATCATCCTCGACCCGGTGAACCGCAAGGTCATCGACCAGCAGCTGGACGCGGGCACCAAGAACTACGTCGGCGGCAACTGCACCGTCAGCCTGATGCTGATGGGCCTGGGTGGCCTGTTCGAAGCCGGCCTGGTCGAGTGGATGAGCGCCATGACCTATCAGGCGGCCTCCGGTGCCGGCGCGCAGAACATGCGTGAGCTGATCAAACAGATGGGCGCGACCCACGCCGCTGTCGCCGATCAACTGGCCGACCCGGCCAGCGCGATCCTCGACATCGACCGCCGTGTGGCCGAAGCCATGCGCAGCGACGCCTACCCGACCGAGAACTTCGGCGTGCCATTGGCCGGCAGCCTGATCCCGTGGATCGACAAAGAGCTGCCGAACGGCCAGAGCCGTGAAGAGTGGAAGGCCCAGGCCGAGACCAACAAGATCCTCGGTCGCTTCAAGAGCCCGATCCCGGTGGATGGCATCTGTGTGCGTATCGGCGCGATGCGCTGCCACAGCCAGGCGCTGACCATCAAGCTGAACAAAGACGTACCGATCAGTGATATCGAAGCCTTGATCAGCCAGCACAATCCTTGGGTCAAGCTGGTGCCGAACAACCGCGACATCAGCATGCAGGAGCTGAGCCCGACCAAGGTCACCGGCACCCTGAATGTACCGGTGGGCCGCCTGCGCAAGCTGAACATGGGCAGCCAGTTCCTCGGTGCGTTCACCGTAGGCGACCAACTGCTGTGGGGCGCGGCCGAACCGCTGCGCCGGATGCTGCGGATCTTGCTGGAGCGTTGATCGCTTTGATGTGTTGAAGAAACCCGCGTTCTGGTGACAGGCGCGGGTTTTTTATTGGCCATCAGCCACACCACAAAAGCCGGGTTAATTGCCTCACCCCCAGCCACCCGGTAAAGTGCCGCTCCCCCCGCAATGCCCGAGGCAGCCTCCATGACCCAGACCTTTGATATCGCCGTGATTGGCGCCACCGGCACCGTGGGTGAAACCCTGGTGCAGATCCTCGAAGAACTGGACTTCCCGGTGGGTACCCTGCATCTGCTGGCGGGCAGTAATTCCGCCGGTGCGTCGGTGCCGTTTCGTGGCAAGAACGTGCGGGTGAGGGAAGTCGATGAGTTTGACTTCGGCAAAGCACAGCTGGCGTTCTTTGCAGCGGGGCCGGCGGTGACCTTGAGTTTCGCGCCGCGTGCCACGGCGGCGGGCTGCTCGGTGATCGACTTGTCCGGCGCGTTGTCGGCCGAACAGGCACCGCGCGTGGTGCCGGAAGCCAATGCCCATGTGCTCGACGGCCTGGAAAAACCCTTCCGGCTCGGCAGCCCAAGCCCGTCGGCGACCCATTTGGCGGTAGTCCTGGCGCCATTGCGCAGTCTGTTGGATATCCAGCGCGTGAGCGTTACCGCCAACCTGGCGATGTCGTCCCAGGGGCGTGAAGCCGTCAGCGAACTGGCCCGGCAAACCGCCGAGTTGCTGAATATGCGCCCGCTGGAGCCCACTTTCTTTGATCGGCAGGTTGCTTTCAATCTTTTGGCACAAGTCGGCAAGCCGGACGCCCAAGGTCATACTGATCTGGAGAAAAGGCTGATACACGAATTGCGTGCAGTGCTGGAAACTCCATTACTAAAGATTTCCGCAACCTGCGTTCAAGCCCCGGTGTTTTTTGGCGATAGCCTGACTGTGTCTCTGCAACTGGGCGCACCGGTCGACCTCGCCGCCGTGAACCGCCTGCTCGACGCAGCGACAGGAATAGAGCTTGTGGAGGAGGGTGACTACCCAACGGCGGTGGGCGATGCGGTAGGCCAGGACGTGATCTATGTAGGACGGGTTCGCGCAGGTGTGGATGACCCGGCGGAACTAAATCTGTGGCTGACGTCAGATAACGTACGCAAAGGCGCCGCACTGAACGCCGTGCAGCTGGCGCAGTTGTTGATAAAAGGCCTTGCGTAAAAGATACTTGGCGGCAATTTGTAGATTGATTCTAGCCAAGCGCTATGCTTGGCCCCAGGCAGGAAAAGTTGCGCGTCGGTGACCTATCGGCTCGCCATGCCTTATGGCAGCGGTTACCAACCTTCTCGCAGGCCGGGGAGTGTTCAAACAAAGGATGAGGCTATGGTTCAAGTTCGCAAACTGGTGTTAGCAATAGCGGCCGCCTCGGCGCTGTCCTCCGGTATGGCGCAGGCGCTGCAGCTGGGGGAGATGACCCTCAAGTCGAAGTTGAACCAGCCGTTGGCGGTGGAAATCGAATTGCTCGATGTCGGCGGCCTCACGGCGTCCGAGATCACGCCGAGCTTGGCTTCGTCCCAGGCGTTTGTGGACGCGGGCGTTGATCGCCAGGCATTTCTCGATGACCTGACGTTTACCCCGGTGGTCAATCCAAACGGCCGCAGTGTGGTGCGCGTCACCTCCAGCAAGCCGCTGCCTGATTCCTACGTCCGTTTCCTGTTGCAGGTGCAATGGCCTAATGGCCGTCTGATGCGTGACTACAGCGTGTTGCTCGACCCGGCCAAGTTCGACCAGCCGGCACCGACGACCGCCGCGCCGGCACCGCGCCTGGCGGCTCCGGCCAGCAGCGCGCCGGCCGCGAGCAAGCCGGCGCAGCACACCACCACCTCCCGCGACACCTTGTGGGAAATTGCCGCAAAAAACCGCAACGGCGGCTCGGTACAGCAGACCATGCTGGCGATCCAGGCGCTGAATCCTGACGCGTTTATCGACGGCAACATCAACCGTTTGAAGACCGGCCAGGTCCTGCGCCTGCCTGATCCCGTACAAAGCACCGCGCTGCCGCAACCCCAGGCGATCGCCGAAGTCAGCGCGCAGAATGCCGCCTGGCGCCAAGGCCGACGCGCCGCCACCAACCCGACGGCGGGCAAGCAGCAACTGGACGCGACCAAACGCACCCAGGCCGGCAATGCCCCGGCGAGCACTAACGCCAAGGACAACCTGAGCCTGGTTTCTGCCGAAGCGGCCAAGAAGGGGGCCAAGGGCAAGGCGGGCGATAGTGCGGGGTTGAGCGACAAACTGGCGATGACCCAGGAGCAACTGGACACCACCCGTCGCGACAACGAAGAACTCAAAAGTCGCGCAGCAGACCTGCAAAGCCAGTTGGACAAGTTGCAGAAACTGATTCAACTGAAAAACGATCAGCTCGCGCGTCTGCAGGCTGAGAAAGGCGCCCCGACAGCTCCGGTCACGGCGGCAATGCCTGCGCAGTTGGCGGGTGAGCCGGCGGCCAATGCGGCAGCGCCCGACGCAGCCGCTGCGATCCCGGCACCGGCCGCGCCAGTGCCTGAGCCGGTCAAGGCGGATGCAACGCCTGCCGCCAACGAGGGCAAATTCAACGACCTGCTGACCAACCCTATCGTTCTATGGGTGATCGGCGGCGCTGCAGCGTTATTGGCGTTTTTGCTCCTGCTGCTGGGGATACGCCATCGCAACGCCCGTCGCGAAGAGGAAAAACACCTGCGTATGGCGCGGGCCCTGGCGGAAGAGCCAGTATTCACCTCGAACATCGACCAGGACTTGCCGCCAGACAGCTTCGAAGGCCTGGAGGTGCCGCCGCCAAACGTCAAGCTGGCCGCCGCTCCGGTGCCAGCCCCTGCGGTTGAGCCTGCAGTTGCCGTGCCGACCGTCGCTTCCGTGCTGGCGCCTCTGGCGGTTGCCGTGGCCCCGGCGAACTCCAGCGATGCGCTGGCCCAAGCCCTTTCTCTCGTCGACCGTGGTCACCTGAACCAGGCTGCCGACGTGCTGGAGCGGGCGATCAAGCAGGAGCCCAAGCGCAGCGACCTGCGTTTGAAGCTGATGGAAGTCTACGGTCTGCAAAACAACAAGGACGGCTTCGTGACCCAGGAGCGCCAATTGGTGGCCAATGGTGACAACCATGCCCAGGTCGAGCAGCTCAAGAGTCGCTTCCCGGCCATGGCCGTGCTGGCGGCGGGTGTCAGTGCGGCGGTGGCCGCTGCTGCCCTGGACGCTCAATACGTCAAGGATTTGCTCGAAGACAAACCGGCGCCTGCGCAGCCGGAGGCCTTTGATACCGATTTTGACCTGAGCCTGGACGATCTCGAAGAAGCTTCCCCGGCCGAGGTCAAGGACGATCAGCAAACCTTTGAGTCGCTTCTAAAGCAGCAGACTGAAGCCAAGGCCAGCCCGGACGACCTGTCGGACTTCGACCTGGACCTGCAGTTGGACGCCCCGGCTTCGGCGCAATCCGATGACGACTTCCTCTCTGGCCTGGAAGAGCAGATGAAGGATGCGCCGGCCGTAGAGCCGCCGACCCTCACACCTGCGGCACTGGACGACTTCGATCTGCCGGAGGATTTTGACCTGTCCCTGGCCGATGAGCCGGAAGTAGCGGCCAAGCCTGATGCATTTGCGTCCGAATTGGACGATGTCAACGCCGAGCTGGACCGTTTGTCCCAGAGCCTGGAACATCCGTCCATCGAGCCTTCCTTCACCGCAGAAGATGCGGCGAAGGGCGACGATGAGCCGGAATTCGACTTCCTCTCCGGCACAGACGAGGTGGCCACCAAGCTCGACCTGGCCCAGGCGTATATCGACATGGGCGATGCGGACGGTGCGCGAGACATCCTCACCGAAGTGCTGACTGAGGGCGACGAGACTCAGCGCGGCGAGGCCAAGGAAATGCTCGGTCGCATTTAACCGGCGACGCCTATCCAGTGTGGGAGCGGGCCAATCCGTAACAAAAGTGCCCATCACGCTTTACGGTCTTTATAATGGCCGTCTTTGCGCAACTCATCAGGCTCTCAGTTCTTGGCAAATATAGATAACGCGGCCGCCGAAATGGCGGCCGCAGGCTTTTACCGCATCGCCCTGGGCGTGGAATACAAAGGCTCGCGCTATCGCGGCTGGCAGCGTCAGGCGTCCGGCGTACTGACGGTGCAGGAAACCCTGGAAAAAGCACTGTCGAAAGTCGCTGATTCGCCAGTATCGCTGATGTGCGCCGGGCGCACCGATGCAGGCGTGCACGCCTGTGGCCAGGTGGTGCACTTCGACACCCAGGCTGAGCGGTCCATGAAGGCCTGGGTGATGGGCGCTAATATCAATTTGCCCCACGACGTCAGCGTCAGTTGGGCCAAGGTCATGCCGGCGCATTTTCATGCGCGCTTCAAGGCCATCGCGCGGCGTTATCGCTATGTGATCTATAACGACCAGATCCGCCCTGCGCACCTCAACGAAGAAATCACCTGGAACCACCGCCCGCTCGACGCCGAGCGCATGGCCGAGGCCGCGCAGCATCTGGTGGGTGTGCATGATTTCAGCGCCTTCCGTGCCGGCCAGTGCCAGGCCAAGTCGCCGATCAAGGAGGTCCATCATTTGCGGGTGACCCGTCACGGCAAGATGATCGTGCTGGATATCCGTGCCGGTGCGTTCCTGCACCATATGGTTCGAAACATTGCCGGGGTGCTGATGACAATCGGCACCGGCGAGCGCCCGGTGGAGTGGGCCAAGGAAGTGCTGGAAAGCCGCGTCCGCCGTACGGGTGGGGTCACGGCGCATCCGTTCGGCCTGTACCTGGTGGATGTGGAGTACCGCGACGAGTTCGAATTGCCGGAACGTTTCATCGGGCCACACTTCCTCACAGGTTTCAGCGAACTTGGCGGCTGACGCCCGGAAAAGCTTTTGTTACCATCCGGGACTTTCTCGGTCCAATCCCTGGGGTTTCCACGACATGTCAGCCGTTCGCAGCAAGATTTGCGGGATTACCCGCATAGAAGACGCGCTGGCGGCGGTCGAGGCGGGGGCGGATGCCATCGGTTTTGTGTTCTATGCCAAGAGCCCGCGGGCGGTGAATGTGTTGCAGGCGCGGGCGATCATCGCCGCCTTGCCGCCTTTCGTGACCACCGTGGGGTTGTTCGTCAACGCCAGCCGTTGCGAACTCAACGAAACCCTGGATGCCGTACCGCTGGATATGCTGCAGTTTCACGGCGACGAGACGCCGGACGAATGTGAGAGCTACCAGCGTCCGTACATCAAGGCGTTGCGCGTGAAGGCCGGGGATGACATCGCGGCAGCGTGTGCCGCCTACGGTGGCGCCCGTGGGATTCTGCTCGACACCTATGTCGAGGGCGTGCCCGGCGGCACCGGTGAGGCGTTTGATTGGTCGCTGATTCCTGCTGGCTTGAGCAAGCCGATCATCCTGGCCGGCGGGCTCAACCCCGGCAATGTCGGGTCGGCGATAGAGCAGGTGCGACCCTATGCCGTGGATGTCAGCGGCGGCGTGGAGCAGGGCAAGGGCATCAAGGATCACAGCAAGATTCGCGCATTCATGCAGGCCGTGCGCAACAGCAGTGACCGGATGTGACGGCTGGCAGTCTGCCGCCGTCCATAACTACCACTGTGTAAAACAGCCCGGTGCCGCCTGAGGGTGGCCTGGAAACGAAGTGGCAACCCTGCGCTGGCAGGTTGTCTGGAAGGCTGAGGGGACATGCGGGAAAAGGCCGGTCGAACGTCTGACCCCGTCCAGCATGTTTCATCGCCACATATGAATTTAGCTCAAGGGCATACGCGGGGCTGTGTTCAAGCCACCGGTACTGGAGAAAGAAAGCATGAGCAACTGGTTAGTAGACAAACTGATCCCTTCGATCATGCGTTCCGAGGTGAAGAAAAGCTCGGTTCCTGAAGGTCTGTGGCACAAGTGCCCATCCTGCGACGCGGTGCTGTACCGTCCGGAGCTGGAAAAGACCCTGGACGTTTGCCCCAAGTGCAACCACCACATGCGTATCGGCGCTCGCGCCCGCATTGACATCTTCCTGGACGCCGAAGGCCGCAACGAGCTGGGCGCAGACCTGGAGCCGGTTGACCGCCTCAAGTTCCGCGACAGCAAGAAGTACAAGGACCGTCTGGTCGGCGCGCAGAAGCAGACTGGCGAGAAGGACGCGCTGATTTCCGTCAGCGGCAAACTGCTCGGCATGCCTGTCGTGGTGTCGGCGTTCGAGTTCTCCTTCATGGGCGGCTCCATGGGTGCCATCGTCGGTGAGCGCTTTGTTCGCGCTGCCAACTACGCCCTGGAAAACCGTTGCCCGATGATCTGCTTCGCCGCCTCCGGCGGTGCGCGCATGCAGGAAGCCCTGATCTCCCTGATGCAAATGGCCAAGACCTCTGCGGTACTGGCGCGTCTGCGCGAAGAAGGCATCCCGTTCATCTCCGTGCTGACCGACCCGGTCTACGGCGGCGTTTCCGCCAGCCTGGCGATGCTGGGTGACGTGATCGTCGGCGAGCCAAAGGCCCTGATCGGCTTTGCCGGCCCGCGTGTGATCGAGCAGACCGTGCGTGAAAAACTGCCGGAAGGTTTCCAGCGTAGCGAATTCTTGCTTGAGCACGGTGCGATCGACTTGATCATTCCGCGCGGTGAACTGCGTCCACGCCTGGGCAACCTGCTGGCACAAATGATGGGCCTGCCGACGCCTGTGTACGTCGCGCCTAAGGTTGAACCGATTGTCGTGCCGCCGGTGCCTGCAAACCTATGACCCAGCGTACCCTGGGCGAATGGCTCGCCTACCTTGAGCAGTTGCATCCGTCCGCCATCGACATGGGCCTGGAGCGCTCGCAACAGGTAGCGGCCCGCCTCGGGTTGGGCCGGCCGGCACCGCGCGTGATCACGGTGACCGGCACCAACGGCAAGGGCTCTACCTGTGCCTTTGTCGCGGCGCTGCTGCAGGCCCAAGGGCTGAAAGTTGGCGTCTACAATTCCCCGCACCTGCTGCGTTACAACGAGCGGGTGCAGCTCAATGGTGTCGAAGCCACCGATGAGCAACTCTGCGAAGCCTTTGCTGCGCTCGATGCCGGCCGTGGCGAGATTTCCCTGACTTACTTCGAGATGGGCACCCTGGCGGCGTTCTGGCTGTTCGAGCGTGCGCAACTGGATGTGGTGGTGCTGGAGGTCGGCCTGGGCGGGCGTCTGGACACGGTCAACGTGGTAGATGCCGACCTGGCGTTGGTCACCAGTATTGGTGTGGACCACGCCGACTACCTGGGCAATACCCGCGAATCCGTGGCCTATGAAAAAGCCGGGATCTTCCGCCAGGGCAAGCCTGCGCTGTGCGGCGACCTGGATCCGCCGCACACCTTGCTCGACAAGGTGCGCGAGCTGGATTGCCCGTTTTTCCTGCGAGGTCGCGACTTCAATCTCGAAATCGGTGCGCAACACTGGCAATGGCGTGGGCACGATGCTCGCGGCCAGGCAATAGAGCTGCGCGACCTGCCGCTGCTGAACCTGCCAATGGAAAACGCCGCGCTCGCACTGCAGGCCTATCTGTTGCTGGACTTGCCGTGGAATGCCGGGCAGATTGCTGCCACCTTGCTATCGACCCGTGTGGTCGGGCGATTGGATCGTCGTGCGTTCCAATGGCAAGGCAAGTGCCTGAATCTGTTGCTGGACGTGGGGCATAACCCCCATGCGGCCGAGTACCTGGCACAACGCCTGTCGCGTACGCCGCCGGTCGGTCGTCGCCTTGCAGTCTTTGGCTTGCTGGCCGATAAGGATCTGGACGGTGTAGTTGCACCCTTGCTGGGCAATGTCCAGGCGTGGGCTGTAGCGCCACTGGATACCTCGCGCAGCCGTCCGGCCGCCGAGCTGGAAGTGGCCTTGCAGAACCTTGGTGCGCCGGTGGCGTCGTATGCAAGCGTGACCGCTGCCCTTGAAGCACAGTGCGCCCTTGCCACCCCCGATGATGAGATTCTGTTGTTCGGGTCATTTTATTGTGTTGCCGAGGCGCTCGAGTGGTTGGCCCGGCGCTCCACGGAGGAAGCTGCACATGGCATTACTGGATAGCGCATACAAGCAGCGAATGGTCGGAGCCCTGGTTCTGGTGGCGTTGGCGGTGATTTTCCTGCCGATGTTGTTTTCGCGTCAGGACGAGGAGCGTCAAGTAGTCGTCGAAGCGCCGGCTGCCCCGCAGGCGCCGTCGGTGCCGCAAGTACAGGTTGAACCGGTGGTGGTGCCTGAGCCCCAGGCCTTGCCGGAAGAAGAGCCGGTGCCGAGCGATGCTGAGGTTGCGGCCCAGCAAGCGCCGTCGATGCCGGTTCAGCCGAGCGTGCCGGTGGTCAAGCCGGCGCCTGCGCCGACCGTAGCGGCCAAGCCTGCCGCGCCTGCACCCGCACCGAAGCCGGTAGCGCCGCAACCTGCGGCACCGGGCAAGCCGGATGTGGGCCAGAGCCGTATTGATCCGAATGGCTTGCCGATCAGTTGGTCGATTCAAGTGGCCAGCCTGGGTAACCGCGAAGGCGCTGATGCTTTGCAGAAGAAGCTGCGCAGCCAGGGCTATAACGCGTATATCCGCAGCGCCGACGGCAAAAACCGCGTGTTTATTGGGCCGCTGATCGAGCGCGCCGAGGCGGATCGCCTGCGGGACTTGTTGGATCGCCAGCAGAACCTCAAGGGTTTTGTGACCCGTTTCCAGCCTGAACGCGGCTGATTTGATCCCTGCTTGACGTGTGGCCGACCTGTAGGAGCCCGGCTTGCCGGCGATGGCATCTATAAAATCGCTATCGCCGGCAAGCCGGGCTCCTACATTCAGGGGTACAACCCGTTGATTTGCAAAGCAGCCGTAATCACAGCTTACCGATAGCCCGACGCTCTGCTAAAATGCGCCGCCTTATCTGTCCGTAGGCTCAAACGTGCCATTTACCTGGGTTGACTGGGCGATTGTTGCAATCGTCGCCATCTCCGCTTTGATCAGTCTCAGCCGCGGCTTCGTAAAAGAAGCACTGTCGTTGCTGACTTGGATCATCGCAGGAGTCGTAGCCTGGATGTTCGGCGGTTCGTTGTCGGTCTACCTGGCCGGATACATCGAGACACCTTCGGCTCGCGTCATCGCGGGCTGCGCCATCATGTTCATCGCCACGCTGCTGGTGGGAGCAATGGTCAATTATCTTATTGGCGAGTTGATACGTGTCACCGGCCTCTCCGGTACCGATCGATTCCTCGGCATGGCCTTCGGCGCCGCGCGTGGCGCGTTGCTGGTGGTCGTGGCGGTCGGGCTGTTGAGCCTGGGGCCGGTACAGCAGGATTCGTGGTGGCAGGAGTCTGTGCTCGTGCCAAAATTTCTATTGGTTGCAGATTGGTCCAAGAACCTCATATTGGGGTGGAGCAGTCAGTGGCTGGCCAGCGGAATCAGCGTACCCGCTGATATACCGTTCAAGGAGCACCTCTTACCGGCCAAAACGCCTCAGTAAGCTGTGTTCAGTCAAGATTCATTAAGTAGGGGTTGCGTCGCATGTGTGGCATCGTCGGTATCGTCGGTAAGTCGAACGTCAATCAGGCGCTGTATGACGCGCTAACCGTCCTCCAGCACCGCGGCCAGGACGCTGCCGGTATTGTGACCAGCCACGACGGCCGGTTATTCCTGCGCAAGGACAATGGTCTGGTGCGTGACGTGTTCCATCAGCGTCACATGCAGCGCCTAGTCGGGCACATGGGCATTGGCCATGTGCGTTACCCGACCGCCGGTAGCTCTACGTCGGCTGAAGCTCAACCGTTTTACGTCAACTCGCCTTATGGCATCACCCTGGCGCATAACGGTAACCTGACCAACGTTGAACAGCTGGCCAAGGAGATTTACGAATCTGACCTGCGCCACGTCAACACCAGTTCCGACTCGGAAGTGCTGCTCAACGTGTTCGCCCACGAGCTGGCCCAGCGCGGCAAGCTGCAACCGACCGAAGAAGACGTGTTCGCCGCCGTCACTGACGTGCACAATCGTTGCGTTGGTGGTTACGCCGTTGTGGCCATGGTCACCGGTTATGGCATCGTCGGTTTCCGTGACCCGCATGGCATCCGTCCGATCGTGTTCGGCCAACGTCACACTGACGAAGGCGTCGAGTACATGATCGCTTCCGAAAGCGTATCCCTGGACGTGCTGGGTTTCACCCTGATTCGCGACCTTGCGCCGGGCGAAGCGGTGTACATCACCGAAGACGGCAAGTTGCACACCCGTCAGTGCGCCGTGGCGCCGAAACTCACCCCGTGCATCTTCGAACACGTCTACCTGGCGCGTCCGGATTCGATCATCGATGGTGTTTCGGTGTACAAGGCGCGTCTGCGCATGGGCGAGAAGCTGGCCGAGAAGATCCTGCGCGAGCGTCCTGAACACGACATCGATGTAGTGATCCCGATCCCGGACACCAGCCGCACCGCTGCGTTGGAGTTGGCCAACCACTTGGGCGTCAAGTTCCGCGAAGGCTTTGTGAAGAACCGCTACATTGGCCGTACCTTCATTATGCCGGGCCAGGCTGCGCGCAAGAAGTCGGTGCGCCAGAAGCTCAACGCCATCGAGTTGGAGTTCCGCGGCAAGAACGTGATGCTGGTGGATGACTCCATCGTGCGCGGGACTACCTGCAAGCAAATCATCCAGATGGCCCGCGAAGCTGGTGCGAAGAACGTGTACTTCTGTTCTGCAGCCCCAGCGGTGCGTTACCCGAACGTCTACGGCATCGACATGCCGAGCGCCCATGAGCTGATCGCTCACAACCGTTCGACCCAGGACGTGGCCGACCTGATCGGTGCTGATTGGCTGATCTACCAGGACCTGCCTGATCTGATCGAGGCGGTCGGTGGTGGCAAGATCAAGATCGACCAGTTCGACTGCGCCGTGTTTGACGGCAAGTATGTGACCGGTGATGTCGACGAGGCCTACCTGAACAAGATCGAGCAGGCGCGTAACGACTCGTCGAAGATCAAGACCCAGGCGGTCAGCGCGATCATCGACCTGTACAACAACTGAGTGACAACCGGCCCTGAGGGGCCGGTTTTGTATCTTAAATAAAGAATTGAGTAAGGAGTCGCAGCATGAGTCAGGAATGGGATGCCGGTCGGTTGGACAGCGACCTCGATGGCGTAGCTTTCGATACCCTGGCTGTGCGCGCCGGCCAGCACCGCACCCCGGAAGGTGAGCACGGTGATCCGATGTTCTTCACTTCCAGCTATGTGTTCCGCACCGCCGCCGATGCCGCTGCGCGCTTCGCTGGGGAAGTGCCGGGCAACGTGTATTCGCGTTATACCAACCCGACGGTACGCGCGTTCGAAGAGCGTATTGCGGCACTGGAAGGTGCTGAGCAGGCGGTAGCGACGGCCACTGGTATGGCGGCGATCCTGGCGGTGGTGATGAGCCTGTGCAGTGCTGGCGACCATGTGTTGGTGTCGCGCAGTGTGTTTGGTTCGACCATCAGCCTGTTCGAGAAGTATTTCAAGCGCTTCGGTATCGAAGTGGACTACGTGCCCTTGGCGGATCTTTCCGGCTGGGATGCGGCAATCAAGGCCAACACCAAGTTGCTGTTCGTCGAGTCGCCGTCCAACCCATTGGCTGAGTTGGTGGACATCGCTGCGTTGTCTGAAGTGGCGCATGCCAAAGGTGCCATGCTGGTCGTGGACAACTGCTTCTGCACCCCGGCGCTGCAACAGCCGTTGAAGCTGGGGGCGGACATCGTCGTGCACTCGGCGACCAAGTTCATCGACGGCCAGGGCCGTTGCATGGGCGGTGTGGTTGCAGGTCGCAGCGAGCAGATGAAAGAAATCGTCGGCTTCCTGCGCACGGCTGGCCCGACCTTGAGCCCGTTCAACGCCTGGATCTTCCTCAAGGGGCTTGAGACCCTTAACCTGCGGATGAAGGCCCACTGCGCCAACGCCCAGGCTCTGGCGCAGTGGTTGGAACAGCAGGACGGTATCGAGAAGGTGCATTACGCCGGCCTCAAGAGCCACCCGCAACACGAATTGGCCCAGCGCCAGCAGCGTGGTTTCGGCGCTGTGGTGAGCTTTGAGGTGAAGGGCGGCAAAGAGGGCGCCTGGCGCTTTATCGATGCGACTCGCCTGATTTCCATCACCGCCAACCTGGGTGACAGCAAGACCACCATTACCCATCCGAGTACCACTTCCCACGGGCGCCTGGCGCCGCAGGAGCGTGAAGCGGCGGGTATCCGTGACAGCCTGATCCGCATTGCGGTTGGCCTGGAAGACGTAGCTGACTTGCAAGCTGACTTGGCTCGCGGGCTGGCGGCCTTGTGATCGAGTGGTCCATGGAAGCGGCGGCTGCCACTAACGGGCGCGTTGCGCTGGTCACAGGTGCGGCGCGAGGCATTGGTCTCGGGATTGCCGCATGGCTGATCAGCGAAGGCTGGCAGGTGGTGTTGACTGACCTGGACCGCGAGCGCGGCTCCAAGGTGTCCAAGGTGCTGGGTGAAAACGCCTGGTTCATCAGCATGGACGTGGCCGACGAGAAGCAAGTGGCCCAAGGTGTTGCCGAGGTATTGGGGCAGTTTGGGCGCCTGGACGCGTTGGTCTGCAATGCGGCGGTGGCTGACCCGCGCAATATCACCCTGGAAAGCCTCGACCTGGCGTACTGGAATCGGGTGCTTGCTGTGAACCTCAGTGGGCCGATGTTGTTGGCCAAGCACTGTGCGCCTTACCTGCGCGCCCATGGCGGTGCCATCGTCAATTTGGCCTCGACCCGCGCCCGCCAGTCGGAACCGGACACCGAAGCCTACGCGGCGAGCAAAGGTGGTCTGCTGGCCCTCACGCATGCCTTGGCGATGAGCCTGGGGCCGGAAGTACGGGTCAATGCGGTCAGCCCTGGCTGGATCGATGCGCGTGATCCGGCTGCACGTCGGGCCGAGCCGTTGAGTGATGCTGATCATGCGCAGCATCCGGCGGGCAGGGTAGGCACTGTAGAAGACGTGGCGGCGATGGTGGCGTGGCTCCTGTCGCGCCAGGCGGGGTTTGTCACCGGGCAAGAGTTTGTCGTGGACGGTGGCATGAGCAAGAAGATGATTTACAGCGAGTAGGGCGGGTAGCCGTCTTGAAGCAATTTTGTCTTTTTCAGAAAAACTTCAAGCAGGCTATTGACTTAGGTCCGCTACCTGCGTAAATTTCGCGGCCTCAACGAAGCAAAGGGTGATTAGCTCAGCTGGGAGAGCATCTGCCTTACAAGCAGAGGGTCGGCGGTTCGATCCCGTCATCACCCACCACTTCTTGAGAGTTTTGCCCCAGGGCAAGACGCAACGTTAAAGGTTGCACCGACGCGCAGCGGTAGTTCAGTCGGTTAGAATACCGGCCTGTCACGCCGGGGGTCGCGGGTTCGAGTCCCGTCCGCTGCGCCATATTTTCCAGGTCTGATTCGTCGGGCTTGAGATTGAACAACCAAGGTTGATCGATCAGATGTTTAAAGACGGTTGAGGGTTTTCACTCAATCAGTCAAGCGATACGCAGCGGTAGTTCAGTCGGTTAGAATACCGGCCTGTCACGCCGGGGGTCGCGGGTTCGAGTCCCGTCCGCTGCGCCATATCTGCCTCAAGGCCCACTGAACGCCTTGAAGCACGAAGCAAGCCTCTGGCTACTTTGATCCGATAGCAAAGACCCTGGTCGAAAGACCGGGGTTTTTTGTGTCTGCGATTTGATGCGCGCGCGCTGTAGGAGCCCGCTTGCGGGCGATGGCGATTTCACGGACGCCATCGCCCGCAAGCGGGCTCCTACAGGTTTCGAGTCAGAATCCTAATTTGTCGCGTAGGCCGTAATACCAGGCACCCAGCGCTGCAAACGGCGTACGCAACAGTTGCCCGCCCGGGAAAGGGTAGTGCGGCAGGTCGGCAAACGCGTCAAAACGCTCTGCCTGGCCTCTGAGCGCCTCTGCCAGTACCTTGCCGGCCAGGTGCGTGTACGTCACGCCATGGCCACTGCAGCCCTGTGAGTAGTAGATGTTATCGCCCAGGCGTCCCACCTGCGGCAATCGCGACAGGGTCAGCAGGAAATTGCCAGTCCAGGCGTAATCGATCTTCACGTCCTTGAGTTGCGGGAAGGCCTTGAGCATCTTCGGACGGATGATCGCCTCGATATTTGCCGGGTCGCGCGCGCCATACACCACGCCACCGCCGAAGATCAGGCGCTTGTCGCGGGTGAGGCGGTAGTAGTCGAGCAAATAGTTGCAGTCTTCGACGCAGTAATCCTGCGGCAGCAGCGTTTTTGCCAGTTCGTCACCGAGGGGTGCGGTAGTGATCACTTGCGTGCCGCACGGCATAGACTTGGCCGCCAACTCCGGCACCAGGTTGCCCAGGTAGGCATTGCCCGCGACGATAATGAACTTGGCCCTGACCTTGCCCTGCGCGGTATGCACCACCGGATTGGCACCGCGCTCGATTCGTACGGCTGCCGATTGTTCGTAGATCGTGCCGCCCAGAGATTCCACGGCCGCCGCTTCGCCGAGTGCCAGGTTGAGTGGATGGATATGGCCTCCGCTCATGTCTAGCAAGCCACCTACATAGTTGTCACAGGCCACCACTTCACGGATGCGGCGCTCGTCCAGCAGCTCCAGCTGTGTATGGCCGTAGCGCTCCCACAGGCGCTTCTGCGACTCCAGGTGGCCCATGTGTTTGCTGTTGAGTGCGGCGAATACGCCGCCATCCTTCAGGTCGCACTGGATTTGGTACTTGGCCACGCGTTCGCGGATGATCTTGCCGCCTTCGAATGCCATCTGCCCAAGCAGTTGCGCCTGTTTAGGCCCAACACTGCGCTCGATCACGTCGATATCGCGGCTGTAGCTATTGACGATCTGCCCGCCGTTGCGGCCCGAGGCGCCGAACCCCACCTTGGCGGCTTCGAGCACCGTCACGCGAAAACCGCTCTCCAGCAGAAACAGCGCACTGGAGAGGCCGGTGTAGCCGGCGCCAATCACGCACACATCGGTTTCGACCTCACCTTGCAGTACCGGGCGAGGCGGAACGGCATTCGCGGATGCGGCGTAGTACGACTGGGGGTAGGGGGTGTTCGCCATCCTGGAACCTCTGTTTTATATTTTTTACGAGTGCGTCGATCCTACCTGAGTTGAAAATTGCCTGCCAGCCACCCGAAATTCACGGGTGTGCTCCGCGCAAATAAAAAATTCGCATATTCATAGGGTTAGCTGCAAAAAAGATGTTGACACCCCTCCGGAATTCCGTAGAATGCCGCCTCACAGCAGGCACGTAGCTCAGTTGGTTAGAGCACCACCTTGACATGGTGGGGGTCGTTGGTTCGAGTCCAATCGCGCCTACCAAACAAAATCCGCTCTGCTGGGCGGTCTAGAAGGGCTCACCGAAAGGTGGGCCCTTTTTTGTTGTCTGGGATTTCTAAAACCCGCCTCAGCCGGTCTCGCCAAGAAACATCTGCAACAACACCAGTTCAACCAGCGCCACCAACAGCAAAAACATCACGAACCCGAATGAGAGCACGCGTTTTCGCCGTGGTGGTGTGTAATCGCTCGCCAACTCGAGCAGATTGAACAGCGTGCCGATGAGCCGCCAGATAAATTCTAGAAATTCGCTCACGGTGGCGATTTACTTGGCCTTGGCGCTTTTGATATCGCTGATCATCTGCTTGGCGATCGCCTGTACTTGCTTCTGTGTCATGGCCGAGGCAATGCCTTCCCAGGCGGACGACGAAGTGTCGTAGGTGCGCGAGCCAATCGGTGCGCCGGATTTAAGGTCAGAGTAATCGGCGCGAGAGAACACCCAGGCATTACCTACCAGCGCACCCGCGACGTAGCGCGAGCCCGGCTCGATGTAACGGAACTTGCTCACATTGATGTTGATGCCGACACCGTCTTCGCCGCTGGGAGCCACCGCGGAGCTTTCAGTGACATTGAAGCCGGCTTGGCGGGCTTCGACCTGGAGCGCATTGTTCCAGTCGCGCTTGAGCAGGTTCCAGTCCGGGTTTTGCTCGACCTGGCCTTCGCCTTTGATGCTCACCACCAAGTTGTGTTTGGCGGCGTCCGGGATCGCCAGGGCGGCGCTGCCACCACTTTTCACCTTGGCGGCGCAACCACCCAGCATGGACAGCGCAACGGCGCAGGAGATAGCGATCAGGATTTTTTGGGTTTTCATTGAATTTCCATATCCACAACGTTAACGGGAGGGCCGCAAAGGCCTGAGAAACGGGCGGCGCTAAGATGCGCGAATCCCGTCAGGTCTGTCCACATCTTGTTACGTGTACCGCGTCCAATCACCCACAAGAATTATTGGTTCGCAGCAACAATTTTTCTTGTTGGACACCTCCCGTCCCCAGGCAGCAAAGTTGCCGCCACTGACGCTCGACCTTTCGGGTCAACAATAAAAAACCGAGCCGACTGCACGCCACTTCTTGCTGTGAACCCTTTGTTCACATCCTGCTGTAATGGCGCCGCAGCGCGCACTTAAGGACCTCACGCCATGCAAACTGTTGTGAACTTATGGCCGTTGATCGGCGTACTTGTGATCGTGGTTGGCTTTATCTTGCGCTTCAATCCGCTGTTGGTGGTCACCGCCGCCGCCATCGCCACCGGGCTTGCCGCCCATTTCCCACTGGAAAAAATCCTCGCGACCATGGGCGATGGCTTCCTTCAGACCCGTGCCCTGCAATTGATCCTGTTGTTGCCCCTTGCCGTTATCGGTCTGCTGGAGCGTCACGGGCTGCGCCTGCATGCGCAGAACTGGATCGCACGCTTCGAACGCGCCACGGTGGGGCGCCTGCTGATCATCTATCTGTTTGTGCGTGAATCCACTGCTGCCATGGGCTTGACCAGCTTGGGTGGGCACCCGCAGATGGTGCGCCCGCTGCTGGCGCCGATGGCCGAAGGTGCAGCAGAAAAACGCTACGGCAAGTTGCCGGACAAGCTGCGTCACAAGGTGTTGGCCATGTGCGCCGCGACTGACAACGTCGGCCTGTTTTTTGGTGAAGATATTTTTGTCGCATTTGGCGCCATCGCATTGATGCACACCTTCCTGCTCGGCTCAGGGATTGATGTTGAGCCTCTGCACATTGCGGTGTGGGGCATCCCTACTGCGATCTGTGCCTTCATCATTCATGCAATCCGTCTGCATCGGTTTGATCGAAGGCTCACCCGTGAGATGACATCTGCCACTACGCCAGCGGAGGCCGCGCAATGATCATTTCCATTCAATACCTGTACTGGCTCGCTGGGGTTCTGCTGCTGATCACCGCGGGGATGATTTTGATGGACCGGAGCCATCCCAAGCGCTGGTCCAGTGCGTTGTTCTGGCTGTTGTTCGCTATTCCGTTCCTGATCGGCGAGCGCCTGCCGTCGGTCGCCATCGGCGCTGGCGTCGTGGTGATGGCATTGATCGCCGGCATGGGCGGCGTCGGCCGTGGCAAGCATGCCGAGTTGCATGACAAGGCATCCCGCGCCAGTGCCGGTCGACTGGGTCACAAACTCTTCATTCCTGCGTTGGCTATTCCGCTGACCACGGTGATCGGCTCGGTATTGCTCAAGCACACCGAGATCGGCGGCGTGCCGCTGCTGGATCCGAAAAACACCACCTTCGTTTCCCTTGGCATCGGCTGCTTGATCGCACTTGGCCTGGCCTGCTGGCTCACTCGTGATACGCCGGTGCAAGCCTTGCGCGAATCCCGCCGTCTCACCGAAGCCCTCGGCTGGGCGATGGTGCTTCCGCAAATGCTCGCGATGCTCGGCTTGCTGTTTAACGAAGCCGGGGTCGGTACGGCCGTTGCGCACGTCACCACGACCTACATCAACATGGATTTCAAGTTGGTGGCGGTGATGGTCTATGTGCTGGGCATGGCCTTGTTTACGGTGATCATGGGTAATGGATTCGCGGCTTTCCCAGTGATGACAGGCGGTGTTGGCGTGCCGGTACTGGTGGGTATCTACGGCGGTAACCCGGCCGTAATGGCAGCGATTGGCATGTTCTCCGGCTACTGCGGCACACTGATGACGCCGATGGCCGCCAACTTCAATATCGTGCCTGCTGCGTTGCTCGAACTGCCGGACAAGAACGCCGTGATCAAGGCTCAACTGCCCACGGCGCTGATGATGTTGGTGGTCAATATTGTGCTGCTCTACGTGTTGATGTGAGGTCAAGATGCAAACCGTATTGCTGACGGGCTTTGAGCCCTTTGATAAAGACTTGGTTAATCCGTCCTGGGAGGCTGTGCGCCAACTGGACGGTGCGCAACTAGCGCCCGATGTGCAGATAGTTGCGCGTCGATTGCCTTGCGCATTTGCCACTGCCGGTGAGTGCCTGAACCGGTTGATCGATGAGTTGCGTCCGGCGATGGTGATCGCTACTGGTCTGGGACCAGGCCGTAGCACTCTCTCTATCGAGCGGGTGGCGATCAATGTCAACGATGCTCGTATTCCGGATAACCTGGGCGAGCAGCCTGTCGATACGGCGGTCATCGCTGATGGCCCGGCGGCCTACTTCACGACGCTGCCGATCAAGGCGATGGTCAAGGCCGTGCGTGAAGCGGGGATCGCAGCCTCGGTATCACAGACGGCGGGGACATTTGTGTGTAATCAGGTGTTTTATCTCTTGCAGCATGCGCTTGCAGGGTCGGGAGTGCGCAGTGGGTTTATCCACGTACCGTTTCTGCCAGAGCAGGTGGCGGGTTCGCAGCAGCCTTCAATGGCGCTGGGTATGATGGTTGCGGGATTGCAGGTAGCTTTACTGGCTGCGTGGCAAACGCTTGTGGATGTAAAGGAGGCGGGCGGGCAGGTCGGTTGACCGGCCCAGCGCCTCTCACATCGCAAACAATCGGGTAAGTCCGAAGGTGATGGCGCAAGCCAGGCCTGTCATTGCGAATGCGGTTGCCACGTACCACTTGATAAGGTTCAGCTCAGTGGTTGCCAGGTCTGCCTTGGAAGCGAAGTGTTTATCCATGGCGTCTGCCTTGCTCGAAACGGTGATCAGCTTCTCGTTCATTTCAGCCAGCCCCTTTTCCAGTAGACCTAATCGTATTTCCATTCCCGAATCTCCATGGTTTTTACTGTTGCCGGCTCTGCCTTGAGCCCCTTGGGAAGCCAGAATAGTGTGGCTTTCGTCCAGCGATAAGGGACAAACCTTTGCAAAATAACACCGGGGGTCTGCTGCTCAGTCTTCCCGCTTCGGAAAGAACAAATCAAAACACGTCACCCCGGCCTCACTGCTCACGCTGTATTGCCCGTTATGCAACTGCATGATGGTCGCCACAATCGACAAGCCCAACCCGTTGGATTGCGCTGACCGTTCCCGTGATTCATCCACACGGTAAAAACGTTCGAACAGTCGCGGCAGATGCTCGGCAGCGATGGTCTCACCGCGGTTGCTGACTTTCAGGTGAATGCCCTCGGCATCGGGAATCGCCCGTATCACCAACTCGGTGCTCGGCGCACCATATTTAATGGCGTTGGCACACAGGTTCGCCAGGGCCCTGCGCAGTAGCATCGGCTCCGCCCAGATCACCCCGTCACCTTCAGCGCGAATACTGATATCCCGATCCGCCGCCAAGCCTTCGAAGTACTCGGCGATGCGTTCCACTTCATCTGCGGCATTGAGTTCCTGACGCTGGCGCAGGGCGCTGGCCGGGTCGGTGCGCGCCAGGAACAGCATGTTGTCGAGCATCCGCGCCAGGCGTTCAAGCTCTTCGACATTGGACGCCAGCAGTTGCTGATAGCTCTCGATGCTGCGGTTTTGTTGCAGGGCAACCTGGGTTTCGCCCAGCAGGTTATTGATGGGGGTGCGCAGTTCGTGGGCCATGTCGGTGGACACCTGGCCCAGTTGGACAAAACCCTTGGCTAGCCGCTCTAGCATGGTGTTAAACGAATCAATCATCGGTAGCAGTTCTTTGGGTGCGCCGTGGCTGTCGAGGCGTTCGGCGAGATTGCCGACGCCGATGCCTTGGGCGTGCCGGGCCAGGCGGCGCAACGGTACAAGTCCACGATGCACCAGTAGATAACCGGCCACCGCCAGAATGATTGCGGCGATGCTCGCCAGGATATAAACGCTCAAGCGATAGCTGGCGAGCATGGCGGTGCGCTCTGTCATCAGGCGCCCCGTGGTGACTTGCAGGCTGCCCAGGTCGCCGGAGTCGATGGACGCGGCCACGGTCGCGAACGGCACACCGTTAATGCTGGGGAAGTGGTGCACGTCGGCAAACGTCAGCTCGTGGTTCTTGGGCACCGGGGGAACGGAAGGCAGGTCGATATTACCGGGATTGACCGTCAGCAGAGGTTTTTGCCCAGGCGCGGCGATGCTCAGTATCGATTCACGGTTGCCCAGCATGTTCTGGAACAGCTCCGGCTTGGTCTTGATCAGGTCCAGGGTATTGCTGTCGTTGAGCAGGTTGCGCAGTTGGTCGACGCGGGAAATCAATGCGGCATCGTCCCGCTTGATCAACTCTCGCTCCAGCTCGCGGTACAGCGCCACACCCAGGGTTGCCAGCAAGGCGAAGGCGAGTAGGGCGAAGACAAGCGCCAGACGCAGCGTCAAGGAGTAATGACGACGTTTGTTCATGGCTGGGTATCGAAGCGGTAGCCGATGCCGCGCACGCTGTGGATCAGCTTGAGCTGGAACGGATCGTCGATTTTCAAGCGCAGGCGCCGTACGGCGACGTCTACCACGTTGGTGTCGCTGTCGAAGTTCATGTCCCACACCCGCGATGCGATCATCGAACGGGACAGCACCTGGTCCTGGTGAGTTGCGAACAGGTGCAGCAGGGCGAACTCTTTATTGGTCAGGGTAATGCGCGTGCCGGCACGGGTAACGCGGCGCTTCAGTACGTCGATCTGCAGGTCAGCGATCTGCAGCTGTTCCTCGTCCCGGCTCGGGCCACGGCGGGTCAGCGTACGCAAGCGTGCTACCAGTTCGGCGAAGGAAAACGGTTTGATCAGGTAATCGTCGGCGCCCAGTTCCAGGCCCTTGATGCGGTCGGCAATGTCATCGCGAGCCGTCAGAAAAAGTACCGGTGTGTCGGCTTCCTTGCGCAGGCGGCGCAGCACTTCCCAGCCGTCCATTTTCGGCATCATCACATCCAGTACGATCACGTCGAACGGGGTTTCCAGGGCCTGGTGCAAGCCGTCCACGCCGTCGCGGGCGAGACTGACGGAATAGCCCAGCTCCTGTAGGCCATTGAGCAAGTAGTTGCCGGCCTTGGGTTCGTCTTCGACTACGAGGATGTTCATGGGTAATGCCCTGTTTCAATGCGTGGCGCAAGTGTAGCCCGATCAATTGTCACTGGCGCAACCGATGCCCTGCACCTGGTAGTCCAACACGTGTTCGCGGCCTTGGCTGTCGAGGTAGTTGAGGCGGGCGGGGACGATGCCGCATTGGCCATAAGTGTCGGTGCTCGACAGCACTTTGGCCACGTCCAGGTGGACGAAGAAGCCGGTTTTGTCGTGGATGACAGGTTCAGCGGCAAGTACGGAACCGGTAGCGAGCAAAGCGGTAAAGCCGAGGATAAACAGTTTCATGGTGGTATCTCTCTTAAAGGGTTGGCTGCCAGGTCATGGCAGTGACTTCACAGTAACCAGGCGCCCCGAACAGCCAACCAACAGGATGATGACAAGTTTGTAATGCAAGGCTTAAGGCTGGCGGCCCGAGGCTTCGAGGATCAGGTCGGTGATTTCCTTGGCGTGGGACACCAGTGACAAGTGGCTCGATGGCAGCTCGATGGTGGTGGCGTTCATACGCTTGGCGAGGAAGCGCTCAAGGTCAGGGTTGATGGTCTGGTCATTCGCCGACACCGCATACCACGATGGCTTGGTGTGCCAGGCCGCATTGACAGTGCGGCCGCTGAACAGGGTCTTGGTGATGGGTTGCTGCACGGCGTACAGCTCCATGGCCTTGGCGTGTGGCACATCGGCGGCGAAGTACTTGAGGAAGGCGTCCTGGCTCAGGGTGAGGTAGCCGTCGTGGTCTTCGACGCCAGCGCGAACAGGCATGGTCGGGTACTTGGCTGAGAGCGCGACGAAGTCTTCGTTGGCGTCTGGAGCCCTGGCGGCCACGTAGACCAGGGCGCTGACTTTCGGGTTGACCCCGGCGTCGCTGACCACGGTGCCTGCATAGGAATGGCCGACCAGCACGGTCGGGCCGTCTTGTTGATCCAGCACACGGTGGGTGGCGGCAACATCGTCGGCCACCGAGGTCAGCGGGTTTTGCACGGCGGTGACGTGCAGCCCCGCGGCCTGGAGGCGGGTAATCACCTCGGACCAGCTCGAACCGTCAGCCCAGGAGCCGTGCACCAGCACCACATTCTTGGCTTTGACCGGTGCGATGGTGCCCGCCATGGCGCTGCCAGTGCCCAGCATCAGGAGGCTGGCGGCGATCAGGCAGAGTTTGCTAGCAGGTTTCATAGGTGGACCCTTTTCATCAGTAGGAAGTGGCGTCATCCGATGTGGGCGACTGACGACTTAACTGTATGAAGTGAGGGTGGTGGAAAGACTTACCGCTTGATTACAAAGCTGTAATGCAATCGCGTCGGTGGCGTTTACAACCGTCCAGGTGATCCGTAGATTGCAGTGGGCCCATTATTTGTCTCCGCCCATGAGGAAACTGCGCAGTGTCCATCCGAGGTTCAGCCGTATACAACCGCCGTTACCGTGCCTTTCTGTTCGATATGGACGGGACGTTGCTCAACTCCATTGCCGCCGCCGAGCGGGTGTGGAGCATCTGGGCTAAGAACCATGGTCTGGAAGTGGCGGCGTTCCTGGCCACCATTCACGGTGCCCGTGCGATCGATACCATCACCCGTCAGGCATTGCCGGGCGTCGATCCCGAGGTGGAGGCAGAGTGGATTACCCAGGCTGAAATCAATGATGTCGAAGGTGTCGTGGCGATTCCCGGCGCCGTCACGTTTTTGAACAGTCTGCCGGATGCTCAATGGGCGCTGGTTACCTCGGCGCCCAGGGAGCTGGCGCTACGTCGACTGCAAGCGGCAGGCATTGCGCCGCCGGCAATAATGGTCACCGCCGAAGATGTCGCGAACGGCAAACCGAACCCCGACTGTTACGTGCTGGGGGCGCGACGATTGGGCGTACCGGTGCAGGATTGTCTGGTGTTTGAAGATGCGACAGTAGGCATCCGGGCGGGAGAGGCTGCGGGGGCGGACGTGATGGTTGTGACGTCGACGCATCATGCGCCCATGCTCACCGAGCATTCTTCGATAGACGGATACGAACAGCTAAGCGTGCTGCGTGACGCGGACGGTTTGCTGTACTTGCAGGACGGGGTCGCCTGACATGAAAAGGTCGAGTCCGTAATAGGGCTTGGCTTTGTTGGGCGTTGGCTGGATCCGTTCACATCCTCGTGGATGTATTCCTGAATACACACGGATGGTGGGAGGGCAGGCAAGCGATTCCGCCGTGAGTGAAACTAACAGTTCCAGGCGTCAGTTCCAGGCGTGAACACAGCTTCATCTTTCCATGAAGATGAACGCAGAGAGGACGTGATTCACGCAACAAAGACAGAGCCGTTCAAGGAGGTTTTCGCCAGCCGTTACAGTGAACGAAAGGGCTGGCTACTGGGAGGGCTTCAAGGCGTCTGGTTTTTGTCCGGAGCAGTCAGGCCAGCCTGAATGCGCTGGTAGATTTCCTCGCGATGCACGGCAACATCCTTGGGTGCGTTAATGCCGATTCGTACTTGCTGGCCGCTTACGCCCAGGATGGTGATCGTGATGTCATCACCGATGTTTATGCTTTCACCAACTTTGCGGGTGAGTATAAGCATGGACTTCTCCTTGATTACTTTTAAGGACACATGTTTCAGACAGGGCAGGTGTCGGATGTGTGTAGCTTACTGCTAAGCGCTTCCCTGTGACTGCCTCTTTTAGGACGCATAGAGGCGACATTAATTCCCATGGCGGCATCATACAGGTCTGCGATACATGATTCGCATTGTTTAAGCCAACGTTTATGACGGCCAGAATAGACAGTGAATGATAAAGTCGCCTCTTTATCTTTGAAGGAGCAGGGCAGTGCGTAAAGTAGCGATGGCAATTGCGGTGTTGGCATTGGCCGGTTGCGGTGAAGGCAAAAGCGTCGATGCGCCCAAGGCCAAGCCTGCCGTGACTGAAAGCCAGCCTCAAACCGGCGCAATTGCCGCTCAGGAATGGGATATTCGGGTAGGCCCGCCCGACCACAAGCTGCAGGCAATCACCGACCTCACGGCCTGGTTGCTGGAACATGGTTTCAATTTTTATATCGTGAAGATGGACGGCAAGGATGAAGTCCTGCTGGGGCCGTTCGCATCCAAGGCGGAGGCTGAGGCCAAGCAGACGCTACTTAACGAGAAGATGGCCCGTGCCAAGAAAACTGACACGGTGTCAGAGATCATTGAGCACAAGGCCGCCCAGTAATAGCCTGGCGGGGCGCAAGCCCCGCACACATTCAACCGCAGGCTTTAAGGTTCACCGGGCCGACAAACTCATTGCCGCGCCCCATCACACACGCCACGGTCTGGTTGCGCTGGCGTTCCCAGGCTTGCACTGGGTAGGTCTTGTTCCAGGCTTCGTACAACTGGCGATCCTGTTTTGACAAGCGCAAGCCGTACTGCTTGCTCATGTAGAAATACGTGCGGGCGATCATTCCCCGGATGGATGGGCGTGGCATCACCTTCTTGGCTTTGAAGTCCACCTGGGTCAGGCATGAGCCGTATTGCCCGCTTTGCACTGGCAGCCAACCAAAACTGAAGTTGTTACGGTCTCCATTGACCTCGCCGATGCTCGGCACCAGGTTGTGCAGGTCGGCCTCGGCGCGCTTGAACACATTATCGTGGCGCGTGCAGTTCTTGCGCCCGCCATCTTGCCAGCACTGGCGCTGATGCCCGATTTGCCAAGCCGGAACGATATGCTCCCACTCAATGCGCGCAGCGCGGTTGGCGTTTTTGCGTGGGATGTAGCCGCAGGCTTTCAAATCCACCCGGTTGCCAGTGTACTTGCAGCCGCAATAGAACTCGGTAGATTGGGGAGCGTAGAGTTTCCAGGCGACCTTCTTGGCTTCGCTGAAGGTGCGGGGCGCCTGGGCGTGGGCGGTGATGGCAAAAAACAGACAGCACACAGCGATAAAACGGACACTCATTGAATCAATCTTCCTTCGGCACAACCCAGAAAATCTGCACACCGCCGTCGTCGCGATAAGCGAGGGTGACGTTGTCGTTTTCCGCGATTTCCTCCAGCAAACGCGCCCACTCATCTTCAGGTTCGTCAGGCAAACGGAAGATCAAGGCCGCCTTGGCTTTCTGCGCGTTGGTCGAATTGATGATCTTTTGCACACGAATGGCCAGGCGTTCGTAGGCACCAGGTGGGGTTGGCACTGCGGGAGAGGACTTTGCCACGGAGTATTCCTTAATAAGCTGTACGCACATACAGTATTTAACTGTAGGTGATTTCGCAACTACTTAAACTTCAAGAAGTCCGTCTGACAGCAATTCAGGCAATTTCGTGTAGGGCGGTAGAAGGGGTTTGTAGGAGCAAGCTTGCTCGCGAGAAGCTTGAGGCGATGGGTTAATCCAGACAAACAGCGTCAGTGTTAACGACCTTCGCGAGCAAGCTCGCTCCTACAGAGGACGGCAGGAATCAGTATTCCCAGAACATCCGTTGCAACTCTTTGCTGTCCTGGGTCTTGGTCAGGGCGACCATCGCCAGGATGCGGGCTTTCTGTGGGTTGAGGTCGAGGGCCGCGACCCAATCGTATTTGTCGTCAGGCTGTTCGGCGTTACGCAGCACCATGCCGCCGGCGTTCACATGGGAAGAACGAATGATCTGCACACCTTGCTTGCGCAGTTCTACCAGAGCAGGCACGACCTTGGAGGACACTGAGCCATTGCCGGTGCCAGCGTGGATGATCGCTTTGGCGCCAGCTTGAGCCAGAGCCTTGTAAGCGGTATCGCTCACGTTGCCATAGCCATAGGCAATCTCGACATCGGGCAGGCTCTTGATGTTTTTGATATCGAATTCAGAATCCATGGTGTGACGCTTGGCTGGCAAGCGGAACCAGTAGGATTTGCCTTCAACCACCATGCCCAGCGGGCCCCATGGGCTCTTGAATGCTTCGGTCTTGATATTGATCATCTTGCTGACGTCGCGACCCGACTGGATCTCGTCGTTCATGGTGACCAGCACGCCCTTGCCGCGTGCATCTTTGCTACCGGCCACGGCCACGGCGTTGTACAGGTTGAGCATGCCGTCTGCCGACATGGCGGTGCCTGGGCGCATGGAGCCGACCACTACGATTGGCTTGTCGGTTTTTTCCACCAGGTTCAGGAAGTAGGCGGTTTCTTCCAGGGTGTCGGTACCGTGGGTGATCACGATGCCGTCCACGTCCTTGCTGTCAGCCAGTTCGGCGACGCGACGCCCCAGTTGCAGCAGGTTTTCATTGTTGATGCTTTCGGACGCAATTTGCATAACTTGTTCGCCGCGTACATTGGCGATCTGGCTAAGCTCAGGAACACCGGCGATCAATTGCTCGATGCCGACCTTGGCCGCCTGGTAGGTGGCACTGTTGGCCGCGCTGGCGCCGGCGCCGGCAATAGTGCCGCCGGTGGCAAGGATCACCACATTGGACAGTTTGGTCTTGGATTCAACTTCCTTTGCCTGGGCGGCAACGGGGAACAACAGCAGGAGGGCTAAAGCGCCCGGAACAAAGTTTTTCAGTGCAGATTTCATTATTTTTCTCTCTGGTTTTTGATGAGTGCTGTAGCAGGTTCATCTAGAACACCCGGGCGGTTCTGAATGCCACGAGGTGATGGAGTAGAGCAGGATCTGTACCAGGCTGATTGTGTTTATGGTTATAAAATAAATATTTGATATATAACGGTTTTTACTATTTTTCTGGTGACTGGGATGAAGTAGGCGTCCGGCTTTCCGAACATCGGACGGTATTGCGTTCGGTTGTCCGAAAAGTGTTGACCGCTTGGCTTTTGAGTTTGCATGAATGATGTCGCGCAGCCTGTCGTTTTAGAGAACGACCGGAAGCGTGCAATGTTTAACTGCACCCAAGGTCAGGCGTAAGGGAGGGCGTGGATGAAAGGCAGTTTTCAACCGTTGACAAATCTCGACAAGGTTCTCATAGTTTGAACAACGCAAACGTTTGCGGGATGTTTCACGGATTACTCCTGGAGTATCGTGACAGCTCGTATCAGCCACCCGGGTGGGAAGGCTGCCGAAGCGATCTTCGGTGCAAGCGTTGCTCACAATAATCATAAGATCGGAGTGAACCCATGAAGCTGCCATTCGCTGGACGTCTTCTTGCTGTCGCTGTGCTTGCTGCCGCATCCGCTGCCTTGCCTCTCTCCTCTGCATTTGCCGATGACGCCGCCAAACCCAAGGTCGGCCTGGTCATGAAATCCCTCGCCAATGAATTCTTTGTCACCATGCAAGACGGTGCCAAGACCTATCAGAAAGATCACGCCGCCGATTTCGACATGATCACCAACGGGATCAAGAACGAAACCGACACCAGTGCGCAGATCGATATCGTCAACCAGATGATCCTCGCCAAGGTCAATGCCATCGTCATCGCGCCGGCTGACTCCAAGGCGCTGGTCACCGTGCTGAAGAAGGCTTCGGATGCCGGTATCAAGGTCGTCAACATCGACAACCGCCTGGACCCGGATGTGCTCAAAAGCAAAAACCTCGATATTCCGTTCGTAGGTCCGGACAACCGCAAAGGCTCCAAGTTGGTGGGCGACTACCTGGCCAAGCAGCTGGCCTCGGGTGACAAGGTCGGCATCATCGAAGGCGTGCCGACGACCACCAACGCCCAGCAGCGTACCGCAGGCTACAAGGATGCGATGGACGCTGCCGGCATGAAGATCGTCTCCACCCAATCCGGCAACTGGGAAATCGACCAGGGCCAGAAGGTCGCGTCCGCCATGCTGAGTGAGTACCCGGACCTCAAGGCCCTGCTGGCCGGTAACGACAACATGGCGTTGGGCGCTGTCTCCGCCGTACGTGCGGCAGGCAAGGCCGGCAAAGTACTGGTCGTGGGCTACGACAACATCGAAGCCATCAAGCCGATGTTGCAAGACGGCCGCGTACTCGCCACCGCTGACCAGGCCGCTGCCCAGCAAGCCGTGTTCGGTATCCAGAATGCGCTCAAGCTGGTCAAGGGTGAGAAAGTCGATGCCAAAGATGGCGTGATCGAAACCCCGGTCGAGCTCGTTCTCAAGAAGTAATCCTGGCAGTACCCAACAGCGCCCGCTCGTCCTGAGCGGGCGCCTGGAGATTTTCCTATGTCATCTTCCGCCCCGAACGCTGTCCTCTCGGTCAGCGGTATCGGCAAGACCTATGCCCAGCCGGTTCTGTCCGACATCACCCTGACGCTCAATCGCGGGGAAGTGCTGGCGTTGACCGGTGAGAACGGCGCAGGCAAAAGCACCTTGTCGAAGATCATCGGCGGGCTGGTCACGCCGACCACCGGGCACATGCAGTTCAATGGGCAGGACTATCGCCCCGGCAGTCGCACCCAGGCCGAAGAACTGGGCGTGCGCATGGTCATGCAGGAACTCAACCTGCTGCCGACACTGACCGTCGCCGAAAACCTGTTCCTGGATAACCTGCCCAGCCACTGTGGTTGGATCAGCCGCAAACAACTGCGCAAGGCTGCGATCGAGGCCATGGCCCAAGTCGGCCTGGATGCTATCGACCCGGACACACTGGTCGGCAGCCTGGGTATTGGCCATCAGCAGATGGTCGAGATCGCCCGTAACCTGATTGGCGACTGCCACGTACTGATCCTCGACGAACCCACGGCGATGCTCACGGCGCGTGAAGTCGAGATGCTATTTGAACAAATCACCCGCCTGCAGGCCCGGGGCGTGGCGATCATCTACATTTCACACCGGCTGGAAGAGCTGGCCCGTGTGGCTCAACGCATTGCGGTATTGCGCGACGGCAAGCTGGTCTGTGTCGAGCCGATGGCCAACTACAACAGCGAACAACTGGTCACTTTGATGGTAGGTCGCGAGCTGGGCGAGCACATCGACCTGGGCCCGCGCACCATTGGTGGCCCGGCCCTGACGGTGAAAGGCCTGACCCGCTCGGACAAAGTCCGCGACGTGTCCTTCGAAGTGCGTGCGGGCGAGATTTACGGCATCTCCGGCCTGATCGGTGCCGGTCGTACTGAACTGTTGCGCCTGATCTTCGGCGCCGACCTGGCCGACAGCGGCACCGTGGCGCTCGGCTCGCCAGCCCAAGTGGTGAGCATTCGCTCGCCGGTGGACGCGGTGGGTCATGGCATTGCCCTGATAACCGAGGACCGCAAGGGTGAAGGCCTGCTGCTGACTCAATCCATCAGCGCCAACATTGCCCTGGGCAACATGCCGGAAATTTCCGGCGGTGGCGTCGTCAACAGCCGCAATGAAACCGCGCTGGCCAAGCGTCAGATCGATGCCATGCGCATCCGCAGTTCCAGTCCGGCGCAGTTGGTCTCCGAGCTGTCCGGTGGTAACCAGCAGAAAGTGGTGATAGGCCGCTGGCTGGAGCGTGATTGCTCGGTAATGCTGTTCGATGAGCCGACCCGTGGCATCGACGTCGGTGCCAAGTTCGATATTTATGCCTTGCTGGGCGAGTTGACCCGTCAGGGCAAAGCGCTGGTGGTGGTGTCCAGCGACCTGCGTGAACTCATGCTGATTTGCGACCGCATCGGTGTGTTGTCCGCCGGGCGCTTGATCGAGACCTTCGAGCGCGACAGCTGGACCCAGGACGAATTGCTCGCCGCCGCTTTCGCCGGCTATCAGAAACGTGATGCGCTGCTCAATGACGCAGTGCTTAGGGATACCCCATGAAAACCACAACTTCCCCCGGCAAGACTGGCGGCAATTTCTATGGCCTGGGTACTTACCTGGGGCTGGCGGGCGCCTTGCTGGCGATGATTGCGCTGTTCTCGGTACTTAGCGACCACTTCCTGTCCTATGACACCTTCAGCACCCTGGCCAACCAGATTCCAGACCTGATGGTGCTGGCGGTGGGCATGACCTTCATCCTCATCATCGGCGGCATCGACCTGTCGGTAGGTTCTGTACTGGCCCTGGCGGCGTCGGCTGTCAGCGTGGCGATTCTCGGCTGGGGCTGGAGCGTGTTGCCGGCTGCCGTGCTGGGCATGGGCTGTGCGGCGTTGGCGGGCACCATTACCGGCTCGATCACCGTGGCCTGGCGCATTCCGTCGTTCATCGTGTCCCTGGGCGTGCTGGAAATGGCTCGTGGCGTGGCGTACCAAATGACCGGCTCGCGTACCGCTTACATCGGTGATTCGTTTGCCTGGCTGTCCAACCCGATTGCCTTTGGCATCTCCCCGTCATTCATCATTGCCTTGCTGGTGATCATCGCTGCGCAGCTTGTACTGACGCGTACCGTGTTTGGTCGTTACCTGATCGGTATCGGCACCAACGAAGAGGCCGTGCGTCTGGCAGGGATCAATCCCAAGCCCTACAAGATCCTGGTGTTCAGCCTCATGGGCCTGCTGGCCGGTGTGGCCGCGCTGTTCCAGATCTCGCGCCTGGAAGCGGCAGACCCGAATGCCGGCTCCGGCCTTGAGCTGCAAGTGATTGCGGCGGTGGTGATCGGCGGTACCAGCCTGATGGGCGGGCGCGGCTCAGTGATCAGCACCTTTTTTGGTGTGTTGATTATTTCAGTATTGGCCGCCGGCCTGGCGCAGATCGGTGCCACGGAGCCCACGAAGCGCATCATTACCGGCGCCGTGATCGTGATTGCCGTGGTCCTCGATACCTACCGCAGTCAGCGCGCCAGTCGGCGAGGCTGAACTATGGCAACGATCAAGGATGTGGCAGCGCTTGCGGGTATTTCCTACACCACGGTGTCCCATGTGGTGAACAAGACGCGCCCGGTCAGCGAGCCGGTACGTATCAAGGTCGAAGCGGCGATCAAGCAGCTCGACTACGTGCCCAGTGCCGTAGCGCGTTCGCTCAAGGCCAAGACCACGGCCACCATCGGTTTGCTGGTGCCCAACAGCCTCAACCCGTATTTTGCGGAACTGGCCCGCGGCATCGAGGATTACTGCGAGCGTAACGGCTATTGCGTGATCCTGTGCAACTCCGACGACAACGCTGAAAAGCAGCGCAACTATTTGCGTGTGTTACTGGAAAAACGCATCGACGGCTTGATCGTGACCTCGGTGGGCGGCGACGACAGCGGTCTTGCCGCCGGCTTGAGCGCGGTGCGTACGCCCATGGTGATCGTCGACCGGGCGCTGGATGGCATTGACGTGGACCTGGTGCGTATCGACCATGAGGAGGGCGCCTACCTGGCGACCCGACACTTGCTCGAACTGGGCCACCGAGACATCGCCTGCATCGGCGGTCCGGCCCATACCCGTGTCGCGCAGATGCGTCTGGCGGGGTATCACCGCGCGCTGCGAGAGGCGGGAGTCGACGTGGCAGCCAATCGCACCCAGGAGAGCGACTTCACCAGCACGGGCGGTTATGCCGCCGCCGTGCAGTTGTTGGCGCACAATCCGCCCAGCGCGATTTTTGCCAGCAACGACATGATCGGTTTCGGCGTGTTGCGCGCAGCAGCCGAGCGCAATATCCGCGTGCCGGGCGAGCTGTCAGTGATCGGTTTTGATGATATTCAAATGGGCCGTTACGTCTACCCGGCGTTGACGACGGTCGGGCAGTCGATCGTGCAACTGGGCGAGACGGCGGCCGAGCTGTTACTGCGAAGAATTGCGACACCCCACATGCCGATCGATCAACGCATCGTGACGCCGAGCATCGTATTGCGTGAGTCGACGGCGCCCGTCGCCGGCACATTCGCTCAATACCGCTGAACCGAATTGATGAGTACTGATGTATGCCAGCAAAAGTAGTGGTAGTAGGCAGCTTGAACATGGACCTGGTGACCCGCGCCAGCCGGCTGCCGCGTGCCGGTGAAACACTCATCGGGCAGACATTTTCCACCGTGCCTGGCGGAAAGGGCGCGAACCAGGCCGTCGCTTCGGCGAGACTGGGCGCCGATGTGTCGATGATCGGCTGCGTCGGCACCGATGCCTATGGCACTCAATTGCGTGACGCATTGCTGGTTGAGGGGATTGATTGCCAGGCCGTCAGTACCGTGGATGGCTCCAGTGGCGTGGCCTTGATCGTGGTGGATGACAGCAGCCAGAACGCGATTGTGATCGTGGCGGGCAGCAACGGCGAACTGACGCCGGCCTCGTTGCAGGCGTTCGACGCGGTGCTGCAGGCGGCTGACGTGATCGTCTGCCAGCTGGAGGTGCCGATGAATACGGTGGGCTACACCCTCAAGCGCGGCCGAGAGCTGGGCAAGACGGTGATCCTCAACCCAGCCCCGGCCAGCGGCCCATTGCCGGCTGAGTGGTACGCGTCGATCGACTACCTCATTCCCAATGAAAGCGAAGCCGCCGCATTGAGCGGCGTGACGGTCGACTCAATTGACAACGCCAAGGTGGCGGCGACCCAACTGATCCAGGCCGGAGCCGGTAAAGTGATCATCACCCTGGGCTCTCAGGGCGCGCTGTTTACCGACGGCCAACGCTTTGAGCATCTGCAAGCGCCAAAGGTCAAGGCGGTAGACACCACGGCCGCGGGCGACACCTTCGTCGGCGGCTTTGCGGCGGCACTGGCCAACGGCAAGAGCGAGGCAGAGGCCATCCGTTTTGGCCAGGTCGCGGCGGCGTTGTCGGTCACCCGTGCCGGCGCGCAACCCTCTATTCCAACGCTGCACGACGTACAAGGTTTTGTGCACTCATGAAAAAGACACCTCTGCTCAATATTGCCCTGTCGCGTGTGATCGCCTCACTTGGGCACGGCGACATCCTGGTGATCGGTGATGCTGGCCTGCCGGTGCCCCCTGGCGTCGAGCTGATTGACCTGGCGTTGACCCAAGGCATCCCGGACTTCATCAGCACCTTGCGTATCGTGCTCAGTGAAATGCAGGTGGAGTGCCATGTGTTGGCCGAAGAAATCCTGCTCAAACAACCGCCGGCGCTGGCTGAACTCAACACGCTCACAGAACAGGCTGCCCTCGGTGAGCGACGCCTGGTCAGCCATGAAGAATTCAAGCAGCTCAGCCGCAAGGCGCGCGCCGTGGTGCGCACTGGCGAATGTCAGCCTTACTGCAATATCGCGCTGGTATCCGGCGTAACGTTCTAGCGTTCCCAACGACAAGGAGTGTTTTATGCAACGTGGTCTCCCAACCCTGAAAAACCTGTTCCGGAGTGTTCTGCTTTTGTCCGCACTCACTGCTGCAAGCGCCCAGGCGGCGGAAAAGATCGATCTGATCATCGATACCGACCCCGGTGCTGATGATGTAGTGGCCTTGCTGTTCGCCATGGCCTCCCCGGATGAGCTGAATATCCGTGCGCTGACCACCGTCGCCGGCAACGTGCGCCTGGACAAGACCTCCCGCAACGCGCGCCTGGCCCGCGAGTGGGCAGGGCGCGAGGAAATCCCGGTGTACGCCGGTGCGCCAGCGCCGCTGCTGCGCAAGCCGATCTACGCCGAGAACATCCATGGCAAGGAGGGTATTTCCGGCGTCACCGTGCATGAGCCCAAGAAGGGCCTGGCGGACGGCAATGCCGTTGACTACCTGATCAAGACCCTGAGCACCGCCAAGCCGCACAGCATCACCATCGCCATGCTCGGCCCGCAGACCAACCTGGCGCTGGCACTGACCCAGGCGCCGGAAATCACCCAAGGCATCAAGGAAGTGGTGGTGATGGGTGGCGCGCACTTCAATGGCGGCAATATCACTCCGGTGGCGGAATTCAACCTGTTCGCCGACCCGGTGGCAGCCGAGATTGTGCTCAAGAGCGGCGTCAAGCTGACCTACCTGCCGTTGGACGTGACCCACAAGGTGCTGACCAGCGAAGCACGCCTGAAAAAGATCGCCGACATCAAGAACAACGCGAGCAAGGTGGTGGGCGATATTCTTAACGAATACGTCAAGGGCGACATGGAGCACTACGGTATTCCAGGTGGCCCGGTGCATGACGCTACCGTCATTGCTTACCTGCTCAAGCCTTCGCTGTTCAGTGGTCGTCAGGCCAATATGGTGGTGGATAGCCGTGAGGGGCCGACCTTTGGCCAGACCATCGTCGATTGGTACGACGGCCTGAAGCAGGAAAAGAATGTGTTCTGGGTTGAGAACGGCGACGCCCAGGGCTTTTTCGATCTGCTGACCGAGCGCCTGGCGCGTCTGAAGTAATGGTTCTACCGGTCGGTGTTCGCCGGCCGGTTCTTATTCGCGCTCGGGGTCGTGTGCCCCCATATGATCGGCCGGATATTTCTCGAATATCTGGCCGATGAACGCTTGTGCCGCCTGCGTGCCCAGTTCCTTGACCAGCAGGTCGATACCGATGATTGCCAATTCCTCTGGGCTGCCGGGGCTGTATGAGCTTTGCCCTTGGGGCCACTTGGCTTTGATGTCGGCTTGGAGCGTTACGGTGGTCATGACTGTCTCGCGGGGCTGAAAGTACTGGGTAGTGCGCTGGAACGCGGTGCTTACCGGGCCAGTTAACCATTTTGTATCGCGTTTGGCACTGATACTTAGGCATGAGGCGATTCGGAATGACGGCAGCGCTGTGCGACACTGTCCGCCTGTTTAATTGCCGGGGACACCACGTGCAGATCGATTTGAGCAACCCCGAGAACCTGACATTGGCGAATGTGCGCCAACTGCTCGCCAGTGCCAACGACGACGAACATAACCAGTTACGGGTGACCAAAGCTGGAATCGCCTACATCTCCTCTGGGAAGGTTGTAGGCGGTGTAGACATCGACGGGCTGCTGTTTCGCCTGGAGACCTGGGCCGAGGGTTCCGGGTACGTAGGCAATGTGGCCGCCAGCGACGAAGTCTGGGTGACGCAGATTTTCAATGCGCTGAAGGAAAACTGGCCGAAGCCGGCGTTCGACTACATCGACATCTACTGAATACATTCATATCTGGTCACGATTGACCGGGCGAATGCCTGTCGAGAGTCAGGCAGACTTGCCCAGCGGCGGTTTACGTCTTGAAACCAATCCGCACAATCGCTGTCGCACGATCTCTGTCCATTTTTTATCATAGGAGGCTTCATGCCTTGGAAGCTCGCATCATTCGGTACTTTGTTGGCAGCACTCGCGTTGGCGGGTTGCAGCACCCCGGGTGCCTCTGAGCCAGCCAAAGACGCCGCCGTGGCCGATGCCGGTCATAGCCGCTGTGAGTCGAAGGCCGCCGAATTCACCATCGGCCAGAAAGCTTCGCCCCAGTTGCTGGAGCAGGCGCGTACCCGTGCCGGTGCGCAGAATGCGCGCATCCTCAAGCCGAACGACATGATCACCCTGGAGTACCGCTCCGATCGCTTGAACCTGAACACCGACGACAATCTGGTGATCACACGGGTCAATTGCGGATAAGTCGCTCCAGGCTTTTGCAGCGCCCATAAAAAACCCCGTCACATGGACGGGGTTTTTTTAGCTCAGCGGAGAATTACTCGCCGCGAACCTGTGCAGCTTGCATACCCTTTTGGCCTTTCTCAGCCACGAAGGAAACGGTTTGGCCTTCTTTCAGGCTTTTGAAACCGTCGCTTTCGATAGCTTTGAAGTGTACGAACAGGTCGTCACCGCCACCTTGAGGAGTGATGAAGCCGAAGCCTTTTTCATCGTTGAACCATTTAACGGTGCCGGTTTGGCGATTAGACATGGTGTATCTCCAAGAAACATATATTTTCAGTAGTGCTGTGCTGCTCAGGCCAACTGGGCACACCGGGCTATCATAGTCGAAATGTTCGGCTTGGGAGCCCCCCCAAGGCATTGTTTGCTAATCAATAGCGTTGCGTTTAGTGCCTTGATCGGCTGAAAGCCCCGATTTACGGGGCTTAAGCTCGAAATATCAGCTGGTAAAAAAAGCCGTAAAACCTGTGTAATTTGTGAGAAATGGCAGTTTTCGGGCCATTTTTCCGGCAAAACAGCTGTGTGATCAGTCGCAAATCTTACTTTTTCTTCACGACTTTGCAGGAAGAGATAGCCGCGACAGCTTTGTTTTTAAGCTCCGGACTAGCGTTCTGATTGGTCATCAGTTCTTTGATTTCGGCAGTGCTCAGTTCGGCGTTGATCTTGTCAGCGCCACATTCGCAATGGGCTTTGGCGGTTTTGACGTCTACGTTCTGGCTGGCGGCGGCGCTGCAGTCGCTGACGAAGCTGTCGCGGGCACCGGCTGGCCAGTTCGACGGGGCTGCCGCCTGTGCGCCGAGGGAAAGTAGGGTCAGGGAGGCGGCGAGAGCGAGGGTAGAGGTAAAACGCATCATGAGGATGCTCCTTTGGGTCGAGGACGAACGGCGATTCTCGGAGGGTTTGAGGGCTCGCGTACAGCCCAAGTTCACTTTTGCAGCTATAAAGGGCGGAATTTGTATTTACGCAAGATAGCAGCGCCGCGATGACCGTTCATCTGTGCTAGCATCTTGCGCTTGGCTATTTACAGGCGTGCCAATTACCGCCTTGCCAGGTTCTTTTTTAGCTCACTCCAGTCACTCTGGTTCGATTATCGGTTGGCCGAAAGGCTCCTGCCGCTGTAAGGCAGGCGTTCATCATTGAACGGCCTGGTGTTGGATCTTGTACTGGCTCATCCCAACCCACGTGACCTTTGGTAGGGGTCACCACTAGGAGAGGAGGCGCCATGCCAACTATTACTCTTCCCGACGGCAGTCAACGTTCATTCGATCATTCGGTTTCCGTAGCCGAGGTCGCCGCATCCATTGGTGCTGGCCTGGCCAAGGCCACCGTGGCCGGCAAGGTCGACGGCAAGCTCGTCGATGCCAGCGACTTGATCACCGGCGATGCCAGCCTGCAAATCATCACGCCCAAGGATCAAGAGGGGCTGGAGATCATTCGCCACTCTTGCGCGCATTTGATTGGCCACGCGGTCAAGCAACTGTATCCAACCGCGAAAATGGTGATCGGCCCGGTCATTGAAGAAGGCTTCTATTACGACATCGCCTATGAGCGGCCTTTTACTCCGGACGACCTGGCTGCGATCGAACAGCGCATGCACCAGCTGATCGAAAAAGATTACGACGTGATCAAGAAGGTCACGCCGCGCGCCGAAGTGATCGACGTGTTCACCGCCCGTGGCGAGGACTACAAGCTGCGCCTGGTGGAAGACATGCCGGAAGAGCAGGCCATGGGCCTGTACTACCACGAAGAATACGTCGATATGTGCCGTGGCCCACACGTGCCGAACACACGTTTCCTCAAGTCGTTCAAGCTGACCAAGCTGTCCGGCGCCTACTGGCGTGGCGACGCGAAGAACGAGCAACTGCAGCGGATCTACGGCACCGCCTGGGCTGACAAGAAGCAGCTGGCGGCCTACATCCAGCGCATCGAAGAAGCTGAGAAACGCGACCACCGCAAGATCGGCAAGCGCCTGAACCTGTTCCATCTTCAGGAAGAAGCACCGGGCATGGTGTTCTGGCACCCGAACGGCTGGACCCTGTACCAGGTGCTTGAGCAGTACATGCGCAAAGTACAGCGCGACAATGGCTACCTAGAGATCAAGACGCCCCAGGTTGTTGACCGTAGCCTCTGGGAAAAATCCGGGCACTGGGCCAACTACGCCGACAACATGTTCACGACTCAGTCGGAAAACCGCGACTACGCTATCAAGCCAATGAACTGCCCGTGCCACGTGCAGGTGTTCAACCAAGGCCTGAAAAGCTACCGCGAGTTGCCGATGCGCCTGGCCGAGTTCGGTGCCTGCCACCGTAACGAGCCATCCGGTGCGCTGCACGGCATCATGCGCGTGCGTGGTTTTACCCAGGACGACGCCCACATCTTCTGCACCGAAGAGCAGATGCAGGCCGAATCCGCCGCCTTCATCAAGCTGACCATGGACGTTTATCGCGATTTCGGCTTTACCGAAGTCGAGATGAAGCTGTCCACTCGTCCGGAAAAACGCGTCGGTTCCGACGAGCTATGGGATCGCGCCGAAGCTGCACTGGCCGCTGCGCTCGACAGCGCGGGCCTTGCGTACGATCTGCAGCCTGGCGAAGGCGCCTTCTACGGTCCGAAGATCGAGTTCTCGCTGAAAGATTGCCTTGGTCGCGTCTGGCAGTGTGGTACCCTGCAGCTCGATTTTAACCTGCCGATCCGTCTGGGCGCCGAATACGTGTCCGAAGACAACAGCCGTAAACACCCGGTTATGCTGCACCGGGCGATCCTCGGTTCGTTCGAACGGTTCGTCGGGATCCTGATCGAGCACTACGAGGGTGCATTCCCTGCGTGGCTGGCTCCGACCCAGGCAGTGATCATGAATATCACTGATAAACAGGCAGATTTTGCCGCCGAAGTTGAAAAAACTCTCAACGAAAGCGGGTTTCGTGCCAAGTCCGACTTGAGAAATGAAAAGATCGGCTTTAAAATCCGCGAGCATACTTTGCTCAAGGTTCCCTATCTTTTGGTTATCGGAGATCGGGAAGTCGAGATGCAGACTGTCGCTGTGCGTACTCGTGAAGGTGCTGACCTGGGCTCGATGCCCGTCGCCCAGTTCGCTGAGTTCCTCGCGCAAGCGGTTTCCCGGCGTGGTCGCCCAGATTCGGAGTAATTATTATTAAGCGTGAAATGAGACAAGATAAACGAGCTGCACCGAAAGCCCCGATCAACGAGAATATCTCGGCACGCGAGGTTCGGTTAATTGGCGCTGACGGCGAGCAGATTGGCATCGTCTCGATTGATGAAGCGCTTCGTATCGCTGAAGAGTCCAAATTGGACCTGGTGGAAATCTCCGCCGACGCAGTCCCGCCTGTTTGCCGGGTGATGGATTACGGCAAGTCGATCTTCGAAAAGAAGAAGCAGATTGCAGCGGCGAAGAAGAACCAGAAGCAGATTCAAGTAAAAGAAATCAAGTTTCGTCCAGGGACGGAGGAAGGGGATTACCAGGTAAAACTGCGCAACCTGGTACGTTTCCTGAGTGATGGGGACAGGGCCAAGGTATCCTTGCGATTCCGCGGCCGTGAGATGGCCCACCAGGAGCTGGGCATGGAACTCCTCAAGCGGGTTGAAGCTGACCTGTTGGAGTACGGTTCCGTTGAACAGCATCCTAAGATGGAAGGACGCCAGCTGATCATGGTCATCGCCCCGAAAAAGAAGAAGTAATCAACAGGGCACGGCAGGCCTTCTGATTATGTTTATCAACTGAATGCGGAGTATCCGAACATGCCAAAGATGAAGACTAAAAGTGGTGCTGCTAAGCGGTTTCTGAAAACTGCTAACGGTATCAAGCACAAGCACGCTTTCAAGAGCCACATCCTGACCAAAATGTCGACCAAGCGTAAGCGTCAACTGCGCGGTAGCAGCTTGCTGCATCCGTCTGACGTGGCAAAAGTCGAGCGCATGCTGCGCCTTCGTTAATTTTTGGATCAAGAATAGAGGAAGTAACTCATGGCTCGTGTAAAGCGTGGCGTCATTGCCCGTAAACGTCACAAAAAAATTCTGAAACTTGCTAAAGGCTACTACGGCGCGCGTTCACGCGTATTCCGTGTTGCCAAGCAAGCGGTAATCAAGGCAGGCCAATACGCCTACCGCGACCGTCGTCAGAAAAAACGTCAGTTCCGCGCTCTGTGGATCGCTCGTATCAACGCTGGTGCACGTGTTAACGGTCTGTCCTACAGCCGTTTCATCGCTGGCCTGAAAAAAGCTTCCATCGAGATCGACCGTAAGGTTCTGGCCGAACTGGCAGTGAACGAAAAAGCGGTGTTTGCTGCGATTGTCGAGAAAGCTAAAGCCACTCTGGCTTAAGTACCCCCGACAATCACCCTGGGTTACGTCTGTAGCCCAAGGTGGTAAACGTCTTAAATAGGGGAAGAGCCTTCAAGCTCTTCCCCTATTTTGTATCTGGAGTCTGTACATGGAAAACCTGGACGCGCTCGTCGCCCAAGCCCTTGAGGCTGTGCAAAGCGCTGAAGATATCAATGCCCTGGAGCAAATCCGGGTTCACTACCTTGGCAAGAAAGGTGAATTGACTCAGGTGATGAAGACCCTGGGGAATTTGCCGGCTGAAGAGCGTCCGCAAGTCGGTGCGCTGATCAACGTCGCCAAGGAGCGTGTCACAGAGGTACTCAATGCGCGCAAGGCGACCATGGAGGAGGCCGATCTCGCGGCCAAACTCGCCGCCGAGTCCATTGATGTAACCTTGCCTGGTCGCGGCCAGGCCTCGGGCGGTCTGCACCCGATCACCCGGACTCTGGAACGTATCGAGCAGTTCTTCACCCACATTGGCTACGGCATTGCCGAAGGCCCCGAGGTCGAAGACGATTATCACAACTTCGAGGCGCTCAACATCCCAGGCCATCACCCGGCCCGGTCGATGCACGACACCTTCTATTTCAACGCGAACATGCTGTTGCGCACCCATACCTCTCCGGTACAGGTCCGCACCATGGAAGCGAACAAGCCGCCGATCCGCATTGTCTGCCCAGGCCGTGTGTACCGTAGCGACTCCGATATCACCCACTCGCCGATGTTCCACCAGGTCGAAGGCCTGCTGGTTGATCGCGACATCAACTTCGCCGACCTCAAAGGCACCATCGAAGAATTCCTGCGGGTGTTCTTCGAGAAGGAGTTGGCGGTGCGGTTCCGCCCATCGTTCTTCCCGTTCACCGAGCCATCCGCTGAAGTCGATATGGAATGCGTGATGTGCAGCGGCAAAGGCTGCCGCGTTTGCAAGCAGACCGGCTGGCTGGAAGTCATGGGCTGCGGCATGGTTCACCCTAACGTGCTGCGCATGTCCGGCATCGATCCAGAAGAGTTCTCGGGCTTTGCCTTCGGCATGGGCGTTGAGCGTCTGGCCATGCTGCGTTACGGCGTGAACGACTTGCGTCTGTTCTTCGACAACGACTTGCGGTTCCTCGCGCAATTTCGCTAGTCGTAACGAATCTTTAGGAGAGCAGGATGAAATTCAGTGAACAATGGCTGCGTGGCTGGGTAAGCCCGCAGGTAGATCGCGACGCGTTGGTTGCGCGTCTGTCGATGGCCGGTCTTGAGGTCGATAGCGTTACGCCCGCCGCCGGTGTTTTCAGCGGTGTGGTCGTGGGCGAGGTGCTAAGCACCGAACAACACCCCGATGCCGACAAATTGCGTGTGTGCCAGGTCAGCAATGGCGCGGAAACCTTCCAGGTCGTGTGCGGAGCGCCAAACGTGCGCCCGGGCCTGAAGATTCCGTTCGCCATGATCGGTGCCGAGTTGCCGGGCGACTTCAAGATCAAGAAGGCCAAGCTGCGTGGCGTTGAGTCCAACGGCATGCTGTGCTCCCAGGCCGAGCTGCAAGTCGGTGAGGGCAACGATGGCCTGATGGAGCTACCGGCCGATGCGCCAGTGGGCCAGGACATCCGCGTTTACCTTGACCTGGAAGACGCCAGCATCGAGGTCGACCTGACCCCGAACCGCGGCGACTGCCTGTCCCTGGCGGGCCTGGCGCGTGAAGTGGGCGCGCTGTACAACGCCCCAGTCACCCGTCCAGTGGTTGCCGCCGTGCCGGCTGTGCACGACGAAGTACGCCCGATTGACGTGCTGGCGCCAAACGCCTGCCCGCGTTACCTGGGCCGTGTGATCCGCAACGTCGACCTGTCCAAGCCAACCCCGCTGTGGATGGTTGAACGCCTGCGTCGTGCCGACGTTCGCAGCATCGACGCCGCGGTCGACATCACCAACTACGTGATGCTGGAGCTGGGTCAACCGCTGCACGCGTTCGACCTCGCCGAAATCAACGGCGGCATTCGTGTACGTATGGCCGAAGAAGGCGAGAAGCTGGTATTGCTCGACGGTCAGGAAGTCAGCCTGCGTGCCGACACCCTGGTCATCGCCGATCACTCCCGCGCCCTGGCGATTGCCGGCGTGATGGGTGGCGAGCACAGCGGTGTGTCCGCTACTACCCGTGACGTGTTCCTTGAGAGTGCGTTCTTCGACCAGATCGCCATCGCCGGCAAGGCCCGTTCCTATGGCCTGCACACCGATGCTTCGCACCGCTACGAGCGTGGCGTGGACTGGAATCTCGCCCGTGAAGCCATGGAGCGCGCCACTGGCCTGCTACTGGAAATCACCGGTGGCGAAGCCGGCCCGATCACCGAAACCGTCAACGAACAGTTCCTGCCGTCCGTTGCACCGATCACTCTGCGCGCCAAGAGTGTCGAGCAGATGCTTGGCCTGGTCATCGAGCCGGCTGAAATCGAGCAACTGTTGTCGGCCCTCGGTCTGGCTATTTCCTCGAGTGGGGAAGGGCAGTGGCACGTTGAAGTACCAAGCCATCGCTTCGATATCAGCCTGGAGGTCGACCTCATCGAAGAGCTGGCCCGCCTCTACGGCTACAACCGCCTGCCGGTCCGTTATCCGCAAGCGCGCCTGGCGCCACAACCAAAGGCCGAGGCGCGTGCGCACCTGCCTGAGCTGCGTCGCCTGCTGGTTGCCCGTGGTTATCAGGAAGCGGTGACCTACAGCTTCATCGATCCCAAGCAGTTCGAGCTGTTCAACCCAGGCGTCGAGCCACTGTTGCTGGCCAACCCGATCTCCAACGACATGGCAGCCATGCGTTCGTCGCTGTGGCCAGGCTTGGTGAAAGCCCTTTCCCATAACCTGAACCGTCAGCAAGATCGGGTGCGCATGTTCGAAAGTGGCCTGCGTTTCGTAGGACAGTTGGACGGCCTGAAACAAGAACCGATGTTGGCTGGCGTGGTCTGCGGTAGCCGTCTGCCGGAAGGCTGGGCGCAGGGCCGCGATGCCGTGGACTTCTTTGACGTCAAGGCTGACGTGGAAGCGGTGCTGGGTTTTGCCGGTGCGCTGGATGCATTCACCTTCCTGCCGGGCAGCCATCCAGCGTTGCACCCGGGCCAGACTGCGCGCATCGAGCGTGAAGGGCGCCTGGTGGGCTTCGTCGGCGCCATTCACCCTGAGCTGTCGAAAACCCTCGGTCTCGACCGTCCGGTCTTCGTATTTGAACTGGTTTTGGCTGAAGTGGCTTCAGGCAAAATGCCTAAATTCAGCGAGCTGTCGCGCTTCCCTGAAGTGCGCCGTGACCTGGCCTTGATTGCCGACCGTGGAGTGGCCGCCACTGCCGTTCTGGATGTAATCCGTGAAAATGCAGGGGAATGGCTGACAGACCTCAGGCTATTTGACGTCTATCAGGGTAAAGGTATTGATCCGCATAGAAAAAGCCTTGCAGTTGGCTTGACCTGGCAGCATCCATCGCGCACTCTTAATGACGATGAGGTGAATACCACGACACAAAATATCCTCACCTCGCTCGAACAAAGGTTGAACGCCACGTTAAGGAAGTGACGTATGGGGGCTTTGACGAAAGCTGAGATGGCGGAACGTCTGTACGAAGAGTTGGGTCTGAACAAGCGCGAGGCCAAGGAATTGGTCGAGCTGTTTTTTGAAGAGATCAGACACGCTCTGGAAGACAACGAGCAGGTCAAATTGTCCGGTTTCGGCAACTTTGACCTGCGGGACAAACGCCAGCGGCCTGGCCGCAATCCAAAAACGGGAGAAGAAATCCCGATCACGGCTCGCCGTGTGGTCACCTTTCGTCCAGGGCAGAAGTTGAAGGCCCGAGTTGAGGCTTATGCTGGAACCAAGTCATAACGACGAGCTACCCGTCATCCCAGGCAAACGCTACTTCACCATTGGTGAAGTCAGCGAGCTCTGTGCGGTAAAACCGCACGTGCTGCGCTATTGGGAGCAGGAGTTTCCTCAACTCAACCCCGTCAAACGCACCGGGAACCGTCGGTATTATCAGCGCCAGGATGTGCTGATGATCCGACAGATCCGCGCGTTGCTGTACGACCAAGGGTTCACCATCAGCGGCGCGCGCCAGCGTATGTCCGGTGATGAAGCCAAAGACGACACCACCCAATACAAACAAATGATCCGCCAGATGATTGCAGAACTTGAAGATGTGCTGGTAGTGCTGAAGAAGTGATTCAAGCTTTTAAAATACTTCCACATTTCAAAAGCTTGCGGTATATTCCGGATCGCTTCGTCAAGAAGCAAACCCAGTAACACGCCTAGTCGGGGCGTAGCGCAGTCCGGTAGCGCACTAGCATGGGGTGCTAGGGGTCGAGTGTTCGAATCACTCCGTCCCGACCATATATTTCAATGACTTAGCCCAACCTGAAAAGGTTGGGCTTTTTCATGCCCGAAAAAACCCCACATTTACCCCTGCAGAATTTTCGACCATTTCGTGATGCCGCCTCGTTGTAAGCGCGCGAGATATTTAGCACTGACAAGAATGCTTCTTGATAGCGACTTTGGCAGGGCCTTTGGTGTTAAGCGTTCCCCCTCGCACCATCACGGAATACCTTGTTACAACCATTTGCCCCTGGGCATAGTCGGCATAGAACTTCGGCCTTTTGTTCTCCTCCAAATTCCAGGCGTGTTTTAAACCGTGAGCGCCTGCTGACAACCCACAGAGGTTCACACAATGAAAATGACACTACCCGCCCTGGTTTTGGGCGCCTTCATTTCGCAAGGAGCGATGGCCGCCGGAGATGGCACAGCCGCTCTTGGAGGCGGCGTTGGTGGTGCACTTGGCAATATCGTAGGTCAACAGCTCGGTGGCTCAACGGGCGCAGCGGTAGGCGCAGGTGTTGGTGGTGCCGCCGGCAGTGCTGTCGGCGCTCAACGAGGCAACAGAGCGGAAGCTGCGCTAGGTGGCGGCATTGGCTCAGCCGGTGGCTCGCTCATTGGTAATCGCCTCGGAGGCACAACTGGGTCGACTATCGGCGCCGGTGTAGGTGGTGCAGCAGGCGGCGCGCTGGGGAATAACCTGGCAGATGATGAGAACAGTCATCGATCAGATGGTAAGAAGCACAAAAGCAACAACAAGCATAAACACAAGAACAAGCATCGTTAGCCCCTGACGTTGTTACATTGAAGCCCGGCCCAGCGCCGGGCTTCTTGTATCTGCCATTTGTAGAGCTATCAACACGGGGACCTGCCCTCAACATCCGCCAGGGTGGCATGGGGAACAATACTGTCCGGAGTTATCGAGGTGTCAGACAGGTTTAAACCCCGATGTCATCACCCATAACCTTATCGGACATCAATTCGAACGACGGCAGTATCCGCGTGAAGTCGCGCTGATCGACCCCGTTACTTACGCCCACAGATGGGGCGCTTTCTGAGCCATTTGGTAGCAGCCTCCTACGTATGCTTTTCACTCAACTACCAACATTTTTCCGCGACTTCATCTGAATCAATCACTTGGCCCATCGCCAGGTCAGTTGGCACACATCCTGCTATTTTGTATTTATGGATAATTGGATACAAAAATTCAAAAGGTGCTGCCGATGCAATTTGCCCCCGCTTATGTTGACCGCCAGCCTCTCACCGCCGAGGAGGAGGCCTACAACTTCCTGCTCGACGCCATTTGCGGTGGTCGCTACCGCAAGGGCGACCGGCTGATTGCCGAAGACATCGCCAGCGAAATTGGCATGAGCCGCATGCCAGTGCGCGAAGCCTTCCGTCGTCTGGATGCTCAAGGTTTGGTAACCCTCAGACCCAACCGGGGCGCCGTGGTCAGCGGCCTGGATATCGATGAATTGCACGAAGTGTTCGAGATGCGCAGCGCCCTCGAAGGCCTGGCGGTGCGCGTGGCAGTCGCACGCATCGGCGAACGCCAATTGGCCGCACTGGAGCGCCTGCTCGACGAAATGGACGATTACCGCGACGAAAGTGCCGCCTGGGTCAGCCGCCACCGCGCCTTCCACGAATACCTGTGCAGCCTCAGTGGCCGCCCGCGTTTGATGAAACAGATCTCGGCGCTGTACTCGCTGGTGGAAGCGCCCATGCGCCTGTGGCTGCAGCACGGCGAAAAACCCCTCAGCGCCCGCCAGGAACACGCGGTGATCCTCGATGCCATCCGTTCCGGTGACGCGGCCCGCGCCGAGGCGGTCGTGCGCGAGCACATCGAGGGGACCGTGCCAGCGCTGATCCAATTCCTGCAAGCCGAACAATAAGAAAGACCTGCTGTGTTTTGACTTTGAGTCCTGCCCCGTTAACCAACGAACTGGAGTATCTGGTCATGCATAAACGCCGCGCCTTGCTGGTGGCTGTCTCCCTCGGCCTCTGTACCCAATGGGCCATTGCCGCGCCCCAGGTGCCGGAGCGCCTGAAGAGCGTCGATAAACTGGTGTATTGCTCGGGGATGGATTCGCCGCCCCTGGTGTCCTTCGATGAAGCGCAGAAACCGCGCGGACTCACCGTCGATCTCGGGCTCGAGATTGCCAAGCGCCTGGGCGACAAACAGCTGCAGTGGCGGGTGATTCCGTTCTCCGGCCTGGTGCCGGCGTTGCTTGCGCAGCAGTGTGACATGATCGTCGACCAGCTGTTCGACAAGCCCGAGCGGCGGCAGGTGATCGACATCGTCAACTACATGTATTCCAGCCAGTCGGTGGTGGTGCCCAAGGGCAATCCCAAAGGCATCAAGGCCCTGGATGACTTGTCCGGGCACAAGGTTGCGGTGCTCAACGGTTCCACCATCAAGACCCTGCTGGACGCGCAAAACGACAGCCTGACCAAGGCCGGCAAGCCGCCGATGAAGCTGGTGGTGTACAACACCGATACCGATGCCTTCCAGGCCCTGCGCATCAGCCAGGTCGACGCCTACGGCACCACCGTGGAAACCGCCGGTTACTACGCCGCGATGGCCCCGGACCTGTTCGAGGAAGGCGTGCCGGCCTTCAGCCGCATCCTCACCGGCCTGGGCATGCGCAAGGACGACCCGCAACTCACCGCCGCCGTGCAGCAAGTGATCAGTGACATGCGCAGCGATGGCAGCTATGTGGCGTTGCTGAACAAATGGCATGTCAGCAGTGACACTCTCGACTGAGGTTGCCCGCCATGAACTTCAATTGGGATGTGTTCTGGCAGTACCTGTTGCAGCCCAGCGGGGTGTACCTCACCGGGCTGTGGCTGACCTGCCTGATCGCGGTGTCAGCGATGTTGCTGGGCTGCGTGCTGGGCCTGGCGGCGGCGCTGTTGCGCCTGTCAAAGAACCCGCTGCTGCACCTGCCGGTGCGCTTTTACGTGTGGTTGATGCGCGGCACGCCGTTGCTGGTGCAGATCGTGTTTCTCTACACCGCGCTGGCGGCGGGCGGGATTTTCCGCTTTGAGGACATCGACCTGTTCGGCCTGGTCGTGCCCGGCAATATCCAGGCGGCGATCATCGCCCTGGGCCTCAACGAAGGCGCCTACATGGCCGAAATCATCCGCGCCGGCATCGGTGCGGTTGACAAGGGCCAATACGAAGCCGGGCGCTCCCTGGGCATGGGCTTTGCCAAGCTGATGCGGCGCATTGTGCTGCCCCAGGCGTTCCGCGTGATCGTGCCGCCGCTGGGCAACGAGTTCAACGTGATGCTCAAGAACACCACCCTGGTCAGCGTGATCGGCGTGCAGGAATTACTGCTCAGCACGCAGATGGTCACCTCGGCCACGTTCCGCGTGTTCGAGCTGTACCTGGTGGTGGCGATCTACTTCCTGATGCTCACCACGCTCTGGGGCTTCTTCCAGCGCTGGCTGGAGGCGCGTTTCGGCCAGTCCGACCGGCCTTCCGCGCCGCCACCGGCGTCCAGCCGCATGTTCGGGCGCAGCACCTTGAAACTGCTGAGGGGACGATAACCATGGCGCACCACAGTGAAGAACTGATCATCGAAGCGTTGGATATCCACAAGTCGTTCGGTACGCTGCAGATCCTCAAGGGGATTTCCCTGCAAGTACGGCGCGGTGAGGTGGTGGTGCTGATCGGCGCCTCGGGTTCGGGCAAGACCACCTTTATCCGCTGCATCAACCTGCTGGAAGACATCCAGGGCGGGCGTATCCGCGTCAACGGCCGCGCCATGGGTTATCGCGAGCGCAGCGACGGCAGCCTGGTGCGCGACTCGGAGCGTAACATTGCCCGCCAGCGCCGCGACATCGGCATGGTGTTCCAGCGCTTCAACCTGTTCCCGCATATGACCGCGCTGGAAAACATCATCGAAGCGCCGATCCAGGTACTCGGCACGCCACGCGCCGAAGCCTTGGAACAGGCCCGTGGATTACTGGCGCGGGTCGGTCTGGCGGACAAAGCCAACCACTACCCATCGATGCTCTCCGGCGGCCAGCAGCAACGGGTGGCCATCGCCCGTGCCCTGGCGATGAAACCCCAGGCCATGCTGTTCGACGAACCCACCAGTGCCCTCGACCCGGAAACCGTCGGCGAAGTGCTGCAGGTGATGAAGGAGCTGGCCGAGGAGGGCATGACCATGGTGGTGGTCACCCACGAAATGGGCTTCGCCCGTGAAGTGGCCGACCGCGTGGTGGTGCTCGACCAGGGCGAACTCATCGAACAAGGGCCGCCTGAGCAGATTTTCAGCCGCCCCAGCCATCCCCGTACCCGAGCTTTTCTCAGCCGCGTGTTATGACCTTTTGGAAGAGCCTCTGCCATGTTTGAATTTTCTGCTCATGAGTACCCTTATCCCTCGCAGCGCCAGAGCGTGTTTGCCCAGCGTGGCATGGTCGCGGCGTCCCAGCCCCTGGCCGCCCAGGCCGGTATCGAGGTCATGCAGAAGGGCGGTAACGCCATCGATGCTGCCATTGCCACGGCGGCCGCTTTGACGGTGGTGGAGCCCACCGGCTGCGGCCTCGGCGGCGATGCGTTTGCCCTGGTCTGGTGCAAGGGCCAGTTGCACGGTTTGAATGGTAACGGCCATGCGCCGGCTGCCTTGAGTGTCGAGGCGGTCAAGGCCGCCGGGCATGACCAAATGCCGCTGTATGGCTGGACGCCGGTTACGGTGCCGGGTTGCCCGTCGGCTTGGGCCGAGCTGTCCCAGCGTTTCGGCAAATTGCCGTTTGCCCAGTTGCTGCAACCGGCCATCCGCCTGGCGCGCGACGGTTTCCCGCTGTCGCCGGTAGTCGCCCATCAATGGCAACTCACCCTGGAAGAATTCGCGCCCCATCGTGACGGGGCGCTGGACGCCTGGTTCGACACCTTCCTGATCGACGGCCGCGCGCCACGGGCCGGGGAGATGTTTCGCAACCCGGCCCAGGCCCGTACCCTCGAAGAACTGGCGAACACCCGTTGCGAAAGCCTGTATCGCGGTGCCCTGGCCGAACGGTTGGACGCGCATTCCAAGGCCAGCGGCGGCTACCTGCGCGCCAGCGATCTCAAGGATTACCGCGCCGAGTGGGTGGAGCCGATCCACGTCAGCTACCGGGGCGTGGACGTGTGGGAAATCCCACCCAGCGGCCAGGGTTTGGTGGCGTTGATGGCGCTGAAAATCCTCGAAGGCTTCAGCTTCGATCACCGCGACAGCCAGCAGACCTGGCACCGCCAATTGGAGGCGATGAAACTCGCCTACAGCGACGGCCTGCACTACATCACCGACCCGCTGCACATGCGCGTAGCCGTCGCTGACCTGCTCAGCGATGACTACAGCCGCCGTCGCCGTGGACAAATCGGCGAGCAGGCCCAGGCGCCCAAACCCGGCGACCCTCACGCCAGCGGCACGGTGTACCTGGCCACGGCCGACGCCGAAGGCAATATGGTTTCGTTTATCCAGAGCAACTACCACGGCTTCGGCTCCGGCGTGGTGCTGCCCGACAGCGGCATCGCCCTGCAAAACCGTGGGCAGGAGTTCAGCCTCGACCCGACGCACGCCAACTGCCTGGCACCGGGCAAGAAAACCTTCCACACCATCATCCCCGGCTTTCTCACCAAGGACGGCCAGGCCCTCGGCCCGTTCGGCGTGATGGGCGGCTACATGCAGCCCCAGGGTCACGTGCAGATGGTGATGAACCTGGTGGATTTCGGCCTCAACCCGCAAGCGGCGCTGGATGCGCCACGCTGGCAATGGCTGGGTGACATGAAGGTCGGCATCGAACAGGGCGCGTCCCGCGACTTGGCCAACGCCTTGGCACGGCGCGGACATCAGGTGCAGATCGCCAGCGACCTCACTGACTACGGGCGCGGGCAGATCATCCTGCGCGACCCGGTCAGTGGTGTATTGTGCGGCGGCACCGAGCCGAGGGCGGATTCAACGATCGCAGTGTGGTAAGCAAAAAAAATTGGCGGAGCCTGTCCCTTTTTTTCATCTCGCCTGTCATTCCAGGCAAGTGAACACTATTGAGAGCTTCCGCCAATGCCCGTCGTCCGCCCCTTGCTGAAACTGAGCCTGCTGCTGAGCCTCAGCGCCAGTCCGTTCTTCGCCGCCGTCAGCTACGCCGAAGACACCGCCACCCGCCGCAGCTACCAAGTGCCCGCCGGCAGCCTGAGTGCGGCGCTCACCCGCTTCGCCGGGTTGGCGGGCGTCAACCTGTCGGTGGACCCGGCCTTGGTCAGCGGGCGTAGTAGCAGCGGCTTGTCCGGCGAATATGGGGTAGAGGAGGGCTTTGCCCGCTTGCTGCAAGGCTCTGGCCTGCAACTGCAGTCGATGGGCGCGCAGGCCTACATGTTGATACCGGCGCCGGACGGCAGCAGCCTTGAGTTGGCCCCGACGTCGATCCTCGGCACCACCGGCCTGTATGACGGCGACACCTACGCCGGCGGCCAGGTAGCGCGCCGCACGGCCCAGGGCATGCTCGGCACGCGGGACTTCATGGAAACCCCGTTCAGCATCACCACCTACACCGCTGACGCGGTAAAGAACCAACAGGCCCGCACCCTAGGCGACCTGATCGCCGCCGACCCCTCGGTGCGCGCCACAAACCCGGCGGGTGGACGCTACGAGCAATTCACCATTCGCGGCTTCAGCCTGTTCAACAGTGACGTGGCCTACAACGGCCTGTATGGCGTGCTGCCGACCTACACCATCGACATGGAAATGGCCGACCGCGTCGACATCCTCAAGGGCCCGAGCCAGTTGATCAATGGCATCTCGCCGCGTGGCAGCGTGGGCGGCGGGATCAACGTGGTGCCCAAGCGCGCCACTGACAAGGACATCAACTCGTTTACCGGCAATTGGGCGTCCGACAGCCAGGCCGGCGGCGCGGTGGACATTGGCCGGCGCTTTGGCGAAGACAACCAGTTCGGCATCCGCTTCAACGGCGTGAAGCAGTCCGGCGACACCGAGTGGGATCACCAAAGCGTCGACCGCGAAATGGCCGTGCTGGGCCTGGATTTCCGTGGCGAACGCCTGCGCCTTTCCACCGACATCGGCCACACCGAGCGCGACACCGATGCACCGCAAGAGCGCGTACAGGTGGCGGCCGCAGCGCCGGTGCCCAGTGCCAATGACGTGCGCCGCAACTATGCGCAATCCTGGAGCAAGGCCCGCACCAACGACACGTTCGGCACGGTCAATGCCGAGTACGACCTCAGCGACAACGTGATGCTCTACGGCGGCGTGGGCGCGCGTAAAAGCAACCACGATTTCCTGCGTCACGCGGTATCCGTCAGCAATGCGGCCGGTGATTTCGCAGTGTCGCCTCGCGACTTCACGCGCGATGAAAACGTGCGCACCTACACCGCTGGCGTGCGCAACTGGTTCCACACCGGGCCGGTAAGCCATGAGGTCAACCTGGCCGCCAGTTACTTCGACATGGACTTCACCAACGGCGGCGCGCGTTATACGTCACCCTCGAGCAACCTCTACAATCCCGTGCAAACCCCGACGCCTTCACGGCCGACGCGGTTTGATCCCAAGGTCTATACCGAAAACAAATTTACCGGCGTCGCCTTGTCCGACACCTTGGGCTTTTTCGACGACCGTCTGCTGCTCACCCTCGGTGCACGCTGGCAGCGCGTGAAGGTCGATGACTGGAGCGACGGCGTCAAAGGCGCCACGGCCTACGACGAAGAAAAGGTTTCGCCGTCGGGCGGCATCCTGTTCAAGGCCACCGACAAACTGTCGCTGTACGCCAATTACATGGAAGGCCTGAGCCAGGGCAAGATCGCGCCGTCCACCTCGATCAACGAAGACCAGATCTTCCCGCCGTTCATCAGTCGCCAGGTGGAAGTGGGCGCCAAATACGACGCTGGCGCGTTCGCCGTGACCGCCGCGGTGTTCCGCATCAAGCAACCAGCCTATGAAACCAACGCCACCACGCGTGTATTCGGGCCTAACGGCAAGCGCGAGAACTCAGGCGTAGAACTGAGCGTGTTCGGCGAACCGCTCAAGGGCTTCCGCCTGCTTGGCGGGGTGATGTACATCGACAGTGAGCTGAAAGACACCACCAACGGCACCTGGGACGGCAACCGCGCCCCGGCCACGCCCAAGTACAACGTCAACCTGGGCGCTGAATGGGATGTGCCGGGCCTCGAAGGCCTGACCCTGACCAGCCGTGGGATCTATTCCAGCTCGCAGTACCTGGACCAGTCCAACGTCAAGGAAATCGACGCCTGGAACCGCCTCGACGTGGGGGCGCGCTACGGGTTCAAGGTGGACGATAAACACATCACCTTGCGGGCGAATGTGGAGAACGTCGCCGATAAGCGCTACTGGAGTTCGGCGGGTGCGTCGGACGATAGCGAGCCAGGCCTGACCTTGTCTACGCCGCGTACCTATCTGCTGTCGGCCACGGTCGACTTCTAACACGAGTCTTGTTGTGGGGACTGGCTTGTTGAGGTGAGCAGGCTGTTTGTAGTGACTTGGCTTGCTGTGGTGAGTGGCTTGTTGTGGTGAGCGGGCTTGCCCCGCGCTGGGCTGCGCAGCAGCCCCAACAAGAACACCACATCGTGTCAGGTAGAGCGAGGTGCCAGGTTTTGGGGCGGCTTCGCCACGCAGTGCGGGGCAAGCCCGCTCACCACAACAAGCCAGTTACCACAACAAACACACACTCGATTTCGGCGTTAATGAGAATGTTTTTTGATCACGCCGTCCCGATATGGAATAGTACCCGCCGTTTTCCCCGGCCTGTCTAGCTGGGGTGTTTTAACGCCGAGGTCCTTGTCATGCGAATGCTGCGCTCCATCCCCACCCTTGCCGCCTGCGTCCTGGCGTTGTCTTCAAGCCTGCTGAGCGCCGCCCCCATCGACCTCAACGACGGCCAGCACGCGGTGCATCTGCCCGATGTGCCCAAGCGTGTGGTGGTGCTGGAATTCTCTTTTCTCGACAGCCTGGCCGCCGTCGAGGTAACGCCCGTCGGCGCTGCCGATGATGGCGACGCCAATCGCGTGTTGCCCCGTGTGCGCCAGGCCATCGGCCAGTGGACGTCCGTGGGCTTGCGCTCGCAGCCGAGTATCGAGGAAATCGCCAGGCTCAAGCCCGACTTGATCGTCGCCGACCTCAACCGTCATCAGGCCTTGTACAGCGACCTGGCGAGCATCGCGCCGACCCTGTTGTTGCCGTCACGCGGCGAGGATTACCAGGGCAGCCTGAAATCCGCCGAGCTGATCGGCAAGGCGCTGGGCAAGAACGCGCAGATGGAAGCGCGGATCCAGAAGAACCGCGAGAACCTCAAGGCCATCGCGCAACAGATTCCGGCCGGCGCCAGCGTGTTGTTTGGCGTCGCCCGTGAAGACAGTTTCTCCGTGCACGGCCCGGACTCCTACGCCGGCAGCGTGCTCGAAGCCATTGGCCTGAAAGTCCCCTCGGTACGCGCCAATGCGGCGCCCACCGAGTTTGTCAGCCTGGAGCAACTGCTCGCCCTCGACCCTGGTTGGTTGTTGGTCGGTCATTACCGTCGCCCCAGCATCGTCGACAACTGGAGCAAGCAGCCGCTGTGGCAAGTGTTGGGGGCGGTGCGTAATAAACAGGTTGCGGAAGTGGACGGCGACAGCTGGGCACGCAATCGCGGTGTGCTGGCGTCGGAGCAGATCGCCGAGGATGCGCTGGCGATTCTCAAGGGCGGTAAAGCCGTATTGAGCCAATAAGCATGGGGCGAAGTTTCGCGGCGGCCGGCATTGTGCTGCTGGGTGGCGGGTTGTTCTGGCTGTCGCTGTACAGTTGGTCACCGTTCACGATCACGGCGGCGGATGCGTGGAATGGCCTGGTTCACCAAGGCAGCGTGGGCGGCAATATGGCCTACATCGTCGCCCAGTTGCGCGTGCCACGGGCGCTGTGTGCCGCGTTGGTCGGTGCTTGCCTGGGCCTGGCCGGTGCGTTGATGCAGGGCATTACCCGCAACCGCCTGGCCTCGCCGTCCTTGTTTGGTGTGACGGCGGGTGCGGCGTTGGGGCTGGCGTTGTTTTCCACTGGATTGGTCGCGCTGCCGTTTGCCGGCGGTGCCTTGTTGATGACCTGCCTGGGTGGCGCCCTGGCCTGGATCACGGTGTTCAGCCTCGGCGGCGCCTGGTCGCCGACCACCGCCCAGGGACGCCTGGTATTGGCCGGCGTAGCCGTGGCTGCGTTGTGCGCGGCATTGACCCGGCTCACTGTGATCCTGGTCGAGGCCCAGGCGCAAAGCGTGCTCAACTGGCTGGCCGGTTCCCTGGCCAATGTCGGCGCTGCCCAGGTGCAACTGCTGTGGCCGTGCACCTTGATCGGCGGCCTGTGGGCGCTGTGGTGCGCGCCGCGCTTGAACCTGATCAACCTCGGCGAAGACGCCGCACGCTCCCTGGGCGTGGGCATTGCTAGCCTGCGTTTGCAGGTATTCATCGCCAGCCTGTTGCTGGTGGGGGCGAGCGTCTGCGCGGTGGGGCCGATCGGGTTTGTCGGGTTGATCGCGCCGAATATCCTTCGCCAGTTTCTCGGTAATGACTACCGCTGGCTGATCCCCCTGAGCGCCGCGTTGGGTGCGGTGATCGTGCTGGGCGCCGACTTGCTCAGCCGCGCTGTGGCGTTTCCGGTGGAGACCCCGGCGGGTGTGGTCACCGCGCTGATTGGCGCGCCGTTCTTCCTTTTTCTTGCCAGGCGCGCCCTATGACCCGGCCACCCTTGCGCTTATGGCTGCTGCTCGGCCTGTTGCTGCTGGCGACGTTGATCAGCCTCAGCGCCGGCACTGTATGGCTCACCCCAGACACCGTGCTGGACCGCCTGCTGGCCCACGACGCCCTCGACTTCGAAGTCTGGAACCACCGCCTGCCCCGCAGTCTGATCGCGATTCTCGCAGGTGCAGCCTTCGGCCTGGCCGGGGCGATTGTGCAGGGCGTGATCCGCAACCCGCTGGCCTCACCGGAAATCCTCGGTGTGACCCAAGGCGCCGGGCTGGCGCTGACCGTGGCGATCATCAGTTGGCCGCATTTGCCGATTGTGTGGCTGCCGCTGGTGGCTTGTCTGGGCGGGGCCGGCGGTGCGTTGCTGCTGGCGCTGTACAACACCGGGGTGAGTTTTTCCGGGGTGCGGTTTGCCCTCTCCGGGGTGGCGATTGCGGTGACCTTGTCCAGTGTCACCGAGTTTCTGATCCTGTCCCATCCGCTGGATATCAACACCGCCTTGCTCGCCCTCACCGGCAGCCTATGGAGCCGCAACTGGCACCATGTGGCGCTGGTGTTGCCGTTCCTGGTGTTGATCCCGGTGGGGCTGTGCCTGGCCAAGCCGCTGAACCTGATCGCCCTCGGCGATGAAGCGGCCCATAGCCTCGGCACGCCACTCAGTCGCACACGCTGGTTGGCGATGGCCTGCGCGGTGCTGCTGACCAGCCTGGGCGTGGGGGTGATCGGGCCTATCGGTTTTATCGGCCTGGTCGCGCCGCACATGGCGCGGCGGTTGGTGGGCGGGCATCACCAGTACCTGCTGCCGGCGGCGATGCTGATCGGTGCGTTGCTGCTGGTGCTGGCCGACACGTTGGGGCGCACGTTGATCGCGCCCAGCGAAATCCCCGCCGGGGTGCTCACGGCGGTGATTGGCGCGCCGTATTTTCTTTGGTTGCTGGCACGGTTCAAGGGCTGATCACATGAGTATTCTTCACGCACGGCAGCTCGACATTGGCTACGGCACCACGCGCATCGTGCAAGGCCTGTCCTTTGCGCCGCCGACCGGGAAGGTCACCGCCTTGATCGGTCCCAATGGCTGCGGCAAGTCGACCTTGCTCAAGGCCTTCGCGCGCATCCTCAAGCCGACCCAGGGCGAGTTGACCCTGGATGGCCAGGCCTACGCCAGCCTGTCCGCCCGCGAGTTGGCGCGGCAGATCGCGTTCTTGCCGCAGGTGCTGCCGGTGCCGGAAGGTGTCAGCGTGCGTCAGTTGGTCGCCTATGGCCGCAGCCCGCATAACTCGCTGTGGGGACGCTTGAGCGGCAGTGATCAATCCCACGTGACCCAAGCCATGCAGCGCCTGGAACTGGACGTGTTGGCTGACCGCGCATTGGCCGATCTGTCCGGCGGCCAGCGCCAACGTGCTTGGCTGGCGATGGTGTTGGCGCAGAATGCGCCGGTGGTGTTGCTGGATGAACCCACCACCTACCTCGACATCAGCCATCAAGTCGAACTCATGGACTTGATGGGCGAATTGGCCGCTGAAGGCAAGACCGTGATCACGGTGTTGCACGACATCAACCAGGCCTGCCGCTACGCCGACCATTTGGTGGTGATGCACGGCGGCAAGTTGGTGGCTGATGGTGCGCCGGGGCAAGTGATCAATGCCGAGTTGATGCGGCAGGTGTTTGATGTGCAGGTGCAGATCATCAATGAGCCGGTGTCTGGCGCGCCGATGTGCGTAGTGGAAAAAAGCACCCGTTGTCACGCCTGACGCGGTTCAAATGTGGGAGCTGGCTTGCCTGCGATAGCGGTGTGTCAGTCACCCCATGCATCGACTGACACGGCCTCATCGCAGGCAAGCCAGCTCCCACATTCTTGACCTCAGTTGCCTGCAGATCTCCATACGACTTTGCTGACGTCAATTGCCTTGGGCAACAACCGATTCTGATAAAACAAATCTGCCGTGGCTTGCTGTGCCTGGATGATCTTCTCGTTAATCGGCAAAATCGGCGAAGGCGGGCGGTTGTCCATGTACCGTGCGATCACCTCAGCGGGCAGGCCCATGAATTCGGTCAACACCTTGAGGCTGTCTTCACGCTGGCTGCGGGTGAGCGCTTCGGCAGCGCTGAGCTCATCTAGCAGGTCATGTACAAACACGCCATTGGCCTTCGCATAGTCGCGCCGCGCGGTATACACCGGCCCCGACAAACCCAGGCCTTCGCCATTGGCCAGCACATGGCTGGGGCTTTGGCTCAATGCCAAGGATGAATAGGGCTCCCAGATGGCCCAGGCATCCACGCTGCCTTGTTCGAACGCCGCGCGCGCGTCGGCAGGTGGCAGGTACACCGGCTGGATATCCTTGTAGCTCAGCCCGGCCTTGTTCAGGGCGCGCAGGATCAGGTTGTGGGAACTGGAACCCTTCTGGAAGGCGACTTTCTTGCCCTTCAGGTCCGCCACTGAATGCAGCGGGCTGTCGTTGCGCACCAGGATGGTTTCGGCGCTGGGCTTGGGCGGTTCGGCGCCGATGTAGACCAGGTCCGCGCCCGCCGCCTGGGCGAACAGCGGCGGGATGTCGCCGGTCGAGCCCACGTCCAGTGCGCCTACGTTCAATGCTTCAAGCATCTGCGGGCCGGCGGGGAATTCGATCCACTTCACTTCGGTGTGCGGGAAGCGTTTTTCCAGCAGGCTATGTTCCTTGGCGAGCACCAGGGCGATGGAGCCTTTCTGGTAGCCGATGCGCAGGGTCGCGGGGTCGGCCGCCAGTACGGTTTGAGTGACGGCCAGCAGGGCCAGTAACAGCGCTGGAATCTTCATGCATCGTCCTTTTTGAAGCGGTTTTCGGGGCGCGCCAACCCGAGGTTTTCACGCAAGGTAGTGCCAGTGTATTCAGTGCGAAACAGGCCGCGCCGTTGCAGCTCCGGCACGACCCCTTGGGCGAAATCCTCCAGCCCGCCCGGCAGGTGCGGCACCAGGATGTTGAAGCCATCGGCGGCGCCGTTTTCGAACCAGCGTTGCAGCTCATCGGCGATCTGCGCGGGCGTGCCGATCAGGCTGTAATGCCCGCGACCACCCGCGATCCGTCGGCCCAGCTGGCCGAGGGTCAGTTGTTCGCGGTGGGCCAGGTCACTCAGCAATTGTTGACGGCTGCGCTGCCCGCTGTCGGTCAACGGCAATTGCGGCAACGGCCCGTCCAATGGATAGCCGGACAAGTCGAAATTACCCAGCATGCGGCCCAACAGGGCGACGCCCACTTCGGGCTCGACCAGGTCCTGGAACGCTTCGAACTTAGCCTGGGCGTCGGCCTCGGTTTGCCCGACCACCACAAACACCCCCGGCATGATTTTCAGCGAATCCGGCTCACGCCCGTATGGCTCAAGCCGTCCTTTGAGATCCGCATAAAACGCCTGTGCATTTTCCAGCGACGTTTGCGCGGTAAACACCACTTCTGCCGTTTGCGCCGCCAGTTCACGGCCGGTTTCCGATGAGCCCGCCTGCACGATCACCGGGTGACCCTGCGGCGAGCGCGCCACGTTCAGCGGGCCCTTGACGCGGAAATGTTCACCGACATGGTCCAGCACATGCTGTTTCGCCGGGTCGTAGTAGTTGCCGCTGGCCTTGTCCCGCACGAAGGCATCGTCCTCCCAGCTGTCCCACAACCCGGTCACGACGTGATGAAACTCCCTGGCGCGGCTGTAGCGCTCGGCGTGGCCGAGGTGTTCATCGCGGCCGAAATTCTGCGCTTCGGCAGCGGCGTCCGAGGTGACCAGGTTCCAGCCTGCACGGCCTCCGGACAGGTGATCCAGCGAGGCGAATTTGCGCGCCACGTGGTAGGGCTCGTTATAGGTGGTGGTCGCCGTGGCGATCAGGCCGATGTGGTCCGTCACCGCACTCAACGCCGAAAGCAGAGTCAGCGGTTCGAAGTGATCTGAACGCGCCATATGGCTGGCGATTTCACCCGTGGCTGCCGCAATGCTATCCGCCACGAACAGCGCATCGAACTTGGCCGCTTCAGCCACCCGCGCCAGGTGCTTGTACTGGGCAAAATCCAGCCCGGCATTTGCCGGCACGTCCGGGTGGCGCCAGGCGGCGACGTGGTGCCCGGTGGCCATGAGGAAGGCGCCGAGTTTCAGTTGACGGCTCATGCTTAGAAATCCTTGCGCAGTTGCACGCCGAAGTAACGTTCGTCGTCACGGGGCACGGCGCGGTAGATGTAGTTGCCGCCGCTGGCCAGCAGCGGTGAGTAGGATTTGTCGGCGAGGTTCTTCGCCAGGAATGCGACGCGCCAGCCATTGCTGTAGTCGGCCAGGGCCACGCTGGCGTTCCAGATGCCGTAGGCACCTTGTTTGGTGTCAAGGTTCTGGCTGATGTCGTACTGCACTTCGCTCTGCCAGCTGTAGTCGGTGCCCAGTTCGATGTCCAGGCCATTATCCAGCGGGATGCTGTAGTCGGCGCGCACGTAGCTTTTCCAGTCCGGGCTGAAAGGCAGCGGCTTGCCATTCACGTTGCAGGTCGCGGCGGCACCGGCCGGGCAGGCGAATTCGTCGATGCGCGCGCGGGTGTAGGCCAGGGCCCCGGACAGCTTGAGTTGCTGGGTGGCCTGCAAGGCGTAATCCAGCTCGACGCCTTCGGTGCTGACGCTGCCGGCGTTGATCAGGCGCGTCACCACTTGCCCGGCGACGGTGTCGAAAAAGTTGGCCTGGTAGTTGTCGTAATCGCTGTGGAACACCGCTAGGTTGGTGGTCAGGCGGTTGTTCCAGGCGGTGGCCTTGATCCCGGCTTCCCAGGTGTTGGAGGTTTCCGGCTTGAGCGCGTCAGTGTCACGCGGCTGCATATTGAAGAACACGTTGTAGGCCGGGCCTTTGTAGCCGCGCGAATAGGTCAGGTAGCTGGTGACGCTGTCGCTGATGTCGTACTGCACGCCCAGGCGACCGGACCAACCGTCTTCGTCCACGGAACCGGAACTGGACGTGGCCGGCTGAATCCCACTGACCGTGGTGGCCGAAGTGGAGGCACGGCGGTGATCGTATTTCAGGTCATCGTGGGTGTAGCGCAGGCCGGCGATGCCACGAAACCGCGAGGTGAAGTTCAGCGTGGTCTCGCCGAACACCGCGTAGCTGTCGTTGGTGGTGCTGTAGTCGGCGATGCCGCGGTCGGTACGCGTGGTGGTGGTGAGGGTGCGCTGATAGGTTTCTTCATCCTTGCCGTGCATGTAGAACAGGCCGCCGACATATTCCAGGAACTCACCCTTAGGTGAGGCCAGGCGCAGTTCCTGAGAGTACTGGTTGAACTCAAGCTGGCCTTTGTCGGCGGTACCAGGAAACGCGGCGGTCACCGTGCCAAGGCGGTCGCCGTCCTGGTATTGGGTGTTGTCCCAACCGCGCCAGGCGGTGATCGACGTCAGGGTGTAGTCGCCGAGGTTCCAGTCCAACTGGGCGGACAGGCCCTTGTTGGTGTCTTCCACATGGCTGCGGGTATCGGTGTTGATGTCGCGGTTGTCGCTGGAGGCTCGCACCGGGCTCAGCGCGTTGGCGAACGCCGGGGTCAGGGATTTGCTGACCACGCCGTTCGGCGCGTCGTCGTGGGACTGCATGTAGTCGGCGATCAGGGTCAGTTTCAGGTCGTCGTTGGGGGTGAATTCCAACTTGCCGCGAATGCCCTTGTGGTTGTAGCCGTTGACCTCCTGGCCATTGTGCTGGTTGTCGACATTACCGTCGTAGCTGCCGAACAGCGTACTGATCGAACCCTTGAGCACATCCGGCACCAGGCTGCCGCCGATGCCGAACCGGGTACGGCTTTCGTTGCCGCTGTAGTACGACTGGTCGATATAGCCATGAGTCTCGGCGGTGGGCGCCTTGCTGGTGATGTTCAGCACACCGGCCGAGGCGTTTTTGCCGAACAGCGTGCCTTGAGGGCCGCGCAGCACCTCGATGCGTTCCAGGTCGAGCAGGTCAAGGGTGGCCTGGCCGGGGCGGGCGTAGACCACGCCGTCGATCACCGTGGCCACCGTCGGCTCGACGCCGGGGGAGGTGGAAATGGTGCCCACGCCGCGCACGAACAGCGAGGTGTCCTTGTTGGAGGCGCCGGTGCGGAAGTTCAGCGACGGGACCTGCTGCGCGATGCTCGCCACGCCATTGCGGTTGTCGCGCTCCAGCTGTTCGCCATCGAGGACCGAGACGGCCACCGGGACTTTTTGCAGTGATTCTTCGCGGCGCGTGGCGGTGACGGTCACGGATTTGAGTGTCGGCTCCTGCGCGTCGGCCGCAAAGGCACCGGGGGCGGGCAGGGCGGTCAACCCGGCCAGTATCAGGAAAGTGCTGCGTTGGAAGGTGTGCATGCTGTGCCCGCTCGAAAAGATTGCCCTGAACCGCTGCGGTTCTTGCGACCGTCAGCGCCTGTGAAATGTCTTTGGCATTCGCTCGAGCGAGTAGCAGACAACGCGCTTTGTTAGCGCTAACATCGGCATTATTGGTAGGTCTGGTTTAGAACGTCAAATACTGAAAAATTAGTCCTATATTCTTTTTGGTTTTTAACAGGATTATCCCTTGAGCGAAGACAAACCGCGCAAACGCCGTGGCGCCGGGCGTGTCACCTTGAATACCGTGGCCCGCCAGGCCGGGGTGTCGGCGATTACCGTGTCGCGTTACTTCAACCAGCCGGAACAAGTGTCACCCGAACGCCGCGAGCGCATCGCCGAGGTGGTGGCCGAGCTGGGTTACGTGCCCAACCTGGTGGCCGGCGGGCTGGCGTCGGCGCGTGGGCGCATCGTGGCGATGGTGATCCCGAACATCTCGGGGCCGATCTTTGCCAATACCATCCAGGGCTTCAGCGACACCCTCAGCCGGCATGGCTATCAACTGTTGTTGGCGTCGAGTTACTTCAGCGCCGAGCAGGAAGAGAGTGCGGTGCGTGCGTTCCTTGGCTGGTCGCCGGCGGCGCTGGTGCTGACCAGCCGCTTCCACAGCGCGGCGACTGAAAAGATGATCGCCGACGCGGATATTCCGGTGGTAGAAACCTGGGACTACGTGCCCGAGCGCGCGCCCTTGCAGATCGGGTTTTCCCACTACGAAGTGGGCGTCACCGCTGCGCGTTATCTGCATGGGCAGGGTTATCGGCGCATTGCTTTCGTGCAGAACAGCGCAGCCGGTGACTTCAGCGCAATGGAACGGGGTGAGGGCTTCGCCGCGACCTTGATCGCGTTGGGTGTGCAGCCCTGGGTCTTCGCTCCCGACGCGGATCGCGCGCCTTTCGACGCCGGCAAACAGGCGATGGAAGCGCTGATGAGTCACGCGACGCCGCCTGATGCGATATTTTTCGCCAATGACAACCTGGCGGCCGGTGGTCTGCTGGCTGGGCAGCGGGCCGGGCTGAAGATCCCCGAGAAGTGCGCGGTGCTCGGTTTCGGCGATTACCCGTTCGCCGAAATGCTGTTGCCGAGCCTGAGTACGATCAAGCCGCCCGCATTGGAAATAGGTGTGTTGGCCGCTACCCGCGTCCTTGAAAGTTTGGGTGTGCTGCCTGTAGAAGATGAAGTAACGCGTTTGAATTTATTGGAATGCCGTTTGATTGCGCGTGAAAGCGCCTAAGTGGCTAATTGCAACTAGTGGGATGATGGCTATTAGCTGCTAAGGCTCTGGCGCAAGGTTCTTGGCGATCATGTTTATTTTATTCCCCTGTTTCAGGAACTAGGTCTATAACTTCCAGTCGATAACCCCGGCTTACTTTTCCCTGGGTTATGGCTAACTAATGGCATGTTTCCGTAGTTTCAAATAGCCATACTTTCTCGTAACACTAGATACCTGAACATTATGTCGTCAGCGCCTATCGATGCCTGCCAGATGCAGATCCCGCACACCGAGCAGGTGTGTGCGTGGCTGATGCAGCATGCCGGGCTGAAAACCGTGGACCTGGAGCGCGCCCGACGCCTGTCCACGGACGATCTGTTGAGTCTGCTGACGCGTCTGGGCCTGGTCTCCGAAGTTGAATTGGCCCGTGCCTGGGCGGCGTTGCTCGACGCGCCGCTGTTGCTGGCCGACGCCGCGCCGCCGCTGCTCGATCCCTTGCCTGCACTGACCGAACGCTTCATGCGTCACTACCAAGTGGTGCCCATGGGCTGGCACCAGAACGGCCTGCGGGTGCTGGCCGCCAATCCGGCACAACGGTATCCGTTCCAGGCCCTGGCCTATGCGTGCCAGGTGCCGGTGTGGCTGGCGATCGGCCCGCGCAATGAAGTCGACACGTTGATCGAGCGATACTACGGCCAAGGCCGCTCGGCCATGGGCACCCTGATCGAGAACCTCGATGAGCAGGGCGGCGCCCAGGAAGATATCGAACACCTCAAGGACATGGCCTCCGAAGCGCCGGTGATCCGGCTGGTGAACTTGATTCTGCAACGCGCCGTGGAGCAGCGCGCCTCGGATATTCATATCGAACCCTTCGAGAACCAACTCAAGGTGCGCTATCGCATCGACGGCGTACTGCACGATGCCGAAGCGCCGCCGGTCAGTTCGTCGGCAGCGGTGATCTCGCGGGTGAAGATCATGGCGCGGCTGGACATCGCCGAACGTCGGCTACCCCAGGACGGGCGCATCATGCTGCGCATCCAGGGCAAGGAGCTCGACCTGCGGGTGTCCACGGTGCCCACCAGTTTCGGCGAGTCGGTGGTGCTGCGCCTGCTGGACCGGCAAACCGTGCAGTTCGACTTCCCGAGCCTGGGGTTCGACGGCCAGCGCCTGACCGCTTTCCTCGACCTGCTCGAGCGGCCTCACGGCATCCTGCTGGTCACCGGGCCCACCGGTTCCGGCAAGACCACCACGCTCTACACCGCCCTGTCGCGGCTCAACACCGCCGAGCGCAAGATCATCACCGTGGAAGACCCGGTGGAGTACCAGCTCGAAGGCATCAACCAGATCCAGGTCAAGCCCGCCATCGGCCTGGACTTCGCCGGGGCACTGCGTTCCATCGTGCGCCAGGACCCGGACGTGATCATGATCGGCGAGATCCGCGACCTGGAAACCTGCCGCATCGCCATTCAATCGTCGCTGACCGGGCACCTCGTCCTTTCCACCCTGCACACCAACAGCGCCGCGGCAAGTATCACGCGGCTGCTGGACATGGGCGTGGAAAGCTACCTGATCGCCTCGACCGTCAGCGGCATTCTCGCCCAGCGCCTGGTGCGGCGCTTGGACCCGGCCAGCCGCGTGGCCTTTGAAGCGCCGCCGGAACTGATCGCAGAACATGGCCTGGATCGCCTGACCGAGCAACGTCCGATCCTGCTCTATCGCGGGGACTATCACGGTCGCAGTGCGCTCACTGAGCTGCTGGTGATGAACGATGAGCTGCGCAGCCTGCTGATGCGTCACGCCGATGCCGCCACGCTGGAACAGGCCGCACGCCGCGCCGGTTTGCGCACCCTGTATGAAGAAGGGCTGCGCCAGGCTTTGGCCGGTATTACCTCGTTGGAAGAAGTGCTGCGCGTCACCCGTGGGGACAGCGCGTGAGCCTGTTCAAGTTCCGCGCCTTGGACAACCAGGGCATGCCGCAGAACGGTACGCTGGAAGCCACGGATCAAGTTGCCGCCGTCGCCGCCTTGCACAAGCGCGGCCTGTTGCTGTTGCAGATTGAAGCAGCCGGCAGACCCCTGCTGCGCAACCCACGTGGGCAGTTGAAGGGCACGGCGTTGGTGAGTTTTACCCAGCAGTTGGCGACGCTGTTGGGGGCCGGCCAGCCTCTGGAACGCTCGTTGACCCTGTTGCTCAAGCAACCCGGCCCCGCTCAGGTGCGTGCGCTGATCGAGCGCATCCGCGATCACGTCAAGGCCGGCAAACCACTGTCCGCCGCGTTGGAACACGAGGGCGACAGCTTCTCACCGTTGTACCTGAGCATGGTGCGTGCCGGTGAGGCCGGTGGCGCGCTGGAAAGTACCCTGCGTCAGCTCAGCGATTACCTGGAACGCAGCGAGCGGCTGCGCGGCGAGGTGATCAATGCGCTGATCTATCCGGCCTTTCTGGTGGTGGGCGTGCTGGGTTCCCTGGCGTTGTTGCTGGCGTATGTGGTGCCGCAGTTCGTGCCGATCTTCCAGGACCTGGGCGTGCCGATTCCGTTGATTACCGAGGTGATTCTGGCCTTGGGTGAGTTCCTGGGCAGCTATGGCCTGGTGGTGTTGGCCGGGCTGATCGTCAGCGGTGGCTGCTGGGCCGTACGCCTGCGCAATCCGGCATTTCGAGAACAATACGATCGACGCCTGCTCGGCATTCGCGTGATCGGCCCGTTGTTGCAACGGGTCGAAGCGGCACGCCTGACGCGCACCCTCGGCACGCTGCTCAACAATGGCGTGGCGTTGCTGCAAGCCTTGGTGATTGCGCGGCACGTCTGCACCAACCGCGCGGTGCGGGCTCAAGTGGGCCATGCGACGGAATCGGTAAAAGGCGGCGGTACTCTCGCCAGCGCGTTCGGCAGCCAGCCGCTGTTGCCCGAGCTGGCCCTGCAAATGATTGACGTCGGTGAACAGGCCGGCGAACTCGACAGCATGTTGCTCAAGGTCGCCGACATCTTCGACGTCGAAGCCAAGCGCGGCATCGACCGCCTGCTTGCCGCACTGGTGCCGTCCCTGACCGTGGTCATGGCGGTGCTGGTGGCGGTGATCATGTTGGCGATCATGCTGCCGCTGATGAGCCTGACCAGCAATATATGAAGGAGCTTGACTCATGAGAAAACCACGCCGCCAAAGCGGTTTCACCCTGTTGGAGATGCTCGCGGTGATCGTGTTGCTGGGTATTGTTGCCACCATCGTCGTGCGCCAGGTCGGCGGCAATGTCGACAAGGGCAAGTACGGCGCGGGCAAGGCGCAGCTGGCCAGCCTGAGCATGAAGATCGACAGCTACGCCCTCGACGTCGGCGCGCCGCCCACCAGCCTGCAACAGTTGGTGGACAGGCCCGGCGGTTATGCCAAGCCTTCTGACCTCAAGGACCCGTTCGGGCATGCCTTCGGCTATCGTTTTCCCGGCGAGCACGGGGCCTTCGACCTGATCTTTTACGGTCAGGATGGCCAGCCGGGCGGCGAAGGTTATAGCGCCGACCTGGGCAATTGGGAGTAACGCGGCCATGGTCCAGCGCGGCTTTACCCTGCTGGAGATGCTGGTGGTGATCCTGTTGATCAGCCTCGCCGCCAGCTTGCTGGGGCTGGGCGTGCGCCAGGGCCTGCAGGCGGCAAAAGAGCGCCGCGCGGTGGGGCAGGTGGTGGAAGCGCTGCGCACCACGCGGGCGGGGGCGATAGTCAGCGGGCAGGCGGCACGGACTTCATTCGATATGCAAGACCGTACGTTCCAGGCGCCGGGACGTGCGCTGCAACGGTGGCCGTCCGAGCTGCAAGTGACACTGCACACCGCCGAGCAGGTGGGCCCCTCCGTCGAGTTCTATCCCGACGGTAGCTCCACGGGCGGCAATCTTCTATTGGCGAATGGCACCCGGCGTTGGCGCATCGATATCGGCTGGCTCACCGGCAGCGTGCAATCCAAGGCGCTGCCATGAAGCACCAGGCCGGGTTCACGCTGCTGGAAATGCTCGCCGCGCTGACGCTGATGGCGGTGTGCAGCACGGTGCTGCTGGTTGCGTTCGGCCAGAGCGCGCGCTCGTTATCCCAGGTGGCCCACAGTGATCGGCTTACCCAGGCGGCGCTGACGATTTTCGATCAGGAGGCAGCGGGACGATTGATTAACGGCGTCAGCCAAGGCGAGCTCGACGGTATTCACTGGCAACTGATCAGCACCCGGCAACAGACGCATGTGTTTCGCCTCGACCTGACGCTTAGCGAAGGCCCGCACCAGGCTCGTTTCAGCACCTTGAAGGCGCGCCTGTGAAGCGCCGCGAGCAGGGCTTTACCTTGCTGGAAATCCTCGTAGTGCTCAGTTTGTTGGGCGTTTTGCTGGTGCTGGTTGGGGGCGCATTGCTGGGTGCCAATCGTGCCGTGTCCAAGGCCCAGGCGTATACCGTGAGCCTGGATGAAGTGCGCGCCGCTCAACAGTTTTTACGCACGGCGATCAGCGAGGCGTTGCCGCTGGCGGTGGGCGAGGGCGATGGTTTTTTTGTTGGCACGGCGCAGCGGCTGGAGTTTGTCTCGACCTTGCCCGGTGTGCTCGGTGGTGGGATCCACCGGTTCAGCCTGCAACGGGTCGAACAGGATTTGCAGGTCGGCTTTTCTCAGCGTGAACCGCAGGTGCTGCTGAGAAACATCGAAGGGTTGCAGTTCAGCTATCGCGGCGTGTCACCGCTGGGTCAACCCACCGGCTGGGTCAGTGAATGGCCATGGCCCAAACGCCTGCCTGCGGCCGTGCGCATCGCCGCCAGCGTCGACGGCCCGGTGACCTGGGTCACCCAGGTGATTGCTTTGCGCTTGAACCTGTCCAGCGGGAGCGTGGAAGAGTGAGGCGCCAACGCGGTGCGGCCCTGCTGTTGGTGCTGTGGGTGCTTGCCTTGCTCAGCGTGTTGCTCGGCGGCCTGGCCGGCTGGGTGCAGTTGGAAAGCCGACAGGCCCTGTGGCTGCGCCAGCACACACAAACCGTGCTGGCCGCCGAAGCCGGTATCGCCCTGGTCATGGCTGACCGGCGCTGGGTGGCCGATGGCCGCGAGATTCCTTTGGTGTTTGATGACGCCCAGTTGCACGTCAGCCTGCGCAGCGAGCGCGGCAAGCTTTACCTGATCAACGCCGAGGCACAGGATTTCACGCGCCTGGCCCTGGCCTGCGGCGCCACCCCAGCCCAGGCGACGCAACTGTCCAAGGCCCTCGACGCGCGCCGCCGACAAGGCCTGGCGCCGTTCCGGGTGCTGGAAGAAGTGCGCCAACTGCCTGGCATGACCCAACCCCTCTACAGCCAATTGCTGCCCGAGATCACCCTGTGGAGCGACCTGGACCGCCCCGATCCCGCCTTCGCCAGCCCGCTGATGCGCAAGGCGCTGAACCTGCCGCGCCAGAACGCCGAAGGTGCCGATCCGGGCGAAGTGCTGGTCGTCGACAGCCGCGCCGAGCGCCCTGGCGGTTATCAGGCGCGGCTGCAAGTCACTGTTTTATTGAGCCCATCGGAGGACAGCGCACAACCCTACCGGGTGCTGCGTTGGCAAGAATGAATCGACTGGAACCCATTGCCCGACACTGGCGCGGCAGCCTGTTGCAACAGGGTTGGCGCTTGTGGCTCGCGGAGTTGCGCGCTTGTGTGCCGAGTTGGTTGGCACGGCCAGAACCGCCGGAGCAGATCCACCACTGGCCGTTAGCGGCGCCAGCCACGTCGGACAGCGCGCGCCAGGTGCTGATGCTTGGCGCGGATGCCGTGCTGCTGCAGCGCGTGCAACTGCCTTTGGCCGCCGGACGCAACCTCAACGCGGTGGTCGGTTATGAGCTGGACCGCTACACCCCGTTCGAGGCTGACCAACTCTACTTCGTCGCGCGTCAGGAACGGCGTACGTCCACCCACCTTGAGGTCACGCTGGTGGCGATCCTGCGCGAACGCCTGGACCAGATTCTCAGCGACTGCACCGCCCTAGGCCTGCATCCCCATCGCGTGGATGCGGCCAACCTCGGCATCGACCTGCTGCCCCCGCCGCTGCGCCCGCGCCAACGCCCGCCGGGCATGGGTTTGCAACGCAGCCTGCCGTGGTTGTGCGGGGCCTTGCTGATCGCAGCGATGCTGCTGTGGCTCAACGACCGCCAACGCGTCATCGACGCCATGCACGCCAGTGTGCAGCAACAGAAAGCCGAGGTCGCCGAGGTGCATGCCCTGCGCCAGCAACTGCTCAATACCCGGGGCGCGGCGCAGTACCTTACCCGACGCAAACTGGCGCAGCCGCCCCTCGCCGCGCTGCTCAACGACCTGACCACCTGCCTGCCCGCCGACACTTGGCTGGATCAATTGGACGTGAAGGACGGCGAGATTTCCTTCTCCGGTCAAAGCGCCAAGGCCAGCGCACTGATTACCCGCATCAAAGGCTGCCGCAGCCTGGAAAACGCCCAGTTCGAAGGGGTGATCCAACCCGATGCCCGCACCGGCAAGGACCAGTTTGCCTTGCGTGCCCACCTACGCCAGGAGGCCGCCGATGCGCCGATCCCTCACACCCCGTGAACGCTGTGGCGCTGCCTTGCTGGTGTTGGCGTTGGTACTCGGCACGGCCTACTGGCTGCTGATCGACAGCTGGTTCGCCGGCCCCCTGCGCGACATGGGCGAACAGGCCGAACAGTTGCGCGAGCAACAGCAGCGCTATGCCGGCGTGTTGCGTCAACGTGATGCGCTGCGCCAACAGCTTGAGCAAGCCCGCCAGGACCCGGCCAGCAGCACCAGCCTGTTGCCGGGGGATGACCCAGACGTGGTGGCCGCCGACCTGATGCAGCGTCTTGCCGACCTGATCAACAGCCACGCCAACCTCGGCGGCGGTTGCAGTCTGACCCAGCGCAAGCCCATCACGCCGGAGCAGGACGACGGCGAGCCGTATCGCCAGGTCAAGGTCAGCCTGACCCTCGATTGCGCCATCGAACCGCTGGAAGCGCTGCTGCATGAGCTGGAGTACCAGCCGCCGTTCCTGTTTGTGGATGAACTGCGCATCCGCCGTAGCCAACAGGCGCCGGCCAGTGGCGGTGCGGGCAAGCTGGTGGTGCACCTGCTGGTACGCGGTTACCTGCAACCGGCGCGGGTGACGCCATGATCAGCAGATTACGCCCCGTGGAGTGGGGCCTGCTCGGCTTGTCGTGTTTGCTGGGCCTGTTGATGGCGGTGATCCTGAGCAGCATCGGTGATGAACCGCAATGGCTGCCTGAAGCGCCCGCGCACGCCCATCCCACCGCCCAGGTACAGGTCGCGCCGAGCGTCCCGCTGGAAAACCTGGCCGCCACTTGGCAAGCACCGCTGTTCAGCCCCGACCGCAGTCCGGATCGCGTCGTGGGCAAAGCCCAGGTCACCAGCCTGGCCAACCTGACCCTCAGCGGCATCATGATCACCGGCAACCTGCAAATGGCCATGCTTAAGCAAACCGACGGCCGCGCCCTGACCGTCCGCCTCGGTCAGGCCCTGCCCAACGGCTGGCGCCTGGACCACCTCAGCCCGCAATACGCCCGATTCAGCCTGGATGGCCGCACGCAAACCTTGAGCCTCTACGCCAAGCGCCTGCCGCCGCCGTCCAACCGGCCCCCCATCACTTTGCCCCGCGAGCCCCTCCCTTGATCGACATGCGCACCTCAACGTTTTGCCTGGCGACCGCTTTTGTCCTGAGCGGTTGTGGATCCTTTCCCGACCGTCTGGATGCGGACGACGATCTGCTGCACGAAGCGATGCAAGGCACCGGCTCGCAACGCTTGCCGACCGAGCAAGCCGCGCCGGAAAGTCCACCGCCTGCGGTTAAACCACCAACGCAGCGCCAACTGATCCGTGGCAACCAGCAGTTCGTGCGCGGGCCGGCAGCACAGCCGGTGGCGAAAGAGGAGGGCGGCGATATCGTCTTCAACTTCGCCGACCAGCCCATCGAAGCCGTGATCAACAGCGTGATGGGCGACCTGCTGCATGAAAACTACAGCATCGCCCAAGGCGTGAAGGGCAATGTGAGCTTTTCCACTTCCAAGCCGGTGGACAAACAACAGGCGCTGTCGATCCTCGAAACCCTGCTGTCCTGGACCGACAACGCCATGATCAAACAGGGTGATCGCTACGTGATCCTGCCCGCCAGCCAGGCGGTGGCGGGCAAGCTGGTGCCGCAGATGAGCGTGGCGCAACCGTCCAGCGGCCTGTCGGCGCGGTTGTTCCCACTGCGCTATATCGCCGCCACCGAGATGCAGAAATTGCTCAAGCCGTTCGCGCGTGAGAATGCATTTTTACTGGTCGATCCAGCCCGCAACGTGTTGAGCCTGGCCGGCACTCCGGATGAGTTGGCCAATTACCAGGACACCATCGACACGTTTGACGTGGACTGGCTCAAGGGCATGTCGGTGGGCGTGTTTGGCCTGCAACGGGCTTCCGTGGCCGAATTGATGCCCCAGTTGCAAAGCCTGTTCGGCCCTGACAGCGGCATGCCCCTGGCCGGTATGCTGCGCTTCCTGCCGATTGAACGGACCAACTCGGTGGTGGCGATTTCTTCCCAGCCGCAGTACCTCAGCGAAGTGGGCGACTGGATCCGCACCATCGACGAGGGCGGCGGCAACGAGCCGCAGATGTACGTCTACGACGTGCGCAACATGAAGGCCGCCGACCTGGCCAAGTACCTTCGGCAGATCTACGGCACCGGCGCGATCAAGGACGACACACCGGCGAAGGTCGCGCCTGGCCTGCGCACCACGACCCTGTCGTCACTCAATACCGGCGGCTTGCAGAACAATCCGCCTGCTGGCGAAGCGCCGGAACCGGACGAGAAGGACGTCGCGCCCACCAGCGCGCTCGAAGCCGGCACCCGCATTACCGCGCAAAAGAGCAGCAACCAACTGCTGGTGCGCACCCGGCCCGCGCAATGGAAAGAGATCGAAGCGGCGATCAAGCGGCTCGATAACCCGCCGCTGCAAGTACAGATCGAGACGCGCATCCTAGAGGTCAAGCTCACCGGTGAACTGGACTTGGGCGTGCAGTGGTACCTGGGGCGGCTGGCGGGTAATTCCTCCAGCACCACCGTCGCCAATGCTTCCGGCAGCCAGGGCGCGCTCGGCGGTGGTGGGGCGGGTTTGGGGGCGACGGATTCGTTGTTCTACTCGTTTGTCAGTTCGAATCTGCAGGTGGCGTTGCATGCGCTGGAAACCAATGGCCGCACCCAGGTGCTGTCGGCGCCGTCGCTGGTGGTGATGAACAACCAGCCGGCGCAGATTCAGGTGGGGGACAACATTCCGATCAACCAGACGACGGTGAATACGGGGGATGCGGATACCACGTTGAGCAGTGTCGAGTATGTGCAGACGGGGGTGATTCTGGATGTGGTGCCGCGGATCAATCCGGGTGGGTTGGTGTACATGGATATTCAGCAGCAGGTCAGTGATGCCGAGAGTCAGAGTGCGAACAGCGACACGCCGGTGAATCCGCGTATTTCGACGCGTTCGGTGTCGACGCAGGTGGCGGTGCAGAGTGGGCAGACGGTGTTGCTGGGGGGGTTGATCAAGCAGGACAACGGGGAGAGTGTGAGTGCGGTGCCGTATCTGGGTAGGGTGCCGGGGTTGCGGTGGTTGTTTGGGAGTACTAGCAAGTCGAAGGATCGGACGGAGTTGATTGTGTTGATTACGCCTAAGGTGATTACCAGTAGTGGGCAGGCGCGGCAGGTGACGGATGATTATCGGCAGCAGATGCAGTTGTTGCGGCCTGGGGGGAGGTAGGTCGTTTGGTGTACATATCCGTTATTTAGGTAACGGCCGCCTATGGTTCCGCTCTTACAGCGGGTCACTTTTGGAAGGACCCAAAAGTAACCAAAAGGTCCTCGCCCCAACACTCGGCACCTCGCCTAGGCTCGGTGTGCCCTCACTCCGGCTTGAATCCGTGGGCCGCCGCGATGGGCCATCCTTGGCCCAGCGCGGCTAACCCGGCGTCCTGCCGGGTTACCCACGGATTCAAGCCTGCGTTCGGCCAGCGTGTTTGACGGGGCGCCTAAGATCAAGATCAAGAGCGACTCGCTTCGCATCGTGGATACGCTTTTCGTTTTCTGTAGGAGCCGGCTTGCCGGCGAAAAACGTGAGACCGCCGCGTTTTGTCTGGTTCCCCCACGTCATCGTTGAAGACCATCGCCGGCAAGAACTAGGCGTCCCCCCGGCTCCTACAGGACCGCGTTTGCTTTTGCTCTACACCACTCAAGCCGGCTGTCAGGCCGCTGTGCTCTTGCTTTTGATGTTGATCTTAGGCGCCCCGTCAAACACGCTGGCCGGAATTCGACAGGGATTTGGGGGGTAAACCGGCAGGGATGCCGGTTTAGCCGCCCCGCGCCATGGATGGCGCGTGGCGGCGGCCCCCCAAATCACTGTCGGATTACGGGCACACCGAGCCTAGGCGAGGTGCCGAGTGTTGGGGCAAGAGCCCTTTTGGTTACTTTTGGCTGGGCCGGCATTCCGGGCTCTTTTCCAAAAGTGACCCGCTGTAAGAGCGGAACCATAAGCAGCCGTTACCGCAACAACGGATATGTACTCATGCCCAGTTTCAAAAAAACATTACCAATACGAATAAAATATCTAATAAATAATGAAATCTAAGAATATTAGCTTATGCCCAAATAGCATTATATTTTTAAAATCCATTCCGTTATGTTTGAACTCAACAGCCTACCCCTGACCTCGGATGGTACCAATCTAGATTCGGATTCTGCGCTGCCACCCCGCAGCAGAATCGTTGGAAGGGAGTTCAACGTATGTTGCCAATTCAAACCTCGCCCCACACCTAGCCCCAAATCGCCCTGACACCCCAGAAAAAACCCGAGCACCGCGCCCACCCGCGTGACTGCCCGACTTCGCGATTTGGAAACGCAGGAATGCATATGAAGCGAGCCCTACAACCCACCGCCGCACTGGCCCTGGCCATCCTGGCCAACACCGCCCAAGCCCAGGACGACAGCACCCTGTCCACCGTAGTGGTCACCGGCAACCGCGGCGCCGAGCAGCGCACCGTCACCAGCAGTCCGGTGCCGATCGATGTAGTCAGCGCCAAGCAATTACAGAACACCGGCAAGCCCGGCCTCATGGAAGCCCTGAGCGCCGTGATCCCGTCCCTGACCCTGCCGGAAAAAACCGGTTGGGACGCCAGCGGCATCGCCCGCGCCCCCAACCTGCGTGGCCTGAGCGCCGCCGAAGTGCTGGTGCTGGTCAACGGCAAGCGCCGTCATACCGCTGCCACCCTCAACATCAACGGCATCAACACCGGCGCAGCCCCGGCCGACCTTGACCTGATCCCTATCAGTGCCATCGATCACGTGGAAGTCCTGCGCGACGGCGCCGCCGCCCAATACGGTTCCGACGCCATTGCCGGGGTGATCAACGTGATCCTCAAGGCCGACACCAGCGGCACCTCGGTGACCAACGTCGGCCAGGGTTATGACGGCAAGAAACAGACCGTGCAGCAAAGCCTCAACAAGGGTTTCGAGATCGGCAACGGCGGCATTGTCCAACTGGCCCTGGACGCCCGCAGCCAGAATGACGACAACAAGGCCAGCGCCAACGGCTACAGCTACGCGCAAGCCTACGAGCAAGCCGGGCGGTCGACTTATGGTGGCTACGGCACACCCAAGACCAACCTGCTGACCCTGGGCTACAACGCCGAACTGCCGATCGATGACAGCTTCAGCCTGTACTCCTTTACCACCTATTCTCGCCGCAAGGCCGAGCAGGGCCAGAACTTTCGCCTGCCGACCATCACCAACACCATCACCACCGGGCCGAACGGTTATCCCGCTGGCTACACGCCGACCTGGTTCATTGATGAAGACGATTTCCAGGCGGCATTCGGCGGTAAAGGCACCATTGGCGAGTGGGACTGGGACCTGTCCACCACCTACGGGCGTAACGACGCGGAGCAGGGCACCACCCATAACCAGAACCCGTCGTTGGGCGAGGCCACGCCGAATCACTTCACCTCCGGCACCTGGATTTCCACCGAGCTGACCACCAACCTCGACTTCAAGCGCGGCTTCGATATCGGCCTGCAAAAACCCTTGGACCTGAGCGTCGGCTTCGAACATCGGCGCGACACCTATGAGGTGCAGGCCGGCGATTATGAGTCCTATGCCAATGGCGGCTACTGCGTGGCGCCGGGCAACTGTGCGTCGTCGGGCGCGCAGGTCACCAACGGCATTTCGCCGGATGAAGAAAGCAGCGCGTCGCGCAACAGCTTGGCCAGTTATGTCGATGTGGGCTTCAACCCGGTGCCCGACTGGTACGTTGGCACGGCGTTCCGCTACGAACACTACAACCAGGGCGTCGGCGCCACCCGCAGCGGCAAGCTGACCACCCGTTATGATTTCACCCCGCAGTTCGCCGTGCGCGCCACTGTCAGCAACGGCTTCCGCGCGCCGTCCCTCGCCAACAGCCTGTTCAGTGCGCGCTCCACCACGTATGGCGTGGTTGACGGCGTGTACCAGTCGATCAACTACGGCGTGTTGCCGGTGGGCTCAGCTGCCGCCCAGGCCCTCGGCGCCCAGGAGTTGAAGCCGGAGCGCTCAACCAACTTCAGCCTCGGTTTCACCCTCACGCCCACTGATCGCCTGAGCTTCACCGCCGATGCCTATGTGATCAACCTGCGCGATCGCATCACGCTCACCGGCACCTTGCTCGGCCCCGAGATCACCCAGGTATTGCAGAACAACGGCATCAACTCCACCTCCGGCGGCCAGTACTTCATCAACGGCGCCGACACCCGCACCAAAGGCCTGGACCTGGTCAGCAACTACAGCCAGGACCTCGGCCAGTACGGCGCGGTGAACTGGACCGCCGCGTTCAACTGGAACCAGACGCGGATCCTCAACTACAAGGAGTCCACCAATATCCTGGGCACGTCCTACGAGTTGATGAACCGCGAGGCGCGCAACCTGATCACCGGCGTGCAGCCCAGCACCAAGCTGATCCTCGGCGGCGACTGGAGCATCGATCGCTTCAACCTCAACCTGGCCCTGACTCGCTACGGTTCCTACAAAGAAGTGAACGCGTCGGCCAATCGCGACCTGGACCGTATCTACAGTGCCAAGTGGATCACCGATCTCGACCTTGGCTACAACCTCACCAAAGACCTGAATATCGCTGTTGGCGCCAAGAACCTGTTCGATATCTACCCCAAGAAACAAGGGGTGCCGAGCAGCACCATGGTCAGCAGTTACGGCGTCTATTCGCCCTACGGTTTTACCGGCGGGTACTACTACACCCGCTTGACCTATGCCTTCTGAGGCCGAGGAACACACCATGCCCATCGTCGCCAAATCCTATGACCTGATTGACTCGCCCAGCCCGGTGCGCCAGGCCCGTGTCTCCACGCCGATCAAGGCCCTGCAAGTGGTGCCCGCACGGCATCCCTGGCGCTGGGCCGGGTCGATCTTCGCGGCGCTGGTGCTGCTGGCCATCGTGCATTCCCTGGCCACCAACCCGCGCTGGGAGTGGGGTGTGTTCGGCCAGTGGTTTTTCTCGCCGTCGGTGCTGCGTGGGCTGGGGCAGACGCTGTTGCTGACGCTGTTGAGCACGGTGTTCAGCATCATTCTCGGCACGGCGCTGGCGTTGGCGCGACTGTCAGGCTCGCCGCTGCTGGCGGCGTTGGCCTGGGGCTATATCTGGTTCTTCCGCTCGATGCCGGCGTTGCTGGTGCTGATCATCCTGTACAACTTTGCCTACCTGTATGACCACATCGTGCTCGGCGTGCCGTTCACCTCGGTGGTGTTCGCCGAGTGGTCCACCGTGGACGTGCTCAGCCAGTTCACCGTGGCCGTATTGGGCTTGAGCCTGATGCAGGCGGCGTACGCGGCGGAGATCATTCGCGGCGGGCTGATCGGTGTGGACGCCGGCCAGCATGAAGCCGCTGCGGCGTTGGGTTTGCCGGCTTCGCGGCGGATCTTCCGGATCATCCTGCCGCAGGCGCTGCGTTCGATCCTGCCGTCGGGTTTCAATGAAATCATCGGCCTGGTCAAGGGTACCTCGATTGTCTATGTGCTGGCCTTGCCTGAGCTGTTCTACACCGTGCAGGTCATCTACAACCGCACCCAGGCGGTGATCCCGCTGCTGATCGTGGCGACGGTCTGGTACTTGATCATCACCACTGTGCTGACCAGCGCGCAGTACTACGTCGAGCGCCATTTCGCCCGTGGCACCGCACGGGTGCTGCCGCCCACGCCGTTGCAACGCCTACGCGGTTGGTTGAAGGAGAAAACCCATGGCTGAAGCACGCGCCGGGCGCATTCAGATCCAGGGCGTGGGCAAGCGCTTTGGCAACCAACAGGTGTTGCAAGACATCGACCTGACCATCGATCCGGGCAAGGTCACGGTGATCCTCGGGCCATCCGGCTCGGGCAAGTCCACCTTGCTGCGCACCATCAACCACCTGGAAAAGATCGACAGCGGGCATATCACCATCGACGGTGAATACGTCGGCTATCGCCGCAAGGGTGACCTGCTCTACGAGCTCAAAGAGCGCGAAATTCTCAAGCGCCGCATCGACGTGGGCTTTGTGTTCCAGAACTTCAACCTGTTCCCGCACCTCACCGCCTGGGAGAACGTCGCTGAGGCGCCCCTGGCCCACAAGCGCTGGAACAAGGCCGAGGCCCCAACCAAGGCGGCCGAGCTGCTGGCCAAGGTGGGTCTGGCGGATAAGGTCGATGCCTACCCGCGCCAGCTCTCCGGCGGCCAGCAACAGCGTGTCGCCATCGCCCGCGCCTTGGCGCTGGACCCCAAAGTGCTGCTGTTCGATGAACCCACCTCGGCGCTCGACCCGGAGCTGGTGGGCGAAGTGCTCGATGTGATCAAGGGCCTGACCCAACTGGGCGTGACCCTGGTGATCGTCACCCACGAAATCGGCTTTGCCCGTGAAGTGGCCGATCACGTGGTGTTCCTCTGCGACGGCCAGTTGATCGAAGAAGGGCCGCCCGAGCAGATTTTCCGCCAACCCCGACATCCCCGCACCGTGGCTTTTCTCGGCAAGGTGCTTTAGTTCAAGGAGTGACTGCCCATGATTATCTCTACCGCCCGTATCGCCCTGTTGACGCTGGCCGTCAGCACCGCACAAAGCGCGTTCGCCGTGCAACAGGTCGACCTCAGCCCCGACCGTGCGCGCATTCATGTACCGCGTAACGAAGCGGCCATCGCGCAGATCCCGCCGGGCTTCAAGTTCGCCCAGCCGGGCAAGTTCACCGTGGCCGTGTCCGGTGTGGCCGGGCCGCCTCTGGCGCTGCTGGCCAGCGATGACAAAACCACCATCGGCAGCGAGGCCGACACTGCGCAACTGGTCGCCGACAGCCTGGGCCTACAACTCAACGTGGTGCAGACCAGCTGGGAAGACTGGCCCCTGGGCGTCAGCTCGGGCAAGTACGACGCGGTGATCAGTAACGTCACGGTGACCGAGGCGCGCAAGAAGCGTTTCGACTTCGCGACTTATCGCCAGGACGTGCTCGGGTTCTATGTGAAGAGCACCAGCAAGATCAGCGCGATCAAGCAGGCCGAAGACATTGCCGGGCTGAAGATCATTGTTGGCTCCGGCACCAACCAGGAAAAAGTCCTGTTGGCCTGGAACGACGCTAATGAAAAAGCCGGCCTCAAGCCGGCGCTGTTGCAGTACTTCGACGACCAGGCCGCCGCGCAACTGGCGGTGCAATCCGGGCGCAGCGATGCGCTGTTCGGGCCTAACTCGGTGTACGCCTATTCGGCGGCAATCACCGGAGGTATCAAGCTTGTCGGCACGGTCAATGGTGGCTGGCCTTTAAAAGCCGACATCGCGGTGACCACGCGCAAGGACAACGGCCTGGTCAAGCCGATCCACACCGCCCTGGAAGGCGCGATTGCCGGCGGCCAATACGAACAGGTGCTGCAGCGCTGGGGCCTGGATATCGAGCGCGTCGACCAGTCGTTGATCAACCCACCGGGCCTGCCGGATTAAGGAGCATCGAACATGGGACTGACACGACGTGAAGCGCTGTCGAGCATTGCTGCGGTAGGCGGCGAAAAGGCAGTCAAGGAGGCACTGGCGGCATTGGGCCTGGGGCCGTCGTCACACCGTCGCCCGCGACCGCTGAAACTCAAGGAAGGCCTGGGGCAGGGCACCCGCGTGCTGGTGTTGGGCGCCGGGATCGCGGGGCTGGTGACGGCACTGGAGTTGAGCCGCGCCGGGTTCGAGGTGCAAGTGCTGGAGGCGCGTGACCGCGTGGGCGGCCGCACCTGGACGATCCGCAACGGCGATCGCGTGGATTACAAGGACGGCCGCACGCAAACCGCAACGTTCGAACAAGGGCACTACTTCAACGCCGGGCCGGCGCGGATTCCCAGCCAGCATCGCACCATTCTCGACTATTGCAGCGAGTTGGGCGTGCCGCTGGAGGTGCTGGTCAACAGCAGCCATGGCGCCCAGGTGCGGCCGGATGTGAGCAAGCCGGCATTCACGGTGGGCCAGGCCATCAACGATGCACGGGGGCATGTGTCCGGCTTGCTGGCCAAGGCGGTGCAGCGTGATGCCCTCGATGATGTATTGAGCGGTGAGGAACGCAGGCGATTGCTGGCGTTCCTGCAGGTGTATGGCGACCTGTCACAGGCGCTGGCCTTCGAGGGCACGATCCGTTCGGGGCACCTGGAATCACCTGCGCACCCCGGCGCCTTGCCCGCCAGTCGTAGCCCGTTATCACTCGATCAACTGCTGCATCCGGAGCTGTGGGGCGCGTTGCTGCACACGGAGTTCCCGGAGTTCTCCGCCACCATGTTCCAGCCGGTGGGCGGTATGGACCGCATCACGGATGCCTTCTACAAGCGCGTCCGGGGCCAGGTGCAACTGGGCGCCCAGGTGCGGCAGATCCGCCAATTGGAAGACGGTGTAGCCGTTACTTATCACGACAAGCTCAGCGGTCGCGAACAAGTGGTACGTGCCGATTACCTGATCTCGACCCTGCCGTTGCCGCTGCTGGCCAAGCTCGACACTGACTTCAGCGACCCGATCAAGGCCGCCTTGCTCAGCACCCGCAGCGACCAGGCAACCAAAGTGGCGTGGCAGTCGCCGCGATTCTGGGAAACCGACTACCGCACCTACGGGGGCCTGTCGTGGATCGAACACCCGGCGCGCCTGCTGTGGTACCCGAGCAATGACCTCAACACCCGCGAAGGCTTGCTGGTGGCGGGCTATGTGACCGGGGAGGGCGCCGACGTATTTGGTGCGCAACCGTTCGACCAGCAGTACGCCACCTCGAAAGAAGCTGTGGAGCTGCTGCACCCCGGCTATTCCAAACACCTGCGCAATCCGCTGGCGGTGTCCTGGGAACAGATCCCCTACAGCGAAGGCCCGTGGCTGCAACGCGAACACTTCCCGGCCGACGCCAGCGCCTTGCTCGAAGCCGGCTACGGCCGTGTGTACTTTGCCGGTGATGGGTTGGTGCAAAGCGGCGTGGGCATCTGGCAGGAATCGGCGGCCAATTCGGCGCGCCATGTGGTCGGGCTGCTGGCGGAACGGGTTACCCAACAACGGCACAGCGCGGCACTTGCCGCTTCATAAGGAGAGTCATCTTGAGCAACAGCATTCAACGTACCAGCGTCGGCGATTTCCCAATCTCGCAGACGGTCACCGTACCGGCTTCCGCCAGCCTGATTTTTGTCAGCGGCACCTTGCCTGATCTGCACGACGCAAACGCCCCGGCGGGCACGCCGGCCGCCTATGGCTCTACCGAAGTGCAGACGGTGTCGGTGTTCAACAAGCTGCGCAAGATCTTGCGCCAGCAAGACCTGGACCTGGGCGACATCGTGCAGTTGCGGGTGTTTCTGGTAGGAGCCGAAGAGACAGGCGGCAAGCTGGATTTCGCCGGCTTGCAGGCGGGCTACACACAGTTCTTTGGCACGCCTGAGCAACCGAATAAACCGGCGCGCACGGCGTTGCAGGTGGTGGCATTGCCGTTGCCCGGCGCGTTGGTCGAAGTGGAGGCGATCGCGGCAAGAGCGGTGTGAGACTCATCGACTTTTTGCAATCACACTGCTCATGTACTGGTTCAAATCGCGGAAGTCGTTAACCCTCCAAGCGAACGGTGCCAGCTTCACGCCGTTCTCTCGCAAGGTTCTTGGGATCAAGTCGCCATTGGGACGAAGGATGATCGACGAGACAATAACGCCTGGATAATCATTCAGGCGTTTTTTGAACGCGGCGGTGGTCAGGTCGGGGGTGGGGGGATTGCTCTTGTTGGCCAAGGGACCTGTGCCTTTGATATCGGCGCCGTGACACATCGCACACCGCTGGGAAAAGAGAGTTTTCCCGTTGAGGTTATCCGCGAAGGACAGTGAGGGTTGGGTGAGCGATAACAGGCCGAGCCAAGCGATAAGTACCCGTTTCATATCCATATGACCTTGTGGCTTGAATCAGATTGGGATCGAGGGAAGAACCTGATGCCAGCGCGTTGAGTTTGAAAGGTCGCCATTCTCCTTGTTTTCTCATGATCGTGTCCAAAGCCGCTTCAACGGCCCGCGACAGCGCTGTTGTTTGTTATGCCTGTTTCGGAGGTTTTTGCTGGGTTTAGATCAGTAATTTTAATAATTAGCATAGATCTACAAAGCCTTTCACAAGCCCCGCTCGCGGGCATTAAGGTCGATCTCCATAGGCCAGCACCGCGGCCATCCACGGAGGAATACCCTGATGCCCACCTCACCCCGGCAACTCAAATTCGGCGCCATTCTCACCGGTGTCGGCACTGCACAAAACGAATGGCTGCACCCGCAGATCCCCGGCGATGCCAGTGTGGATATCGACTGGTACCGCGCCCAGGCCCAGCAGGCAGAAGCGGCCAAGTTCGACCTGGTGTTCATCGTCGACAGCCCCTACATCACCCCGGATTCCGCGCCGCATTTCCTCAACCGCCTGGAGCCCTTGACGCTGCTCTCGGCAATCGCCGGGGCGACCTCGAAAATCGGCCTGGTGGCGACCCTTACGACCTCCTATACCGAACCCTTCAACGTGGCGCGGCAGTTTGCGTCCCTGGACCACATCAGCGGCGGCCGCGCCGGCTGGAACGTGGTCACCACCGGCTTGGAAGGCGCGGCCGGTAACTTTGGCCGCGAGCAACACATCGACCACACCGAGCGCTATCGCCGCGCAGCCGAACACCTGGAGGTGGTGCAGGGCTTGTGGGACTCCTATGAAGACGACGCCTTTGTGCGTGACAAGCAAACCAAGGTGTTCCTCGACCCGCAGCGCCAACACCGCCTCGATCACCACGGCGAGTTTTTCTCGGTCACCGGGCCGCTGAATATAGCCCGTTCAGCCCAAGGCCAACCGGTGATTTTCCAGGCGGGAATCTCCGAATCCGGGCGCAGCCTGGCGGCGAACTATGCCGAGGGAATTTTTGCCGGCGTGGGCAATTTCGAAGATGCCCAGGCGTACTACAGCGACATCAAAAAACGTACCGCCGCCGCTGGACGTAACCCTGACCACGTAACCATCCTGCCGGGTATTTCGCCAATCATTGCGGATACCGATGAGCAGGCCCAGGCCATCGACCGCGAGCGCAATGGCGAGCTAGATCTGCACAAAGCGTTGGTGCAGTTAGGCCGGCCATTCAATTACCACGACTTCAGCCAATATCCGTTGGATGAGCCGTTTCCGGAATTGGGTGACTTGGGCAGCAATGGCTATCGCGGGCATGCGGAGAACATCAAGCAAGTCTCCCGTGAACAGGGTCTGACGTTGCGTCAGGCGGCGCTGCGGTTTGCCAAGCCGTTTTCCAGTTTCGTCGGCTCGCCCAAGACCGTGGCGGATGAGATCGAGCGCTGGTTTGTGGAGCGCGCGGTGGATGGGTTCAACATCCATGTGGGCGCGCCGGAGGACTTTGCGCGGTTTACCGATCAGGTGTTGCCGCTGTTGCGCGAGCGCGGGTTGTTTCGCAGTGAGTACAGTCACAGCACGTTGCGCGGGCACTTGGGGCTGCCGGTGCCGGTGAATCGGCATACGGCAGCATCCCAGGCCCGTTCAGCCGCGCGGGCTATTGCTGCAACTGCAACGCCTGTTGCTTGAGCTTGCGTTTTTGCTCAAACGGCAACTTCTCATCATCCCCATACGGCGCGCTGTACCAGTTGCCATACGTCGGGTTGGGCAACAGAAACCAGCGCTGCCCCAGCCAGTTCACATAAGGCGCCACGGCCTTGCGTTGATCCGCGACGGTGTTGTGCTCGGCCTGGACGAAATCCCCCAGGGAATCACCGGCCATCAACAACACGCGGGCATGGGCGGCGACCCATTGGCGGCGGCAGTTCTTGCCGTAGCCGGCGCTTTCGCAATGGCCGGTGGGCGTGCTGGCGGCGAGGACACGTACGTCGCTTTCCACCGGGAAACCGCGCAGGCGCAGGTTTTTCACGGTGGCGGCGACCTGGCTGTGTTCACGGTTGGTCAGGTAGTAGACCGCGATACCTTTCTGCTGGGCCGCTTGCACGAAGGCGACTGCGCCGGGCAATGCCTGGGCCTTGGCCTGGTCGACCCAGGTGTTCCAGCGGTCGTAGGAATAAACCTGGTTGTTGACCACATCGCGGGCGTTGAGCGGCACGTTGTCCAGCAGGGTTTCGTCGATATCGACCACGATCGCCGGCGGCAACCCTTTGAGGTTGCGCGGGGGGAAGGGCAGGGCGTCCCAGGTCGGATCAGCCAGCGCCACGTCGAGTTGGCGGGTGGCATTGGCGAAGAGCTGACGGTAGATCAGCTCATGCTCGATGGAGGTCTGTGTCCAGAGCACGGCGTCGAGTTGGTCGTTGGCGGGTGGCGTTTGTTGGCAGCCCGCCAGCAGGCAGAGGCTGGCGAAGATCAGGTTACGCATGGACAGTCTCGCAGATGAAAGTTGGATGGGCGCACATTAGCCTAATCACGGGCGCCATACAGGCAGGATGTTTTCATCAATCGCCCAATGCGGCTGGCCAGGTCGCAGGCATACACCCCCCACCCATCGCGCATGACTGGCATGATCCCGCCAGTGGGCATGGCCGTTGAGCACGGTTTGCCCCAGCGCAGTCAACGCCAGCACCTGGCGTGGCCATTCCAGGTGCGTCTCGGTGGCCGTCAGCAAAGGGTTGTCGCCATCGATTAGCGGCCGCAGCAGCGCGTGAAACATCATGTCCCCCAGAAACGGTAGCGGTTCGCGCTTGGCCATCAACTCTGCAAAGACCCGGCCGAATGGCGTTGGTCCAGCCTCGGCGAGGTAAGTCAGGGTCAGGCGTTCGGTCAGCGACAGCCCATCGCGCAGACCTGGCAACTCCTGCAACTGACGCAACAGCGCCGGGGCCAGCAATGGCAAGGCGGGATGGCTGCCATGGGCCAATTGCGCCCACTTGACTGGCGAGCTGTCGCAATATGCCGACCAGGCCTCTTTGGCGAGTTGCACGGCGTCATCATCGATCAAGCGCCGTTGCGGCCACAGCCAGGCCAACACATCCGGCGCCAGTTGGCCGATGCCGATAAAACGCTGCACGCCGGGAATGCGGTCGACCTCGATCAGTTCCAGCTTGCGCGGTGCTTGCTCAAGACCCGCCAGTGCGCGAACCAGGAACAGTTGGTCATACGCATCCGCTTCGCACCACAGCACACTGTGATCGGCGCTGGCCAAGGCTTCGAGGTGGTCGTATTCAGCATCGACACGACGTGCCGCATCAGCTTCATCGATGGCAAAGGCCTGGCTGATAAAAGCGCTGCGCATGGCGCGGAAGGCTTGGCTGGGCAGATCGCGGACCGGGCCCATGCACAGCGGGTCGGTGAGCATCCGAAACTGTCCCTTGAACCCCGCCAGCTGCAGGCTGTGGGCAATGTCATTGCCGCAGCGCCAATGGGTGGTGCGGGCTTCGTCGCTGGCAGTAAAGTCGGGGTGGCGGGCGGCGAAGGCGATAGCATCGATATGCGCCTTGAGCTTTGGCCAACTGCTGAAACCCAGCTGCTTGGCGATTTCCCATTGGGCCAAGGACAAGGTCGCGTTCGGGTCTTGGGCTTTGAGGCGTGGCAGCAGTTCCTTGGCACGCTTGCGCTGCTGTTCAAGGTTGAGGCGGCCATCGGAATTGAAGTGACGGGACATACGATCTCCTTGCACAAACCTTTTCCGCTTCAAGGTGGGGAGTCGTAGAAAAAAGAGGGTGTTGCAGTGTCTTGGGCGCAGCCCTTTCCGCGGAAGGTGGCGTAGAGAGCGCCAGGCGGGAAATATAGGCAGTGCTGCGCCCGATTGCAAATGTCCGGCTCCCACAGGGGTCAGTCGGGCTTTTTCAGCAGCGTAGTGGGTCCTGTGGTCGAATGAATACGGTCTTTGGGAACTCGGCGTTTCTGAAACTGGATTTCGCCGCCCTCCCTGTGTTTTTCCACCAGATACAACATATCGTCGCTTTCGCCGACGATACAGGCCGTGACCACATCGAGGTTGTTGAGCTGGAGGATTGATGGCGTGCAATCATGAATCACTTCGTAGGCCCTCAGCTTGCCATGCGCCATCGACTGCGCGTACGCCAGCGACCAGATGATCCAGGCGAAAAATGCCAGAAGACTGATCAGCAGTGCGCCGGATATCGGCGTCGTGGCTTTTCTGTAGCTCTTCTCCAGCCTGCGCAGCATCCGATAGCGACGTGTGTGAGGGCCCAATTCCCGGGTGGGTAAAACACGGTCAGGGTTTTCGGTGAAGTACATCAGGCAGGCGAAAACCAGGACCGCTGCGGTGAAGATAAGCAAGGCAGCCAGTTTGACCAGAATGTCGTTTCCGCCGTACACCACGTAGTGATAAGCGTCGTAGCCGAGACGGTTGACGGGTACGCCGAGCGCGTTGTTATACGTTTCCAGATAGGCGTAGCCGTTTGAGTAAAACAGCGCGAACAACAACAGCATGATCGGCAGGCTTTGACGCTTTATCAGTCGCCACAACCACGCTGCGCTCAAGCGGGAAACGGGGGCATCGGATGCTTTCTGTTCGTCCATGAGGGCTCCTTTTTATAGGGGCGCAAGTCTAGCGAGCAGGATGTGCTTTGCCCAGGCCGTCTGCGCGCATCGGGTCATGCACATAAGTTTGAATTTTTTGAATGAAATCCCGGCCAGTGTGCCTCACCATTGCACCCTCCAGATTCAGAGGAACACCGCGTTCATGAGCGCACTGATCGAAACCCGCGCCCTCACGCGCATGGACGAGCGCCGCCAGGTAGCCTTGCTCCAGCCCACCGATTTCACCTTGAATGCCGCCGATCGCGTGTCGATCACCGGCTCATCCGGCTCCGGCAAAAGCGTGTTCCTGCGCGCACTCGCCCTGCTGGATGCGCCCAGTTCCGGGCAGATCCTGTGGAATGGCCAGCCGATTAACAACGCGCAGATTCCCCACTACCGCTGCCACATCAGCTACTTGTCGCAACGTCCGGCGCTGCTCGACGGCACCGTGGAAGACAACCTGCGTTTCCCCTTCAGCCTCAAGACGTCGCGCAAACGCCACTTTGACCTTACGACGGTGACCACACTGCTGGGCCACGCCGGCAAGAATCCTGACTTTCTGGCCAAGCGCGCCGCCGACCTGTCGGGCGGTGAGTCCCAGGTAGTTTCGTTGATCCGCACTCTGCAACTCAATCCCGAAGTGCTGCTGCTGGACGAGCCCACCGCCGCCCTCGACCCCACCTCATCCCGCGAAGTGGAAGCGCTGATCCACGCCTGGTTTGCCGGGGATCCCTCCCGCGCCTGTATCTGGGTCTCCCACGACCTGGAACAGGCGCGGCGCATGAGCGACATCCATTTGCAGATGAGCGCCGGTGTATTGAGCGCAGTGGCCCAGCCATGAACTATCAAAATCTCACCGCACTGGACATGGGCATCGCCGCCTCGCTGATCCTGATCAACGGCGCGCTTTCCCTGCTGCTGCGCCTGGGCCTGGAGCGCCAGTTGTTGTGGGCGGCGGTGCGCACCGTGGTGCAACTGCTGGCCATCGGTTACCTGCTGGGCTGGGTGTTCGAATTTGCTTATTGGTACGTGGTGCTGCCGTTGATGTGCGCCATGACCTTGATCGCCGGCATCTCGGCGGCGGGGCGCGGGCGGCGCACTTACCGGGGGCAGCGTGTGGACAGCATCCTATCGGTGTGGGGCAGTTCGTGGCTGGTGACGGCGGTGGGCTTGTTTGCGGTGATTCGCATCCACCCGTGGTACGAGCCGCAGTATGCAATTCCGATCCTCGGCATGATCCTGGGCAACACCCTGACCGGCGTGTCCCTGGGGATCGAACGCATGACCCAGGAGCTGACGTCGGGCCGCAACACCATCGAAATGATCCTGGCCCTCGGCGGCTCGCGCTGGGAGGCGGCGCAGGAAGCCATCCGCCAGGCCGTGCGCGCCGGGATGATCCCGACGTTGAACCAGATGACCGTCGTAGGCATCGTCAGCCTGCCCGGCATGATGACCGGGCAGGTGCTGGCGGGGGAGAGCCCGGTGGATGCGGTGCGGTATCAGATCGTGATCATGTTTCTGATTGCCGCAGCGTCGGCGCTGGGCACGGTGGGGGCGGTGTTGCTCACGTATCGGCGGTTGTTTTCCGTGAGCCATCGGTTTTTGCGGGATAGGCTTGAAGAGCGCTGAACGGGATTGTTTCATCGGGTGAAATGCTGGATTGTAAATCCTGGTGATTCCAACGGTTGGTGCAGCGGCGGAACATGCGGGGCGTTGATACCCCACTTTATTGGAGCCCCTCATGATCAAACTTTACGGTTTCCCGTTGTCCGGCCACAGCCACCGCGTCGAGCTGATGCTGTCGCTGCTCGGCTTGCCCACGGACTATGTGTTGGTGGACCTCAAGCAAGCCGCCCACAAAGCGCCCGAGTTCATTGCTGCCATCAACCCTTTCGGCCAGGTGCCAGCCATCGATGACAACGGTGTGGTACTGGCGGACTCCAATGCGATCCTGGTCTACCTGGCGAACACCTACGGCAAAGGCCAGTGGCTGCCGAGCGACCCGGTGGGCCAGGCCCGTGTGCAGCGTTGGCTCTCGGCCGCCGCCGGGCAACTCCACGCAGGGCCCGCGACTGCACGCCTTGCCCTGGTGTTTGGTGCCCAGGTGGACACCGCCGCCGCAATCAGCCGGTCCCACGCGTTGCTGAAACTGATGGAAACGCAGCTGGGCCAAAGCCGCTTCCTGGCCAGTGAGCAGCCGACCATTGCCGATGTGGCCTTCTACACCTACATCGCCCATGCGCCAGAAGGCAATGTGTCGCTGGCCGACTACCCTCAGGTGCGCGCCTGGCTCGCCAGCATCGAGGCGTTGCCGGGGTTCGTGGGCATGCCGCGCACGGCGGTGGGCTTGCAGTCGTAATAACTTTCTAGAGGCGTGCCGATGGACCGATTTCATGAAATGCAGGTGTTCCTGGCGGTGGCCGAGGAGGAGGGCTTCGCCGCCGCGGCGCGTCGCCTGAAAACCTCGCCACCCAGTGTGACGCGGGCCATCGCCGCCATGGAGGAACGCATCGGCACTCAGCTGCTGGCGCGCACCACCCGCAGCCTGCACTTGACCGAAGCCGGCCAGCGTTACCTGGAAGATTGTCGGCGCATCCTGGCCGAGCTCGATGAGGCCGAGGAAGCGGCGGCAGGCAGTTATTCCATCCCTTGTGGTCACCTGACCGTGACTGCGCCGGTACTGTTCGGCGAGCTGTATGTGGCACCGGTACTGGGGGAATACCTGGACCGGTTCCCCTTGGTGAACATCAACGCCTTACTGGTCGATCGCGTGGTCAACATGACCGACGAAGGTGTGGACGTGGCGGTGCGTATCGGTCACTTGCATGAACCGGGGCAGCAGGCGATCAAGGTCGGCGAAGTGCGCCGGGTGGTCTGCGCATCGCCGGCGTACCTCGAACAGCACGGGCGGCCTACGCATCCGTCGCAGTTGCATGAGGCCAAGATCGCCACGTCGTCGTCCAGTTCCTTGGTGAGTGGCTGGGAATTTGTGGACGGCGGCCAACCCTTGACTGTGACCATCGAGCCACGTCTGGTGGTCACGGCGAACAATGCGGCCATCAACCTGGCGCGCTTGGGCTGGGGCATGACGCGGGTGTTGTCCTATCAGGTCGCAGCTGCGGTGGCGGCGGGAGAGTTGGAAATTATCCTCGAAGCCTATGAGTCGGCGCCGTTACCGATCCAGGTGGTGTTCCAGAAGAGCGGCCGGGTGCCGGCCAAGATCAACACCTTTGTCGACTTCCTTACCCATCGCCTGGGCCAGGACAGCGCCCTGAACCCTGCGATGAAACGGCGCAGCTGATGGAGCGTTATCGCGATATGCAGTTGTTCGCCGCGCTGGCCGGGCAGCCGAGCCTGGCGTCGGCGGCGCGTGACGCACAGGTCTCCGGCCCGACCCTGGTACGCGCGATCGCCCGCCTGGAGGCGCGTTTGCGCGTGCCGTTGCTGGCGCGCAGCACGCGTGGCGTGAGCCTTACCGACGCCGGCAGCGCCTACCTGGCGGACTGCGTGCGCCTGCTCGCTGCGGTGGACGCCGCCGAAGCCTCGGCCAAGGGGCTGCATGTGCAGGCCCAGGGCAATCTGCGGGTGTTTTTGCCGTTCCTGTTCAGCCGTTATGTGATGGCGCCGGTCCTGGCCGACTACCTGGACCGCTATCCCGAGGTGAACCTGATCGTCAGCTACCACGACTATTACCCGAACCTGCACGAAGAAGGGCTCGACGTCGCCATCCTCGTCGGTGAACTGCCCGACTCGTCATTGATCGCCCGGCCGCTGGGGCAGGTGCGGCATATTCTCTGCGCCAGCCCCGACTATCTTGCAGCTCACGGCGAGCCCCAACACCCGGACGACCTCAAGCAGCACCGGCTGATCGCCAGCGCCGATCAGGTGCATTGGGATTTCCCGGGCTATCAACTCAAGGCCCGTGCCCGTCTGGGCTGCGCCACGGTACAGGGTGCGATCAATGCGGCGGTGCAGGGCGCGGGGTTGATTCGCTGCCTGAGTTATCCGGTGCACGAACACCTGCTGAGCAGGCAACTGCATCGCGTATTGCCGGATTTTGAACTGCCGCCACTGCCGGTGCAGGTGGTGTACCGCGAAGGTCGCAATGCACCGATGCGCGTGCGCAGCTTTGTCGACCACTGCGTAATGGCGCTGCGCGAACACCCGGCATTTCAGCTGGCGTAATAGTGGATTGCCTGGCGTGGTGATTCTCACGCCGGCTGGCAGGGTGCAGCATCGACACATCCAACCTGAGGTGCTTGCCATGAACCTGATCGAACAATCTCCCTGGCATGCCGGCGAACGGCACATACAAGAGGCGGTGGGCGTGGCCGACCGCATGGCCGTGGTCGGGCCGAAGGTGATCCGCGATCACCTGCCGGAACAGCACCGGGATTTCTATCCCTTGTTGCCTTACCTGATACTGGGTGCGGTGGACGAGCAGGGCATCCCTTGGGCGACGATGATCGAAGGCGCGCCAGGCTTTGCCCACTCGCCGGGCCCGCAGACCCTGCAGATCGACAGCCTGCCGTCCGCGACCGACCCGGCCCGCAACGCTCTGCGTGAGGGGGCAGCTGTCGGCCTGTTGGGCATCGACCTCAATACTCGGCGCCGTAACCGCATGAACGGCCGTGTGGGTGCACTCGATCACGACGGCTTTTCGGTCGACGTGGTACACACCTTCGGCAATTGCCCCAAGTACATCCAACTGCGCCCGGTCGATGGCATTGCCCGTAAACCCGGCACGGCGGTCGAACGCTTCAACGACTTGGACGCTGCCGCCCAAACCCTGATCCGCAACGCCGACACGCTGTTCGTCGCCAGCTACGTCGAGGTGGACGCTCAACGCTCGGTGGACGTTTCTCATAGAGGTGGCAACACGGGTTTTGTGCGGGTCGAAGGCAACGTGCTGACCATCCCCGACTTTGCCGGCAACCTCTTTTTCGCCACCCTGGGCAACCTGCAAGCCAATCCGGTGGCCGGGCTGTTGTTCATCGACTTTGAATCGGGCGATGTGCTGCAAGTGGCCGGGCGTACCACGTTGATCCTCGACGGCCCGGAAGTGGCGCTGTTCGAGGGCGCCCAGCGGTTGTGGACGGTGACGGTGGAACACGTGGTGCGCCGCCCGGCGGCGTTGGCGTTGCGGTGGCAGTTCGCGGAGTTTTCGCCGTTCAGTCTGGCGATGGGGAGTTGGTAGGCAGTCCCGGACCATAGTACGCATTCGGGAACAACTGGTTGGTCATCTCGATGATCTTGCTTTGTGCATCGATAAACTTGCCCATTCGAGCGCCACCCGAGGTCGAGTCATACAGCGCCTTGCCCACCTGGCGGCCATTTTCAAACACCTGGATATCGGCATAGCTCATGTACAGCGCCAGGTCCCAGCTCCATTGACCAATGTAGGTCGTCGAAAGCGCGCAACTGGCCGGTGGGGTGCCGGGCCGCAGCTCACGAGTCTGGAACCCTTTGCTGCGCAACTGCGCGGTGTAGGTGGCATTGAACCCGGCACGCAAGCCTTCGGCGGGGATCATGCAGATCTCAGGCGCCTGGGCGCCGCTGAAGGCAACCGGCGTGACGGTTTGCTTGATGCTGCAGCCAGCCAGGGTTAAGGCGGCCAGCAAACAAGCGGGAGCTGTTATCAGGCGCATAGCGACGTCCATATCTTCAGTAGTGGCTTGATGATAGCAGTGAAGGTCTGATGGCGAGCGCAGCATTTCAGACGCAAGGGATCATGTGTTGGGAGCTGGCTTGTCGAACCGTCGCACCGTCCCGTTGTGTCGCGAAGCGGCCCCAGCTCTATAGTTGTGTAAGAGCAGTCCGACAAAAGAGAGACTTCGATGCCATTCGTGCCCCACGGTTAACATTCAATTGCGCCACGGCCGGTGGCTACCTGCGCGTTATAGGGCAATACTCCCTCAGGTTTCTGCCCCGAGGTTTGCACCATGAATGTACCGAGCCGCCTTGCGCTCCTGATTGCCGCCGCTGCTGTTCTCAGTGCCTGTGGCGAAGCGTCCAAAATACCGTTTCAAGCCGGAGTCGGGCCTGCGCCGCAACTGCCCGAGCCCAGCACTTCTTTGATCCCTACGCTCAAGGTCTCCAAGGCCGTCGGCTGGTCTGACGGCGTGCAACCCACCGCCCCCCAAGGTTTCACCGTCACGGCCCTGGCCGATAACCTCGATCACCCGCGCTGGGTCTACACCCTGCCCAACGGTGATGTGCTGGTCGCTGAAAGTAATCACCCGCCCATGCCCGAAGGCGCCACCGACGGCGGCACGGGTGTGATCGCCTGGGCACGGCGCACGGCGATGGGTGTGGTGATGGGGCGTGTCGGCGCGGATACACCGAGCGCCAATCGCATCACCTTGCTACGCGATGCCGATCACGATGGGCATGCCGAAGTACGGACCGAGTTCTTGAGCGGCCTGATGTCGCCGTTCGGCATGGCGCTGGTGGGCAACGACTTGTATATCGCCAATGCCGACGCGGTGGTCAAGGTGCCTTACACCCCAGGCCAGACCCATATCGACGCCACTCCGGTCAAGGTCACCGACCTGCCGGCCGGCATCAACCATCATTGGACCAAAAACCTGCTGGCCAACCCCGAAGGCACCCGGCTGTATGTGACGGTGGGGTCCAACAGCAACGTCGGCGAAAACGGCCTCGACGCTGAAGAGGGGCGTGCCGCGATCTGGGAACTGGACGTGGCCAGCGGCGAGAAACGCCTGTTCGCCAGCGGTTTGCGCAACCCCAACGGCCTGGCGTGGAAACCGGGTTCTACCCAACTGTGGACGGTGGTCAACGAACGCGACGAAATCGGCAGCGACTTGGTGCCCGACTACCTCACTTCAGTGCAGGACGGTGCATTCTACGGTTGGCCGTGGAGCTACTACGGCAGCCACGTCGATGTGCGCGTCCAACCGCCACGCCCGGACAAGGTCGCCCAGGCTATCGCGCCGGACTACGCCCTGGGTACTCACGTCGCGCCGCTGGGCCTGACCTTTTCCGATGCGCGCGGCATGCCGGCTGCCTTTGCCGATGGGGTGTTCGTCGGCGAGCACGGCTCCTGGAACCGCAACCCGCAAGCGGGCTACAAGGTGGTGTTTATCCCGTTCAAGGAGGGCAAGCCGTCGGGTGCACCGGTCGACTTCCTCACCGGTTTTCTCAATGCCGAAGGCGAAGCGCAAGGCCGGCCGGTGGGTGTGACCCTGGACGGGCAGGGTGCATTGCTGGTGGCGGATGATGTGGGGAACACGGTGTGGCGGGTGACACAGAGCAAGCCCTGACCCCGATATGTTGCGGGATGTTGAACCGTCAGATTGAGCGATGCCTTTGGGTTAGCCTTGTTTTCCTACCGACAACAAGGAAGCGTCATGCAACGAAAGGTCATCAATCCCACGACGGTATTCAACTCCCTGCAATACGGCTTCAGCCAGGCCCTTGAGGTGCCACAGGGTCGGCGCATCATGCTGTCCGGCCAGGTGGGGGTGGATGCGGACGAGCGCACGGTCGGCCCAGGCATTACCGAGCAGACCGCCGCTGCGCTGGACAATATCGGCAAGGTGCTGGCCGAAGTCGGCGGTGATCTGTCCCATGTGATCATGTTGCGGCTGTATATCGCCGAGTCCGCCCGCGACCAGCAGGAACCCATCGCACACGCGCTGCGGCAGCGCTTCCCGCACAACCCGCCGCCGTCTTCGTGGATTATCGTCAGCGGGTTGTCGTTGCCGGAGTGGTTGATCGAGATCGAGGCGGAGGCGGTGATTCCTCAGGGTTAAACGCGACAACCCCGCCCGCGTCCGCAAGGGCTTCTCCCCACGCGCCGCCCAGCGCGGTATACAACTTCACCTCGGCCACCAACTGCGCCAGGCGGTCGACGATCAGCGCCTGCTGCGAGTTGAACAGCGTACGTTGCGCATCCAGGAAGGTGAGGTTGCTGTCCACACCGCTGCGGTAGCGGTGTTCGGCCAGGTTGTAATACTGCTGGTTGGCCGCGACGAAATCCCGTTGTGCCTCCAACTGGTCGGTATAGGTCTGCCGGGCCGCGAGGCCATCGGCGACTTCCTGGAAGGCGGTCTGGATGGATTTTTCGTACTGCGCCACCGTAATGTCCTTTTGCAGCTTGGCGTAGTCGAGGCTGGCGCGCAGGCTGCCGGCGTTGAAGATCGGCAGGTTGATCTGCGGCTGGAACGTCCAACTGCCGGAGCCGCCCTTGAACAGTCCCGACAGCTCTGTACTGGTGCTGCCCGCATTGGCGGTGAGGCTCACGGAAGGGAAAAACGCAGCGCGTGCGGCGCCGATATTGGCATTGGCGGCGCGCAGTTGGTACTCGGCCTGGAGGATATCCGGACGGCGTTGCAGCAGGTCCGAAGGCAGGCCGGCCGGTACCCTTGCGACCAAGTCATCCGCCAGTGGGCGCGACGGCAGTTGTTCGTCCACCGGGCCACCCACCAATAGAGCCAGGCTGTTGAGGTCCTGGGCGACCTGGCGCTCATAACGGGCCACGCTGGCGCGGGTGCTTTCGACGCTGGTGCTGGCTTGCACCACATCCAGTGCCGACGCCTTGCCGGCGGTTTTACTGCGGCTGGTGAGGCGCAGGCTGTGCTCGTTGGCCACCAGGGTTTGTCGGGCCAGGGCCAGCAGTTCCTGGTCGGCGCGCCAGGTCAGGTAGGCATTCGCGACGTTGGCCACCAGGCTCAACTGCGCGCTGCGCCGGGCCTCTTCGGTACCGAGGTAGGTGAGCATCGCCTGTTCGCTGAGACTGCGGATGCGGCCGAACAGATCCAGTTCATAGGCGCTGATGCCCAGGGTCGCGGAATAGCTCGACGTAATGGCAGATTTGCCCGTGCCGGTCACATCCCCCGGCAAACGCCGGCGTTGGCCGGCCCCGGTGGCAGAAACGGCCGGAAACAGGTCCGCACGCTGGATGCGGTACTGCGCCTGGAACGCCTCGACGTTCAGCGCCGCCACCCGCAGGTCGCGGTTGTTGACCAAGGCCTCGCCAATCAACCGTTGCAAGGCCGGGTCATGAAACAACTGCCGCCAGTCCGACGTGCCGGATTGCGCCAGCGCGTACACCCCTTCCTGGGGATACTGCGCCGGCACGGGTGCCGCAGGCCGGTGATAATCCGGTATCAACGAGCAGCCGCCAAGCAGCCCTGCCATCGCCAATGCGCTCAATTTATTCATCAGGCGCCAACCATCCATTTGGCCAGGCCATGTCGGCCACTCACGCCCAACTTGGCGGCGGCGCGCTTGAGGTAGGTTTCGATGGAGCTGTTCTTCACGCTGAGTTTTTCCGCCATTTGCGGCACGGTGCCACCGGTCAGCAGGCCCAGGCACACCTCTTGTTCGCGTGCCGACAGGGTGATTTCACCGAGGGACAAGCGCTTGTAGAACTCACGCTGCAATTGGGATTGCTCCAGCAAAGTGTGGGCCGGTTCGGCCTCGGGATGGGGCGCCTGGCGCAGGCTCTGGGCGTGGCATTCGATCAGTGGCAGCAGGGTGTCCGACAGGCACTTGAGAAACGACAACTCGGCCAGGGAAAACCCGCGATGGTTAGGTGGGCGATAAAACGAAATCACGCAGCGCCGGTTGCCCTGGCGCGACACCAGGTTGCACTGGTGTGAGGTGCCACGCGGGAACACGCTCTTGGCCTTGGCCTTCAACTGGATCAACAGCGGATCCTGCATGCCAAGCATTTCCCGCAGCAACGGGTGGTCGTCCATGGAGTTCAGCACCAGCGGCGGCAGGTCCTGGGTCTGGCCGGCGCTGCCAAGCAGCTTGATATCGAGCACGCGGTCGCGCAGCTCGTCGAGGGTCCATTCGCTGAGGTCCACCAGATGGATCGACACCCACTTGTCCACCAGGTGCAGCATGTGTGCGGCGAAATCCGTTTGGCCACTACTGGCAATTAACTCGCCCATTTCGGCATAGAAATTCGGGCTTTGCGGGTTGGCAATACTGCTGGTCAAACTCATAGCCATCTCATCCTTGAAATCGAAAACCTTCAACAGACTCTCTGGGCCACTGCGGGGGCGATCCGTTGCTCACACACCAGAGTCGGTAGTCGAGATTGTATTTAGCCAGGGGATTCGTCCTACGTATGTAGCTGAAACGAGGGACACAACCTGCCATAAAAACCACGTCATTAATTCGACGTTTCTGAGAGGCAATTCCGGCCGAAATAAATCAGAAGAGACGTTTATATTTATTTAACAAATTGATAAATAACGAAAAATAATTATTTTTAAAAACTATCAATGAATACTTACAGCGGCCAGGTGTAGCCAATTTCCTACACAGCTTTAATCGTTTCAGCAGTGAACCTTCAGCCAAGCTCAATCTATCCATTTGGATGTCCGGGTTTAGGGTGTCAGACAGCCTCGGTCCCTCATGCTCCAATCCGGCCTATTCGTCGTAATGGGCCTCCCTGCGCGGCCAGTGCCTGAACCCCATGAGAAGGATCTTATGAAGCATTCCTCCAGCTTCCCCCTCACCGCCGCCCAACAGGACATCTGGCTCGACCAACTGCGCGTGGGCGATTCGCCGCTGTACAACATCGGCGGCTATGTGGATTTTGCCGGCCCCATCGCGCAAGGCCTGATGCAGCGCGCCATCGAGTTGCTGGTGCTCAAGCACGATGCGTTACGCACGCAACTGCACACCGACGCCAACGGTTTGCCTCGGCAGACCTTCGCTACCACGGTGTCTGTCGACATGGCCCTGCATGATGTTTCCGGCGAGCCTGATCCAAAGGCTGCAAGCCATGCGCTGATGCAGGCACAAATGGCCTGGCCATTCACCCTGCAGGGCGCGCCGCTGTTTCGCTTCTTTCTGGTCAAACTCGACGACGACCACTACCGCCTCGGCACCCAGGCCCACCACCTGATCCTCGACGGCTGGGGCTTCGGCCAGATGCTGCAATCCCTGGCCCGGCTGTACACCGACCTGCAACAAGCTCGGCAACCGGAGCTGCTTGCGCCGTCCTACATCGACTTTATTGACGCGGATGAGCGCTATCACGCCTCGGCCCGCTATGCCCGCGACCGTGGGTATTGGCTGGGCAAATACCAGGTGCTGCCGGAACCATTGCTGACGCCGCGGAATAATGCCAAGGCGTCCAGCAATACCCTGGCCCAAGCGTTTCCGGTGGCGCTGCTCAACCGCATGGAACAAGTGGCGAACCGTTACCAGTCCTCGGCATTTCATGTACTGCTGGCGGCGATGTATGTGTATTTCACCCGCACCGCCCAGCGCCCGGAATGGGTGGTGGGGCTGCCGATTCTTAACCGCTCCAATGCGCGTTTTCGTTCCACCGTCGGGCTGTTCACCCAGGTCAGCGCCGTGCGTTTGCAGTTCGATGAGCAGCTGCCGTTCAGCGCTTTAGTCCGTGGGGTTCGCGACCAGCTGAAGCAGGACTTCCGCCACCAACGTTTTCCCCTGAGCGAGATGAACCGTGAGCTGGGCTTGCGCCGCACCGATCGCGGTCAGTTGTTCGACCTGTCGGTGTCCTTCGAACAGGACGATCATGAACTGCGCTACGGCACCACTGAGGCCCGTGCGGTCAAGGTGTCCAACCATCATGAGCCGTTGCCGCTGGCGATCCACCTGCGCAGCAACCGTTACCAGGACACCGCGTGCCTGCATTGCGTCTACAACGAAGCTTACTTCCAGCACGATGAAGTACTCGCCCTGGCGCAGCGCTTTACCTGGCTGCTGGAGCAAGGGTTGGAGGACGTCGCGCTGAAGATCAGTGACTTCTCCCTGGTGACGCCCGCCGAACAGGCCCAGCTGCAACTCTGGAACGCCACCGCCCAGGCCAACGCGCCGGTGCAAACCCTGCACGGCCGCGTCGAAGCCCAGGCCGCACGCACGCCGGACGCCGTGGCGGCGGTGTACCAAGGCCGGCAGTTGAGCTACGCGCAGCTCAACCAGCAGGCCAATGCGCTGGCCCATCAACTGCTGGAGCGTGGTGTACAGCCGGACGACCGCGTGGTGATCCTGGCGCGGCGCGGGTTGGAGACGCTGGTGGGGTTGCTGGCGACCCTGAAATCCGGCGCCTGCTACGTACCCGTAGACCCGGCCCATCCCGCCGAGCGCCTGAGCTATTTGCTGCAAGACAGCGATCCGGTGGTGGTGCTCACCCAGCACGATCTGCTGACGCGTTTGCCTGCGCTGGAGGTGCCAGTGATCCAGCTGGATCGCCCGACCTTCCACCTGGGCACCAACCCCCGCGTGCCGGTCAGCGCCACCAACCTCGCCTATGTGATCTACACCTCAGGCTCCACCGGCCTGCCCAAGGGCGTGATGGTCGAGCATCACACCGTCTCGAACCTGGTGGACTGGCATTGCCAGGCCTTTGACCTGCGCGCCGGCAGCCACACCGCCAGTGTCGCCGGCTTCGGGTTTGACGCGATGGCCTGGGAAATCTGGCCTGCGCTGTGCGTGGGCGCCACCGTGCACCTGCCGCCGGCTCATGACGGCGCCGAAGATATCGACGCGCTGCTCAGCTGGTGGCGAGCGCAGCCGCTGCAAGTAGGCTTCCTGCCGACGCCCGTGGCCGAGTACGCTTTCAGCCAAGGCCTGCAACATCCGACCCTGCGCACCCTGCTGATCGGCGGCGACCGATTGCGGTCTTTTACCCAGGCGCAGTCCTTTGCGGTGATCAACAACTACGGCCCCACCGAAGCCACGGTGGTCGCCACCTCCGGTCCCATGGAAGTGGGCCAGCCGCTGCACATCGGCGCGCCCATCGCCAATGCGACAGTGTATTTGCTGGATGAACAGCAACGCCCGGTGCCCATCGGTGTACCGGGGGAGCTGTACGTCGGCGGCAAAGGTGTCGCACGGGGCTACCTCAACCGCCCCGAGCTCAATGCCGAACGCTTCCTCGACGACCCGTTTATCGAAGGCCGCATGTACCGCACCGGCGATCTCGCGCGCTGGCTGCCGGAGGGTAACCTTGAATACCTGGGGCGCAACGACGACCAAGTGAAAATCCGTGGCATGCGCATCGAACTGGGCGAAATCGAATCCGCCCTGGCCACTCATCCGCACGTGCAGGAGGCGGTGGTGCAGTCACGCGATGGGCAATTGCTCGCCTGGTTCGTCCCCCGCGAAGCGGTGCAGATCGAAGCCCTGCGCACCCACCTGCAGGCCTCGCTGCCCGATTACATGCTGCCCGCCGCCTACACGCAACTGGACGCGCTGCCCCTGACCGCCAACGGCAAACTCGACCGCAAGGCGTTGCCGGCGCCGACCCAGGATGCCTTTGTCACGCGCGTGTATGAAGCCCCGCACGCCGGGGTGGAATCCCTGTTGGCGCAACTCTGGGCCGAGCTGTTGCACGTGCAGCAGATCGGGCGCCACGACCACTTTTTCGAACTCGGCGGGCATTCGTTGCTGGCCGTGCAATTGGTGCAGCGCATGCGCCAGGTCGGGCTGCGTGCCGATGTGCAGGTGCTGTTCGGCCAGCCGACCCTGGCAGCCTTGGCGGCGGCCAGTGAATACGGCGAGGTGGACGAACCTCACCTGGCCGAACTGGATCCGGCGAGCCTGGCGCGCATTGTCGCGAGCATTCCCGGCGGCGCGGCCAACGTGCAGGACGTCTACCCGCTGGCGCCGCTGCAGGAGGGCTTGCTCTACCACCACATCACCGACGAGCGTGATCCGTACCAGCAACAAGCGTTGTTCAGTTTTGCCCGGCGTGAGCAGTTGGACGCGTTTGCCCAGGCCCTGCAACAGGTGATCAATCGCCACGATATCCTGCGCACCAGCCTGGTATGGGATGCCCTGGAGCAGCCGATGCAAGTGGTGTGGCGCGAGGCGCTGTTACGTGTTGAACCGTTGCGCGAGGACTATTTACCGCTGGATTTGCGCCAGGCGCCACTCATGGCCCTGGACTATGCCGAAGAACCGCAGCACCAACGCTGGATCGCTCGTCTGCGCTTCCATCACTTGGTCAACGATGCTACGTCCACCACGATCCTGATGCAGGAACTCCGTGCCCATTTACTCGGCCAGCAGGCACAACTGCCGGTGCCGGTGCCATATCGCAATGTGGTGACGCAAGCCCGTTCGCCGGCACGTCAGGCAGGGCATGAGGCGTTCTTTCGCGAGCAACTGGGTGATATCGACGAGCCGACGCTGGCCTTCGGGCTTCAGGAACGCCAGGCGGATCGGGCGCACACCGGTGAAGCCGAACGCGCACTGAGCGACCGGCTCAATCAGCGCCTGCGTGCCCAGGCGCGCGGGTTGGGCGTGAGCGCGGCCAGCCTGTTCCATCTGGCCTGGGCCCAGGTGCTCAGCCGCGTAGCGGGCCGCGATGACGTGGTGTTCGGCACGGTTTTGCTCGGCCGTTTGCAGGCGGGCGAGGGCGCTGATCGGGCCCTGGGCATGTTCATCAACACCTTGCCGCTGCGAGTGCGCCTGGCCGGGAAAAACGTCGCCAATGCGCTGATCGATACCCACGCTCGGCTCAGCGCCTTGCTCGCCCATGAACAGGCATCGCTGGCGTTGGCCCAGCGTTGCAGCAGTGCATCGCCACTCTTCAACAGCCTGCTCAACTACCGCCACACCGACGCCGATCGTGACCTGATCCTGGTGCCGGGCATCGCCTTGCTCAGCAGTGAAGACATCCTCAGTTACCCGCTGATGCTGACCGTGGACGACATCGCCAGCGGCTTTCGGATCAAGGCCAAGGCCCCGCGCCAGGTCGGCGCCGAGCGCTTGTTGGATTACCTCGAAACCGTGCTGGTCAACCTGGCGGACACGCTGGAGCAGGCACCGCAAACGCCACTGTGTGAAATTCAGGTTCTGCCCGCCCGCGAGTTGAACACCTTGCTGGTGGACTTCAACGCCACTGAAACCGCATACCCCGAAACCCTCACCGTGCAGGCGCTGTTCGAAGCCCACGCGCGGCATATTCCCCACGCCGTGGCGGTGCAGGCCGGCGAGCGGCAACTGACCTACCGCGAGCTTAACGAACGCGCCAATCAACTGGCCTTCCACCTGCGCGAACGCGGGGTGCAGCCGGATTCCCGCGTGGCGCTGTGCGTCGAGCGCGGGCTGGATCTGGTGGTGGGTTTGCTGGCGATCCTAAAGGCCGGCGGCGCCTATGTGCCGCTGGACCCTGGCTACCCGCGCGAGCGCCTGGCCTACATGCTCCACGACAGCCAACCGGTTGCACTGCTTGTGCACGCGGCAACCCGCGACTTGCCGGGTGATGTGTCGATCCCGGTGATCGACTTCGACCACTGCGCCTGGAGCCAGGCACCCATCGACAATCCGTTGGTGCCGGGCTTGAGCGTCGCCAACCTGGCCTACGTGATGTACACCTCGGGCTCCACCGGCACGCCCAAAGGCGTGATGATCGAGCACCGGGGCCTCGGTAACCTGATGCACTGGGGCTCGCAGTTGTGCCCCAACGCCGAGGGCGGCGCCCTGTTGCAACGGGCGCCCTTCAGCTTCGACGGCTCAGTGTGGGAGCTGTTCTGGCCGCTCACCAACGGCATGCGGTTGGTGCTCGCCCGGCCTGATGGTCACCGTGAGCCTGCGTACCTGGCGCAGGTGATTCGCGAGCAGCAGATCAGCGTGATCAAGTTCGTGCCGGCCATGCTCCAGCAGTTTCTTGAACTGGAAGAGTCGGCCCTGTGCACCAGCCTTACTGACGTGCTGTGTGGCGGCGGCGAACTCACCGAAGCCCTGGCCCGTGGCGTGCAGGCGCGCTTGCCCAAGGTGCGCCTGCATAACGTCTACGGACCTACCGAGGCCACGGTAGACAGCAGCGCCTGGACCCTGGAGCCCGACGCGCCGGTGCCTGCGCTGCAACTGCCGATTGGCCGGGCGATCAACAACACGCGTCTGTATGTGCTGGACGAACATGACAGGCCGACGCCCCTGGGGGTCAGTGGCCAATTGCATATCGGCGGGGTCGGCGTGGCCCGTGGTTACCTGGGGCTGGAGCAGATGACCGCCGAACGGTTTATCGACAGCCCGTTTGTTGACGGCGACCGGCTGTACCGGACTGGCGACCTGGTGCGTTACCTGCCGGACGGCAACCTTGAGTTCCTTGGGCGTAATGACTTCCAGGTCAAACTGCGCGGCGTGCGCTTGGAGTTGGGGGAAATTGAATCAAGGTTGATGGCGCATCCGGCGTTGCGGGAAGTGGCGGTGTTGATTCGGGATGAGCGATTAGTCGCCTATTTCTCTGTGCGTGGGGAGGCACCGAGCCTGGAAGCCCTGCGCGCGCATGTGCTGGAGCAGTTGCCGGAGTACATGGTGCCGGCGGCGTTTGTGCAGTTGGATGAATTGCCGCTCAATCCTGCGGGAAAACTTGACCGTAAGGCGTTGCCGGAACCGGGGTTGGAGTCGGTGGTGAGTCGGGCTTATGAAGCGCCGGTGGGGGAAGTGGAGATGCTGATGGCTGGGATTTGGGCTGAGGTGTTGAAGCTTGCGCGGGTGGGGCGGCATGACCATTTCTTTGAGTTGGGGGGGCATTCGTTGTTGGCGGTGAATCTCGTGGCGCGGATGCGCAAGGCGGGGTTGGAGGTGGATGCGCGGACGTTGTTCAGTCATCCGACGTTGGCGCAATTGGCGGAGCAGACGGCGACGCAGGTGGAGCGGGTGGAGGTTCCTCAGGCGGCCATTCCCCAGCTCAACCGGCGGCGCAGGATCTGATGTGTTTTTGTGGGAGCTGGTTTGGTGGTGTACATATCCATTGCTGCGGTAACGGCGGGTATGGGTTCCGCCCTTACGGCGGCTCACTTTTGATAGAGCGCAAAAGTAAGCAAAACGCTCTTGCCCCAACACTCGGCACCTCGCTTAGGCTCGGTGTGCCCTCACTCCGGCTTGAATCCGTGGGCCGCCGCGATGGGCCATCCTTGGCCCAGCGCGGCTAACCCGGCGTCCTGCCGGGTTACCCACGGATTCAAGCCTGCGTTCGGCCAGCGTGTTTGACGGGGCGCCTAAGATCAAAATCAAGATCAAGAGCGACTCGCTTCGCATCGTAGATACGCTTTTCGTTTTCTGTAGGAGCCGGCTTGCCGGCGAAAAACGTGAGAACGCCGCGTTCTGTCTGGTTCCCCGCGTCATCGTTGAAGACCATCGCCGGCAAGCCAGCTCCTACATTTTTTGATCGCGTTCAGGCAGGGGTAGGCGACGGTTTCAAGCATGCGATGGAGCGATCCACCGTCGTCTTGGCAATTTCGAGTAAATGCCACACCGCCAGGATCTTGGCCCGCTCGGGGCTGGGCAGCAGCGCGCCGCAATCCAATGCAGTCGCTGAAGCGCTGTCGAGCAAACTGGCGGTGTAGAGCAGGGCGTCTTCGAAGCTGAGGTCTTCGTTGATGGCGTGGAAACCCTGTGAAGGCAGGTAATGGTCAATGGCGCGGTTGAAGGCGGCGCGGTCTTTGGCGGGGTCACAGGGCGGGTCGGGTAGGGCTTTGTTCATGGTGCAACTCCTATTGAGTAAAGGAGCTACCGCCGACGCTGCTAAACGCGGGTGGCAGCTGTACGCGGGTTAGCAGACCGGTCAATAGGAAAACCAGCGCACCCGAAGGTGCCCCGCGCACAGCCACCATAAACGCAGATGTGAACCGTGTGCCCATTGAAGTCAGGCTGCTAAACCCGATCACTGAAGTTCAGTGACGGAGCGAAGACTAGCCACCGACCCCAGCAGGCACAAGGCGGCGAGGATTGTCTAGGAAACGTCCTGCAATTAAAAGCGACACGCCTTGCTGGCCCTTTACAAACCATGACCAAATGCCACCAGTCCTACCCCTCACTACTCTACCGCGGCCCGTGTGGGATTGATGGTTGCCCTGCTGAAAGCATTCATCAAACTGCTGACAAGTGCCTTATAACTCAAAAGATTTTGGCTATGCGATTCAGCTATTGGATTGTTCATGAGGTAATGCATTTAATTCGGGACATAACTCATTGTTGTTCGGAATAAATCAGCGCCGCAGAGCGTTGTAATGAGTCACCGTTCCGCCTTAGAGATGAGCCATGAGCAACCCCGTTGCCCCCGAGTTCCTGATTCGCCTGCTTGGCCTGTGCAAAACCTTTGGTGCCCAACGGGCGCTGGATCAGGTCAGCCTGGATATTTATCCGGGCGAAGGCGTGGCGTTGCTCGGCGCCACGGGGGCGGGAAAATCGACCCTGGTAAAGATCCTCAGCGGCACCCTGGCGCCGGACGCCGGTGAGCTGTGGGTCGATGGCCAGCGCCAACGTTTCACCTCACCGTTGTCGGCGCGCCGGGTCGGCATCGTGGCGGTGCACCAACGCCCCGACGATGGGATCGCCCCCGGCCTGAGTGTGGCGGAGAACCTGCTGCTCGATGAACTGGGCCAACCCGATGCCGACTTCTTGCTCAACCGCAAAAACCTGCTGCAACGTGCCGAAGCCATCGCCGCCGGGCTGGGCCTGGACCTGCCGCTGCAACACCCGGTCGAACGCCTCGGCCAGGCGGACCGCCAACTGCTGGTGCTGGCCCGCGCCTTTGCCCAGAAACCCCGATTCCTGATCCTCGACGAACCCACCGCCGCCCTGTCGGAAGCCGACGCCGAAAGCCTGCTTGGCCTGATCGATAGCCAGCGCACACGGGGCGTGGCGATCCTCTACATTTCCCAGCGCCTGTCCGACCTGCAACGGGTCACCAACCGCGCGATTGTGTTGCAGGAAGGACGGCTGACCAGCGACCTCAACACCCGGCACTTGCCAAGTGCCGCGTATACCCTGTTCGGTGATGTGGCCGAGCAGCCGGCAGTGATACCGGACAAAACCCTGCCGGTGCCGTTCCTGGAGCGGTTTACCCGTGCTGGGTTTATCCGCAATCGGGCGGAGGCGCAGGCGGTGCAGGAGCAGGTGGCAGGTTTGCGAGCGGGCAGTGACGAGGCCGATGTGCCGCGCAAGAGTGGGATCAATCCGCAGAGCTGATTTGCAGGCGTGGGCGCACCTCCATCACACTGACCCGCCACGTCGCCTCTCGAGGATCTCGACATGCCTGACCCACCTTGTTTGAAAGGCTTCGCGGGCTAATTGATGAGGGGGCACGGGAGAAGATCGACCTGTTGAAGAAGTGAAATCTCTGTCTATCGACGCTCTGGTACAAACGCCACGCTTTCATCCCCACGCTTGTGAGACCACCGTTCGCCATTATCCGGCTGGGTAGTGATTATCCGGTGGTCGTTGCCCACACACCCCAAGGCACGACCACAGTTGATACTGCACAATGCGCGTTTGGCCTCCTCTGTTCGCACATCCTCAGCACTAAGCAGTGCCACTTGTCGGATTTTCTCTGCGAGTCTGTAGGAATAAGTTTTGTTTTGCAAAAAATGCCTGCATTCGCATTGGTTTTTTTTAAAGGTTCGATAGTTCCTAACTTATTAAATTTACATGGATTGATTTTTTGATGCGGGGTTGGCGGTGTTTCTGGTCTTCTAGGCAATTGTTGATTTGCCTAAGTTTGTGAGTGAAATGTCCGAAAGATAGTAGTTATATTTCCTACGTAAAACTTTTATTTTTGTTGCGATATTCTCCCGTCCAACTAGATTTGGTTTCGTTGCTCGATGGTGAGCAACCTAAAGTCCATACATGCCCGAAACTGGAGATTTGAGATGAATAACGAAGAGTTTGGAGAGTTCGTTTTTAGTTTCGAAAGTGAGGAGGGATTCAACCCATACGCAGGTAATGCCGGAGCGTCAGGGAGTCAAGGTGGGTGCGGTGGTAGCGGAGGATGTGGTGGGGGCGGCGGGTGTAATGGGGGAAGCGGGGGCTGTCATAACTCGATAATGGAGCCTCCATCGGCGGTTGAGTAAATTCACTATTCACTCACCTAATGAGGTTTTCTGGGTTTCCAGAAAACCTCTACAGGAGATCGTGCGATGAATATAATCATACCCAATTATGAAATTTTAAATTTTGAAACGGAGAGTCTTCTAATTTCCGAACTCGGAATTTCGAAGATTCATTCTCAGTCGTTGTTAAAAGCTCTTCGGGAACTAAAACTATCGAAGTTGATGACGAAGGCTGAGGTGGATGAGGTGTTAGCAGAAAATGGATTGAATCAAAGTGATGCTTTCGCATTCCTGGAAAGAGTGATTCCCCTAAAATCTGCTGAAGATATATATTTTGAGAAAACGATAGTTGTTCATGATTGGGCAGGTCGGGTTGATGTTGAAAATCTATTCAGGAGTGAGGTTTTTAATTATTTAGAGTTTAAGTCGTTTTCAAGTGAATTGGTTGAGTTAGTGCGGAATTTTAGATGCTTCATCGTGCTGCTGTGCTACGCATATGATTATGAACATGTTAAAAAACTGTATTTTGCTCTCGCACGTGCATCCCCTAAAAGTGCCATTAGCGTCTGTTGGCAAATGGGCAGTGTTTTTTGCATCGGTCAGCCTTATATCGCAGAAATAGGTAATCCGTGCCATTTTTGTAGCGTCGACAGGCTTATTCACAATCAGTCGGTTAAGACTGCAAAGAATAATTGGGCCAGTATTTTGGCGTTTTGTAAAAGTAAACATATAGGTGTGCCAGCTAAGGTGCTCAGTCTGTATGAGGAAATGATCGTTATTGGTGCAGTTATTAAAAAGGTAAAGATTTTCACGGAGCATATTGATATGCATAAATATCAGGATGATATTTTGCATAGCTCATATCTTCAACTTATGGACGGTCGAGTTTCAGAAGAGTCTAATTCGCACTGGTATATGTGTGATTGTTTGAGGGCGGGTGAATGAAAAATATTCCGCATGATTACTATCTTAGGTTTGTAGAGTCATCAGTTTACGATGAGGTGCTTGAGTTTCATAATAAAGGTAATTTTACATTTCATGGGGCTACTAAAGGCCGCACAATTCTCCATCGATTGAATGAGAAAAACCTTGAGCAACTGACTGGGAATGAATTGGCCCTTTATCCCGATATGGATCTGACGCTGGAGATAAATATATCCCAGAAGGACAGAGAAAAAACATTGTACAGGAATGAGTCATGTGAGTATTTCTCACCTCTCTTATTAGAGTTTTCAGACGTAGAAAAATTGATATGCCCATTACTATCAAGGAATTTGGACTCCTACAAAAGAGGATATCCGAGTGGTGGTGCACTGTACCCGGTTGAAGTTTTTCTTTGTTCGATGATTGATGATAATCCTAATTGGCCCTGTCCAGGGAAAGTACTCCATTTGCTTCCAAAATCCCGAAAATTTGAGGTGATGCAGATTCAAGTTGAGGTGGAGGAGCTGAAAGCGGCACTGCTGTTCTCTTCTAATAAAATTGGATCGCCCAGCTTGGCAATAGTCTACGCAGTCTATTTGCCTAAAAATCTCTTCAAATATCGATATCGTGCGTATCGAATGGCCCTCATGGAGATTGGTTCAATTTACATGCTTGTCGAGCTGCAAGCCAAGTCGCTGGGTCTGTCATGTCGGCTATGGTCTGCTTATACGGACTTGATGCTGTGTAAGGTTTTGGGAATTAACCCCGCTCTGTTTTTACCAATGTGCGTTCATTTTATAGGTAAGCAGCATGAAGCTTATTAATGGTATGCATAATCCGGATTTACCCGGAATAATCCTCTTTCAGCCTGCGGGCGTCCTCGGCCTGCCAAGCTCGGTAGAAATATCGGATTTCCTCTCAGTTAATGGATCTGGTGTCGGGGGAGGTTCGAATTCGATAAAAACTGCTACAGGTGAGTATTTCGAACGCCGTCATTTTTACAGGGAAGTTGTGGCAAAAGAATGTGGTTGTCTTAGTAAATATTTATCAGAAAGTGAAGCTCTTGGTTTTGCGGAAGCATTTACTCAGACTGCGAATAAGAAGACCTCCCTTGCAGAGGTTGGTGAGCACCGGTTCGCTTTAAGTCAAGTACTAAGGGCCTCTGATTTCTCTGCGTGTTTTATTCCAACTGCCTGTATTTCGCTCTCGTCCCATAGCGTCGGTGATGATGGCTGGCTCTACCCTTTGCGGGACACCTGTGGGTGCAGTTTCCACTGGTGCCCAGATATAGCCTTTCTAGGGGCGATAAAAGAATACCTTGAGCGCCAATTTCTTATCAGATTCTGGTTAACGAAGACGTGTCGTTCGCGGATCCCTGCTAAACAAGTGAGGGAGTTATTGGTGAGTCGGGAAGTGAAGCATTTATACGATGCTCTGTCTATGTCGGGGGGTGTGACGTTTTTAGATATATCTGATGCGAGGTTTCCAGGGTGTTGCGTGTTGGTTGTTTATGGGCAGAGAAAAGTTGATCGTCATGTGAATTATTGCGCTGGTATGGCCTATTCTTCGAATACGACTATTGCTTTGGAAAAATCTCTGCTTGAACTGTGGCAGACATTTCGCTTCATGAATTTGTTCAAGGCAACCGACTCTGATGAGGAGAAGCTTGAGGACTCATATATACGTTATTTTTTAAGTTGCAATACTTATGAGACCTATCAAGACATTGTCAATGTGCGGGAGTGTGGAGGGGTAAGTTCTCTACAGGATTTTACATTGCCTGGGTTTTTGTTGGCGCTGAAAAAGTTAGATATTTCTGGTTATTTTTACTCAAAGTTTGAAGAGGTTGATGGGGTGGCAGGAGTCTTTGTGAAGTTTGTTTCTCCTGACCTGTTTCTTCATATGAATAACTCTAAGCATTTTAACTTGATAAATAAGTATTCCAAAGATTTTGAATTGTCGGTGCTTAGCGCTCGGCTAGGCGTTATGGTCCCATTTCCGTGAGGTGAATGATGGATTTTTATTATGTGTCAAGGCCGGCCTTGCTAGCGGTGTTATTCATAAAGGAACAAATCAGAGAGCCTGTTGCGTTGTTTTGGACAGTAGTGTCACCAGTGGTTACCTATTATTTGATTACATACGCGCGCGCCCCTCTGAGCGGTGGAGCAGTGGATTATCTTTCGAGCACTTCATGGTTTTACGCATTTGTGTCCTCAAATGTGGCGCTGTTTGGGCTGGCATTTTACATAGTCGGCCGGAGGGAAAGTGGTTTCCTGCGGTCTTTTGTTTATACGGATCGTACTAAGGTTGTATTCTTGGTTGGACAGTTTTCTGCATACTCAGCCGTTTCAATATTGTATTGCTCCGTATTCTATATGCTCACCCGCGTTTTTACAGGAGGGCTTGATATTGCGGAGTATCTCGTAATTGTAGGGCGGTTTTATGTTTGTTTTCTTGTTTTCTCTATACCTGCGTTGTTGCTGACGCTGATCCCGCTAGGCTTTCAAAATGCAAGTACTCTATTTTCTATTTTGTCCCTTACGATGTTGGCTCTTGGGATCGTCAGTAGTAGTTCAGCCAGTCCCACATTAGCTGTGGTCAGTTTTTTTAACCCGATGTGGTGGGCGAACAGGATTATGTTGGGCGGCGTGGTGGAGTGTGGTTTGGTTTTCTTGTTTGTTGTTGTTTCACTTCTATTTTCGTTCTTAGTGATGTGTCGTTTTTTATTGATTAATCCTATTTGGAGTCGTTATTGATGGCAAGGCTTTTCGTAGATTCTCTTGATGTCAGATATGGAACTCATATCGTATTTCATAAAGCTTCTCTGACAGTCGCTGCCGGTTCCATATCAGGCCTTCTCGGCCCAAACGGCTCCGGCAAGACCACTTTTTTTGATGTGCTGTGCGGCCTTAAGAAAATAGAGGGCGGTGAGGTGAACAGCTCTTTCTCCAAGCTGCTGTACCTGTCGCAGATCATCAGCACGCCGCCTGTATTTCGCATGTTCGACATCTTCAAAATGGCCATGTTGTTTTGCTCCGACACCAAGGTCACCCAACAACATGCTCTCGATAAGATCGAAAAGTGGAGCCCCGGAATCGCAGAGCGTTACTGCGAGATCTGGAACAAAAAATCCGCACTCTGCAGTTATGGGGAAAAGCGTTGGTTTTTTACGTTGTCCCTGCTCTGCGCCAACGCTGACCTAGTGATACTGGATGAACCCACGGCGGGTGTGGATCCCGAGTTTCGTTATCACATCTGGCGTTGTTTGGAGGGGGCAGCGGCAGAGGGGGTCGCGGTGTTGGTTTCATCGCACAACGTCGATGAAATCGTCGCCCATTGCGATGACTTTTACATGCTGAGTCAAAGGCGATTCAACCGTTTCACTGGTGCCCAAGGCTTCATGGACGCCTACGACGCGCAAAGCCTGGATGAGGCATTCATCCACGCCGCCAGTTTGCCAAAAGGATAAGACCATCTTCTATTTAGGCAGGGGAATGAACGCCACGCTCCCATCCTCCCGCCTGTGGAAAAGCCGCTCGCCATTATCCGGCTGGGTGCCAATCACCCGATGATCCTTACCCAGATAAGCCAGTGGCGCGGGATCGTCCTTGGAGTATTGCGCGACAATGATCGTGCGTTGCGGATTGAAGGCCTTGCCGCTGGTTTTTTCCAGCCAGACCAGGAATGCCGCGCTATCGCCCTGGCGCGGGAAGTCCTGGGTCTCGGCCACGTAGTAGAACGGCTTGCCGCCGTTTTGCAGGTACATCGGCACTTTGTTGTCCGCTTCCACCAGCACGAGTTGCCATTGCTCCCACGGCGCGCTTTGCGTCGCTTCGGTTCGCACGTCCTCGGCAAAGCGCGTCACGCCGCCATTGCCGTTGCTCCAGGGGTAGACCACGCCGAGTATCAACAGCATCAGCGTGGCGGCAATGGCGAACCCTTTGAACCAACGCGGTGTGCTGTCAGGCCTGGCCAGCAGGCGTTCGCTGACCCACCAGGCGCCGAGCAATTGGGCGAAGGGCACCAGTGGCAGTACGTAGTAGCTGCGGCGGCTGCCGCTGGCGGTAAAGAACACGAACAACAGACCGAGGCCCCACACCAGCCAGCGCACATTAGGCGGGGTCTGGCGCCAGTGCCGCAGCGCCAACCACAAACCGAGCAGCCAGCAGGGCACCCAGGGCAGGGTGTAGGCGGGCAGGTAGATCAGGTAGGTGTAGATCGGGCCCATGTGGTCGAAAGGATCGAAGAACCGCACCACGTTTTCGCGAAACACTAGCGCCAGGCCGCTTTCGCGATAGGTGGGCGCGCCGTAGACATGGGACAGCACGAAGGGCACGGCATACACCGCTGCAGCGATCAGCAAGGCACACACCAGGCGCAGGTTGAGGTGGCGCTTGTAGCGATGTTCAGCCAGCAGGTGCGGTAGCAGCACCAGGCCGGGCAGCACAAAACCGATCAGCCCTTTGAACAGCGATGTCACGGCCAGCAGCAGGAAGAACACGGTATAGCGACCGAGCCGCGTGTCCTCCGGCCCGCGCCAGTACCACCAGACCGCCGCCAGCACGCCACACACCGTCAGCACGTCCGCCGTGGCCACGCGCGCCCAGAACAGGAAGTAGAAGGTGGTGGCGAGCATCCAGCCGGCAATCAGCCCGGTGCCCTTGCGTAGTAGCTGTTCGCCGATCAGGTAGACCAGCCACACGCTCAGCCAGGCGCCGATCACGGACGGCAAGCGCAGTGACCAGGGACCGAGGCCACCCAGCAAGTGGGCACTGGCAGTGATCAGCCAGTAGGAGGGCAGGGGTTTGTCGTAATAGGGCGCGCCCTTGAGGTAGGGATCGAAATAGTCACCGCTCTGCAGCATCTGCAAGGCGATGTTCGCCCATCGGGTCTCCGGGCCCCACAGGTCGCGCGCGCCCAAACCGGCCAGCAGAAGCAGGGCGGTGACGCCCAGCAACAGCAGCAGGGCGCCGCGTTCGGTCTTCCAGAAAGCTGACATCAAGGCGATTGCGGGTAGATGATCAGTTCGAGGGAGCCTTTGTAGTAGCGTTTGCCACCCGGTGGCAGTTGCCCGGCTTCGCGCATTTCACTGGTGCTGTTGACGCGCAGAAGCACGCCGACCGAGCCCTGTTGGCGCTTTTCCTTGAGCCAGGTCTGCACGTCGTCCAACCCCACTTTGCGCTGCACTGACCCTGCGTACTGCAAGCCGTAACGCAGCTCGCCCTCGGTGTCATACAACGCGACTTCCGGGCGTTTCAGGCGCCAGGCCAAGGCACTGGCATTCCCCAGTTCATTGCTCAGCAGGGCTTGGGTCTGTTGCAGTTCTTCCAAGTGTTCGAGCACAAACTGGTCGGGCATTTCGTTGTCCGCGATCCACTCCGGCATGCTTGCCGGCAGCAGGATCACCAGCAAGCCGATGCCCAGGGCCGGCATCGCCCACAGCGTCAGCGGGCGGAAGGCTTGTAGCAGGTTGGTGAGGATCCACCCCAGCAACACGATAAACGCCAGGGACAGGCTGAACATTTCCGCATGGCTGTTGCTGTACAGCGGTCGAGCGATTTGCAGGTAGATCAGCACGATCATGGCCGCCATGCCGATCACGAAGTTGAGCAGGCCATTGAGGCAGATCGTGCGGGCTTTATGCTGGTTGATCAGGCCGACCAGCGTATGCCCCATCAACAAGGCCAGGGGCAGCAGGCACGGCATGATGTAGGTCGGCAGCTTGCCGTTGCTCAGGCTGAAGAAACCCAGCGGCAACAACAGCCACAGGGCCAGGAAAGCGATCGCCGGCTGGCGCTTTTCCTGCCAGGTCTTGCGCAGGGTGTTCGGCAGCAGCCCAGCCCAGGGCAGGCAAGCCACCGCGATGATCGGCAGGAAGAACCACCACGGCCGCACGTGCTGTGCGTTGTCGGCGCTGAAGCGGCGGATGTGTTCATTCCAGAAAAAGAACCGCCAGAAGTCCGGTTCTTGCAGATGGATCGCCAACGCCCAAGGCAGGCACACCAGCAAACACACCAGCATGGCCAGCGGGCCATAGCGCAGCAGTTCGCCCAGGCGGCGTTGCCAGAGCATGTAAGGCACGGCGATCAACACCGGCAGAACCAAGGCCAGGAACCCCTTGGTCAGGAAACCCAGGGCGCAGGCCAGGCCCACGACGGCCCAGGCCCACAGACGACCGCGCACTGTGTGGCTGTCGAGGGCAAACCACAGGGCTACCAGGCTCAGGTTGACCCACAGGGTGAATTGCGGATCCAGGTTGGAATAGCCCGCTTGACCGGCCACCAGACCGAAGCTCAGGTAGAGCAGGGCGCAGACGAAGCTTTTGCGCGGGTCATTCCACAGGCGGCGGGCGATCAAGTAGGCCAGCAGCACGCTCAAGCCGGAAGTAAGGGCCGAGGCGATGCGCACACCGAACAGGTTCTGACCGAACACCGCCTGGCCCAAGGCGATCAACCAATAGCCGCCAGCGGGTTTTTCGAAATAGCGGATGCCCATGAAATGCGGCGCTACCCAGTTGCCGCTCTGGAGCATTTCCTGGCTGATCTGGGCGTAGCGGGTTTCGTCCGGGATCCATAAGCCGTGCAGGCCCAGGGGCAACAGGTAAAACGCGACAAAGGCCAGTAATAAGATTGGCAGGGGTTTTAAATGAGTCATGCAAACGTCGCTCCCTGACGTTTAGTTGTGGGGATTTCAAGTAATGAAGTAATAGAAGAGCAAATCACAATGTTCACTGAATGACGGAAAATATTCATGACGTCCTTAGTTAAAGGGCGCAACTAAACATGCCAGAACAGGGCTGTCTTTTTGCTGAACAAACGGACAGGAATATTTCTAGAGTTGTTTCAATGCGGCGGGCCAGTCCGGGCCATTGACGATGCCCAGGATCTTCAACTTACCGTTGGGTAATGTCTGCACAAACAACGCGCTGCCGTATTCGGGGAACGCAGCATGGGGGAAACCCTGGGCTTTTTCGAAGTCGGCGATGCAGCCACTGTGGGTGACGAACACCAGGTTGCGTCCAGGGGCCTTATGACTGAGCAATTCTTCGCCCATGGCCGTGCCGCAGACGGCCTGCTGGCCGGAGGTCAACTCGTTTTTGCCGAACATGAAACGCAGGGTCTGCGCAGTGCGAATCGTGGGGCTGGCAAGTACGTCGCTTGTGCCCATGCCCAATGATTTAAAGGCGTTTCCGAGCTCTTCGGCCTGTTGGCTGCCATGAATCGTGAGGCCTTCCACGGGGCCCAGGCAAGGGTTGGTCGAGCGGTCGCAACGCTCTTCATGACGCACCAGCACGATCAGGTCGCCGTCACGCCAGAGGGGCAGCACGTGGGAGGTCAACAGGCGATTGCCAATACCGAGGTCCTTTGGCGATGCGTGCCAAAGCAGGCTGGCGGCAAGCAGCAAACCCACCACGAACAAGCCCAGCCACAGCCGTCGCAGGCGCCTGATAAAGGCCCATCGCGAGCGCGGTTTGGTCAGGGTAAGGTCAACCACTTTATTCACCATGGTAGTGTTGGCAATGTTCTATTAATTAGGCGCAACGTGTGGGCGAATGCCGGTAATGGAACAAGAGGCTGTCACACGGCGGCTGTCTTTTCGCTGAACATTTTGCATGTAAAAAGTTGTGAAGCTTGACAACTAACAAGTTGCCAACAAGTGACGCTTGGCCGGTAATTTAAAGAGGGGTGGGTGGGCAGTCGGTGAAATCGATGTGAAAAATTTGCATGACCGGGATCGGCAGCCGTTATTCTCGATTGCCCCCCCTCAAACGAGTGTCGTCATGCTGCAGGTGCAAGGTGTGTTCAAAAGCTATGCCACCCCCCAGGGACCGTTGGCGGTGTTGGCCGGTGTGGATCTGCACCTGGCCGAGCGCAGCAGCCTGGCGTTGATGGGTGAGTCGGGCAGTGGCAAGAGCACCTTGCTGCACCTGGTGGCCGGGTTGGATCGGGTGGAGGGGGGCAGCATCCAGGTCGGCGAGCGGCGTCTCGATCAACTCAGCGAAGCGCAGCTGGCCCACTGGCGGCGCACGGAGATCGGGCTGGTGTTCCAGCAGTTCAACCTGATCAGCAGCCTGCGGGTCGAGGACAACCTTGCGTTCCAGGCGCGGTTGGCAGGACGGTTTGACCCGCACTGGCAGGCACAGTTGGTGGAGCGTCTGGGCCTGGGCGATCTGCTCAAGCGTTATCCGGAACAGCTTTCCGGCGGCCAGCAGCAACGGGTCGCGGTGGGGCGCGCATTGGCGTCACGGCCGGGCCTGCTATTGGCCGACGAACCCACCGGCAACCTGGACGAAGCGACCAGCGACGAGGTGTTGCAACTGCTGCTGGACTTGCTGCGTGACAGCCCCACCAGCTTGTTGATGGTCACCCATAGCCCGCGTATCGCCGCATGCCTGGACCGGCAGGTGGTACTGCAGCGTGGTCGTGTCGTGCCGGCGAGCGCTGTTTGAAATGGCGGTTTTTTATTGGACCTTGCGTGCGCTGCTCAGCCATTGGCGGCGCCATCCCGTGCAGTTTTTCAGCGTGCTCACCGGTTTGTGGCTGGCCACCGCGTTGCTGATCGGCGTGCAGGCCCTCAACAGCCAGGCGCGGGACAGCTATGCCCGCGCCAGTCATTTGATCGGCGGCGAGCCCCAGGCCAGTCTTGGCACGCCGGACGGCGCCAGCTTCCCACAGGACGTATTTGCACAGTTGCGGCGCGCGGGATGGCCGGTGTCGCCGGTGGTTCAAGGGCGGGTGCAACTCAAGGGGCTGGAGCATGTGCGCCTGCAATTGATGGGCATCGACCCGTTGTCGTTGCCGGGCAGTGGCGCAGTGGCGGGGCAGCGCATGAGCCAGGCGCAGATGCTGGCGTTTTTCGATCCGCCGGGGCGTACCTGGATTGCGCCGCAGACCTTGCAGGACTTGGGGCTGCATGCAGGTCAACAGCCCATCACCCTGAACGGACACGCCCTGCCGCCGCTGCAAGCCCAGGCCGATATGGCCCCCGGATTGTTGCTCACCGATATCGGCTTTGCCCAGCCTGTGCTGGAGATGCCTGATCGCCTGTCGCGGCTGTTAGTGGACAAGGCTTTCGCCGCTGGCCAGCCCACGCCGCCCGCCGGGCTGCAACTCAAGCAGGGCGAGGACAATAACCTTGCGCGTCTTACCGAAAGCTTTCACCTGAACCTCGATGCATTGGGCTTTCTGTCCTTTGTGGTCGGGTTGTTTATCGTGCACGCCGCCATTGGTCTTGCCCTGGAGCAACGGCGCGGGCTGTTGCGCACCTTGCGCGCCTGCGGCGTCAGTGTGCGTCTGTTGATTATCAGCCTGGGCGTCGAACTCGGCGTGCTTTCGTTGCTGGGGGGCGTGTTGGGCGTGGCCAGCGGCTACCTGCTGGCGAGTCTGTTGCTGCCCGATGTCGCTGCCAGCCTGCGTGGTTTATATGGTGCCGAGGTGCCGGGTCAATTGAGCCTGAGCCCTTGGTGGTGGGGCGCGGGGTTGGGCTTGAGTTTGCTCGGCGCGTTGCTGGCCGGTGCCAGCAGCCTGTGGCGGGCGGCGCGCTTGCCCTTGTTGGCGCTGGCCAATGCCCAGGCCTGGCATGAGGCCCATGGGCGTTGGTTGCGGCGTCAAGGGTGGGTGGCCAGTACCGCGTTGGTAATCGCTGTGCTGGCGCTGTGGTTCGGTCACAGCCTGGCTGCCGGCTTCGTGCTGATGGCTGCGTTGCTGCTCGGCGCGGCCCTGGGGTTGCCGGTGGTGCTCAATGGCCTGCTCAAGGCTGTTCTGGGACGCAGCCGCTCGGTGCTGGGCCAGTGGTTTCTCGCTGATTGCCGTCAGCAATTGCCGGCGTTGAGCCTGGCCCTGATGGCGCTGCTGTTGGCCTTGGCCGCGAATATCGGGGCGGGCTCCATGACCTCGGGGTTTCGTCATACCTTCAACAATTGGTTGGAGCAGCGTCTCACCGCCGAGTTGTACCTCAACCCACAAAACCCGGCCCAGGCGCAGCAACTGAGCCGTTGGTTGGCGCAACAACCGCTGGTGCAGACGGTGCTGCCCACCTGGCAGGTTGCGGTGCAGTTGCAGGGCTGGCCGGCGGATGTGTTTGGCGTGGTCGACGACCCCACTTATCGCCAGCATTGGCCGCTGTTGGAGGCGTCGAGCGAGCCGTGGGATCAACTGCAGCAAGGCGACACGTTGATGCTCAGCGAGCAACTGGCGCGCAGGCTGGCGGTGAAGTTGGGCGATACCCTGAGTATCCCCACGCCTCAAGGCACCTGGACGCCAAAGATAGTGGGGATCTACGCCGATTACGGCAACCCCAAAGGCCATGTGTTGGTCAATTCCAAGCACCTGCTGACCCATTGGCCGACGCTGTCTCCGGCGCGTTTCAACCTGCGTGTGTCACCTTCGGATGTGGCGTTGCTGACCCGTGAGGTGCAGCGCGCCTTTGCCCTGGACGACAGCCGTATCGTCGATCAACAGCAACTCAAGGGCTGGTCGAGCCAGGTGTTCGAACGTACCTTCGCCGCCACTGCTGCCCTGAACAGCCTGACGCTGGGCGTGGCCGGCGTGGCGCTGTTCATCAGCCTGTTGACCCAGAGCCAGAGTCGCCTGGGCCAGCTCGCACCACTGTGGGCATTGGGCGTCACGCGCCGGCAATTGATGCTGCTCAATCTCGGCCAGACCTGGCTGTTGGCGGTGCTTACCCTGGTCCTGGCCTTGCCGCTCGGCTTGCTGTTGGCTTGGTGCCTGGACGCGGTGATCAATGTGCAGGCTTTCGGTTGGCGCCTGCCGTTGCAGGTGTTCCCGTGGCAACTCGCGCAATTGCTCGGGTTGGCGATGGTTGCGACGTTGCTGGCCTCGGCATGGCCGTTGTGGCAGTTGTATCGCAGCCGTCCGGCGGATCTGTTGAGGACGTTTGCCAATGAAGATTAAGTGCCTGTTGTGGATGTGCTGCTTACTGGTCGCTTGTGACAAAGTCCCTGAGCCGCAGGAAAGCTTCGCCGGCCTGGGCAGTGACGCGGCGGACTTTGCCCAAGTGGTGCCCGGCAAAGTGTTCAGTTTTCCTGAGGACCATGGCCCCCATCAGGGCTTTCGTATCGAGTGGTGGTACGTCACCGCCAACCTCAAGGACGCGCAGGGCAATGTCTTCGGCGTGCAGTGGACGTTGTTCCGCAATGCGCGCAAGGCCGGGCCGACCGAGGCGAGCTGGCGTGATTCGACAATCTGGCTTGGCCACGCCGCCGTGACGTCCGCCACTCACCACTATGCCGCCGAACGCTTTGCGCGCGGCGGCGTGGGCCAGGCCGGGGCCCAGGCGCAGCCGTTCAACGCCTGGATCGACGATTGGAACTTTGTCACCCGTCCCGGCGCCGCGAGCAGCTTGGCCGACATGCAACTCAAGGCCAGTGGTGCGCAATTCGCCTATGACCTGCACCTGACGTCCAGTCGCTCACTGGTGTTGCAGGGCGACAACGGCTACAGCCGCAAGTCCGACCAGGGCCAAGCGTCGTACTACTACAGCCAGCCGTTTTTCAGTGCCAGTGGTAGCGTCACTATCGATGGCGAGGTCTATAAAGTCACCGGCCCGGCCTGGCTCGACCGCGAGTGGAGCAGCCAACCGCTGAGCGCCGGCCAGACCGGCTGGGACTGGTTTTCCCTGCACCTGGACCGGGGCGAGCAGTTGATGTTGTTTCGGGTACGGCAAGCCGACGGCGCTGGGTATCTCACGGGCACCTGGATCGACGCGCAAGGCCAGACGCAAACGCTGCACAACGCAGATATCCAACTGACACCGTTGGAAACCACCACGATTGATGGGCGCAAGATTCCCACGCGCTGGTCGCTGAAAATCCCTGGCAAACAGTTGGATATCATCACCCAAGCCGTCAACCCGAACGCCTGGATGAACCTGAGCATTCCGTACTGGGAAGGGCCGGTACGGTTTGACGGTGGGGTGGGCTATTTGGAAATGACGGGGTATTAGCAAATAAAAATACTGGACATGCATACAGTATGCGGCTAGATTCCATCCCAGGTGACCGGATGTCACCTGACCTTCAGTTTTTAACTATGGATGGATAAAAAATGAAATCTAAAAAAGCCTTTATGCTGGGCGCGGCCATGGCGGCCTCCTGCTTCGTTTCGGCCTTTGCCCTGGCCGAGCAATACCCTCAGAAACTCAATGTCGAAGTGGTCAGGCAGGCCGTGGACAAAGCCCTGAAATCCGGCGGCAAGCTGGACGCGGCGAAGGTCCCGGCCAGCCTCAAGCAAAAGCTGAAGGCAGCCAAGACCGGTCAGTCCAAGGCTGTCACGCAGTCCGTCAAATCCGCGCCTTTCAACACCGTGGTCGGTGAGTTGAAAAAGCCCGGCCAGGCCGAGTTGAAGAGCGCTGCCGTTGCGGCCTTCGTCCCGCTGTTCCCCACCCTGGATATCAACACGCTCTACACCATCACGGGTGTGGCTCAAGGTGAAGAGTTCGCTTATCACTTCAACCTGCCAGAAAACGCGAGGGTCCAGGTGCAACTGGTCAACCAGAGCGCGGGCACCGACATGTCGCTGACCCTGTTCCAGGACGACGGCCAGGGCAACCTGAGCGTGGTAGGTTCCTCGGATGCCGCAGGCAATGCCGACGAGTACCTCAACGGCGTGCTGCCGGCCGGTGATTACTACTGGTACATGGTCGCCAAGGTCGCCAGCAGCTCGCAATTCAGCTTTGGCGTGGCGGTGGATACCAACGTCGATGCCTATGAACCCAATGACACGCCGCAAACCGCCTTTGTGCTGCCGGACTCGATGAACAAGGTGACCGGCAACCTCGACAACGCCAACGATGTCGATTACTTCGACTTCAAGGCGGTGCGTGGCCAAAGCGTGAGCATGTACCTGGCCGGTGACGCGAACGGCAGCCGCAACCAATGGATTTTCGATCGTTTTGACGGCGTCAATTGGGTCACCATCCCTGCCGGCTCGACCTCGACCTACCCGAGTGTCACGCCGGGCACCACGGTGAAGGTGCGTGTGCGGGCCAATCCGGCCGTGGTTCAGGATTCGACCAAACAATACCAGTTGAGCCTGGGCTCTACGCCGCGCCTGAACACGTCTGATGTGAAGGGTGACAATATCGTGCGTGTACCGGCGTCGATTTTCTGGATGGCGACCCAGGCGGGACGTACGGTGAACTGGACCACCAATTGGTCCGACTCCACGGGCGCACCGCTGCTGGGCGTTACGCCGGTTCTGCGTATCGACAAACGCTTTGACGGTGCCGAGTTCCACTGGACCGACTTCAAGGCCACCACCAACAGTGCGGGCACATCCCAGGCCAGTTCCGGTATCGGCGACTGCTTCGGCGATAACCGTGTGCAGTATCCAGACAGCAGCACGGGCGTCACCTACACCTGGGACACCACTTTCAACTTCGGCGGCTGGCGTATCGAGCTGGACGAGTTCCCTGGCGTGGGCGTGGGTGGCGAGAACGTGCCTTACGTGACCTTCGGGCACATCTGCACCCAGAACATCGTTCACTGATTCAACGGTGTGAGTGAGAAGGGGCAGCCTGACGAGGCTGCCCCTTTTTTTATTCGCCCGCCAATGCCAGGTCCAGCGGTAGCCGCGCCATGCTCGTGCCTTTCAACGAGCCCAGGTACAACCAGTTTCCATATTCCCGTGCGGTGGTGATCGGCGAGTAGTTCCCCGGGCTGCCGTCCTGCAGGTTGGCGATGACCTTACCTTCGGGATCCAAGCCCAGCACGAAGGCTTTGCGTTCGATAGGCTTGGGCACCACCATCAGCGCCCGTACCATCACCTTGCGCAGCAATGGGTAGCCGGCAAAGCTGTCAAGCAACGGATTGCGTGGCGAATACAGCGCTACCCAGAAACGGTCCTGGCCGTTGAAGCTAAGGTTGTCCGGCAGGCCGGGCAGGTTGTCGATAAACAGGTCATGGGTGCCGGCGCGCTCGCCCTTGAGCCAGTAACGGCTGATACGGTAGGCGCCGGTTTCATTCACCAGCACGAAGTTTTCATCCGGCCCCAAGGCCACGCCGTTGGCAAATTGCAGTTGGTCCAGTAGCACGTCGGTGCTGCCGTTGCTGAAGTCATAGCGCAGCAGCCGACCGTCGCCGCCATGTTCGATCACCGCTTCGCCGTCCTGCCCGTAGCCCCAGCGACTCGACGCATCGCTGAAGTAGGCATAACGCCCGCTCGCGTCCACGGTGACGTCATCGGTGAAACCGAAGGGCAGGCCGTTGGCACTGGTGCTCAACGTAGTGAGTTGGTGTTTTGCATCCAGGGCGAGCAAGCCCTTGATCCCGTCGGCAATGATCAGGCGCCCATCCGGGTGCAGCGCCAGGCCCAGGGGCCTTCCGCCGGTATTGGCCAATACTTCCAGGCTGCGGCTGTCGGGCGAGGTGCGGATGATGCGCCCGTCATGCAAGCCGCTGATCAAAAAGCCCTGGGCGTCCAGCAGCAAGGCCTCGGGCCCGGCGATGTCCTGGGCGCCGATTTTCTGCACGCCCTTGAGGCGCTGGTTCTCGGTGTAAAGGCCGCTCTTCATCGACGGCGCCGTGGGTGGCGTCCAGTTTACGGGTTGCACTTTGGTCGGCATCAACAGCAGAAAGGCGACCACCGCCAGAAGCAGTAGAAACAGCAGATGACGTAGTTTTTTGGGACGGGTACTCATGACGATGCCTGGTTGTCGTTGATGCTCGGTTCCCAATGCAGGGTGCCGAACAGGTAATCCATCAGGGGAAGGACGATGTTGAAGTTGCGACCCTGCATCAGTTCACGGCGGTGATGCAGGGCGTGCAGATGGTGCATCTGGCGGATCCACGGCAAGCGCGCCACTGGGTGGCTGGCGGGCAGGTGCTCGCAGGCGTGAAACACTTCGTAAAGTAAATACCCGAGGATCATGCACCCCGCGAACAGGCCGGCGACATTGGGGCTCAATTGTTTGAGCAACCACCAGGCAGGCAGAGTGATTGCCAGGCTGTGCAGCACGATCAGCCAGGCCGGGAACAGGATGACGCGCCAGTCGCGGGGGCTGTCGTAGGTCATGTGGCCGGGGGTGAAGAAACTGTGATGATCGCCGGTGTGGCGTGCGTAGAACAGCCGGGCCAAGGCGTGCTTGTGGTGGCCAAGGTGACGGTGCACGAGGTAGATGCAGAGGTTGAAGAACACCAGGGTCAGCGGCACGGTCAGCCATTGCACAGCGCTGATCTGATGCGTGGATGACCAGGCCAGGGCGATGCACACGATGCCGTAGCCGAACACGAAACTGGCGTGCAGCCAAGGGTTGTAGTGGGGCGCGACAGTGGCGCGGTAACGGGCGCGAAAGGTCTCGGTGGGGTGGTCCATGGCGGGTTGCTCGGTGTTTTTTTGTTGGAGTCTGAGCTTAGTTGGTGGTGGGGAATGTGCGAGTTTTGCGCTGCACACAGACCGACGGTAGGAGCCGGCTTGCCGGCGATGCTGACACCTCGGTGTGTCAGGTACGGCGAGTGGATGCCATCGCCAGCAAGCCGGCTCCTACAAGGACCGTGTCAGCCGAGGCGACCAGTGGGGGCTTGCACACCCCCTGTTTCCTTGCTAGTTTCTCGCAAAATGTTAACGATAACATTTGCTCTAACAATAAAAACAAAACAGAGAATCACGCCATGAAAATGCTCCCGAAAACCCTGTGTTTATTGGCTGTAGGCATCACCCTCGGCACTGTCTCCCCAGCATTCGCCGACACTGCCAAGCCGATCCGCATCGGCGCGTCCTTCCAGGAAATCAACAATCCCTATTTCGTCACCATGAAAAACGCCCTGGAAGAAGCCGGGGCGACCATCGGCGCGAAACTGATCATCACCGACGCTCGTCACGACGTGTCCAAGCAGGTCAGTGACGTCGAAGACATGCTGCAAAAAGGCATCGACATCCTGCTGATCAACCCCACGGACTCGGTCGGCGTGCAATCGGCGGTCAAGTCTGCCCACGCCGCCGGTGTCGTGGTCGTCGCGGTAGACGCCCAGGCCGACGGCCCGCTGGATTCCTTCGTCGGCTCGAAGAACTTTGACGCTGGCTTCCAGGCCTGTGAATACCTGGCCAAGAGCATCGGCGACAAAGGCAATATCGCGATCCTCGACGGTATCGCCGTGGTGCCGATCCTGGAGCGTGTGCGCGGTTGCAAAGAGGCCGTGGCCAAGCACCCCGATATCAAGATCGTCAGCATCCAGAACGGCAAGCAGGAGCGTGACCAGGCGCTGACCGTCACCGAAAACATGCTGCAGGCCCAGCCCGCCCTCAAGGGCATTTTCAGTGTGAATGACAACGGCTCCCTCGGCGCGCTCTCGGCCATCGAAGCCAGCGGGTTGGACGTGAAGCTGGTCAGCGTCGACGGCGCGCCGGAAGCGATCAAGGCGATCCAGAAGCCCGGTAGCAAGTTCATCGCCACCTCAGCGCAGTATCCGCGCGACCAGATCCGCCTGGCGCTGGGCATTGCCCTGGCCAAGAAGTGGGGCTCGCAGGTGCCGGCCACCATCCCGGTGGACATCACCCTGATCGACCAGGCCAAGGCCAAGGATTTCAGCTGGTAAATCGCCCAGGCCCCACGCCTACCGTGGGGCCCAGGTCATCCTTCTGAATACGAGGTCGGCGGTATGAGCAGTCTTCTGAAGTTGGAAAACATCTGTAAGCGGTACCCGGGTGTACAGGCCCTCAAGTCCATCAACCTGCAAGTCGAGCGCGGTGAGATTCATGCCTTGCTCGGCGAAAATGGTGCGGGCAAATCGACGCTGATGAAGATCCTCGGCGGCGTCGAGCATCAAGACGAAGGCCAGATCCTGATCGATGGCCAGGCGCAGCAGTTCGCGACCTATCGCGATGCAATCGCCGCCGGCATCGGCATCGTGTTCCAGGAGTTCAGCCTGATTCCCTACCTCACTGCCGTGGAAAACATCTTCCTCGGCCATGAGCTGAGTAACCGTTTCGGCCTGTTGCGCAAGCGCGAAATGGTCGAGGCCAGCGAGGCCTTGTTCAAGCGCCTGGGCGTTACCATCGACCTGCAATGTGCGGTCAAGCACCTGAGCGTGGCCGAGCAGCAGTTTGTCGAAATCGCCAAGGCCCTGGCCCTGGATGCGCGCCTGCTGGTGTTGGATGAACCGACTGCCACGCTGACACCGAGCGAGGCTGAGCTGCTGTTCGACATCATGCGCGAACTCAAGCGCCAGGGCGTGGCGGTGATTTTCATCTCCCATCACCTGGAGGAGATTTTCCAGGTGTGCGACCGCATCAGCGTGTTGCGCGACGGCGGCAATGTGGGCGTTACCGATGTGGCTGACAGTGATATCGACCGGCTGGTCGAGATGATGGTCGGGCGCCGCCTGGAATGCAGTTTTCCACCCAAACCGAACACCGAGCGTGGCCCGCTGTTGCTGGAGGTCAAGGACATCCAACTGGTGCGCAACGGCCCGCACAACAGCTTCCAGCTGCACAAGGGCGAGATCCTCGGCTTTGCCGGCCTGGTCGGTTCCGGTCGTACCGAACTGGCCCTGGGCATGATGGGGGCGCTGGCGTCGGTGAGCAAAGACGTATGGCTGCGCGGCGAGAAAATCACCCTCGACGACCCGGCCCAGGCCCTGGCCCACGGCATCGGCCTGCTGCCGGAAAGCCGCAAGAGCGAAGGGCTGATCACCGACTTCAGCATTCGCGAAAACATCTCGTTGAACAACCTGCCCAAATACCAGAACGCCTCGGGCCTGATCGACAAGAACCGCGAATGCGCCAGCGTCGAAGGCCTGATGAAGCAACTGTCGATCAAGGCCCCCAGCAGTGAAAGCCGGGTGTTCAACCTCAGCGGCGGCAACCAGCAAAAGGTGGTGATCGCCCGTTGGATCAACCATCACTGCGACGTGCTGGTGTTCGACGAACCCACCCGTGGCATCGACGTGGGGGCCAAGGCGCAGATCTACGCGCTGATGCGCAGCCTCACCGAACAAGGCTACGCAATCATCATGATTTCCTCCGAATTGCCGGAAGTCATCGGCATGTGCGACCGCGTCGCCGTGTTCCACAAGGGCGCCATCGTCAAGGTACTCGAAGCATCTGCCGTCAATCCTCAAGAGGTCATGCGCCATGCAACAGGGGGCTCAAGTGAATACGTCCATTAGTACCGGCGACAGCAGCCGGTTGCGGCTGAACCTGGCGCGGCTGGTGCGCTCGCCGGCATTTTATCCCTTCGTCGGGCTGGTGGTGGTGACCCTGGTGATGATCCTCGCCAGCGACACCTTCCTCACTGCCAGCAACCTGTCGAACATCGCCCGCCAGGTGTCGATCAACGCGATCATCGCGGTGGGCATGACCTGCGTGATCCTCACCGGCGGCATCGATCTGTCGGTAGGGCCGGTGATGGCCTTGTCCGGCACGCTCACCGCCGGGTTGATGGTCGCGGGCCTGCCGCCCGGCCTGGCGATTGGCGCGGGCCTGTTGATCGGCGTGGCCTTTGGCATCGGCAACGGCTTGTTCGTGGCCTACCTGCACATGCCGCCGATCATCGTGACCCTGGCGACCATGGGCATCGCCCGTGGCCTGGGCCTGATGTACACCGATGGCTACCCGATTTCCGGGTTGCCGGATTGGTTTGCGTTTTTCGGCCGTGAAAGCCTGTTCGGTATCCAGGTGCCGATCCTGATCATGCTGCTCACCTACCTGGCGGCCTACGTGCTGCTGCAACACACGCGCATCGGCCGCTACATCTACGCCATCGGCGGCAATGAAGAAGCGGTGCGGTTGTCCGGCGTGCGTGCGGCGCGTTTCAAGTTGCTGGTGTACGGCATCAGCGGCCTTACGGCGGCGATTGCCGGGCTGGTATTGACCTCGCGCCTGATGAGCGGCCAGCCGAACGCCGGCGTGTCGTTCGAACTGGACGCGATTGCCGCCGTGGTACTCGGCGGTGCCTCGATTGCCGGCGGGCGCGGGGTGATCGTCGGCACCTTACTCGGCGCCATGTTGCTCGGCGTGTTGAACAACGGCCTGAACATGCTGGGCGTGTCGCCCTACGTCCAGAGCGTGATCAAGGGCGCAATCATTTTGCTGGCGATTTTTATCAGCCGTCAGCGCCACAAATAAACTTCTCACAAGCACAGGACCCGACACCATGGACAAGCACACCGAAATGCAAGCCGTCGTCTGCCACGGCCCCAAAGACTACCGCCTGGAACGCATCGGCAAACCCCAGGCACGCGCCAATGAACTGGTGATCCGTATCGCTGCCTGTGGCATCTGCGCCAGTGACTGCAAGTGCCACTCGGGCGCAGCGATGTTCTGGGGCGGCGACAACCCGTGGGTGAAGGCGCCGGTCGTACCGGGGCACGAATTTTTTGGCTATGTGGTGGAAGTGGGCGAGGGCGCCGAAGAGCACTTCGACGTCGCGGTGGGCGACAAGGTGATCGCCGAGCAGATCGTGCCGTGCGGCAAGTGCCGTTTCTGCAAGTCGGGCAAGTACTGGATGTGCGAAGTGCACAACATCTTCGGCTTCCAGCGCGAAGTGGCCGAAGGCGGCATGGCCCAGTATATGCGCATTCCCAAGACCGCCATCGTGCACAAGATCCCTGAATCGGTGTCGCTGGAAGACTCGGCGCTGGTGGAACCGATGGCCTGTTCGATCCATACCGTCAACCGTGGCGATGTCCAGCTCGACGACGTGGTGGTGATCGCCGGTGCCGGCACCCTCGGGTTGTGCATGGTCCAGGTCGCTGCGTTGAAAACCCCGAAGAAACTGGTGGTGATCGACATGGTCGACGAGCGCCTGGAACTGGCGAAAAAATTCGGCGCCGATGTGGTGATCAACCCGTCGCGCGACAACGCCCGTGAAATCATCAACGGCCTGACCGACAACTACGGCTGCGACGTCTACATCGAAACCACCGGCGTGCCAGCCGGCGTGACCCAGGGCCTGGATTTGATCCGCAAGCTCGGGCGTTTTGTCGAGTTCAGCGTGTTTGGCGCCGAGACCAGCGTCGACTGGTCGATCATCGGTGACCGCAAGGAGTTGGACGTACGCGGCGCTCATCTCGGGCCGTATTGCTACCCGATCGCCATCGACCTGTTCGAGCGTGGCCTGGTCACCTCCAAGGGCATCGTGACCCATGACTTCCCGCTGGACGACTTTGCCGAAGCCTTCGCGTTGGCCAACTCGACCAAGTCGATCAAGGTGCTGTTGAAGCCGGTGGCCTGAAAATGAACTACGTGATGGGTGTCGATATAGGAACCCAGAGCACCAAGGCGCTGCTGGTGGACGGTCAAGGTACGATCATCGCCCAGCATAGCCAGGGGTATCGCGTGGATACCCCGAAAGTGCGCTGGGCCGAGCAATGGCCGCAGGTCTGGCTGGACGCCGTCGAGGCTTGCGTTGCGCAGTGCATGGCCAAGGCCGGCGTGGCGGCGCAGCAGGTCAAGGCGTTGTGTATCAGCAGCCTGTACGGCGGCTCGGGGATTGCGGTGGATGCGCAAATCACGCCGCTGCACCCGTGCCTGATCTGGATGGACCGCCGTGCTGGCGAGCAGGTGGCCTGGGTGCGCGAGCAGGTGGACCTGGAGCGTCTGTTCGCGATCACCGGCAACTCGGTGGACAGCTACTACGGCTTCACCAAGATGCTCTGGCTCAAGCAGCACCAGCCCGAGGTGTGGGCCAAGACTCGCTACCTGCTGCCGCCCAACAGCTACATCAACTGGTGCCTCACCGGCGAGTTGGCGGTGGACCATAGCAGTGCCGGCAATATCGGTGGCGTCTACGACGTGAAGGTGCGCGGCTGGTCCGCCGAAATGCTTGATGCACTGGGCATACCGCAGGCGATGATGCCGGAGCGCCTGGTGTATTCCGGGGAAGTCGTCGGTGGGTTGCTGGAGGGTTGGGCGGCGCGTCTGGGCCTGCAGGCGGGCACACCGGTTCTGGCCGGTGGCGTCGATGCGGCCATGGCAACGCTGGCCGCAGGGGTGACGCAGCCGGGCAATCACGTGGCAATGATCGGCACCAGCATGTGCTGGGGTTACCTCAACCAACAAGTGGATGCACACCATGGCTTGGTGAGCATGCCCCACGTCTACAACGGCCACCGCGACCTGTACATCTTTGGCGGAGCAATCACCGCCGGTGCCTCGGTCAGCTGGTTTCGCGAGCAGTTCTGCCAGGCCGAAGAGCAACAAGCCAAGGCCACCGGCCAGGACAGCCTGGTGCTGCTGGAACAGCGCGCGATGAACATCCCGGCCGGCAGCGAAGGCCTGTTGTTCCTGCCGTACCTGATGGGTGAACGCAGCCCGGTGTGGGATGACCGCGCCAGTGGCAGTTTTGTCGGCTTGAACCTCTACCACAGCCGTATTCACCTGTATCGCGCGGTGCTGGAGGGCGTGAGTTTTGCCCTGCGACACAACATCGAAGCGGGCACACGCGGCGCGCATTCCCTGGACCCGCGCTTGATCGTGGTGGGCGGGGCGAGCCATTCGGACCTGTGGATGCAGATCATCGCGGACGTTACGCGGTATCCGGTGTACACCATCGTGCAGGAGGTTGAGGCCGCGTTGGGCGCGGCGTTGCTGGCGGCACACACGGTGGGGTTGGTGAGCGATGGGGAGATGGACAAGGGCTGGGTACAACTGGAGTTGCGGGCTGAGCCCAAGGCGGAAAATGTCGAGGCGTACGACCGTGCGTTCGGCGAGTACCTGAAGCTGTATCCGGCCCTGAAACCGATCATGCACAGCCTGCAGGAGAACTGAATGAACGCAGCCTTCGACTTCACCCACCAGCGCATCCTCGTCACCGGCGCCAGCAGCGGCATTGGGCGCGAAATCGCCTTGCAACTGATCGCCAGCGGCGCCGATGTCTTTGCCCTCGGCCGCGACGCCCAAGCCTTGGCCGAACTCGGTTGCCACACCTTGTGCCTGGACATCGCCGACAGCGCCGCCCTCGATAACGCCCTGCACGACCTGCCACCGCTGCACGGCCTGGTCAACTGCGCCGGCATCTCGCGGCTGGAGCCCGCCGCCGCCATCAGCGCCGACGCGTTCGACCAGGTGATGCAAGTCAACGCCCGCGCCGCCGCCCAGGTCGCCAGCCGCGTGGCGGCCAAAATGATCGAAGCACACATCGCCGGCAGCATCGTCAACGTCTCCAGCCAGGCCTCGCTGGTGGCCCTGGACGATCACCTCGGCTACTGCGCCTCCAAGGCCGCGCTGGATGCGATCACCCGTGTGCAATGCGCCGAGTGGGGCCGCTTTGGCATTCGCGTCAACAGCGTCAACCCCACCGTCACGCTCACGCCGATGGCGGCCATGGCCTGGTCCGAGCCGGCCAAGCGCGACCCGGTGCTGGCGGCCATTCCATTGGGGCGTTTTGCTGAAACCGTCGAGGTGGCGTTGCCGGTGCTGTTCCTGTTGAGCAGCGCCGCCAGCATGATCAGCGGCGTGAGCCTGCCCATCGACGGTGGCTACACCAGCCGCTAGCCGTTTTCCAACTGACCGGCGATCACCACCTTGTCCCGCGGCTTGAACGGGTCTTCCAGGCGATCGAGCAACAGGCGCACCGCACTGCTGCCGGCCAAAGACGCATCGTGAGCCACGCAGGCGATGGGCACGCCGAAGATATCGGCGAAGGGCAGGCGGTCGATGCCGCAGATGGTCAGGCTGTCATGGGCGATGTTGTGCATGCGCAGTGCGCGCAAGGCGCCGAGGGTGATCAACTGGTTGAAGCCCATGATCGCGTCCGGCGCCGAGTGTTCGGCCAGGTAGTCGAGGGTGTGCAGGTAGGACGGCATCAGCGTGTAGTCGCCGGCCTGTACTTCGACCTGCACCTGCGGGTGCTCGGCCAGCACTTCGCGCAGGCCCTTGAGGCGTTCGACGGTGATGCGTGAGTGCTCGGGGCCGGTCAGCACCAGCAGGCGCTTGAGGTCGGGCGTCTGGCGCAGCAGGTAGTGCGCGGCCTGGATGCCGCTGTGGTAGTTGTCGAGCACCACGCGGCTGAACGGGCTGTCGTGGATTGTGCGATCGAGCAGCACCACTGGGGTTTTGCCGTTGCCCAGGCGTTCGAGGTAATCGGGCTGGTAGCTCGGTTCATCCGAGACCGGCGACAGAATGATCCCCGCCACGCGGTAGCCCAACAGGGTGTCCACGGCCTTGCTTTCCAGCTCTTCCAGCTCATCGGTGTCCACCAGCATGATGGTGTAGCCGTGCTGTTTGGCCTCGCGGGAAATCGCCTTGATCATTTCGCTGTAGAACGGGTTGTCCACGGAGGCGGTGATCACGCCGATGATCAGGCTCTCACTGCGCTTGAGCCCGCGTGCGAAGGCGTTGGGCACGTAGTCCATCTCCCGCGCCACTTCGAGGATGCGCGCCAGGGTGGCCGGTTTGACCAGGTCGGGTTTGCTCAGAGCGCGAGACACCGTGATGGTGGTCATGCCAACCCGTTTGGCGATGTCGCTGATAGTGACGGACTTCTTCTTGTTCATCGGTCAGGCTGCAAAAGGAAACACCCGCAGGCTAGCATGCGCGGTGGAGATTGTTGCTTCAAATCAATGGGTCCCAACGCTGCGACCAGTCGCTTTCGGCCTTGACCACCTCACGCAGCAACCCCAGTGCCTGTTGCAACACTGCCGAATCTCGCGCCCGTGAATACACCAGGTACGTCGGGAAGCTGAATTCCGGCGCCTTGGGCACACGCTGCATTACGCCGCTGTCCAGGTAACTCTGCACCACGCGCGTGCGGAAATAACCGGCGCCGCCATTCTCAAGGATGTACTGCAATGCCAGCGGGCCCAGGTTGAAACTCAATGCGGCACGGGCCTTGTCGGGCAGCGCGGCGTCGTGTTGTTGACGAAACCCGGGCCCCCAATCGATATACACGTAGGGCGCCGGGTTGCTCACCAACTGCACCAGGATCAGTTTTTCCTCCAGCACCTGTTCCACCTGCAAGCCTGGCCAGTATTGCGGCTGGAACACCAATGCAGCGTCGAGTACGCCCAGTTCCAGTTGGCGCAACAGGTATTCGCCTTCGCGGATTTCGGTGCGCAGGGCATGGCCGGGGATGTGTTGGCGTAACGCCTGGGCCCAGCCGAGCATCAATGGATTGCACAGGCTGACTTCGCCGCCGATATGCAGCACGTTGCGATAGCCATCGGGCAGCGGCAGGTCGCGTTTTGCCGCTTCCCAGGTTTGCAGCAACTGGTTGGCGTACACCACGAAGGCCTCGCCGTCGGCGGTCAGCCGGGCGCCGGCGCGGTTGCGCACGAACAGTGTGCTACCTAGCTGGCTTTCCAGGCTTTTGACCCGTGCGGTGATGGCGGTCTGGGTGACGTGCAGTTTCTCGGCTGCTGCGGCCAGGCTGCCGCAGCGGGTGATTTCGAGGAAGGTGCGTGCCAGTTCGATGTCCATGAAGCCCCCGGGGATGAATGGGGGACAGTGTAATGGAATGTGGTTGAAACTGTGGGAGCTGGCTTGCCTGCGTTCGGCCAGCGTGTTTGACGGGGCGCCTGAGATCAAGATCAAGAGCGACTCGCTTCGCATCCTGGATATGCGGTCTTGTAGGCGCCGGCTTGCCGGCGATTGGGGTGTGTCGGTGACGGGTGAGGTGTCTGACACGGCGCCATCGCCGACAAGCCGGCTCCTACAGGGAGTGCATTTCAGGTTGGGGTTTGTGGGGCTTGGAGGTGCTTGCTCGGGAAGGCCTTCGCGTAGGCGTGGCACACCCGCAACACCTGCTCGTCGGCAAAACGTGCGCCTACTACATGCAAGCCCACCGGCAAGCCGTTCGCTGCCAACCCACACGGCACCGAGGCTGCCGGTTGCTGCGTCAGGTTGAAGGGGTAGGTGAACGGTGTCCACTGTGTCCATTCCTGCAAACCCGAACCCGGTGGCACGTCATGCCCGGCATCGAACGCGGTGATCGGCATCATCGGCGATACCAGCACATCGTAATGCTCATGGAACGCCGCCATGCGTGCCACCAGGGCTGCGCGTGCTTCAAGGGCCGCGCTGAAGTCGTCCAGGCTCAAACGCTCGCCGCGCTGGGCGATGCGCAGCAGGCCGGGGTCCAGCAGTTGTTTTTGTGACTCGCTCATGGGCCCGGTCAGGCGTGCAGCGCCGGCTGCCCACAAGGTGCTGAAGACTTCCAGCGGGTCACTGAAGCCGGGGTCGATCTGCTCGACATGGGCGCCCAGTTGTTCCAGGCCTCGCACCGCCTCCGCGACCACCTTGGCCACTTGCGGGTCGACCTCCACGTAACCGAAGTTCGGACTGTAGGCCACGCGCAGCCCTTTCAAATCCGCTGCGCCCGACAACCACGGTGTGGTCCTCGGCGCACCGATCAACCCGTCCCGAGCATCCGGTTGCGCGATGGTCTGCAGCATCAATACGCTGTCTTCCACCGTGCGGGTCATCGGCCCCAGGTGCGAGAGGATTGTCATGGAGCTGGCCGGCCACTGCGGCACATAACCGAAGGTCGGCTTGATCCCGAAAGTGCCGGTAAATGCACAGGGAATCCGAATCGAACCGCCCGCATCGCTGCCTTGGTGCAGCACCCCCAGGTTCAACGCCGCCGCCGCGCCCGCGCCGCCGGACGAACCGCCCGCCGTGGTGCGGGTGTCCCACGGGTTGCGGGTGATGCCGTACAGCGGATTGTCGGTGACGCCTTTCCAGCCGAATTCAGGGGTGGTGGTTTTGCCCAGCAGCACCGCGCCGGCCTTGCGCATAAAGGCCGGGAAGGGCGCGTCCACCTCCCACGGCCCGTCGGCGGACGAGGTGCGCGAGCCCTTGCGGGTGGGCATGCCGATTGTCAGCGTCAGGTCCTTGATCGAAGACGGCACGCCGTCCAACGGACCGCAGGGTTGGCCGTTCAGCCAGCGTTGTTCCGAGGCGCGCGCCGCATTCAGCGCGCCTTCCGGGTCCACGTGGCAGTAGGCATTCACCACCGGATTGAAGCGTTCGATCCGCAGCAAGGCGTCCTCGGTCACTTCCACCGGCGACAAGGTCTTGTCGCGAAAATGCTGCAGCAGTTGCACCGCCGTCAGTTGGCCGATCTCGCTCATGCCACGTCCCCCTGCGCTGCGTTGACCATGGCGCGCAACAACACCGCGCAGCCCGCCGCCAGGTCGTCCGGCGCGGCGTTTTCGATTTCGTTATGGCTGATGCCGCCTTCGCACGGTACAAAGATCATCCCGGCCGGACCCAGTTCGGCGACAAAAATCGCGTCGTGGCCTGCACCGCTGACGATGTCCATATGGCTCAAGCCCAAGGCCTCGGCGCCTTCACGTACGGCATTGACGCAGGCCGGGGCGAAGTCCAGCGGTGGGAAGTCGGCGGTTGGGGTCAGTTCATATGCCAACCCGTGTCTCGCGGCGGCGGCTTCGATCACGCTGCGCACTTCATCAACCATGGCTTGCAGCTTGTCTGCGTGCAGATGACGCAGGTCGAGGGTCATGTGCACCTGGCCGGGAATCACGTTGCGCGAGCCGGGATGCAGGCTCAGGCAACCGACCGTACCGCAGGCGTGGGGTTGCTGCTGATGGGCGATGCGGTTGACCGCGCTGACCACCTCGGCGGCGCCGACCAGGGCGTCCTTGCGCAGGTGCATCGGCGTCGGGCCGGCGTGGGCTTCGACGCCGGTGAAGGTCAGGTCGAACCATTTCTGGCCCAGGCAACCCATGACCACGCCAATGGTAGTGGCCTGGTCTTCCAGTACCGGGCCTTGTTCGATATGCGCTTCGAAGTAGGCACCGACCGGGTGGCCGAGCACGGCGCGGGAGCCGGCGTATCCGATGCGCTGCAATTCGGCGCCGACTGACAGGCCCTGGTCATCGAGCTTGTCGAGGGTGTCCTGCAAATCGAACTTACCGGCAAACACCCCGGAACCCATCATGCACGGCGGAAAACGCGAGCCTTCTTCGTTGGTCCACACCACCACTTCGATCGGCGCTTCGGTTTCAATCTTCAAATCATTCAGGGTGCGGATGACTTCCAGTCCCGCCATTACCCCGTAGCACCCGTCGAACTTGCCGCCGGTGGGTTGGGTGTCGATATGGCTGCCGGTCATCACCGGGGGCAGGGCCGGATTGCGCCCGGCACGGCGCGCAAAGATATTGCCGATAGCGTCGACACTGACGCTGCACCCCGCGGCCTCGCACCATTGTACAAACAGGTCACGGGCCTGGCGATCCAGGTCGGTCAGCGCCAAGCGGCACACGCCACCTTTGACGGTGGCGCCGAGCTGGGCCAGGTCCATCAGCGATTGCCACAAGCGGTCGCGGTTGATCAGCGGGGCGTTGCTCTTGAGCGGTTGCGCAAAACTATTCATCAGTAGTCTCCGGTCAGGCACTCAGGGCCAAATAACGGTTTTTGATGGTCGGGTCGGCGCGGAAGGCTTCGGCGCTGCCCTCGTAGACCACGCGGCCCTGTTCAAGCACGTAATGGCGGTCGGCGAGCTTGTCGCAAACCATCAGGTTTTGTTCCACCAGCAGCACCGGCAGGCCGTCGTCCTTGACCTTGCGCAGGATCTTCACCAGCTCGTCGACGATGACCGGGGCCAGGCCTTCGGTGGGTTCATCGAGGATCAGCAGCTTGGGATCGTTGAGCAGGGCACGGGCGATGGCGAGCATTTGTTGCTCGCCGCCGGACAACGCGTGGCCAGCGTTTTTGCGCCGCTCCTTGAGGCGCGGGAACATGGCGTACACGTCTTCGAGCTGCCAGCGGCTGGTCTTGCGTGCGGCGATGCGCAGGTTTTCCTCGACCGTGAGCAGGCGGAAGATCCCACGGTTCTCCGGCACCAGCGCCAAACCCTGGCGGGCAATTTCGAAGATCTTCTGGCCCACCAGTGCCTGGCCGTTGAAGTGGATCTGGCCCTGGCGCGGGCAGATGATGCCGAGAATGCTGCGCAGGGTGGTGGTCTTGCCGGCGCCATTACGCCCCAGCAACGTCACCAGTTCGCCAGGGTTGACGGTCAGCGACACGCCTTCCAGCACGTGGCTCTTGTCGTAGTAGGAATGGATGTTCTCAACGATCAGCATCAGGCAGCCTCCCCAAGGTATGCAGTGCGCACACGCTCATCGGCGCGCACGAATTCCGGTGTGCCTTCGACCAGGATCTGCCCGTGGCTCATCACCGTGATGCGTTGGCTGATGGACATGACGATGCTCATGTTGTGTTCGATCAGCAGCACCGTGTGGTCGCGGCCGAGGTCGCTGATCAACTGCGTCATGATCGGGATGTCATCGATGCCCATGCCCGAGGTGGGCTCATCCAGCATCAACAGTTTCGGTTTGGAGCAGATCGACATGCCCACCTCCAGCACCCGCTGCTGGCCGTGTGACAACTCACCGGCCAGGGTGCCGGCGCGGGCCGTGAGTTGCAGGCGCTCCAGCACCTGGTCGGCCATCTCCAGGTGTTCGCGCTTGCTGTCGACGCGGCGCCAGAAATTCAGTGCGCGTGCACCGTCGCGGCCTTGGGCGGCGAGGCGCAGGTTTTCGCGCACGCTGAGGTTCTGGAACAGGCTGGTGAGCTGGAACGAGCGCGCCATACCCAGGCCGACGCGGCCGTGGGCAGGCTTGCGCATCAGGTTCTTGCCGTCGAAGTGGATCGCCCCGGCGGTGGCCTGGCGTTCGCCGGTGAGGCAGTGGAACAGGCTGGTCTTGCCCGCGCCGTTGGGGCCGATGATGGTATGGATAGTGCCCGCCTCGACCTTGAGGTTCACGCCGTTCACCGCATGGAACGCGCCGTAGGCCAGTTCCAGGTCTCTGGTTTCCAAAAGGATGCTCATAGCCCTTCCTCCTTGGCGACAACGGCCGTTTTGCGATGGCCGCGTACCTTTTCGAACAGCGACGCGAGGCCGCCCCACAAACCGCCGCGCATGAAGATCACCACCAGGATCAGGATCACCCCCAGCAGCATCAGCCAGCGCGGCCACAGGTCGGAGAGGAAATCTCCGAGCAGCACGATGGAACCGGCACCAAGCAATGAGCCGAACAACGAGCCGGTGCCGCCAACGATGGTCATGATCAGGATGTTCTCGGACATCGCCAGGTCGATATTCGACAGCGGCACAAAGTGCAGCAGCATCGCGTACAGCGCGCCGGCAATTCCGGTGACCGCGCCGGACAGCACAAACACCAGGATCTTGAAGTGGCGTGTGTCGTAGCCGATGGCAGAGGCACGGGTTTCGTTTTCGCGGATCGCCATCAAGGTGCTGCCGAACGGTGACGCAATCACCCGGCGTGCGCCGATGAAGATCAGCAGGAACAGCACTGCGACAAAGCCGTAGAAGGCGCGGGCGTCGGCCAGTGACAGCAGCACCGTTTCACCCACGCGGATCTCCGGGCGCGGCACGCTGAGCAGGCCGTTGTCGCCACCGGTCCAGTCGCTGAGGGTGTAGGCGACAAAGTAGGCCATCTGGCTGAACGCCAGGGTCAGCATCACGAAGTAGATGCCGGTGCGACGGATCGCCAGGGCGCCCACCAGCAACGCCAGGAAACCACCGGCCACGGCGGCGCCGAGCAACGCCGTGAACAGGCCCAGTTGCAGGTGGATCATCAGCAACGCCGCGCAATACGCGCCGGCCCCGAAGAAGATGCCTTGGCCGAAGGAGAGCAGGCCGGTGTAGCCCAGCAGCAGGTTGCAGGCCAAGGCCGCCATCGCAAAGATCAGGATCTCGGTGGCCAGGGTCGCCGAGGGCAATATCAACGGTAGGCCGATCAGCACCGCCAACACCCACAGCAACATCGCGCGCGATTGCGTCTTGGCAAACGGCAGGGGGTTTTTCTCGCTCATGTCAGGCTCTCCCGAACAGGCCGTAGGGACGGACCAGAATCACCACGGCCATGGCGCCGTAGATCATCAGGCTCGCACCCTGGGGCCAGAGTGTGGTCATCAGGCTTTGCACCACGCCCACCAGCAAACCGCCGACCAGCGCACCGCTGAACGAGCCCATGCCGCCGATCACCACCACCACGAAGGCCACGCCGAGAATCTCCGGGCCGACAAAGGGTTGGGCGCCGCGCAACGGGGCGAACAGCACGCCCGCGACGCCGGCCAGGGCTACGCCGAGGGCGAAGGTCATGGAGAACAGCCGGAAGATGTTGGTGCCCAGCAGCGACACGGTCTCGGTGCTTTCACTGCCGGCCCGCACCAGGGCGCCGAAGCGCGTGCGTTCCAGCAGCAGCCACAGGCCCAGGCCGACGAGCCCGGAAAACACGATGAGAAACAGGCGGTAGTAGGGGTAGACGAAGTCACCCACCACCAGCACGCCGCGCAGCAGTTCCGGCACGGCGACGCTTTTGCCCACCGGGCCCCAGATCATCACGCTGGCTTCCTGGATGATCAGCGCGATACCCAGGGTCACCAGGATCTGGAACATGTGCGGCAAGTGATAGATGCGTTGGATCAACAACCGCTCGATGGCCCAGGCCAGCGCGGCCACCACCAGCGGCGCAATCAGCAACGCCAGCCAGAAGTTGCCAATGAGGCTCACAGCGGTGTAGCAGATATAGGCACCCAGCAGGAAGAACGCGCCGTGGGCGAAGTTGACGAAGTTGAGCAGGCCGAAAATGATCGTCAGCCCGACCGCGATCAGGAAGTAGATCATCCCCAGCCCAAGGCCGTTGAGGATCTGGAACAGATAAAGATTAAGCATGCAGGAACCCTCTGCAGGAGGCCGCTTGCACGGCCCTGCGCTACCAAATTCAGGGGATCAGCCGAGCGTGCAGCCTGTGGCGTCCACGGGCGGGAACGACTGACCGGCGCTGAGTACCTTGGCCAAGTCATCCTTGTCGGCCATGTCGGCGGTGGCCTTGCCGATCAGCAGGTAGTAATCCTTGATCACCTGGTGGTCGCCGGCGCGGATCGATTCCTTGCCGGTGGGCCCTTCGTAGCTCAGGCCCTGCAGGGCCTTGGCTACGGTCGGTCCGTCGAAACTGCCGGTAGAAATGATGGCTTCGAGCATGACCTTGGTGCTGATGTAATCGGCGGCCAGCGGGTAGGTAGGGTTGATGCCGTATTTGGCTTGGGTGAGCTTGACCAGTTCACGGTTGAGCGGGGTGTCGACCTGGTGCCAGTACTGCGCGCCGAGGTACACGCCTTCCAGCACATCACTGCCCAGTTCCTGGAACTGGTCGAGGCCGGCGGACCATACCAGCAACACCTTCATGCGCTCCTTGATACCGAAGTTCACCGCCTGGCGCAGGGTGTTGGACGACTGGCTGCCGAAGTTGAGCAGCACCAGCACATCGGGCTTGGCGGCGATGGCGTTGGTCAGGTAGCCGGAAAATTCCTGTTCCTGCAACGAGTGGTAGCTGTTGCCGATGTGTTCCAGGCCGTTTTCCTTGAGCACATTCTTCGCGCCTTCGAGCAGCGCTTCGCCGAACACGTATTGCGGGGTGATGGTGTACCAACGCTTGGCGTCCGGCAGCAGCTTGATCAGCGGCACCATGGTTTCACGGATCGCGCCGTAGGTGGGCACCGACCAGCGGAAGGTTGCCTTGTTGCAGTCCTTGCCGGTGACTTCATCGGCGCCCACCGGGGTCATGAACACACCGCCGACCTTGTCCACCTCCTTCGCCACGGCCAGTGCCGACGACGACAGGGTGCAGCCCTGGAAGAACCGCGCGCCGTCCTGCTGGATGGCTTCCTGCACCTTGCGCACGGCCTTGCCGGCGTTGCCTTCGGTGTCGATCACCTTGTAGTTCAGCGGGCGGCCGAGCAGCTCGGGGTGTTGTTCCACCGCCAGGCGCGAACCCATGTCGGCAAACTTGCCATAGCTGGCAAAGGCGCCAGACATGGACTTGAGGCCGTAAAAGGTAAAGGGCTCGGCGGCGAATGCAGACCGAATGCTCAGCGGGAGGCTGAGGGCGGCGGCTGCGGTAAGACTGGCTTTCAACAACGTACGACGCTGCATGGGGTGACTCCCTGATTTAGTTATTGGCAGGAGTGGCAATGGCGATACGGTGGAGCAAGGGCCTGTGGACAGGCCTGTTATTGGATGGGGCAAACACTGTCTCTGTAGGAGCCGGCTTGCCGGCGATGCAGGCAACTCGGTGGGTCAGTTGAACTGAGTCGATGCCATCGCTGGCAAGCCAGCTCCTACATTGATTGGGGGGCCACAGTAGGTACCGTGGTGTGTCAGTGGTGGTGATCGAACTCCAGTAGAAAATGCGGGCTGACCTGGCCTTCAAGGGCGGTCATGTGGTGTTCGGCATCGCACATGTGTTCATGCATCAAGCTGCGCACCGCGCTTTCATCCCCGGCACGAAAGGCGATCAGTAACTGCTTGTGATAGTCCAGGTTGGCGGCGTCGAACTGCTTGCGCTTGGGCTTGTAGGCTTTTTTCAGCACCACCAGGTCGCGCAGCAGATCGTTTAGGAACTGCGCCATGAAACTCAGCAACGGGTTGGGGCAGGCCTTGGCCAGCAGGTTATGGAACTCCAGTTCCGCCAGGCGCTGTTCACGCTGGCCGGCCTCGCTGTCTTCGGGGGCGCTGCAAAAATCCACATTGTCTTGCAGGGCCTGGTAGTCGTCCTCGCTCAAGCGCCCGAGCACCGACACCGCCAGTTCTACTTCGATGACTTTGCGCAGTTGGTACACCTGTTCGCCGTCCAGGTGCTGGAAGTGCAGGTAGTTGCGCAACGCGCGGCTGGCCGGTTCGGTGCCGGCCTGGTTCAGGTAGGCGCCGCCGCTGGGCCCGGTGCGGGTGCTCACCAGGCCTTCCACTTCCAGTGCCTTGAGCGCTTCGCGGGCCGAACCTTTGGAGCACTGGAAGCTTTCCATCAGTTCGCGTTCGGTGGGCAGGCGGTCGCCGGGCTTCAAGGCGTCGGTGACGATGGAGCGCTTGACCGACTCGACAATCACATCGGACAGCTTCTGGCGTTTGCGTCGTAGCGGGCGGCTTAGCATAGGTTCGATTTATCGTATTAATGCGGATTAATAGCACTTAATAACGATCGGGATGCAGCGTCAACGGCGGGTGTCGTTTTCGATGGCAACAGGTCGCAATCGGATGGTTACTCCCCGTTGCCTGAATCGAGGCAGCGCGTGGACGACGGTGGTTGCTTGCCGAACACCAGAAAGTCGCCCATCCAGCGGTTGATGCAGCTGCTGGCGTCCTGTTGGGCTGTTTCTTTCAGGCGCAGTTGTTCGACCTTGGGTGTCGCCGATTCGGGTTGCTTTGCATTGACCAGTACCATGCGCGCCACCCGTTCGGGAAACAGGGCCGCGTAACGGTTGCCCAGGCGGGCCGCATCGGCATTGCCCAGGTAGAGCAGTTGGGCGTCGCCCAGTTGAGTGCGGACAAACTCCAGGTCTCGGGCGGCTTGTTCGACTCCATTGTCGTTGCCGAGGTCGCGGGGGCTGAGTTCGATGACGTCGTAGCGGTTGACCAGTGTGCGATACGCTGGGTTGGAGTAAGAGCCCCAGAGGCTGGTCAGGTGAATGACAAACGTGCCGCCCTGGTTCCTTTGGGGCGCATCGCTGGCCAGGACAAACACCACGCCTTCGCGATTCAGCGGGTCTCGGGCGCCGACGCGGGTCAGGTGGAGGCGCAGGTTGCCTTGCCGGGGCGCAGCGTAATTGCGCGGCACGCTCACGACGCCGCATTGAGTGCGTTGCAGCACTTCGGGGTCCAGGCGTTCAGCGGTGCGCAGGGGGCAATCCAGCAACCAGTCAATGGCGGTGGGAGGAATCAGTTCTTGGGCAGCGCTTGCAGTCACCCAGAGACAGGCGCATGTCAGGTATTTTGCGACAGTCATCAAGAGGTCCTGGGCAACCGTGTGAGTTCGGTGTTTTTACCAAGGACCTTTGCTCAAGAATGTAGGGCGAGAAGACAGTTGGTGTGCGAAAGCGGAGTTTTGTTTATCGGATCTGCGTCTGCCAGCCGCCGCCCAGGGCTTTGTACAACGCGATACTGGCCTGCAGGCGCGACAGTCGCAGTTGCACGTTCTGGTCCTGGGCCGCGTACAGCGTGCGCTGGGTTTCCAGTACCGTGAGCAGGTCTTCGGCGCCTGCCTGGTAGCGGCTTTCAGCGATCTGGAAGGCGGTCTGGGCCTGTTGCAGTTCTTCGCTTTGCCATTCGCGCTGCTGGTCGAGACGGGTGATGCTGCTGAGGGATTTTTCCACGTCGGCAAAGCCGTTGATGATCGCACCGCGATAGGTTTGCAGCAGTTCATCCTGGCGCGCGCGGGCCTTGTCGCGTTCAGCACTTAAACGACCGTTGTTGAAGATCGGCGCCACCAGCCCAGCGGTCAGCGTGTAGTAGGGGCTGCGCAGGATATCCACGGCCTTGTAGGCGTCGGAGCCCAGGGTCGCGCCGAGGGTGATGGCGGGCAGCATGGCCGCGCGGGCCACGGTGACGTCGGCCTGTGCTGCCGCCAATTGCGCCTCGGCCTTGGCGATATCGGGACGGCGGCTGAGCAATTGACTGGGCATGCCGGCGCCGATGGCAGGCCAGGTCAAGGCTTGAAACGGTTCGCTGCCAAGGTCCAGGGCTTGGACGGGTTGGCCGAGAAGGGCGGCCAGCGTGATCCGCGACTCTTCGGTCAGTTGCTGAATCAGCGGCAATTGACGTTGCTGGCTGGCCACCAGGCTTTTTTGCTGGGCCAGTTCCAGGGCGGTGGCGGAGCCGGCGTCATAGCGGGTCTGCACCAGGTCGAGCACGCTGCGCGCATTGGCCAGGTTCAGTTCTGCAATCTGCTGGCGCTGCTGCGCGGCCAGGGTTTGTGCGTAGCGGTCGGCCACGCTGCTGAGCAAGGTCAGCTCTACGGTGGCCTGGTCAAACTCGCTGGCGCGCAGGGTATGCAGGGCGCTGTCGCGGGCGGCGGCGCGGCCACCCCAGAAGTCCACTTCGTAGCTGGCGGTGAGGTTGGCGCCAAAGTTGTCGACGGCGTCATCGCTTTGCGAAGCGTCAAGGTCCGGTCCACCCGGGCCACGTAACAACTTCTGGCGGCTGGTGGTGAGGTTGAGCTTCACTTCCGGCAACAGCGGCGCACCGGCGATCACTGCGCTGGCTTGGGCCTGGCGCACGCGCGCGGTGGCGGCGGCCACGTCGAAACTGTCTCGCCGGGCCTGTTCGACCAGCCGGTTCAGTTGTGGGCTACCGAACTGCGTCCACCATTGCTGGTTGGTGACCTGGGCGGCGTCGCGTTCGGCAAATTGCCAGGCGGCAGGCGCTGCAATCCCGCTGTCGAGCGCGGGCGGGTTGCCGGTGCAGGCGCTGAGTAACACGCACAAGGCAGGAAGGTAAAAGGACTGTTTATTCACTGGTCAACGCCTTAACCGGATCGAGCCGGGCAGCTTTACGGGCCGGCATGAAGCCGAATACGACACCGGTGACGAGTGCGCAACCAAAGGCGCCAAACACCGCCAAAAGGGAGAACTGCACCGCCACCTTGGCCAGCACCAACACGCCGCCAACCAACAACGCCAGGGCGATGCCGCACAAGCCGCCGACCACCGAGAGCATCACCGCCTCGGTGAGGAACTGGCGCAGGATGTCGCGTTGGCGTGCGCCGGTGGCCATGCGGATACCGATTTCACGGGTGCGCTCGCGTACGGTCATCAGCATGATATTCATCACGCCGATCCCGCCCACCAGCAAAGATATCGCCGCAATGGAACCGAGCATCAATGACAGCGTGTTCTGCGTACGGGCCTCGGCCTGGATCATCGCTGCGTTGTTGGTCAGCTCATAGTCACGCTTGCCGTTGTGCAGCTTTTTCATCAACTGGTCGATGGCCACTTCGGCTTCGTGGACCTTGCGCGCATCCGCCGCCGCGATCACCACATACTCAGGGTTGTAGCTGCCAAACAGGCGCACACTGGCGGCGGTGTAAGGGATGGCGACACGGTCGTCACTGTCCTTGTTGCCGGAGGCGGCGCCTTTTTCCGCCAGCACTCCGATCACCTGGAACGGCACGTTTTCAATCAGGATGTACTGGCCGAGTGGGTTGACCTCGCCCTTGAACAGCTTCTCGCGCACGCGATGACCGATCACCGCCACGGTGGCGGCGGCACGCTCGTCGGCGGCCGTGAAGTAACTGCCCTCGACCACCGGCCAGTTGAAAATCTCCGGGAAGTTGGTGTCATTGCCGCCCACGTAGGCCATGTAGTCCACGTTGCCGTAACGCACCCCGACTTCGCTGCCGTTGACCGGCATGATGTGTTTCACCTGGGGCAGGGCCGCCAGCGCGTGGACGTCATTGAGGGTGACGATGCCCAGCGGTGTACGCGGGTTGGGCGACGTGCCGCTGAGGTAGATGATGTTGGAGCCGAATGCGCCCATCTGCGCCATGACTTGCCGCTTGCTGCCTTCCCCCACGGCCAGCATCACCACCACCGACGCCACGCCGATGATGATCCCCAACAGGGTCAGCGCGGTGCGGAAGCGATTGATCCACATCACCCGCCAGGCGGCTTGCACCGCGTCCACCAGCTCGGCTTTCCACGCGCCATTGTGTTCGGCACCGTCGGCCAGGCGTTGGCGCAGGTCCACGGCTTGCAAGGCGCCGTTCGCTAATACTGGCGCAACGTCGCTGCCGTCGGCCGAGTCGCTGATGATCAAGCCATCGCGAATCTCGATGATGCGATTGGCCCGCGCCGCCACTTCGCGGTCGTGGGTGATCAGGATCACCACGTGGCCCTGGCTGGCAAGCTCATCGAGCAGGGTCATGACCTCGGCGCCACTGTGGCTGTCGAGGGCGCCAGTGGGTTCGTCAGCGAGGATGATATGCCCACCGTTCATCAACGCACGGGCAATGGACACCCGCTGTTGCTGGCCGCCGGAAAGCTGGTGCGGACGATTGCCGGTGCGCTCGGCCAGGCCCAACCGCGTGAGCAGGGCGTTGGCGCGGGCATGGCGTTCGGCGGCGCTGATACCGGCGTAGATCGCCGGCATCTCGACGTTTTCCTGGGCCGAGCCCGACGGGATCAGGTGGTAGCCCTGGAACACGAAGCCAAAGGCTTCGCGGCGCAGCCAGGCGAGTTCGTCGCTGTCCAGATGGGCGACGTTTTCCCCGGCGAACAGGTAGTCGCCTGTGCTTGGACGGTCGAGACAGCCAAGGATATTCATCAACGTGGACTTGCCGGAGCCCGAGGCACCGACGATGGCGACAAATTCCCCGGCATGGATCGACAGGTCGATGCCGCGCAACACGTCGACCTGCGGGCTGTCGCCGCCGCCGTAGGACTTGCGGATGTTCTTGAGTTCGATCAGGGGCGTGGTCAACTCAACCCCCGTTGCCGTCGGCCGGGCCGATCAGCAGGTGATCGCCTTCGCTCAAACCGTCGAGCACCTGGACGCGCAGGCGGTCGCTGATGCCTACCTGCACCTGGCGCTGCTCGATTCGACCATTCTTGCCCACGACCTGGGCGATCTGCTCGTTGGGGTTCGCCGTGCCCGATAACGCGGCGACCGGCGCGGTGAGGGCGTCCCTGACCTGGCTGGCGACGAAAAATACCTGAGTGGTCATTTCGGCCATCAACGCGTTGTCGCTGTTGTCCACGTCCAGCAGCACGGTGTACAGCACCACGCGGCCGCTGCCGCTTTTGCTGGTGCTGTTGGGGCTGCCGCTGCCTTGGGTTTCATTCAATGGCTTGGGCGGAATCGGCAGGATCTGCCGCACGGTGCTGGTCCAGCGCCGGTTGCCGCCGCTCAACGTGGTGAAATACGCGGTCATGCCCGGCTTGACGTGGCCGATATCGGCTTCCGAGACCTCAGCCCACACGGTCATCGGTGACAATTTGGCGATGCGCAGGATCAGCGGCGTCTGCTGCTGGGCGTTTAGGGTCTGGCCGACCCGCGCGTCCACCGCGACCACGGTGCCGGTCATGGGCGCGTAGATGCGCGTGTAGCCCAATTCAGCTTCGTCACTGCGCAAGCTGGCCTGGGCTTGCTGGATCTGCGCCTGGAACATGTCGACCCGCGCCTGGGTGGCGCTCAGTTCTGCCTTGGCGGTTTGCACGTCTTCTTCACGGGTGGCGTTGCCGGCGGCCAGGCGTTGCTGGCGCTGGTACTTCTGGCGTGCCAGTTCGTGCTGGGCCTTTTGTTCCTGCAACTGGGCCTTGAGGTTTTCGATGGCGTAGCGGCTGGCGTCCAGCTTGGCTTTTTGCGTGGAGGGGTCGATCTCCACCAGTAACTGGCCTTCCTGGACCTGGTCGCCTGCCTCGACGTGGATCTTGCGGATCTGTCCGGAGGCCTGGGCCCCCACGTCCACATAACGGCGCGGCTGCAGGGTGCCGAGGGCGGTCACGCTGTTTTCGATACTGCCGCGGGTGACGGTGACGGTGGTGAGGGTGTCACGCCCCGGCGGCAGCACTTGCCAGGCCGCGATGGCGAAAATGGGGATCAGGCACGCGATAACAAGCAAGGCGCGTCGGGCAGGTCGAGGGCGTTTCATGCTTTGGTTCCAGCCAGGAAAGTTCGGACCGCAGTTGCGGGGAGCTGACAAGTAAACGAGAGAATTGCGCGGGGATTTAGGCGGTTACATAAGCAGTTACAGCTCCCTTGAAGAAAAAAATCGTCCGTTGATGCAAGTCTGCTTTAAAAGTAGATGAGAATTACTATAAATTGCACGCACTCAAACTGCCATCACCTGAATGCTGTCTTTATTTGCACCCAAGGACCTAATGCCGCCACCCGGCGGTCGGGAGTCATGTTGGAAAACTACTATCGCGAGCTGGTGTGTTTCCTCAACGCCAAGCTGGGCAACCGTCAGGTGGCCGAGGATGTGGTGCATGACGCTTATGTCCGGGTGCTGGAGCGTTCCAGCGACACGCCCATCGAACAACCCCGTGCCTTTTTGTACCGCACGGCGCTCAACCTGGTGATCGACGGCCATCGGCGCAATGCCTTGCGCCAGGTCGAACCCCTGGATGTGCTGGATGCCGAAGAACGCTTCGCCAGCAGCTCGCCGCACACTAACCACGACCACGGCCAACGCCTGGAACTGCTCGAACGCGCCCTGGCCGAGCTGCCACAGGCCTGTCGCGACAGCTTCCTGCTGCGCAAGCTCGAAGGCCTGACCCACCTGCAAATCGCCGAACGCCTGTGCATTTCTCGCGCCTTGGTGGAGAAACACATCGTCAACGCCATGAAGCACTGCCGGGTGCGGATGCGCGAGTGGGAAGCGCACTGATCAATGATCAGTTAAATTTTATTTCACTGTCCTCGTTTCCTATCAACACACGACCTGTTGTTCAGGTCTTGAAGGTATTCCCGCCCCACCGCCAAGGGGCTTATCCAGAGGACACTGGAATGACACAGGCAATTGCTTCGCCCGCGGTTCACGACCTGATCGGTATCGGTTTCGGCCCTTCGAACCTGGCGCTGGCCATCGCCCTGCAGGAGCGCGAAAAGGCCCAGGGCAAACTGGACGTGCTGTTTCTCGACAAACAGGCCGACTACCGCTGGCACGGCAATACCCTGGTGACCCAGAGCGAGCTGCAGATTTCATTCCTCAAGGACCTGGTGACCCTGCGCAACCCCACCAGCCCGTATTCCTTCGTCAACTACCTGAAAGCCCACGATCGTCTGGTCGACTTCATCAACCTGGGCACCTTCTACCCGTGCCGCATGGAGTACAACGACTACCTGCGCTGGGTCGCCGGGCAGTTCCAGGCCCAGGCGCGCTATGGCGAGGAAGTGCTGGCCATCGAGCCGATCCTGCACCAGCAGCAGGTTGAAGCGCTGCGCGTGATTTCCCGCGATGCGCTCGGTGAGCAACATGTGCGCACCACCCGTTCGGTGGTGGTCAGCGCCGGCGGCACGCCGCGCATTCCTGAAGCGTTCAAGGCGCTCAAGGGTGACAGCCGGGTGTTCCATCATTCCCAGTACCTGGAGCGCATGGCCAGCCAGCCGTGTGTCGAGGGCAAGGCCATGCGCATCGCCATCATCGGCGGTGGCCAGAGCGCGGCGGAAGCCTTCATCGACCTGAACGACAGCTTCCCGTCGGTGCAGGTCGACATGATTCTGCGTGGTTCGGCGCTCAAGCCGGCGGATGACAGCCCGTTCGTCAACGAAGTGTTCTCGCCGGCCTTCACCGACCTGGTGTTCCAGCAAGAGGGCGCCGAGCGTGAGCGTTTGGTCGCCGAGTACCAGAACACCAACTATTCGGTGGTGGACCTGGACCTGATCGAGCGTATCTACGGCATCTTCTACCGCCAGAAAGTCTCCGGCATCGCCCGCCAGGCGTTCCGCACCATGACCGTGGTCGAGAAGGCCACCCCAGGCCCGCTGGGCATTGAATTGGTGCTGCGCAACAACGCCAACGGCGACACCAGCGTCAACCATTACGACGCGGTGATCCTGGCCACTGGCTACGAGCGCCAGACACACCGCGCGCTGCTGGCGCCGCTGGAAGCCTACCTGGGCGACTTCGACGTGGCGCGCGACTACCGCATCGTCACTGACGAGCGTTGCAACGCCGGTATCTACATCCAAGGGTTCAGCCAGGCCAGCCACGGCTTGAGCGATACCTTGCTGTCGGTGCTGCCGATTCGCGCGGATGAGATTGCGGCGTCGTTGTATGCGCTGGACCGTGGGCGCGGCAAAGGGCGTTCGGTGCAGGACCTGTTGCTCGCCACCGCGAGCTGACAGGCTGCACTTGTGACCTGGAGGGCTGGCTGATACTGTACAAAAAACCAGTATCGGTAGCCCTCCATGCAGTTGATCGAAAAACTCAGCATTCTCGCCGACGCCGCCAAGTACGATGCGTCCTGCGCCAGCAGTGGCGCACCCAAGCGCAGCTCCGAAGGCAAGGCGGGGCTGGGGTCTACCGATGGCATGGGCATCTGCCACAGTTATACGCCGGACGGGCGATGTGTGTCGCTGCTCAAGGTGTTGCTCACCAACTTCTGTCTTTACGACTGCCAGTACTGCGTCAACCGCCGCTCCAGCGACGTGCCCCGCGCGCGTTTCAGCCCGGAGGAGGTGGTCACCCTGACCCTGGATTTCTACCGACGCAATTGCGTCAGCGGGCTGTTTCTCAGTTCCGGCATCATCCGTTCGTCCGACTACACCATGGAGCAGTTGGTGCGGGTCGCCAAATTGCTGCGCGAAGAGCATGACTTTCGCGGCTATATCCACCTCAAGACCATTCCCGATGCCGACCCGGCGCTGATCGCCGAAGCCGGAAAGTATGCCGATCGCCTGAGCGTGAACATCGAATTGCCGACCGAGGCCAGCCTGCAGACCCTGGCGCCGGAAAAAAAGATCGTGTCGATCAAGCAGGCCATGCAGACCATCTACACCGGCGAGCAGACGGTCCGCAACGAGCCGCGCGCGCCGCGTTTTGCTCCGGCCGGGCAGAGCACGCAACTGATCGTCGGCGCGGATGACACCGATGACAGCACCATCCTCCACGGTGCCGAGGCGTTGTACGGCAACTTCAAGCTGCGCCGCGTGTATTACTCGGCGTTCAGCCCCATCCCCAACAGCCCGAAAAGCGTGCCCCTGGCCGCGCCTCCGTTAATGCGTGAGCATCGCTTGTACCAGGCCGATTTCCTGCTGCGCAGCTATGGGTTCAACGCCAATGAACTGTTCAAAGGTCCCGGCCACCTGGCGCTGGATATCGACCCCAAGTTGGCCTGGGCCCTGGAAAACCGTGAGGTGTTCCCCCTGGACCTGAACCGCGCCGAGCCGACCTTGATCGCGCGTATCCCAGGCATCGGCCTGCGCACCACCCAGCGCCTGGTGGACCTGCGCCGTGAACGCAAGATCCGCTTCGAAGACCTGGCGCGCATGCGCTGCGTACTGGCCAAGGCCAAGCCGTTTTTCATCACCAGTGACTACCACCCGCAACAGGCCGACAGCACCAGCGTGCTGCTGCGCGAACAATTGCGCGACCGCCCGCAACCGCAGCAGATGGGGTTGTGGGGATGATCAGCCTGGAATGCGACAACCTGTTCAGCACCTGGCGCGACCAGGCGCGCTGGTTGCTCAGCCATCAGGTCGACCCCAGCCAGGTAAGCTGGGGCGAGGCGGAGGTGGCCGACCTGTTTGCCACCGACCAGTCGATTCCCGAAGCGCCTGGGCCTTTCCAGACGCGGGTGCCCAAGGCCCTGCTGGAACTGTTGGAGTCGGCCGCCTGTTACCACGGCGACCAGCGCTGGAGCCTGCTGTACGAAGTGTTGTGGCGGGTCAGCCACGGCGACCGTACCGCCATGCTGGCGGGGGACAAGCTGGGCAGTGAGTTGCAGCGGCGGATCAAGCAGGTCAGTCGTGAGGCGCACCACCTGCATGCGTTTGTGCGGTTTATCGCGTTACCCGCCGAGGCCGGGCCGCAATTGCCCGAGTACGTAGCCTGGCATGAGCCTGCCCACGACATCCTGAAATCGGCCAGCCAGCATTTCATCGGGCGCATGGGGCGGCATCGCTGGATGATCGCCACGCCGTTGGACGGGGTGTATTACGACGGTGAGCAGTTGATCCATCAGCGCGAGTGTCCCGAGGCCTGGCGGCAATTGGCGCAGAATGTCGAGGACCCCCACAGTGCGATGTGGCTGACCTACTACAGCCACATCTTCAATCCGGCGCGGTTGAACCCCAAGGTGATGGAAGGGCACTTACCCAGCCGGTTCTGGAAGAACCTGCCGGAGGGCAAGTTGATACCGGGGTTGATCAGTGAGGCGCGGACGGGGAAGCAGAAGGATGGGCAGGCGAAGATGATTGGGGTCAAGCCTGGCAAGAAAATCTGTAGGAGCGAGCTTGCTCGCGAAGATCGCCAACGATAACGCGTTCATTCTGGATTAACGCGGTGTTCTTGGATTCTTCGCGAGCAAGACAGTCATTAGATGGAGAGGTGTGTTCAGGCCAGTTCGGTGGCGGTGTTCTTGACCACCGCCAACTCCGGATGCGCCACCAATTTATCAATGTGCAACTCGTCATTGTTCAACCAGGTCTCGGTCAGCACCCGGTAATGCTCCATGTCCCGGCAGCGCATGCGCAGGCTGTAGTCAAACGGGCCGCTGATCAACTGGCATTCGAACACCTGCGGGCAAGCCTTCACACAGGCTTCGAAAGCCTTCTGCGCCGAGCGCCCGCTCTGGTTCGACAAGGCCACCAGCACCAGCAACGACAACCCTGGCGACACCATCTGCACATCAATGATCGCCCCATACCCACGGATCACGCCGCGCCGCTCCAGCTTGCGCACCCGTTCCAGGCAGGGCCTGGGCGTGAGGTGCACCAGCGACGAGAGCTTTTCGTAGGTGATACGCCCCTGGTGGCGTAGGACTTCGATGATGGCTTCATCGATGCGGTCCAGCGCGGGGGAGGAATGGGGTCCGTTGGCCTTGGTATCCATGGGTTTCACTTCAAACGGTTGGAAAGAAATTGCTGCAAGCGTTCGCTGTTGGGGTGGTCGAGGATCCTGGCGTCGCCGTGTTCCTCGACCCGGCCCTGGTGCAAGAACAGCACTTGGCTGGACACCTGGCGGGCAAAGCCCATTTCGTGGGTGACCATCAGCATGGTACGACCTTCCTCGGCCAACGTCTGTATGACTTTGAGGACTTCTCCTACAAGTTCGGGGTCCAGCGCGGAAGTCGGTTCATCGAACAGGATGATCTCCGGCTCCATCGCCAACGCCCGTGCAATCGCCACGCGCTGTTGTTGGCCGCCGGAGAGGAACGCCGGGTATTGATCCGCCACGCGGCCCGGCAGGCCGACCTTGTCCAAATACATCCGTGCGCGTTTTTCCGCCTCGGCGGCGCTGACGCCCAACACCCGGCGCGGGGCCATGGTGATGTTTTCCAGCACGGTCATGTGGCTCCACAGGTTGAAGTGCTGGAACACCATGGCCAGGCGCGTGCGCAGGTTCTGCAACTGATCTTGATGCGGCGCACGGGTGCCGGCGCGGCCCTGGCGCATTTCGATGCTGATGCCGTCCAGGGTGATCACCCCGGCGTCCGGCTGTTCGAGGAAATTGATGCAGCGCAGCATTGTGCTTTTGCCGGACCCGCTGGCGCCGATCAGGCTGATCACGTCGCCATGGCGCGCATTCAGGGAAACACCCTTGAGCACTTCATGTTCGCCGTAGCGTTTGTGGATGCCTTCGACTTGCAGCTTGATGGCGGCGGTGGCGGGTTTGACAACGGGTTCATCAACGGGATAAGCGGCCAGGGCCTGCGCGGACTGATTCATGGGTTAGCCTCGGGTAGGAACAAGAAAACGCATCCAGCGACGTTCGGCCAGTCGGAACAGGCCCACCAGTGCAAAGGACAGCAGCATGTAGAGCAGGGCAGCGATGCCGAATGCCTGGAACGTCAGGAACGTTTCGGCATTGGCGTCGCGGGCCACCTTGAGGATGTCAGCCACGGTGGCGGTAAACGCCAGGGAGGTGGCGTGCAGCATCAGGATCATTTCGTTGCTGTAGGCCGGCAATGCGCGGCGCAGTGCGGCGGGCACCACCACGAACAGGTTGAGACGCCAGCCGTGCAGGCCATACGCGCGGGCCGCTTCGATTTCACCATGGGGAATATTGCGGATCGCTCCGGCGAAGATTTCCACGGTGTAGGCGCAGGTGTTGAGCACAAAGGCCAGCAGCGTGCAGTTCAGCGCGTTGCGGAAAAACTGGTTGAGCAGGGCGTTGTCCTGCACCACTTCCAGGCTGTACAGCCCGGTGTAGCAAATCAGCAACTGGATATATAACGGCGTGCCGCGAAACAGGTAGGTGTAGACCTCCACCGGCCAGCGCAGCCAGACGTGCTCGGAAACCCGCGCGAGTGCCAACGGTATCGATAGGAAAAAACCGAACACGACAGAGATGATGAACAACCACAACGTCATCGCTACGCCGGACAATCCTGTGCCATCGCTGAACAGATAGGCCAGGCCATATTGCTGGAACAGTTCGATCATCGCGCCATCCCCTTGATTCCGAGGTTGTAGCGCCGTTCGAGGCGCTTGAAGATGCGGTTGGAGAGGGTGGTGATCACCAGGTACACCAGGCCCGCGAGGATCAGGAAATACAGTGGCTCGTTGGTCGTCTTGCCGGCGTTCTGTGCGGCCTTGACCAGGTCCGACAGGCCGATGATCGACACCAGCGCTGTGGACTTGAGCAGCACCAGCCAGTTATTGCCCAGGCCCGGCAGGGCAAAGCGCATCAGTTGCGGGAACAGCACCAGGTGAAAGCGCTGCCAGCGGCTCAGGCCGTAGGCGGTCGCGGCTTCCAACTGGCCGACTGGCACGCTGAGGATCGCGCCCCGGAAGTTCTCGGTGAAATACGCGCCGTAGATAAAACCCAGGGTGACGACGCCCGCGGTAAACGGGTCGATTTCAAAGTAATCCCAGCCGAACACTTCGCTCAGGTCGTTGAGCCACAGTTGCAGGCTGTAGAAGATCAGCAGGATCAGCACCAGGTCCGGCACGCTGCGAATCAAGGTGGTGTAGAGCGTGGCCGGCACGCGCAGCCATTTGGCGCTGGAAAGCTTGGCGCCGGCGGCAATCAGGCCCAGGGCAAGGCTGAGGGCCAAGGCAAGGAATGACAGTTTGAGGGTCATCCAGGCGCCTTGGGCCAGCATCGGGCCGTAGCCGTGCAGGTTGAGGAATTCGTTCATGGGGAGAGTCTCTTAAGGGCGCAGACAACCTTGTTGGAGCCGGCTTGCCGGCGATGAGGCCCTTGGGTTCAGCGCAATGCTTCAGGCCGCCATCGCCGGCAAGCCGGCTCCTACAGGGATCAGCCGTTGGCATCACTCGTTGTAGATGTCCTGGTCGCCGAAGTACTTCTTCTGGATCTGTGCGTAGGTGCCATCGGCCTGGACGGCGGCGATGCCCTTGTTGATCAACGCACGCAGCTCCTGATCGTTCTTGCGCAGCCCCATGGCAATATCCAGCGGCAGTGTCGGGTCCTTGAAGGCCGGGCCGGTCTTGAAGTCGGCGCCTTCGGGCTTGGACAGGAAGTTGAGCTGGGCTTCGAGCTTGTCGGTCAGGGTCGCGTCGAGTCGGCCGTTCTGCAGGTCGGCGTAGTTCTGGTCTTGGGACTGATACGCCTTGATCTGCGCGCCGAGCTTGGCCAGGTGCGCACGCGCATACGCCTCTTGCAGCGAGCCTTGCAGCACGCCGACTTGCTTGCCCTTCAGAGATTCCGGCGTGTCGCCGAAGTCGGCGCTCTTGCACGTGATCACGGAGGTCGGGCTGAGGAACAGGCGGTCACTGAAGTCGATGATCTTTTCGCGGGCCGGGGTCACGGCCATGGAGGACATGATCGCATCGAACTTGCGTGCGCGCAGGGCCGGGATCATGCCGTCGAATTCGTTGTGCACCCAGGTGCATTTCACTTCCAGCTTGGCACAGATCGCGTTGCCCAACTCAATATCGAAGCCTTGCAGGCTGCCGTCGGCGGCGACGGATTCGAAGGGGGGGTACTCGGGGAATACGCCGAAGCGGATTTCTTTCCAGTCCTGGGCGTGGGCGGCGGTGGCGCAGAGTGGCAACAGCAACGCGGCGAAGAGTGATCGCAGTGGAGTCATGTGGAGTCCCTATATTTTGTAATTGATGTCAGGGCAGTCTTTAAATTGAAACAAATAGTTTTTGTTGGAGGGAGAGAATGCTTCATGGTGGTGCGTTTTTTGTGTCGTTTACCCCTCCCACAAAGCGCGAATTACGCTGTTAAAACGTGCAATGCAGCGGAATCGGCTGAGGCACCCGCTGAATCGGCTTTTAACCAAGGTGAATCTGGCCCGCCCTCGACGCAAAGCGGCAGGCCAGAGCGTTTTCAGGCGCGCTTTTTCTGCTGTACGCGTGGTTGTTGGGCCAGGCGTGCGAACAGGTCTTTCGGGTCGGCCAGGTCCGGCACCAGCTCCAGGTCGCTGCCTACATCCAGTGCCTTGGCCACGTCCAGCACATAGCGCAGGGCCGAATAGTCTTCAATGGCAAAACCTACCGAATCGAACAGAGTGACCTGGCGCGCATTTTCGCGGCCGGGCTGCTGGCCGTTGATCACTTGCCACAGTTCGGTGACCGGCGAATCTTCCGGCATGTGCTGGATTTCGCCTTCGATACGGCTTTGCGGTTCGTACTCGACGATCACTCGGGCGCGCTCGACGATACGTCGGTCCAGTTCAGTCTTGCCGGGGCAGTCGCCGCCGACGGCGTTGAGGTGCATGCCGGGCTCGATCATCTCGTCCGTCAGGATGGTGGCGTAGGCCTTGTCGGCCGTGACGGTGGTGACGATGTCGGCGCCTTTGACCGCCTCGGCGACGCTGGCGGCCAGGATCACCTTGATCGCCGGGAACGCCTTGAGGTTGGCCGCCAGCTTGGCGGTGGCTTTGGCGTCGATATCGAACAGGCGGATCTCATTGATGCCGAGCATGGCGTGGAAGGCCAGGGCCTGGAATTCGCTCTGGGAGCCGTTGCCGATCAGCGCCATGCTACGGCTGTTGTCGCGGGCCAGGTAGCGGGCGACCAGCGCCGAGGTGGCAGCAGTGCGAATTGCGGTGGTCAGGGTCATTTCCGCCAGCAGCACGGGCAGGCCAGTGTCTACATCCCCCAAGGCGCCGAAGGCCATTACGGTGAGCATGCCGGCCAGGGTGTTTTTCGGGTGGCCGTTGACGTATTTGAACGCGTACAACGACGCGTCAGAGACTGGCATCAGCTCGATCACGCCGTCCGGCGAGTGGTTGGCCAGGCGCGCGCATTTTTCGAAATCCTGCCAGCGCAGGTAGTCGGCACGGATGTACTCGGCCATCTCGGTGATGCAGGTTTGCAGGCCTTTTTGCGAGACCAGGTAGCAGAGATCGTTGACGTCGATATAGCGGGTCATGGCAAGACTCCTTGAGTTATTGGACGGTGGCGCGGGCGGGCAGGTGCACTTCCGCCAGCATGCAGCGGGCACTGCCGCCGCCGATGCGTTCGATGTTGTCGATGTTCACCACCACCGGGCGCGTATGGCGCTCCACGTGCTGGCGCTGGGCGGGTTGCAGGGCGCCCCAGGCGCTGGCCGACATCACCAGCAGCGGCTGGCCGTCGCGGTCATGTACTTCGAGCATGTTGCCGGCGAAGGCTTCCAATTGGTCGAAGTCGAGGGCGAGGATGTCTTTGCCGGTGTCGCGCAGTGAGCGTTCCAGGGCCTGGCGTTCGCTGGCGTCGGGCAGGGCTTGCAGGCACACCACCGAGAGGTCGCGGCCGACGCTCATCATCACGTTGCTGTGGTAGATCGGCGCGTGATGGCGGTCGACGGCGTGAAATACGCAGAGCTGGTAGTCGAGGCGTTCGGCGAACTGGCGTAGCGCGTCGTGGTGGGTGCGCCCGGAGTGGCAGGCGTAGCTGATGCGGTGCTGGCGGTCGAGCACCATGCTGCCGGTGCCTTCGAGGAAGATGTTCTGCTGTTCCAGGTGGCTGAGGTCGATGGTGTCCTTGACCGTAAATCGTTGTTCCAACACTTGCAGCACGCCTTTGTTGCGTTCCAGTCGTCGGTTCTGGCCTTCCATCGGGTACAGCACCAGGCTGCCGTCGGCGTGGCTGCTCCACCAGTTGTTGGGGAAGATCGAGTCGGGAGTGTGAGGTGCCGGGGTGTCCTGCACCACCAGTACTTCCACGCCGTGCTGGCGCAGGGTATCGACATAGCCGTCGAATTCTTCCAGCGCTTTCTGCTGTGCACTGAGCGGGTCGAGGGGGCGGCGTTGGAAGCGGTTGTTGATCGCGGTGTCCGGGTTGAAGGCATAGCGCGCCGGGCGAATCATCAAGACAGTATTGGTGGTTTGCATGGGTGCACGGGTCCATGGGGTGAGCTGTGGGAATATTGTGTGGCTTGTGCGGGATGAATCCCGGCTGAAACCTGAGGGCGGCTCAGCCGGGAAAGCTGAAAAGGGTAATGGCACAGCCGAATCGGCTGTAGGGGTTGGAATGCGATCAATCTGTAGGAGCCGGCTTGCCGGCGATAGCGCTGGGTCTGACAGACCGCTATCGCTGGCAAGCCAGCTCCTACATTAGTATGAGGGCGTTCGTGAAACCCGAGCCAGGAAGGAGAATGCATGTCTACCGCTGTTCGTACGGCCCAAACCGCCGATGCCGAGGGGATCAGCCAAGTCATTCTGGCGGCCCTGCACAGCAGCAATGCGCGGGACTATCCGGCGGATGTGATCGCGCGGGTTGCCGCTAACTTCACGCCGGAGGCGGTGCTGGAACTGCTCAAGCGTCGCGTGGTGCTGGTGGCGGTTCAGGAACGGGTAATCGTCGCCACTGCGGCCCTCGACGGCAATGTGGTGCGCTCGGTGTTCGTCAACCCGTCGCTGCAAGGGCAGGGCATTGGTCGGCTGTTGATGATCGAGATTGAGCTACGCGCCCGCGAAGCCGGAGTGACGGTGCTGAGCGTGCCGTCTTCGCTGACGGCCGAGCCGTTCTACGCCAAGCTGGGGTTCCATACTGTGCGCGACGTCTACCACGGCAACGAGCGTACGCTGGTGATGGAAAAAGCGCTGCTGTCCCGCCACCCTATCGGGCCGTACCGCGACCGCCCGCACCGGGCGCAGGTGGTAGCGTTATGGCAGGAAGCATTTGGCTATGACACGGCGCATAACCTGCCGACGCTGGCGATTGATAAAAAGTTGGCGGTCAACGACGGGCTGTTTTTCGTCGCGATGGACAAAAAAACCGTGATCGGGACGATTCTGGCCGGCTATGACGGACATCGCGGCTGGCTGTATTCGGTGGCGGTGCACGCCGACTATCGGCGGCATGGCTTGGGGTCGTCGCTGGTGCGGTATGCGGAACAGGCATTGACGGCACTGGGCTGCATGAAGATCAACCTGCAGATCAACGGCGGGAATGAAGCGGTGGTGGGGTTCTACGAGGCGTTGGGGTATGGGGTGGAGCCGAGGATCAGCATGGGCAAGAAGATTGCCGAAAACATCCCCAAGAGCGGCGCGTAAACCTGTAGGAGCCGGCTTGCCGGCGATGAGGCCCTTGAATTGATCGCAGCATTCAAGGCAGCCATCGCCGGCAAGCCGGCTCCTACAGGGTTTATGGGTTAGACCTTGACGATCCAGCCTTCCGGCGCTTCAACGTCACCGGTCTGCACACCGGTCAGCTCTTTGTAGAGCTTCTGGGTGATCGGGCCGACTTCGGTCTCGCTGTGGAACACGTGCAACTTGCCGTTGTACTGGATGCCGCCGATTGGCGAGATCACCGCAGCCGTACCGCAGGCGCCGGCTTCCTTGAACTGGTCCAGCTTGTCGATGAACACTTCGCCCTCGATCACGTCCAGGCCCAGGCGGGTCTTGGCCAGTTCGATCAGCGACAGGCGGGTGATGCCTGGCAGCACCGAAGGCGACTTCGGCGTAATGAACTGGTTGTCGTGGGTGATCCCGAAGAAGTTGGCCGAGCCGACTTCTTCGATTTTCGAATGGGTCATCGGGTCCAGGTAGATCGCATCGGCAAAACCGGATTTCTTTGCTTCGGAACCTGGCATCAGGCTGGCGGCGTAGTTGCCACCGACCTTGGCGGCACCGGTGCCTTGTGGCGCGGCGCGGTCGAAGGTGGAAATCTGGAAGTTGTGCGGCACCAGGCCGCCTTTGAAGTAGGCGCCGACCGGGATGCAGAACACGGAGAAGATGAACTCCGGCGCGGTACGTACGCCGATGTTGTCACCGGTGCCGATCACGAACGGGCGCAGGTACAGCGCGCCGCCGCTGCCGTACGGCGGGATGAAGTGCTCGTTGGCCTTGACCACTTGTTTGCAGGCATCGATGAACACGTCGGTCGGCACATGCGGCATCAGCAGACGGGCGCAGCTGCGTTGCATGCGGGCGGCGTTCTGGTCCGGGCGGAACAGGTTGATCGAACCGTCCTTGCAGCGATAGGCCTTGAGGCCTTCAAAGCATTGCTGGCCGTAGTGCAGGGCGGTGGAGCCCTCGCTGATGTGCAGCACGTTGTCGTCGGTCAGGGTGCCTTCTTGCCATTCGCCGTTTTTCCAAACCTGGAGAAACCGCTTGTCGGTCTTGATGTAGTCAAAACCCAGCTTGTCCCAATTGATGCTTTCGTTACCCATGACACCCTCTATCGTTGGTCAAGTCGGTTTTTTTCTGGATGGGCGCAACAATACTTCATTCTGCGGCGGGTTTGTAGGAGCCGGCTTGCCGGCGAGGGTGACCTTGAAAACGCCATCGCCGGCAAGCCGGCTCCTACCGGGGTTGTGTTTACAGGTGCAACGCGTGGCCCAGGGCCCTTAACGCGGCCTCCTGCACGGCTTCACCGAGCGTCGGATGGGCGTGGATGGTGCCGGCCACGTCTTCCAGGCGCGAACCCATCTCCAGGCTCAGGCCAAAGGCGGTGGACAGTTCCGAGACACCAACCCCCACGGCCTGCCAGCCGACGATCAGGTGGTTGTCACGCCGCGCCACTACCCGCACGAAGCCGGTTTTGGACTCCAGGGTCATCGCCCGGCCATTGGCCGCGAACGGGAAGCTCGACACGATGCACTCCAGGCCAGCGGCCTTGGCTTCATCGGGGGTCTTGCCGACCACCACCAGTTCCGGGTCGGTAAAGCACACCGCCGGGATCGCGGCCGGGTTGAATTCGCGGGATTGACCACTGATCAGTTCGGCGACCATTTCACCCTGGGCCATCGCTCGGTGCGCGAGCATCGGCTCGCCGCTCAGGTCGCCGATGGCATACACGTTGCGCATGCTGGTCTGGCAGCGGCTGTCGATCTTGATCGCCGCGCCGTTCATCTCCAGGTTCAGCCCCTCAAGGTTCCAACCCTGGGTGTTGGGTTTGCGACCAACGGCAACCAGCACCTGATCGGTTGCCAGCGACAGGGTGTCGCCATTCGGGTCGCGTACTTGCAGGCTGCCATCGGCAAAACCCGTGACGCTGTGCTTGAGGTACAGCTTCACGCCCAGTTGCTTGAGGGATTCGTTCACCGGCTGCGTTAGCTCAGCGTCATAGGCCGGCAGGATGCGATCCTGTGCTTCGACCACACTCACGTCGGCGCCGAGCTTGCGGTAAGCGATGCCCAGTTCCAGGCCGATGTAACCGCCACCGACCACGATCAGGCGCTTGGGCACGCTTTTCGGCGCAAGGGCTTCGGTGGACGAAATGATCGGCCCGCCAATCGGCAGCATCGGCAGGTTGACGCTTTTCGAGCCGGTGGCCAGCAGCAAGTGTTCGCAATGGATGCGCTGGTCGCCGACGTCGACGGTCTTGCCGTCCACCACCTTGGCCCAGCCGTGGATCACTTGCACTTTGTGTTTCTTCAGCAAGGCGGCGACGCCGGTGGTCAGGCGGTCAACAATGCCGTCTTTCCATTCCACGCTTTTGCGGATGTCCAGGGTCGGCACATCCACTTCGATGCCCAATTGCGAACCCTGGCTGTGGTGGATGGTTTGCTGGAACTGCTCGGCCACGTGGATCAAGGCCTTGGATGGGATGCAGCCGATATTCAGGCACGTGCCGCCCAGCGCCTGGCCTTCCACCAGGATGGTCGGAATGCCCAGTTGCCCGGCACGGATCGCTGCCACATAACCGCCAGGGCCGCCGCCGATGATCAGCAGCGTGGTACTCAATGTCTGCGTCATGCCTTACTCCAGGAACAGGCTGGCGGGTTGTTCGAGCAGGCCGCGAATGGCCTGGATGAATTGCGCCGCGTCCATGCCATCGACCACGCGGTGATCGAAGGAACTGGAGAGGTTCATCATCTTGCGCACCACGATCTGGCCCTTGATCACCATCGGCCGTTCCACGATGCGGTTGACGCCAACAATCGCCACTTCCGGCAGGTTCAGCACCGGTGTGCTGACGATGCCGCCCAAGGCTCCCAGGCTGGTCAGGGTGATAGTCGAGCCCGACAGCTCGTCACGGCTGGCCTTGCCATTGCGCGCAGCCGTGGCCAAACGTGCGATTTCTTCGGCATTGCCCCACAGGCTGCGGGCTTCGGCGTGACGCACCACCGGCACCATCAAGCCAACATCGCTCTGGGTGGCGACGCCCACGTGCACGGCGCCGAGGCGGGTGATGACCTGGGCCTCGTCGTCGTAACGCGCGTTGATCTGCGGGAAGTCACGCAGTGCCACCACCATGGCGCGCACGATGAATGGCAGCAGGGTCAGCTTGCCGCGTGTGGCACCGTGCTTCTCGTTGAGGTGCACGCGCAACTCGTCGAGGGCGGTGACGTCGATCTCTTCCACATAGCTGAAATGCGCGGCACGACGGGTGGCGTCCTGCATGCGCTGGGCGATCTTGCGGCGCATGCCGATCACCGGGATCTGCTCTTCGGTGTGGCGTTCGGCGTAAGGGTTGGCAGCCGTTGATGCCTTCGCCGTACCTTGTTGGAGGTAGGCGTCGAGGTCTTCGTGCAGGATCCGGCCTGCCGGGCCAGTGCCCTGGACCAGGCGCAGTTGGATACCTGCATCCAGCGCATGCTTGCGCACAGCAGGGGACGCCAATGGGCGTTCGTCAGCTTCACGTGCCACAGGCGCTTGGGCCGCAACTACCGGTGCAGGTTTGCTTTCAACCACTACCGGCGCAGGCTTGGCTTCAGCCACCGGCGCGGCCTTAGGCGTCTCCTTCACGGCGGGTGCTTCCTTGGCATTGCCCGCACCTTCCACTTCGATACTGATCAGAATACTGCCCACGGCCATGACTTCACCCGGCTCGCCGCCGAGGGAAATCACCTTGCCGTGCACGGGCGAGGGAATGTCCACCATCGCCTTGTCGGTCATTACATCCGCCAGCACCTGGTCTTCCACGACCATGTCACCGACCTTTACATGCCACACCGACAGTTCAACTTCCGCGATGCCTTCGCCAATGTCCGGCATCTTGATAACGTGCGTGCCCATTCAGACCTCCATGACCCGTTTCAACGCCGCGCCCACTCGGGACGGCCCTGGGAAATACGCCCACTCTTGCGCGTGCGGGTAGGGGGTGTCCCAACCGGTGACGCGTTCGATCGGCGCTTCCAGGTGGTGGAAGCAGTGTTCTTGCACCAGTGACACCAACTCGGCACCAAAGCCGCAGGTGCGGGTGGCTTCATGCACCACTACGCAACGGCCGGTCTTCTTCACGGATTTGACGATGGTTTCCAGGTCCAGCGGCCACAGGCTGCGCAGGTCGATGACCTCGGCGTCGATGCCGGTTTCTTCGGCGGCAACTTGCGACACATACACGGTGGTGCCATAGGTCAGCACGGTAACGGCCGAGCCCGGACGCACGATGGCGGCCACGTCCAGCGGCACGGTGTAGTAACCGTCCGGCACCTGGGCTTGCGGGTGTTTCGACCACGGGGTTACCGGGCGGTCGTGATGGCCATCGAATGGGCCGTTGTACAGGCGTTTTGGCTCAAGGAAAATCACCGGGTCATCGTTCTCGATGGAGGCGATCAGCAGGCCCTTGGCGTCATAGGGGTTCGACGGCATCACCGTGCGCAACCCGCAAACCTGGGTGAACACCGCTTCGATACTCTGGCTGTGGGTCTGGCCGCCGTAGATGCCACCGCCGCACGGCATGCGCATGGTCAGTGGCGCGGTGAACTGGCCGGCCGAGCGATAACGCAGGCGCGCCGCTTCGGAGATGATCTGGTCGGTGGCGGGGTAGACGTAGTCGGCGAACTGGATCTCGGCCACCGGGCGCAGGCCATAGGCGCCCATGCCCACGGCCACGCCGATAATGCCGCTCTCGGAGATCGGTGCATCAAATACCCGCGAGCTGCCGTATTTGGTCTGCAACCCTTCGGTGCAGCGGAACACGCCGCCGAAATAACCGACGTCCTGGCCAAACACCACCACGTTGTCGTCTCGTTCGAGCATCACATCCATGGCCGAGCGCAGGGCCTGGATCATGGTCATGGTGGTGGTGGTCATGGCGGTTTCCACTTCAATACTGTTGTTGTGATCGTTCATGTCAGATCCCCAACTCTTGACGCTGGCGCTTCAAATGCTCCGGCATCTCTTTGTAGACGTCTTCGAACATGGTCGCGGCGCTTGGAATCTGGCCGCCGGCGAGGGTGCCGTACTGTTCGGCTTCTTTCTGTGCCTTGACCACTTCGGCTTCAAGTTCTGCACTGACCGCCGCGTGTTCCTCTTCGGACCACTGGCCAATCTTGATCAGGTGCTGCTTGAGGCGGGCAATCGGGTCGCCCAGGGGGAAGTGGCTCCAGTCGTCGGCTGGGCGATATTTCGACGGATCATCAGAAGTGGAGTGCGGGCCGGCTCGATACGTGACCCACTCGATCAGCGTAGGACCAAGGTTGCGGCGCGCACGCTCGGCAGCCCAGGCGGAAGCAGCGTACACCGCGATGAAGTCGTTGCCGTCCACACGCAGGGAGGCGATGCCACAACCCACGCCGCGTCCGGCAAAGGTGGTGGCTTCGCCGCCGGCGATGGCCTGGAAGGTGGAGATGGCCCACTGGTTGTTGACCACGTTAAGGATCACCGGCGCACGGTACACGTGGGCGAAGGTGAGGGCGGTGTGGAAGTCCGATTCGGCGGTGGCACCGTCGCCGATCCAGGCGGAAGCGATTTTGGTGTCGCCCTTGATCGCCGAGGCCATGCCCCAGCCCACGCCTTGTACGAACTGGGTGGCGAGGTTGCCGGAAATCGTGAAGAAGCCAGCGTCTTTCACTGAATACATGATCGGCAACTGACGGCCCTTGAGCGGGTCGCGCTCGTTGGACAGCAGTTGGCAGATCAGGTCCACCAGTGGCACTTCGCGGGCCATCAGGATGCTTTGCTGGCGGTAGGTGGGGAAGCACATGTCGTCGATGTTCAAGGCCAGGGCCTGGGCACTGCCGATAGCTTCTTCGCCGAGGCTCTGCATGTAGAACGACATTTTTTTCTGACGTTGGGCGACCACCATGCGGTTGTCGAAGATCCGCGTCTTGAGCATGGCGCGCATGCCGCGGCGCATGATCTCGACGGGAACACCTTCGGCCCATGGCCCCAAGGCCTGGCCCTGGTCGTCGAGCACGCGGATCAAGCCCTTGGCCAAGTCGGCGGTGTCGGCGGGTTCTACGTCGATGGCGGGTTTGCGCACTAGACCGGCGTCGGTCAGGCGCAGGTACGTGAAGTCGGTCTTGCAGCCTGGGCGTCCCGAGGGTTCAGGGACGTGCAGGCGCAGTGGTTCATACTGCTGGGTCATGGCTTTCTACGCTCTATCTTGTGAATTTCTTGTAGTGGGCGCGCTAGCTGACAGTCAGTCTCCGGATAGGAGAAATCTTGTCCTACAACAATCATAGGCGGGGCGTAGAAGAATATTTATCTGTGTTTCATTGCGCTCGGGATCATTTGCGGATAAAAAAACTGCATAAACATAATAAACAGGTGATTTTGTCTCATGCGCAAACTGGACCGTACCGATATTGGGATTCTCAACGCCCTGCAGGAGAACGCCCGCATCACCAACGCCGACCTGGCCCGCTCGGTGAACCTGTCGCCCACGCCGTGTTTCAACCGGGTGAAGGCGATGGAAGAGCTGGGCTTGATCCGTGACCAAGTCACGCTGCTCGACGCCGATCTATTGGGGCTGCACGTCAATGTGTTCATCCACGTCAGCCTGGAAAAGCAGAATGAGTTGGCGTTGCAGCAGTTCGAAGGCGCGATCTCGGATCGGCCAGAAGTGATGGAGTGTTACCTGATGGCCGGTGACCCGGACTATCTGATCCGGGTGCTGGTGCCGACAATCCAGTCGCTGGAGCGTTTCATGATGGACTTTTTGACCAAGGTGCCGGGCGTCGCCAACATCCGCTCCAGCTTCGCCCTGAAACAGGTGCGCTACAAAACCGCATTGCCGCTACCGGCCAACGGCATCAACCTGGGTTAGAGGTGGTTGACCGGAATCTTCAGGTACACCACACCATTGTCCTCCGCCGGCGGCATATTCCCCGCCCGCACATTCACCTGGATCGCCGGCAGCAACAGCGTCGGCATCCCCAGCCCTGCGTCGCGCGTGGTGCGCATCTCGACAAACGTGGCTTCATCCACGCCATCATGCACATGGATATTCCCCGCACGCTGCTCGGCTACCGTGGTCCGGCACTTTGCCTCACGGCCTTCAGGCGGGTAGTCGTGGCAGACGTACAACTCGGTTTCCAGGGGAAAGCCCAGCAACTTGCGCATCGACGCATACAACTGCCGCGCATCGCCGCCAGGGAAATCACAGCGCGCCGTGCCGACATCCGGCATGAACAGCGTGTCACCCACCAGGATCAGTCGGTCGTCGATCAGATAGGCCATGTCCGCCGGGGTATGCCCTGGCACATGCAGGGCCTGGGCCTTGATCGTGCCGATGTGAAACACCTCATCCGGCGCAAACAGGTGATCGAACTGCGAGCCATCCACGCGAAATTCCGGCTCCAGGTTGAACAGGTTCTTGAACACGCCCTGCACTTTGCTGATCGACTGCCCGATGGCGATCTTGCCACCCAGCGTGCGGCGCAGGTATGGCGCGGCAGACAAGTGATCAGCGTGGGCGTGGGTTTCCAGCAGCCATTGCACCTGCAGCCCATGCTCGCGCACAAAGCGGATGACCTTGTCGGCCTGGGCGGTGTCGGTGCGCCCCGAGGCCGGGTCGTAGTTGAGCACCGAATCGACGATGGCACAGGGGCCGCCATCGGTTTCATATACCACGTAGGTGTAGGTCGACGATGCCTCGTCCAGAAAGGCTTGGATCAGCGCTGGCATGGCGGTTGTCCCGGATGAAGAAAAAAGTAGTTACAATCAGTTTACGTTTTCACATAATGTTTTGAGCTTAAGTGACAAAAAGGACCCGAGGCAAATGGAATCTACTCTGAGTGAGGGCGAAGTCGCCCAGTTGCGCGCATCGGCGTCCAAGGCCTGCTCCTTGCTCAAGGCACTGGCCAATGAGGATCGTTTGTTGATCCTGTGCCAGTTGACCCAGGGCGAGCGCAATGTCGGCGAACTGGAAGCCCTGACCGGCGTGCGCCAGCCCACGCTGTCTCAACAGTTGGGCATCCTGCGTGACGAAGGGTTGGTCGCCACCCGTCGGGAAGGTAAATACATCTTCTACGGGTTGGCCAGCCACGAAGTGATTCAAGTAATGAAGACCCTGTCCGGCTTGTACTGCGGCGCGGTCATAAAAAGCTGGGCGTGACGCCATCCGGCAGCGACCCTTGTGTGCATGTATGACAAAGGCGATAGACCATGACCGACCAACACTGGGGCCCAACCATCAGTGGCGACATCGTAGTCATCGGCGGCGGCTCGGCGGGCATTGGCCTGCTGGCCAGCCTGCTCAAGCGCGACCCGCACCTGAATATCATCCTGATCGAACCGAGCGACCAGCATTGCTACCAGCCCGCCTGGACCCTGGTGGGTGGCGGCGCCTATGACCTGAAAAAGACCCGCCGCCCGCTGGCTGATGTATTGCCCAACGGCGTTACCTGGGTGCAAGCCGCCGTCACCGAAGTACTGCCCGACGAGCAGACCCTGATCCTCGACAGCGGCCAGCGTGTCAGCTGGCAAAACCTGATCGTCTGCCCCGGCCTGCGCCTGGCCTGGGAGAAGATCGAAGGCCTGCAAGACACCCTCGGCAAGCATGGCGTCACGTCCAACTACAGCTACCAGCACGCCGCTTACACCTGGCAACTGGTGCAGCAACTCAAGGGCGGCAAGGCGATCTTCACCCAGCCAGCCATGCCGATCAAATGCGCAGGCGCGCCGCAAAAGGCCATGTATTTGTCCTGCGATCACTGGCTCAGACAGGGCGTACTGAAAAACATCGACGTCGAATTCAACCTGGCCGGTGCCGCGCTGTTCGGCGTGGCGACCTTCGTGCCGCCGTTGATGACATACGTGGAGAAGTACAACGCCCGCCTTGCGTTCAACGCCAACCTGGTGAAAGTCGACGGCCCAGCGCGTAAGGCCTGGTTCGAAGTGAAGGACGCCGAAGGCAATGCCCGCGTTGAAGAAAAATCCTTCGACCTGCTGCACGTGGTCCCACCGCAGGTTTCTCCGGACTTCATCTGCCAAAGCCCGCTGTCCGACGCCGCCGGCTGGTGCGAGGTGAACCCGCAGAGCCTGCAACACCTGCGTTATCCACACATCTTCGGCCTGGGTGACGTGTGCGGCACCACCAACGCCAAGACCGCGGCGGCGGTGCGCAAGCAGATCGTGGTGGTCGCCGAAAACCTGCTGGCCCTGCGCAAACAGGCGCCGCTGCCGCTCAAATACGATGGCTATGGTTCCTGCCCATTGACGGTGGAGAAGGGCAAGGTGGTGTTGGCAGAGTTCGGCTACGGCGGCAAGCTGCTGCCGACCTTTCCCCTGGACCCGACCCAGGCGCGGCGTTCGATGTGGTTCCTCAAGGCCACCTTGCTGCCGTGGTTCTACTGGAATGGCATGCTCAAGGGCCGCGAGTGGCTGACCCGACTGAGCAAGGTGGACTGAATGCTGCTGGCGAGTGTGTTGGGGTTATTGATGGGCCTGGTCATGGGCCTGACCGGCGCGGGCGGCGGCATCCTTGGGGTGCCGGCGCTGGTGCTTGGTTTGGGCTTGAGCATGACCCAGGCCGCGCCGGTGTCGTTGCTTGCGGTTGGTGCGGCGGCGGCGGTGGGAGCGGTCGATGGTTTGCGGCATGGCCTGGTGCGTTACCGCGCTGCGTTGTTGATCGCCTTGCTCGGTGCGTTGTTCTCGCCGGTGGGTGTGTTTCTCGCCCATCAACTGCCGGAAGCGTTGCTGATGGGGCTGTTCAGTGGCTTGATGGTGTTGGTGGCCTGGCGCATGTTGCAGCGTGAAAAACGTGAGGACGGGCCGAGTGGCCATGGCACGGCGTCCTGGGGTCAGAAGAACTGCATGCTCGATCAGCAGACCGGGCGCTTCGCCTGGACCGCCAAATGCAGCGCGACCCTGGCCGCCCTCGGCGCGGTGACCGGTGCGGTATCCGGCCTGCTCGGTGTGGGCGGTGGCTTCCTGATCGTGCCGGCGTTCAAGCAACTCACCGATGTGCAGATGCGCGGCATCGTCGCCACCTCCTTGATGGTGATCAGCCTGCTCTCCTTGGTCGGTGTGGCCGGCGCGTTCCATGCCGGTGTACGCATCGAATCGGTGGGCTGGGTGTTTATCGGTGCGAGCATCGTCGGCATGCTGGCCGGTCGACGCCTGTGTTCGGTGATTCCTGCGCGCACCTTGCAGATGGGGTTTGCCAGCCTGTGTGTACTGGTGGCCGTTGGCATGTTGGTCAAGGCCGGTCTTACGTCCTAAGTGCCGGACCTGGACTAAATCGAATTTGCCGGCAGTCCTCACCTGGTCCCCCTCACTTTGCAGGTGCCGGATTGGCGCAAGCCGGCCCCTGCAGAGGCAGTGGCAATTCATCCCATTGAATCCCCCACCCAGTACCCAAGTAGCATAGGTCCATTCCCAGGCCCTTCGTACACTGATGCTTCAGAGGGGGAGTCAACGATGCACAACAGTGAAGGCGTAGTCAGCGCCATGTCCCAGGCCACGGATGCCGGGCAGGCCGCCGAGGAACTGGCGCGGCAACTGCTGCATCCGTACCTGGGTTTCGTGCTGTTTTTCTGCTCGGCGTCCTACGATCTACAGGTCCTGGGCCAGGCCTTGCAACAGTGCTTCGGCAATGTGCGAGTGGTCGGCTGCACCAGCGCCGGTGAGATCACCCCCCAAGGCTACGGTCGCAACTGCATCACGGCAGTCGGCTTCAACCACGCGCACTTTTCCATCGCCACCGAACTCATCGACCAGGTGGAGCATTTCAACCTGATCAACGCCCAGGACATGGTCGAGCGACTGGTGGGCGGTTGCCGTAGCAATACCCTGGCGCCGATCAAGGGCAACACGTTTGCCCTGACCTTGCTTGACGGCCTGTCCAGCCGCGAAGAAATGGTATTGGCCGCGCTCAGTGCGGCCCTCGGGGATATCCCGCACTTCGGCGGCTCGGCCGGTGACGACAACTTCCTCACCCACACCCACGTGTATTTCAACGGTGTATTCCACAGTGGCGCGGCGGTGGTGGTGCTGGTCAATACCTGGTTGGATTTCGAGGTGTTCACCACGCACCACATCCTGCCGCGCACGGAAAAGCTGGTGGTCACCGGCGCCGACAGCCCGTCACGCCGCGTCTTCGAACTCAACGCCGAGCCCGCTGCCGAAGAGTACGCACGGCATATCGGCGTGGCAGTGGCCGACCTCGACCATCGCGTCTTCGCCGCCCACCCGCTGGCGGTGCGCATTCACGATCAGTACTACGTGCGCTCGATCCAGCAAGTACACGCCGACCTCAGCCTGAGTTTCTACTGCGCGGTGGAAAACGGCATCGTGCTCACCGTCATGAAGCCTGGCCCGATCCTGCCCAATCTGGAAACCCTGTTCGACGGCCTGCAAGCGCGCCTTGGCGACCTGTTGCTGACCATCGGCTGCGATTGCTTCCTGCGCCGCCTGGAACTGGAAGACACCGGCAACCTGGAACAGATCGGCCGGTATTTGCGCGACCAGCGGGTGATGGGCTTCAACACCTACGGAGAACAGTTCAATGGCATGCACATCAACCAGACCTTCACCGGGGTCGCCATTGCCCGAGGCCGGCGCTGACCTTTCCGCTCAACTGGCCCGGCTGCAACAGGACAACCACAAGCTGGCGCGGATCAACGCGGCGCTGATCGAGCGCATCGAGTCCGGCATGACCCAGGGCAACAACCCCTACACCACCTTCCAGCATTCGGTGGTGCTGGCCGAGCAAGTGCGCGAGCGCACCGACGCGCTGAACCAGGCAATGGCCGAACTCAAGGCCAGCAACCACCTGCTGATCAATGCCCGGCTACGCGCCGAAACCCTGCGCGGCGAGCAGGCCGCCGCGCAGAAGGCCCAGGAAAGCGAACGCTGGATCCGCCTGATCACCGACAACGTGCCGGCGCTGATCGGCTACTTGAATGCTGATCTGGTCTACGAATTCACCAATAAAGTCTATGAGGAATGGTACTGCTGGCCGCGCGGCATGATGCTCGGCCAGAGCCTGCGCGAAGTGCACAGTGAGCAACATTGCCAGCGCCTGGACGCCTACGTCGCCCGCGCGTTGGCGGGGGAGAGCGTGACCTTCGAATTTGCCGAAACCAACATCAACAACCAGGAGCGCTACATGCTGCGCTCCTATGTGCCGAACCTGTTGGCCAGTGGCGAGGTGGTGGGGATCTTCGTGTTGATCCGCGACATCACCGAACGCCGCCGCACCGCCGAGGCCTTGCACCAGGCCTATCAGCACCTGGAGCAGCGCGTGGCGCAGCGCACGTCGGAACTCACCTCGCTCAATGACCAGTTATTGAAGGAAATCGACGAACGCCGCCGCATGGAAACAAGGCTGCGCGAAGCCAAGCTGGAGGCCGAGCAGGCCAACCTGTCCAAGACCAAATTCCTTGCCGCCGTCAGCCATGACCTGCTGCAACCACTGAACGCGGCGCGGTTGTTCACCAGTGCCTTGCTGGAGCGCCCCAGCGAAACCCTGGTGCGCAATGTGAGCAACTCTCTGGAAGACGTGGAAAACCTGCTGGGTACGTTGGTCGATATTTCCAAGCTGGATGCTGGGGTGATCAAGGCGGATATCGCGCCGTTTGCCCTGAGTGAACTGCTGGAAAACCTGGCTGCCGAGTACACCGAACTGGCCCGTGCCGAAGGGCTCGAACTGCACTTTGTCGGGTGTTCGGCGCTGGTGCGCAGCGATATCCAGTTGCTGGCGCGGATCCTGCGCAATCTGCTGAGCAATGCCCTTCGCTACACCTATAACGGTCGCGTGGTGTTGGGGTGCAGGCGCCAGCATCAGCGCCTGTTGATCCAGGTGTGGGACAGCGGCATGGGCATTACCGAAGACCGACTGGAGGAAATTTTCCAGGAGTTCAAGCGCGGCGATGTGCAGCGCCCTGACCAGGATCGCGGGTTGGGCCTGGGCCTGGCCATCGTGGAAAAGATCGCCGGCATCCTCGGCCACCGTATCAGCGTCAAATCCTGGCCAGGCAAGGGCTCGATGTTTTCGGTCGAGGTGCCGTTGAGCGCCACTGCACCCAAGTCATTGCCGGCCCCGTGCATGAGCGAGCCGATGCTCGAACGCCTGCAAGGCGCGCGGGTGTGGGTGCTGGATAACGACGCGGCGATCTGCGCCGGCATGCGCACCTTGCTCGAAGGCTGGGGTTGCCGGGTGATCACCGCGCTGTCGGAACAGGACCTGGCCCGGCAGGTGGACAACTACCATGCAGAGGCAGACCTGTTGATTGCCGATTATCACCTCGACGACGACCAGAACGGCGTGGACGCAGTGGCGCGGATCAACGCTCGACGAGGCCGTGCGGTGCCGGCGTTGATGATCACGGCCAACTACAGCAACGAGTTGAAGCTGCAGATCCGCGAGCTGGGGCATACGTTGATGCATAAGCCGGTAAGGCCGATGAAGTTGAAAACCGCGATGAGCCATTTGCTCGGCCAACACGCCCAACTGTAGGAGCCGGTTTGCCGGCGATGGCGTCCTCGAAGGCGATGCCAGGCTTAAAGGCCTCATCGCCGGCAAGCCGGCTCCTACACGGGGCAATAAAGTCAGCGGCGCAGGTACGAACCGAAGTCGATATCTCCCGCGCTCAAGATCGCCTGTACCCGATTATGCACATTCAACTTGCGCAAAATTGCCGAAACATGGGCCTTCACCGTGGTCTCGGCAATCTCCAGGGTATAGGCGATCTGCTTGTTCGACTCGCCTTTGGTCATGCGTTCCAGCACCAGCAACTGTTTGCGCGTGAGGGCCTGCAGCAGCTCCGGGGCAAACCCCGGGCTGTCGTGCATGCGCCGTTGCCCGGTGTTTTTCTGGGTGCGGATGATGTCGGGCGGCAAGTACACGTTGCCGTTGAGAATCTGCTGGATTGCCTCGGTCATTTGCAGGCGCGGTGACGACTTGGTAATGAAACCCACGGCGCCGTAGGTGATGGCTTGCAGCACGATTTGCTTGTCCTGCTCGGCCGAGACGATCACCACCGGGATGGTCGGTGACTCGTTGCGCAGGTTGATCAACCCGTTGAGGCCGTGCATGCCGGGCATGTTCAAGTCCAGCAGGATCAGGTCAAGGTCGTCGTGTTCCTGGGTCAGGGCGAGGGCGCTGTCCAGGTCGGCGGTTTCCATCACGTCGCTGCCAGGGAAACCGTCGCTGATGACGTTATGAATCGCCTCGCGAAACAGCGGGTGATCGTCGGCAATCAGAATTTTGTACATGGCCGTTCACCTTCTTGTTGTGGTTTTTTATTCAAAGGGTTCGGGTGTCGCAGCCATCACTGGCAGTTTTGCCGCTTCCCATGCGTCCAAGCCATCGCGATACCAATACACAGAGGTATAGCCCAGGCTGGCGGCTCGTTTTACCGCGTTCCAACTCAGCCAGCAATCGGATCGGCAGTAGAACACCAGCGGGCGTGCCAGCTGGCCGTCGGTGAACTTGTACAGATGCCGCACGAAGTAGCCCTGCCATTCCGGCGTGAGGTCGCCGTCGCCGGTATTGGCCAGCCAGTGGCTGCCGGGCAGGTTGGCGTGGGGCTGGTCTTCGATGAAGCGGCCTTGCAGCCATTGGCGGCGGTACACATCGATGAGTACCGGTGCGGGCGTCTGGTTGAGCAGGGTTTGCAGGGCTGGGGTGTCGACGATGGTTGCGCCGGGCAGATCATCGGGCGTAGGGCTTCGGTACAGGCTGGTGCGGTAGCCTTCGGCGGAAAACAATGGGGTGTCGGCCTGTACGTGGCTGATGGACAGGCACAACAGTGCCGCAAGGGGCAGTCGAACGGGCAGCATGGCGGGTCAATCCTTATCGTTATGCGCCCATTACACGCGAGTCCCGCTGCCTTGGGAATGCGACGATAGACAGGAAAACCAGTACCAAAGTAGTAGGTCGGCGCAGGCCATTGGGTTCTAGCATGCACAGCACGCACTGCCATTGGAGGCGCTATGAACATCCTGTTGGTCGACGATCACGCCGTGGTCCGCCTGGGCTATGCCGGCCTGTTGCGCAGCGGCCTGACGGGTATGGAGGTGCGTGAAGCGGCCAGTGGCGAAGAGGCCCTGGCGCGGGTGCATGAGGCGGTGCCTAACCTGGTGATCATCGGCTTTGGTCTGCCAGGTATCAGTGGCCTGGAAACCACCCGGCGCCTGCGTCAGCGCCTGCCGCAATTGCGCGTGCTGTTTTTCAGCCAGCATGCCGAGCTGCCCCTGGTGCGCCAGGCTTTGGACGCGGGGGCTTCGGGATATCTCACCAAGCGCGCTTCGCCTGCGGTGATGCTTGAAGCGGTTGAGCGCATCCTTGACGGCCACACCTATATCGAACAGGACCTGGCCACCCAGCTGGCGTACCACCCCACCGATCGCCGCCTCCAAAGCATGACCCAACGCGAGTTGGAGATTTTCCTGATGCTCGCCAAGGGCACCCCAGCTCGTTCGATTGCGGCCCAGCTGAGTATCAGCAGCAAGACCGTGTCCAACCACCTGACCTTGCTCAAAAGCAAGTTGCAGGTGAGTTCCCATGCCGAACTGGTGCACCTGGGCATCGACATGGGCGTGGTGCGGGTGGCGGGTTAACGCGAATCTTCACTGTAGGAGCCGGCTTGCCGGCGATGGCGTCCTCAATGGCGATGTAAATGCCGGCAAGCCTGAGGTATGTCTAGCGGTCCCAAGTGGTGGGGCAGTCCTTGCAGCCTTCCATATTCGCGTCCTGAAAGTTCGCATAATGCTGGCGGCTGCCGCTGAGGGTGGCTTTTTCCAGGTTGCTTTCACCAAACTTGGCTTCTTGCAGGTTGGCGTCGCTGAGGTCTGCGCCTTGCAGGTCAGCCTTGCTCAGCCAAGTCATTTCCAGGTCGGCCGCACGCAGGTTGGCCTTGTGCATTTTTGCCCCCGACAGCCGTGCAAACTGCAGGTAGGCGGCGCTCAGGTTGGCGTTTTCAAATTGCGCGCCCTGGGCAAACATCCCCCAGCCTTGCACGGCCATCAGCGTGGCGCCGGTAAAGTCGGCCAGGCGCAGGTTGGCTTGTTGCAGGCTGGCGCGGGTCAGGTTGGCGCCTTGCAGCTGGGCCTTTTCCAGGTTGGCCAGGTCAAGGTTGGCGTGGCGCAAGTCGGCATCGCGCAGATCGGCACCGGCCAGGTTCATGCCGCTCAGGTTCTGGTTGCGCAGGTTGGCGCCCTTGAGGTTGGCGCCGGGGCATTGGCTGTGCTCGGCAATGGTACAGCCGTTGATGACCAGGGGGGCGTCGTCGCCGTCATCGGCGTGGGCCAGGGGGAGGGATAGCAGGACTAATAAGGGCAGATATTTCATCGCGAGACCTCTGGGGATCCTGTGGTGAGCGGGCTTGTTGTGGTGAGCGGGGCAAGCCCGCTCACCACAAAGGGTGACCCCGGCATACTCAGTGGGGGTTATTTCTGAGCGGTTTTCTGATCCCAACTCGGAATCTTGAACACCCAGAACGACCCACCCTGTGCCACCGGCTTGGTCAGCTCGGCCATGTCGCCGCCCCACAGCGGCACCGCACCGCCGTAGCCGACGGTGACGCCGATGTACTGCTCGCCATCCTGTTCCCAAGTGATCGGCGGCGAGACGATGCCGCTGCCGGTCTGGAACTTCCACAGCTCCTTGCCGGTTTTCGCATCGAAGGCCTTGAAGAAACCATCGCCGGTGCCGGTGAACACCAGGTTGCCCTTGGTCGCCAGCACGCCGGCCCACAAGGGCAGGTGTTCCTTGTGCTCCCACACCACCTTGCCGGTGGTCGGGTTCATCGCCCGCAAGGTGCCGACGTGGTCGTCATACATGCGCTTGATGCGGAAACCCATGCCCAGGTACGCCGAGCCCTTCTTGTAGTTGACCTCTTCGGTCCAGTATTCCTCTTTCCACTGGTTGCCAGGGATATAGAACAGGCCGGTGTCCTGGCTGTAGGCCATGGGGTTCCAGTTCTTGCCACCCAGGAACGGCGGCGAGACTTCCACCGGCTTGCCCTTGGTTTCACCCGGTAACGGCTTGGCCGGACGCTGGCCTTCGTTTTCCACGGGGCGGCCGGTCTTCAGGTCGATGTGGCTGGCCCAGGTGATGTTGTCGACGAACGGGAAGGCGTTCTGCAGCTTGCCGTTGTTGCGGTCCACCACATAGAAGAAGCCGTTACGGTCGGCATGGCCGGTGGCCTTGACCACTTTGCCGTCCTTGTCCTTGTAGTCGAACAGCACCAGTTCGTTGTTACCGGAGAAGTCCCAGGCATCGTTCGGCGTGTGCTGGTAGAACCACTTTACTTCGCCGGTGCTTGGGTCGACGCCGACCTGGCCCGAGGTGTAGAGGCTGTCGAAGTCGTGGGGGTTGCCGTCCTTGGAGGTGCGCGCCCAGGTGTTCCACGGGCCGGGGTTGCCGGCACCGACGATGATGGTGTTGGTCTCGGCATCGAAGCTCGCGCTCTGCCAAGGGGCGCCACCGCCGTGGCTCCAGGCCTCGACCTTGCCGGTTTCGGTGGTCGGGTCATCCGGCCACGACGGCGCCTTCACGTCGCCGGTCGGGGTGCTGTCCTTGCCGTTCAAGCGGCCCATGTGGCCTTCCACGAACGGACGCATCCAGACTTCTTCACCGGTGTCGGGGTCGCGCGCATACAGCTGGCCGACCACGCCGAATTCATCGCCGGAGCTACCGTGGATCAGCAGCACCTTGCCACTGACCTTGTCTTTGATCAGCACCGGGGCGCCGGTCATGGTGTAGCCGGCGGCGTGATCACCGAATTTTTTGTTCCACACCACTTTGCCGGTGTTCTTGTCGAGGGCGATCAGGCGCGCGTCCAGGGTGCCAAAGTAGATCTTGTCGCCGAAGATCGCGGCGCCGCGGTTGACCACGTCGCAGCACGGGCGAATGTTGTCGGGCAGGCGATGGTTGTAGGTCCACAGGCGTTTGCCGGTCTTCGCATCGAGGGCGAACACGCGGGAATAGGAGCCGGTGACGTAAACCACGCCGTCACTGACGATGGCCTGGGATTCCTGACCGCGCTGCTTCTCGTCGCCGAACGAGTAGGACCAGGCCGGCGTGAGCTTGAACACGTTCTTGTCGTTGACCTGCGCCAGGGGGCTCCAGCGTTGGGCATTGGTGCCCATGCCGTATTGCAGCACGTCCTTGGTGGTCAGGTGATCGTTGGCGATGTCTTCCCAGGTGACATTACGGGTTTGCTTGGCGACGGCAGGTTCGGCGGCTGCAAAGCTCGCAGCACTGAGGGACAGGCTGCCCACCAGCACAAAGGCTTGCACGGCAAGGCTTATAGGTGAGCGGGCGGGTAGCGATCTTATTGTCATGGTTGCAGTTCCCAGTGGAGGTTTTGGCCTGCACAGGTTGCTGCCTGGCTGCGTTGACGAATACGGAAAAAGTCCCGGTGTTGCCGGGACAATTTCCCGAACCGCCTCTGATTTAGCAGTGCCCCACAAGGCCTGCTACCAACGGATGAGAGCCCGCCCACCAAAGCAGCATACGGGCGCCGGCGGGGGCTTCCTAAGATGGTTGCCATAGCCTCTGCGAAGAGGTTTTGCGTGCAATCCTGAGGGAAAAAACAATGACAACAAAACGCAACGCCTTGATCACCGCCTGCCTGATTGCCGGCGCGCTCAGTGCCGGTTCAGTTTGGGCGCACGGCAACGTGACGCCCACCGCCGTGGAAACCAAAGGCCTTACCCCGATCAAGGAGGCCGGTGTGCCGTTGGACGCCGATGGCTGGGCCGCCACCAACCCGTATCGCACCACTGCCGAACACGACAAGGCCGTCGAAGTGGGGGCCTCGGCGTACAACCAGAACTGCGCGGCGTGCCATGGCCTGGAAGCCAAGTCCGGTGGCATCGCCCCCGACCTGCGCATGCTCGATGCCGGTGACGCCGGGGATGAGTGGTTCGTGGAGCGTGTGCGCCATGGCGCGGTGCGCGATGGCCGGGTATACATGCCGAAAATGGCGGATTATTTGAGCCAGGAAGCCCTGTGGGCGGTGCGTACCTACCTCGACAGCGTGCACGTCGAGGAGTAAGCCATGCGCCTGCGCGGGTGGTGGGTATTCTGTTTGCCAATGCTGGCCTGGGGCGCGCCTGTCGACCCGGTGCCCTCGGTGATGTGGGCCTACTATCACCAGCGTTTTCTCGACAACGCGCCGTTTGTGTTCGACGAGCGGGTGAAACTCTTGGCGCCACCGTTCGCTGAGGATGCACGCCAGGTGCCGTTGGAAATCGACGCCCGTGCGTTCGAGGGGGAGGTGGTGAAAATCCTCGCCTGGGCCGAGTTGAATCCGTTGCCGCAGATCGTCGACTTCCAGCCGGTGGAGCGCGTGCTGCCGTGGCTGTCGATCCGGATTCGCATCGAACAGGCCACGCCCTTGCGCGCGGCGGTATTGACCAAGGATGGCCTTTGGCATGTCGGCTCGACCCTGATCGATGCCGCCGGCGGTGGTTGCACGGCGCCCAGCGTGGTGCGCACCCAGCCCGGTTGGGAAGACCACCTTGGCGAAGTGCTCGGCGGGCGTTACCCGCGTGCCGCGTTCAGCCGCCTGAAGCTGCAAGTCGCGCATCCGATGGATAACGGCATGGTCAGCGGCATTCCCGAGTTCTTCATCAACCAGGCCGAACTGCACGGTGTGAATAACCAGCTGTTGGCGCGGCTGGAGCTGTTCCCTGCGGTCAGTGAAAACCCCAACCTGGCCTTCGACGTCGAAGGCGCCGGGCCCACACGCCTGACCCTGCGCGACACCAGCGGCAGCCAGTTCGAGGCGGCCATCCCATGACCCAGCGCTGGATTCTGCTGTGGCTGCTCATGCTCAGCCTGCCGGTGCTGGCCGAGCTGGACTACGGCCTCAAGCCGCGTTTGATTGCCGATAACACCTGGGTGCTGGAAGGCAGCACCGACAACTTTGCCAAGGACAACGGTGGCAACATTGTCAACGTTGGCTTCATCGTCACTGAACCTGGCGTCGTAGTGATCGACACCGGGCCGTCCAAACGCTACGGCGAAGCCCTGCGCCAGGCCATCGCCGGTATCACCGACAAACCGGTGATCCAGGTGCTGCTGACTCACCATCACCCCGACCACGCCCTGGGCAACCAAGCCTTCAAGGACGTGCCAATCGGCGCCCTGGCTGGCACCACCGAGCTATTGCATGAGCAGGGCGACAGCATGGCCGAGAACCTTTATCGCATGGTCGGTGATTGGATGCGCGGCACCGAAGTGGTAATGCCCAACCAGACCCTGCAACCCGGCGTGAAAAGCTTCGGCAGCCACGACCTGCAACTGCTGCAGCTGCGCGGCCATACCGGTGCCGACCTGGCGATCTTCGACCAGAAGACCGGCGTGCTGTTTGCCGGTGACCTGGTGTTCTACCAACGTGCGCTCACCACGCCTCATTCACCGGGGCTGCTGATCTGGCTGGCGGATATCGCCACCCTGCAAGGTTTGCCCTGGACGCTGGTCGTACCTGGCCACGGCCCCATCGCGACCGACGCCAAACCCTTCGAGCAGATGCACGACTACCTCACTTGGCTCGACCAGTTGCTACGCGACGGTGCGGCCCAGGGCAGTGACATGCCTGAGCTGCTCCGTAGCCCGATCCCGGAGCGATTCGCCGCGATCAGCCTCAGTCGCTATGAGCTGATCCGCAGCGTGACCCACCTGTACCCCCACTACGAACGCACCCAGATGCAGCCCATCAACACCCAACAATAAGCAGAGGCCTCACCATGATCTACGCCCAACCTGGCACCCCCGGCGCCATCGTCAGCTTCAAGCCGCGCTACGGCAATTACATCGGCGGTGAGTTTGTCGCGCCGATCAAGGGTGAGTACTTCACCAATACTTCGCCGGTAACTGGCGAAGTGATTGCCGAATTCCCGCGTTCCAGCGCCGCCGATATCGACAAGGCCCTCGATGCCGCCCATGCCGCCGCCGATGCCTGGGGCAAGACCTCGGCTCAGGATCGCGCTCTGGTGTTGCTGAAAATCGCTGACCGCATCGAGCAACACCTCGAAGTGCTGGCGGTGGCCGAAACCTGGGACAACGGCAAGGCGGTGCGCGAAACCCTCAACGCCGACGTGCCTCTGGCCGCTGACCACTTCCGCTACTTCGCCGGGTGCATCCGGGCCCAGGAGGGCGGTGCCGCCGAGATCAACGAGCACACCGCGGCCTATCACTTCCATGAGCCCTTGGGCGTGGTCGGGCAGATCATCCCGTGGAACTTCCCGCTGCTGATGGCGGCCTGGAAACTTGCGCCTGCGTTGGCTGCCGGTAATTGCATCGTGCTCAAACCGGCCGAGCAGACGCCGTTGTCGATCATGGTGTTCGCCGAGCTGATCGGTGACCTGCTGCCGCCTGGCGTGCTCAACATCGTACAAGGCTTTGGCCGCGAAGCCGGGGAGGCGCTGGCCACCAGCAAGCGCATCGCCAAGATCGCCTTCACCGGCTCCACTCCGGTGGGCGCGCACATCATGCACGCGGCCGCCGAGAACATCATTCCGTCCACCGTGGAGCTGGGTGGCAAGTCGCCGAATATCTTCTTTGAAGACATCATGCAGGCCGAGCCGCAATTCATCGAAAAAGCCGCCGAAGGCCTGGTACTGGCGTTCTTCAACCAGGGCGAAGTGTGCACCTGCCCATCACGCGCGCTGGTGCAGGAGTCGATCTACGATGCGTTCATGGCCGAGGTGATGAAAAAGATCGTCAAGATCAAGCGCGGCAACCCGCTCGACACCGAGACCATGGTCGGCGCCCAGGCGTCCGAGCAGCAATTCGACAAGATCCTCTCTTACTTGAAGATCGCCCAGGAAGAGGGCGCAGTGCTGTTGGCCGGTGGCGCGGCCGAGCGTCTGGAGGGCGACCTGTCTAGCGGCTATTACATCCAGCCGACCCTGCTCAAGGGCCACAACAAGATGCGCGTGTTCCAGGAGGAAATCTTCGGGCCGGTGGTGGGCGTGACCACCTTCAAGGACGAAGCCGAAGCCTTGGCGATTGCCAATGACAGCGAGTTCGGCCTGGGCGCCGGCCTGTGGACTCGCGACATCAACCGTGCGTACCGCATGGGCCGGGCGATCAAGGCCGGGCGCGTATGGACCAACTGTTATCACCTGTACCCGGCGCATGCGGCGTTTGGTGGGTACAAAAAATCCGGTGTCGGTCGTGAAAACCACAAGATGATGCTCGACCATTACCAGCAGACCAAGAACCTGCTGGTGAGCTACGACATCAATCCGCTGGGCTTCTTCTGATTCAACGCGGTCAAAACTGTGGGAGCGGGCTTGCTCGCGAAAGCGGTGGATCAGTCAACCTATATGTGGCTGACACACCCCATTCGCGAGCAAGCCCGCTCCCACATTTTGACTTCTGTACATTCGCGACTAATGCAGTGTCTTCGCTACTTCGAAAGTAGTATTCGCCCTCTCAACCTCACATGCATTAATGCCTATACCGGAACCCTCCGGCACAACAAGAGGACTGCCCCCATGTGGACCAAACCTGCGTTTACCGACCTGCGTATTGGCTTCGAAGTCACCATGTACTTCGCTAGCCGCTGATCGCGGGTGCGCCAGGAAGGATGCCTCTTTGGTCTGATTGCATTCGCGGCCGGATCGGTTAGTGTGGAGCGCATTCTTCCAAAATAATAAGAACAGGCTTTCCAATGAGCCAGACCCTGAGCCAGCTGCGTAAATTCGTCTCGCCTGAAATCATCTTTGGTGCCGGCTGCCGGCACAACGTCGGCAACTACGCCAAGACCTTCGGTGCGCGCAAAGTGCTGGTGGTCAGTGATCCTGGCGTGATCGCCGCCGGTTGGGTGGCCGATGTGGAGGCCAGCCTGCAAGCCATCGGCATCGACTATTGCCTGTACAGCACCGTTTCACCCAACCCCCGCGTCGAAGAAGTCATGACTGGCGCCGAGGTGTACCGCGAAAACCATTGCGACGTGATCGTCGCCATCGGCGGCGGCAGCCCCATGGACTGTGGCAAGGCCATCGGCATCGTGGTGGCCCACGGGCGCAGCATTCTTGAGTTCGAGGGCGTCGATACCATTCGCGTGCCCAGCCCGCCGCTGATCCTGATCCCCACCACCGCCGGCACCTCGGCGGATGTCTCGCAGTTCGTGATCATATCCAACCAGCAGGAACGCATGAAGTTCTCCATCGTCAGCAAGGCGGTGGTGCCGGATGTGTCGTTGATCGACCCGGAAACCACCGCCAGCATGGACCCGTTCCTGTCCGCCTGCACCGGCATCGACGCGCTGGTGCATGCCATCGAGGCGTTCGTCTCCACCGGCCATGGTCCGCTCACCGACCCCCATGCGCTGGAAGCGATGCGCCTGATCAACGGCAACCTGGTGCAGATGATCGCCAACCCTACGGACATTGCCCTGCGCGAGAAAATCATGCTCGGCAGCATGCAGGCCGGGCTGGCGTTCTCCAACGCGATTCTCGGTGCGGTGCACGCCATGTCTCACAGCCTCGGCGGCTTTCTCGATCTGCCCCACGGCCTGTGCAACGCGGTGCTGGTCGAACATGTGGTGGCGTTCAACTACAGCTCGGCACCGGAGCGCTTCAAGGTGATCGCCGAGACCTTTGGCATCGACTGTCGCGGCCTAAATCACCGGCAGATCTGCGGACGGCTGGTGGAGCACCTGATCGCGCTGAAACATGCCATTGGCTTCCACGAAACCCTTGGCCTGCATGGGGTGCGCGTGGCGGATATTCCGTTCCTGTCCCAGCATGCGATGGGCGACCCGTGCATCCTCACTAACCCGAGGGAGTCGAGCCAGCGTGATGTAGAGGTCGTCTATGGCGAAGCTCTCTGACGACCAGCAGCGCGCGCTCGCGGGGCTGTTGGGGCTGAGCGACCAGTCGGCGCGCAAGAGCCATTACCCGGAACTCACCGCGCGGCTGGATGAGTTGGAGGCCGAGCGCAAGCGCTATATCCGTCTCAACGATGAGCTGGAACAACGCGTCGCTGCGCGCACCGACGAGTTGCTGGAGGCCAACCACAACCTGCAGCAACAGATTGCCCAACGCGAACAAATCGAACAGGACCTGCGCGACGCCCGCGACGCCGCCCAGGCCGCCAATCGCAGCAAGGACAAGTACCTGGCCGCCGCCAGCCATGACCTGCTGCAACCGCTGAATGCCGCGCGGCTGTTGATCGCTACCCTGCGTGAGCGCCAGTTGCCCAGCGTCGAGCAGGTGCTGGTTGAACGTACGCACCAGGCGCTGGAAGGCGCCGAGGATTTGCTCACCGATTTACTGGATATCTCGCGGCTCGACCAGGCGGCGGTCAAGCCGGACGTGGCGCTGTATCGGCTCGACGAACTGTTCGCGCCGCTGGTCTCGGAGTTTCAATCAGTGGCCCAGGCGGCGGGGCTGAACCTGCGGGTGCACACCGGGCGTTATGCGATCAGCACCGACCTGCGGCTACTGACGCGGATCCTGCGCAATTTCCTCAGCAATGCCTGCCGCTACACCGACGAAGGCTGCATCCTGTTGGGTGCCCGCAGGCGCGGCCATTGTTTACGCCTGGAAGTGTGGGACACCGGGCGTGGGATTGCGGCGGACCGGTTGCAGTCAATCTTCCTGGAATTCAACCAGCTCGATGTCGGCCGCGCTGCCGACCGCAAGGGCGTGGGGCTGGGGTTGGCGATTGTCGAGCGGATCGCCGAGATCCTCGGGTATCCCATCGCCGTGCGTTCCTGGCCGGGGCGGGGCTCGATGTTCAGCATCGAAGTGCCGTTGAGTGATGAGATGCCGTTGCCGATCAGCCAATTGCCGGTGCAACCGACCACCGGCAACCCGCTGCCGGGGCGGCGTTTGCTGGTGATCGACAACGAGGTGAGCATCCTCGAAAGCATGCGTGCGCTGCTCGGGCAATGGGGCTGTGAAGTGGTCACCGCCACCGACCAGGCCGGTGCGTTGCTGGCCTTGCAGGGCAGGGCGCCGGAGTTGATTTTGGCGGATTACCACCTGGACCATGGGGTGGTGGGTTGTGCGGTGGTCAAGCAGTTGCGCGAGCACTTTGCCTGCAACATCCCGGCGGTCATTATCACGGCCGATCGCACAGACCAATGCCGCCGTGCTTTGCGTCGCCTGGAAGCACCGTTGCTGAATAAACCGGTCAAACCCGGCAAGTTGCGGGCGGTGTTGAGTCAGTTATTGGCCTAGGTCAACACGCCGCAGGTGGTTTTGTCCCATGCTCAAGGCCTGATTTAGAGCCTTGGAGCACCCCCATGAGCGCGGCATCCTACAAATTACCCCTGGGCCTGGTGGTCGCCGTGCTGGTGATGGCCGGGGTGCTGCTGTTGCCGCTGCCCGCCGACTTGCCGGTGGCCGGGCACCGCATGCTGGCAATCCTCGCGTTTGCCGTGGTGGTATGGATTACCGAAGCGGTGTCCTATGAAGCCAGCGCGATCATGATCACGTCGCTGATGGCCTTTTTGCTTGGCACGGCGCCGTCGCTGCAAGACCCCACTCATTTGATTGGCACCAGCCCGGCCATCAGTATGGCGCTGACCGGCTTCTCCAACCCGGCGCTGGCGCTGGTGGCGGGCGCATTGTTTATCGCCGCCGCCATGACCCACACCGGCCTGGACCGACGCATCGCCCTGGTCACCTTGAGCCGCGTCGGCACCAGCACCCGGCGCATCCTGCTCGGGGCGATTGCGGTGACTATTTTGCTCAGCCTGGTGGTGCCCAGCGCCACCGCGCGCAGTGCCTGCGTGGTGCCGATCATGATGGGCGTGATCGCCGCGTTCGGCGTGGACAAACGCTCGAACATCGCTGCCGGCATCATGATTGTGGTGGCCCAGGGCACCAGCATCTGGAACGTCGGCATCCAGACCGCCGCCGCGCAGAATCTGCTGACCGTCGGCTTCATGGACAAGATGCTCGGCCAGCGCGTGTCGTGGATCGACTGGCTGATCGCGGGGGCGCCGTGGGCGTTGATCATGTCGGCGGTGTTGCTGTTCCTGGTGCTCAAATTGCTGCCGCCGGAGACCGACAGCATTCCCGGTGGCAAAGAAGCGGTGGCGCAGTCACTGGTGGACATCGGGCCGATGACCGGGCCGCAGAAGCGCCTGTTGACGGTGTCGGTAATGTTGCTGCTGGCCTGGGCCACGGAAGGGCGTTTGCACAGTTTTGATACCACCTCGACCACGTACGCGGGGTTGGTGTTGCTGTTGCTGCCGGGTATCGGCGTGATGACCTGGAAGGATGTGCAGTCGCGTATTCCGTGGGGCACGGTGATTGTGTTCGGGGTCGGTATCAGCCTGGGGACGGCGCTGTTGACCACCCAGGCGGGGCAGTGGTTGGGGGCTGCGGTGGTGGCTCACACGGGGTTGGATCAGGTGGGGCCGCTGGGGGTGTTTGCGATTCTGGGGGCGTTTTTGATCGTGATTCATTTGGGGTTTGCCAGTGCCACGGCGTTGACCTCGGCACTGCTGCCGATTTTGATTGCGGTATTGCAGACGTTGCCGGGGGAGTTCAGTCGGCTGGGGATGACGATGCTGTTGGGGTTTGTGATGAGTTATGGGTTTATTCTGCCGATCAATGCGCCGCAGAATATGGTGTGTCTGGGGACGGGGACGTTTACGGCGCGGCAGTTTGCCAAGGTGGGGGTTTTGGTGACGCTTGTGGGTTATTTGTTGATGGTGGTGTTTGCGGTGACTTACTGGAGTTGGCTGGGGTGGGTTTGATGGGGTTGGGTTGGGTTGGGTGTATATCCGTTATTTGGGTAACGGCTGCTTAGGGTTCCGCTCTTACAGCGGGTCACTTTCGAAAAGCGCGAAAGTAACCAAAGCGCTCTTGCCCCAACACTCGGCACCTCGCTTAGGCTCGGTGTGCCCTCACTCCGGCTTGAATCCGTGGGCCGCCGCGATGGGCCATCCTTGGCCCAGCGCGGCTAACCCGGCGTCCTGCCGGGTTACCCACGGATTCAAGCCTGCGTTCGGCCAGCGTGTTTGACGGGGCGCCTAAGATCAAAATCAAGATCAAGAGCGACTCGCTTCGCATCGTAGATACGCGGTCCCTTGTAGGAGCCGGCTTGCCGGCGAAAAACGTGAGAACGCCGCGTTCATCCAGACACCCCACGTCATCGTTAACGACCATCGCCGGCAAGCCAGCTCCTACAGTGGACTGCCTTTGCCTTTGCTTCACACCACTCAAGCCGGCTGTCAGGCCGCTGTGCTTTTGCTTTTGATCTTGATCTTAGGCGCCCCGTCAAACACGCTGGCCGGAATTCGACAGGGATTTGGGGGGTAAACCGGCAGGGATGCCGGTTTAGCCGCCCCGCGCCATGGATGGCGCGTGGCGGCGGCCCCCCAAATCACTGTCGGATTACGGGCACACCGAGCCTAGGCGAGGTGCCGAGTGTTGGGGCGAAGCGTTTTTGGTTACTTTTGGCGCTCTTCCAAAAGTGACCCGCTGTAAGAGCGGAACCATAAGCGGCCGTTACCGCAGCAACGGATATGCACACCACCCACTCCCCCACATGACAAGATGAACTCCCCTCAGGTTTACTACTCTCTGAGTAAGCTTTACCGACTCCCCCGGGTCGGTCCATCTAGGTCACCGAATGAACAAATACACCCCCCACACCTGGGAACCCCACGAGCGCCCAAGCCTCCCAGGTTCACCGTCCACCCCGCTGCACCCCACGCACAAGCGTTGGCTGTTCGCGCTGGTCGGCGTGCTGGTGGCAATCACCGGGGGCTTGGGTAACGCGCTGGTCATCGCCAACCTGCAATACCTGCAAGGCGCCCTAGGCGCGACCACCGCCGAAATGGCCTGGCTCCCCGCCGCCTACGTCATGACCAACGTCTGTATGAACCTGCTGCTGGTGAAGTTCCGCCAACAGTTCGGCCTGCGCGCCTTCACCGAAGTGTTCCTGGTGCTGTACGCGCTGGTCACCTTCGGCCACTTGTTCGTCAACGACCTCAACTCGGCCATCGCCGTGCGCGCAGCCCATGGGATGGTCGGCGCGGCGCTGAGTTCGTTGGGCTTGTACTACATGATCCAGGCGTTCCCGGCCAAGTGGCGCTTAAAGGCGCTGGTGCTGGGCTTGGGCACCGCGCAACTCGCGTTACCCTTGGCACGCCTGTTCTCCGAAGACCTGCTGCAAATCGCCGAATGGCGCGGCCTGTACCTGTTCGAGCTGGGCATGGCGCTGATCTGCCTGGGTTGCGTCTTCCTACTTAAACTCCCGCCCGGCGACCGCTTCAAGACCTTTGAAAAGCTCGACTTCCTCACCTTCGCGATCCTCGCCACCGGCGTCGCCTTGCTTTGCGCGGTGTTGTCCCTGGGCCGCATCGACTGGTGGCTGGAAGCCCCGTGGATCGGCATTGCCTCGGCCTGTTCCCTGGTGCTGATCATGGCCGGCCTGGCCATCGAGCATAACCGTGCGAACCCGATGCTGATGACACGCTGGCTGGGCAGTGGCGTGATGATTCGCCTGGCGCTGGCGGTGATCCTGATTCGCATGGTGCTGTCCGAGCAGTCCACCGGCGCGGTGGGGTTCATGCAGATGTTGAACATGAGCTACCAGCAGATGCACACCCTGTACGTGGTGATGCTCGCCGGGGCGATTGCCGGGCTGGTGGTCAGTGCGTTGACCATCAACCCGGCGCACCTGTTGATGCCGCTGGTGATTTCCCTGGCGCTGATGGCTACCGGCTCGGTGATGGACAGTTTTTCCAGTAATCTCACCCGCCCACAGAACCTGTACATCAGCCAGTTCCTGCTAGGCTTCGGCGGCACGTTCTTCCTCGGCCCGACCATGGTGTTGGGCACCAAGAACGTGCTGACCAACCCGCGCAACCTGGTGAGTTTTTCGGTGATGTTCGGCATCTGCCAGAACCTCGGCGGCCTGATTGGCGCGGCGTTGCTGGGGACGTTCCAGATCGTGCGCGAGAAGTATCACTCCAGCATGATCGTCGAACACCTGACCTTGCTCGACCCGCGTGTGGCCGCGCGGGTGCAGAGCGGCGGATCGGCCTACGGCGGCATTGTCGCTGACCCCGAGTTGCGCAACCTGATGGGCATTCGCAGCCTGGCCACGGCGGCGACCCGTGAGGCGAACGTGATGGCCTACAACGATGTCTTCATGTTGATCGCGATCATCGCGATACTCACCATGATCTGGATCTTTATCCGCAGTCTGTGGCTGATGAGTACCACCCGAGCAGCAGCCACTCCCGTTCAACCCAGCGGCGCACCTTCATGACCGAACCTTCGACCTCCACGACCACTGCCATCGCCTCCACCCCGGAGGGCAGTACCCCACCCGGCGCGGTGCCCACCGAGCTGCGCCCGTTACGGGTGCGGATCATCTCGTCCCTGGGCTTTGCCGCAATCGCCATCGTCGGCGTGCTGATTGTGCTGTACGCCTGGCAATTGCCGCCGTTCAGCAGTGCGGTGGAAACCACCGAGAACGCGCTGGTGCGGGGACAGGTCACGATCATCGGGCCGCAGCTCAGCGGCTATGTGTTCGAGGTGCCGGTGCAGGATTTCCAGCACGTGAAGGCCGGCGACCTGCTGGTGCGCCTCGACGACCGCATCTACAAGCAGCGCCTGGACCAGGCGCTGGCGCAGTTGGCGGTGCAGCAGGCGTCGTTGGCGAATGTGGTGCAACAGCGCAACAGCGCCGAAGCCACCATCAAGTTGCGTCAGGCAGCCTTGGCGGACAGCCAGGCGCAGGCGCGCAAGAGCACCGCCGATTTGCGCCGCAACGAAGAGCTGATCAGCGATGGCTCGGTGTCCAAGCGCGAGCTGGACGTAACCCGCGCCGCTAACGCGCAGACCATCGCCGCTGTGGCGCAAGCCCAGGCCAGCCTGGAAATCGCCCGGCAGGACCTGCAGACGGTGATCGTCAACCGCGGTTCCCTGGAAGCGGCCGTGGCCAGTGCCGAGGCGGCGGTGGAGCTGGCGCGCATCGACCTGTCCAATACCCGCATCACCGCGCCCCGCGACGGCCAGTTGGGGCAGATCGGCGTGCGGCTTGGGGCCTACGTCAACTCCGGCGCACAGTTGATGGCGCTGGTGCCGCCGCAGTTGTGGGTGATCGCCAACATGAAGGAAACCCAGATGAATAACGTGCAGGTCGGCCAGCCGGTGACTTTCACGGTGGATGCGCTGAACCACCGCAAATTCCGCGGCACGGTGCAGCATATTTCCCCGGCCACGGGCTCGGAGTTCAGCCTGTTGCAGGCGGACAATGCCACCGGCAACTTCGTCAAGATCGCCCAGCGCGTGCCGGTGCGGATCATGGTGGACCCGGACCAGGCCGAGAGCGAGCGGTTGCGGCCGGGGTTGTCGGTGGTCGTCAGTATCGACACTGCCGGCCGCCTGAAAAACAGCCCGCCCTGACACACCCTCTCTGTAGAAGCCGGCTTGCCGGCGATAGCGTCCGAAAGTCTGGTGATGATTTTGAGGGCCCCATCGCCGCCAAGCCGGGTTCCTACAGGGTGCGGTATTCCAGGTTGAAAGTGAGGTGAGTTGACTGGCCTTGCTCCAACAGCTTCAGCCCAGGCCGCCCTGGCAGGTGATGGGCATTCACCGGATGACTTACCGGCTCGATGCAAAAGAACCCCAGCCCCGGCGGGCAGTACAACAGGAAGTAATCACTCCCCGTGGCCTGGCATTCCAGGGTGTAGCCCAGTTCTGGTTGCTCGATCCGGCAATGGCCGTCCCAGTGGCAAAAACCGTTGTCGACCGGGCCCTCGGGCAAGTGCTTCAACACCTGGAAGTTCCAATCCGGCGGCACGGGCGCCAGCCCCGTGGGCAATTTCGATGTGTCACTCATCCACACCTGCGATGCCTTGGCCTGTAGCCGAGTACCCGGCCTGCGCGGCAGATAGGGATGCAATCCCAACCCATGCCAGGCGGGTTTTTCCGCCAGATGGGTCACCTGCAACCTGATACTCAGTTCACCCTCCTCTAACCGAAACCGTTGCTCGGCGCGGTAAGCGAACGGCGTGTCGCACACCACTTCCAACACCACCTCATTCGCTGATTGGCTGATCACCTGCCATGCCTGTTGCCAGGCCGAGCCATGGATCGGCAGTGGATCGGTCAAGCTATTGGGCGCCAGCGCCAGCCAACCGCCGGGGTTGTCGAAACCCCCTTTGGCAATCCGGTTGGACCAGGGCGCCAAGGGATAGCACCCCAGTTTGCCTGGCAACCCGGTGTTGATCGCGTGCGCATCGCTGTGCCGCAAAAGCGGCTGGCCGGTGGCGAGCACCGTCCAGTTGACGATGCTGCCTCCCGTGGCCGGCGCGAGGGTAAGGTGGGTCAGGTTGTCTTGCAGTTCAATCAGCATCAGAGCACCACGCTTGGCAGCCACAACGACAGCGCAGGAATGTAAGTCACGGCCATCAGTACCAGAAACAGCACGGCATAAAACGGCAGCAGCGCCTTCACGGTTTTCTCGATGCTGACCTTGCCCACCGCCGCGCCGACGAACAGCACCGCACCCACCGGCGGCGTGATCAGGCCGATACCGAGGTTGACCAGCATGATCATGCCGAAGTGCACCGGATCGACGCCGATACCCAGCACCACCGGCAGCAGGATCGGCGTGAGGATCAAGATCAGCGGCGCCATGTCCATCACCGTGCCGAGCAACAGCAGCATGGCGTTGATGCACATCAGGATCACGTAGCGGTTGTCCGATAGGGTCAGGAACATCGTGGTGATTTTTGCCGGGATCTGCATCAGGGTCATGATGTAGCCGAAGCTGGCGGCGAAGGCGATCAGGATCATCACGATGGAAATGGTGCGCACCGTGCGGTGCATCAGCTTGGGCAACTCGCTCCATTTGTAGTCGCGGTAGATGAACATGGTCACGAAAAACGCCCACAGCACCGCAATCGCGGCGGATTCGGTGGCGGTGAAAATCCCCGAGAGGATGCCGCCCAGGATGATCACCATGGCCATCAGGCCCCAGAGCGCATCGGCGCAGATTTTCAGCGCCTGCTTGAGCGGAATGACTTCACCCTTGGGGTAGTTGCGCTTTTTCGCGAAGATCAGGCACAGCACCATCAGGCACGCGCTCATCAGCAAGCCAGGTACCACACCGGCCATGAACAACGAGGCAATCGACACCGTACCGCCGGCCGCCAGGGAGTAGAGCACCGAGTTATGGCTGGGCGGGGTTAAAAGAGCCTGCACCGAACCGCTGACGGTCACGGCCGTGGCGAATTCACGTGGGTAGCCACGGCGTTCCATTTCCGGGATGAGCACCGAGCCGACCGAGGCGGTGTCCGCCACCGACGAGCCGGAAATTGCGCCAAAAAACGTCGAGGCCATGATGTTCACCAACGACAGGCCGCCGCGTACAAAACCCACCAGTACGCCGGCAAATGCCACCAACCGCCGCGACATGCCGCCCTCGGCCATGATCGCCCCGGCCAGCACAAAGAACGGAATCGCCATCAGCGAAAACTTGTTCACCCCGCCGGCCACCTGAATCATCAGGGCCTGGAACGGGATGTCGATCCACCACGCGCCGATCAGCGCCGACAACCCCAGGGCGTACGCCACAGGCATGCCGATCAGGATCAAGGCGATAAAGCTGCCCAACAGAATCAATGCGTCCATATCAAGCGGCCCCTTCGCTTTCTTCAACCAGGTCGAAGCGCACGACCCGACGGTTGCTCTGGTCACCGAGCAAGAGTTTTTCCACGACAAAGATCAGGGTCAGCAGCCCGCCGATCGGGATCGGCATATAAGTGATGCCCACACGCAGGGTAGGGATGGCACTCATGAACTGGTTCCAGGTGGACAGGCACAGTTTGGTGCCCCAAATGGCCATGAACAGGCAGATGGTGCCCATCAGCAATTGCGAGACGACGCCGATGATCTGGCGCTGACGGGGCGGCAGGCGGTCAGTGACCATAGCCACCGACATATGCGCGCCGGCGCGGTAACTGGCGGCGGCGCCGATAAAGGTGAACACCAGCATCAACAGGATGGCGGTGGGCTCCGGCCAACTGGAGCCGGTGCCGAGGACGTAGCGGGCGAAGATGCCCCAAGGGATGATCAGCGCGACTCCCAATACCGAGAGGCCGGCGACCCAGATGCAGGTCATGTAGATGCGGTCGTTGATGCGCAGCAGTAAATTCTTCATGGCGTTCACCGTAACCAGGCGCGTCGATGCCGACCGCGCCTGGCCTTGCTAGAGAAGGAGGGCGTTACTGAACGGCGTCGATACGCTTGATGATGTCGGCGTAGGCCGCACCGTACTTGGCGCGAACCGGCGCGGTGGCGTCATAGAAGGGTTTTTTGTCGACGGTGATGAACTCGACACCGGCGGCCTTGAGCTTGGTCTCACTGCTGGCGGACTTGGCGTCCCACAACACGCGCTCGTCAGCCTGGGCGGCCTTGGCGGCTTTTTTCACCATGTCCTGTTGCGCGGGCGTGAGCTTGTTCCAGGTGATTTTCGACATCACGATGGGCTCGGGCAAAATCAGGTGCTCGGTGAGGGTGTAATACTTGGCGTTCTGGAAATGGTTGTGCTCCAGCAGGGTGGGCGGGTTGTTTTCCGCGCCGTCGATTACGCCGGTCTGCAGGGCGCTGAAGATTTCGCCGGTGTCCATGGCGATGCCGTTGGCCCCCATTTCATTGAAGGCTTCGATGAACAAGGGGTTGCCCTGTACGCGGATTTTCATGCCCTTGAGGTCTTCGATCTTGCGCACCGGTTTCTTGGTGTAGAGGTTGCGCGTGCCGCCGTCCATCCAGGCCAGGGCGACCAGGCCGAATTCGGAATCGGTGATTTTGGCGAGGATCTCGTCGCCGATCTCGCCGTCGATGACCTTGCGCATGTGCGCTTGGTCGCGGAACACGAACGGCAGGTTGAACACGTTCACATCCGGCACCACCGGGCCGACAATGCCGAGGCTGACGCGCGTCATCTGGATAGCGCCGACCTGAGCCTGTTCGACCACTTCTTTTTCGGACCCGAGGACACCGCCCGGGAAATACTTGAAGGTCAGTTCGCCATTGCTTTCCTTGGTCAGGGCCTTGCCCATGTTCTCTTCGGCAACGACGGTGGGGTAGCCGGCGGGATGGATATCGGCGAATTTGATTTCCAGCGCGTGGGCGGCGCTGCTGAGGGTGAAGAATGCAGCGGCGAGCAAGGTGCGTTTGAAGTCCATGGGGGTTCATTCCTGTCTTGTTATTGTTGTATTCAAGGCACAGCGATGCAGCTAGAGGGTGAAGGTGGGCTCCGGCAATCCGACTACGCCGGGGTTAAGGGCGAACACGCCGCCGGACAGTGACTGTTCGCTCTGGTCATCGCGGATCGAGGTGACAAACAGGGTATCCAGGCGACTGCCGCCAAAGGCGCACATGGTGGGTTTTTTCACCGGTACGGTGAGGGAGCGATCGAGGCGACCATCCGGGGTAAAACGGTGGATCAGCCCGGCGTCGTTGGCGCAGATCCAGTAGCAGCCATCGGCATCCACAGCTGCGCCGTCAGGGCGGCCGAGGTGCTTGTGCATGTCCACGAACACGCGGCGGTTGGACGGCGTGCCGGTGTCGATGTCGTAGTCGAACGCCCAGATTTGCTGCACCAGCGGGTGTGAGTCCGAGGCGTACATCGTGCGGCCGTCAGGACTGAAGGCCAGTCCGTTCAACGTGATGAAACCGTTCAACTGCGCATGGGGCGCCGCACCTGCTGCGTAGCGATAGAGGGTGCCCTCGGCCGCATTCAAACCCATGTTCAACACCATGCTGCCGGCCCAGAAACGGCCCTGGCGATCACACCGGCCGTCGTTCAGGCGCATGTCCTGGCGTGGGTGCTCTACAGCCGCCAGAGGCGTGGTATCAAGGCTGCCGTCGTTGTGCGGGGTGAGCTGGAAGAACCCGGTTTCCATGCCAGCGACCCAGTTGCCCGCCTCGCTGCGGGCGATGCAGGCAAGCATCTGCGGGGCTGTCCAGGCGGCAACATGACCAGAGGCGGCGCTCCAGCGTTGCAGGCCGCCCTTGGGGATATCCACCCAGTAAAGGGCGTTTTCCTCGGGCACCCACACCGGGCATTCGCCTACGGCATTGCGGGCATCGACGATCAGTTCAGCGTTCATGGTCAGTCCCCGAAAGGACCGGCCGCGCAGAACGCACCGCCCTGGTAGACCTTGGCCGGGTCATCGGCGGCCACCGGTGGCTGGGTTTCGACCTGGGCGCGGAACACTTCGGAGCTGTCTTTGGGGGCAAAGCCCAGGTGGGCGGCGTAGCGGTTGTCCCACCAGGTGTCGAGGTTGTCCGACATACCGTAGACCACCGTGTGCCCGACGTTGGGGGTGTACAGCGCGCGCTCAAGCAATTGAGTCAGGTCGTCGAAGCTCAACCAGGTGTGCATCATGCGGCGGTTCTGTGGTTCCGGGAACGACGAGCCGATACGGATGCTGACGGTCTCGATGCCGTAGCGATCGAAGTAGAAACTGGCCATGTCTTCGCCGTAGGACTTGGACAGGCCGTAGTAGCTGTCCGGGCGGCGCGGGGAGTGGGCGTCGAGTGTTTCACCTTGCTTGTAGAAACCGATCACGTGGTTGGAGCTGGCGAAAATCACGCGCTTCACACCGTGGCGGCGCGCGGCTTCATAGATATGGAAAATGCCGCTGATGTTCGCGCCGAGCACTTCTTCGAACGAGCGTTCCACCGATACGCCGCCGAAGTGCAGGATCGCGTCAACGCCTTCCACCAAGTGGTGCACGGCTTGTTTGTCGGCGAGGTCGCAGGGTTGCACTTCTTCGCACGCGTCGGCAGCCGGAGCCATGTTGGCGATATCCGACAGGCGCAGTACCTGAGCGTAAGGGCGCAGGCGCTCGCGCAAGACTTTACCCAGGCCGCCAGCGGCACCGGTGAGCAGCAGGCGATTGAATGGAACGGGGGTGGTTGTGGTGGTGGTCATGAGGGTTCCATTGTTGTTGTAGGTTGTCGTATGACTATGCCGAAGTATCGTTAGGGATTCCCTAGGTTGTCAACGTTCTTGCTGACGCCAAAATACAATTGTGGGAACTGGCTTGCCTGGCATTGCGGACGGTCAGTTGACATCTACATTGCTGATGCGCCGCCATCGCAGGCAAGCCAGCTCCTACATTGGGCGGGTTACAACAGTGAAATCGGATAGCTGATAAACAGCCGATTTTCATCAAACTCGTTATTGCTGAAATCCCGACGCATGGTCGAGTTGCGCCAGCGCACATTCAGGTCCTTCAGCGCACCGCTTTGCACCGTGTAAGCCAGTTCCGACTCGCGCCCCCATTCCTTGCCATCGGTGATGGCCCCGGTGTGCACGTTACTGCCGCTGATATAGCGGTTCATCATGGTCAGCCCCGGAATGCCCAGCACCACGAAGTTGAAATCATGACGCACCTGCCAGGACTTTTCCTTGGCGTTATCGTAGCTGGCGTTGTAGCTGTCGTTGGCCAGGGTGCCGCCACTGGTGCCGTTGACGCGCATCCACACGCTATCCCCCGTGAGTTTCTGCAGGCCCACATAGAAGGTGTTGCCGTTGTACTTGGCCGAGAGCAGAGCGAAGGCGGTCTTGTTGTCGAGGTCGCCAGCCAGGGCGCTGCCGTCTTCCTTACCGGTGAAAAACCCGAGGTTGGCGCCCAGGGTCCAGTCGCCCACGGGTTGGCTGTGGGTCAGGTTGAAATACTGCTGCTGGTAGATGTCGGTGAGTTCGGCGTACCACACGCCCACCTGGGTGCGTTTGTCGTTGAAGCTGTATTCGCCGCCGCCGAAGTTGAAGCGGTCGGAGGTGAACGCGGCTTTGCCGTTCATGAACAGGTCTTCCATGCTCGCGTCATTGCGCGGGCTGTTACCGCGAAACTGCCCGCCGTAGAGCGTCAGGCCGGCGATTTCATTGGACGTGACCTGGCCACCACGGAAGGTCTGCGGCAGCGAGCGGCCGTCATCGGAGCGCAGGATCGGCAGCACCGGCATCCACTCACCGACCTTCAGTTCAGTCTTCGACAGCTTGGTTTTCAGGGCCACGCCCAGGCGGCCGAAGTTGTCGGCGGGGCGCCCGTCATCGTGGATCGGCAATAACTGCGTGCCACCCGTGCCTTTGCCGCCGTCGAGTTTTTGCGAGTACAGGCCCAGGACATCAATCCCGAAACCCACGGTGCCTTGGGTGAAGCCGGACTTGGCATCAAGGATGAAGTTCTGCGTCCACTCTTCGGCCTTGCCCTGGGGGTTGGTCGGGTTGGTGAAGTTGCGGTTGAAGTAGGCGTTGCGCAGATTAAGCGTGGCCTTGGCATCGTCGACAAAGCCTTCGGCCGAGGCGACGAGGGGCAGGGTGAATACGAGGCTGCCGAGACTGATAAAACTCAGGCGAACCGAGGAATTGCGGGCGAGTGAACTCACAGTGACGCTCCCTTTATATTGTTGTTTTTATTATTTGTCATACGTTGTCGTACAACAGGAGGGGCAATATTTGCGAGAATTTCGAGGGCTGTCAAGCTGTGGTTATACGATGACTTGGCGCGCTAGCCACTACCCCGCAGGAGCCCGGCTTGTCGGTGATGGCGGTATCGGTGTTGGTGCAAGGCTTGCGGCCCCCATCGCCGGCAAGCCGGGCTCCTACAGTTGAGTGAGTTGCAACGCGGGATTCAGGCAGCCATGACCATCGGCGGAAGGGTACCCAACAGCGAGACGGCGGCCACCGCTGCAACACCCAGCAGCCACTCCAGCATCACACTGGAGTTCAAACTGCCCAGGCGTTGTTCACAGCGCTCGATACGCAGCCGGTTCAGCAGCGCCAACGCCAGCATGCCCAGCACCAGAAATACTTTGATCAACAGGATCAGCGCGAACCCGTTGAACAACGGCGTGGGCCAGAATTGCCCGGTCAGTACGCGCACGTTGATCAAGCCGGTCACCAGCAACCCGGCGACCAGCCCATAACCCACGCCGCTGAACCGCCGCAGGATCGGCTCAAGTACCAGGGTTGGCGATTGCCTGAGGATCAACACCAGCAACAGCAAGCCGCCGAGCCATGCACCGACGCACACCAGGTGCACCACCTGATTGAGGATCAGCAACTGGCCGCTGAGCCCATCGAGCATGGCGCCATGGCCCACTGGCGCCAAGGTCGCCAGCAGCAGCGCAATGACCGGCAGGCGCAGCATCCGCCAGGGTTTGGCCAGCACGATCACCAGCAACAGGTTCAGCAACAGGTGCCACACCCACACCTGGCCAAAGAAGGTCTTGCCCAGCACCAACTGCACGGTGGCCGGTTGCAGCGCCGCGTCCCAGCTGCCCGCCATGCTGGCGGTAATCAACAGCAGCCAGGCCACGCCAGAGAATAATGCCAGCCAGGCCAGCCCGCGGGTGATGCGCTCAAGTTGCCGGTCCAGCGCCGGTTGCGCTTCAGCGCCGAGCAGCCAGGGCCTGAATGCACAAGCCCCGAACATCAGCAGCACGACGATGAAGTGCAGGAAACGGCACAGCACCAGCAGCGTTGCCATGGGTTATTGGCCGACCTTGAAGCTGTATTCACCGTTGCTCTTATGAGTGTCGACCGAGACCGCGTTCCACACCACTTTGTAGTGACCGGCCGCCAAGGGTGCGGCCGGAGTGACGACCAGGATTTTTTTGTCGGCGTCCGGTGTTTCCAGGCCCTTGATGGCGACTTCGGTGCCGTCCTTGCTCAGGGACACTTTGGTGAAGGTGGCCTCGACGCCTTCGCTGAAGGTCAGGCGCAGGTCTTTAGGCGCGCTGACGCTGCTGTCGGCCGCCGGTTCAGCGCTCTTGAGGTGCGCGTGGGCAAATGCAGCGGAGGCGCCCAGCAGGGAGGCGAGCAGGGCGACGGTGGTGAGGCTTTTCTTGATCAACATTGTTCAATACCTTCAAGGTCAGGGAGTCGGTAGAGCCATGTGCAGCAAGGGAAAGGGCTTGCCTTCGCCATCCAGCGGCGAGCGCGCGACCTGGATAAAACCATAATGCAGGTAGAAACCCACGGCCTGAGGGTTTTGTTCGTTCACGTCCACCGTGAGGGCGTCGTGACGGGCGCGGGCGTGGTCCAGCAATTGGCGGCCGATGCCCTGGCCACGGCGGTCGGGCTCGATAAACAGCATTTCCACGTTGTGCCCGCCAGTGCCGATGAAGCCGGCGATGCCGTTCTGGTCCTCATACACCCACACATCCAGTGCGGGCATGGGCAGGTAGGTGTCGCGCACCAGGGGTAGCAGACGTTGAATGTCATCCTCGGGGAGGAAGTCATGGGTGGCCCGCACCGAGCGCTCCCAGAGTGCGCCCAGCATGGGGTCGTCGGTGGCCACGCGAGGTCGAATAGTCATTGCAATGATCCTTCATGGGGACCGCGATCCTAACCAATCCGATTTGCAGGGGAAAGGTTCGCGTCAGAAGTTTCATTATGGCCTGTCGCCGCGATCTAGAGCCGATGGTAGTCTTTAAGCCAAGTTGTTGTCAGGGAGCCCTTATGGGCAATCACAAGATCGGAATTCGTCGGGTCAACGTCGAGAAAATTCTGCTGGCGGCGGAGAAAATCTTCGCCGAAAAAGGCTACGGCAGCACCGCCATGGCGGATATCGCCGAAGAAGCGCAATTGCCGCGCTCCAACCTGCATTACTACTTCACCACCAAGAGCGAGCTGTACAGCGCGGTACTGTTCGACCTGCTGGAAGTATGGAAGCAGGATGCCCTGAGTTTCGAGACCTTCGACGATCCACGGGTGGTGCTCAGCAGCTACATCCGCGCCAAGATGCAGCGCTCGCGCACGCGGCCGTATGGTTCAAAAGTCTGGGCCAATGAAATCATCCACGGCGCGCCGACGCTCGGTGAGGCGCTGGATGAGAGCCTGTACGACTGGGCCAAGATGAAGGAAGCGAAAATTCGCCAGTGGGTGGAAGACAAACGCATCCTGCCGGTGGAGCCGTCGAGCCTGCTATACATGATCTGGGCCTCGACCCAGCACTATGCCGACTTTGATCATCAGGTGAAGATCTTGAATGAGCACCAGCCGTTGTCGGATATGCAGTTCGAGAGAGCGATACAGACGGTGACAGGTGTGATTTTGCGGGGGATTGGATTGGAGCCTTGATATCGGTGAGCTGATCCCATTTTTGTGGTGAGCGGGCTTGCCCCGCGCGAGGCAAGCTCGCTCACCACAATATTTCGGGTTACACAGCCTCCCTGTATGGGTTCCTCGGATCCTGCGTCCAATTCAAAAATGGCTTGCCCGTGTCCATCGGCACCATCTCGATACAGTCCGCCACCGGGCAGGTGATCTGGCACAGGTTGCAGCCCACGCACTCGTCATCGATCACCTCGTATTTATGTGTGCCATCCGCCTGTTTCAAACTGGAGATGGCCTGGTGCGAGGTGTCCTCACAGGCAATATGGCAACGCCCACAGCCAATGCACGCCTCCTGATCGATCTTCGCAATCACCTGATAGTTGATGTCCAGGTACTTCCAATCCGTCGTATTTCCCACCGCCCGCCCGGAAAAATCCTGCAGGCTTTTGTATCCCTGACTGTCCATCCATCGTGACAGCCCGTCCTTCATCTCCTCCACAATCCGAAACCCATGCAGCATCGCCGCCGTGCACACCTGCACCGCACCGCAGCCCAGGGCGACAAACTCCGCCGCGTCACGCCAATTGCCGATGCCGCCAATGCCGCAGATCGGCAGGCCTTGGGTCTGCGGGTCGCGGGCGATTTCGGCGACCATGTTCAGCGCGATCGGCTTGACCGCCGAGCCGCAATAACCGCCGTGGGTGCTTTGCGTGCCGACGACGGGCAGCGCGACCATGCGTTCCAGGTCGACGCTGGTGATGGAGTTGATGGTGTTGATCAGCGACACCGCATCCGCGCCGCCGCGATACGCTGCCCGCGCCGCCACGCGGATGTCGGTGATATTCGGCGTGAGCTTGACGATCACCGGCAGCGAGCAATACGTCTTGCACCAGCGCGTCACCTGTTCCACATATTCCGGCACCTGGCCCACCGCCGCGCCCATGCCGCGCTCCGGCATGCCGTGGGGGCAACCGAAGTTCAGTTCGATGCCGTCGCAACCCGTGGCTTCCACTAGCGGCAGGATGTTTTTCCAGGATTCCTCGACGCACGGCACCATCAGCGACACGATCAGCGCGCGGTCGGGCCAATCCTTTTTCACCTGGGTGATTTCCCGCAGGTTGATCTCCAGCGAGCGGTCGGTGATCAGCTCGATATTGTTGATGCCCAGCACTTCACGGTTGGCGCCGTAATGCGCCGAGTAACGCGACGACACGTTGACCGCCGCCGGATCTTCGCCCAGGGTTTTCCACACCACGCCGCCCCAACCGGCTTCGAAGGCGCGCACCACGTTGTAGGCCTTGTCGGTAGGCGGCGCGGAGGCCAGCCAGAACGGGTTAGGGGCTTTGATACCGGCAAATACAATCGAGAGATCGGCCATTACGCAGCCTCCACATTCAGCATGAGTTGGGCATGGATGGCCTCGGCGGCCAGCTTGCCGTGTTGCACGGCTTGCACGGTGAGGTCCTGGCCGAGGCTGACGCAATCGCCGCCCGCGTACACCCCGGGAATGCTGGTGCGCAGCTGCTCATCGACAAAGATCCGTTCACCGACACGCTGCAGTTGCTGGGCCAGCGGATCATGCAGTGCCTCGCTGTCGAAGCCCTGGCCGATGGCCTTGAAGATCGCATCGGCCGCCAGTTCGAAGGTTTCGCCGGTCGAGTGCAAACGGCCGTTTTCCATGCGTGTGCGCAAGAAGCGCATGCCACGCACATGGCCCTGATCGTCCAGCAGCACGGCCTCCGGCTGGGCCCAGGTCAGCAGGCGGACCTGGTTGGCCTTGGCGATGTCCTGTTCGTGATGAGTGGCGCCCATGTCCGCCAAGCCACGCCGGTAGACGAGGTTCACATCGCGCGCACCGAGACGGGCCATCTGCACGGCCATGTCGATGGCGGTGTTGCCGGCGCCGAGCACGATGCAGCGGTCGGCCAGGGGCAGTTGGGTCAGGTCATCGGCCTGGCGCAGCTCGCGAATGTAGTCGGTGGCGGCGAGCAGGCCGGGGGCGTCTTCATGGGGCAGGCCGAGTTGTTTGCTGGCGGCCAAGCCGAGGCCGAGGAACACTGAGTCGAATTGCTGGTGCAGTTCACTGAGCGTGAGGTTGTCACCCAGGCGCTGGCCGTGGCGAATCTCGATGCCACCGATCTGCAGCAGGAAATCCAGCTCCTTTTGTGCGAAGTCATCCACCAGCTTGTACTTGGCGATCCCGTATTCATTCAGGCCGCCGGCTTTTTCCCGCGCTTCAAAAATCACCACGTCATGACCGTGCAACGCACTGCGGTGGGCGCAAGCCAGGCCAGCGGGGCCGGCACCGACCACGGCGATGCGCTTGCCGGTGGACGCGGCGCGGTGGAAGGGATGCTCGGTGAAGTGGGCATTGTCGACGGCATAACGTTGCAGCAGGCCGATCAGCACCGGTGCGCACTCTTCGGCGTTGTTACGCACGCAGGCCTGCTGGCACAAAATCTCCGTGGGGCAGACCCGCGCGCAACTGCCGCCGAGGATATTGGCCGAGAGGATTTTCTGCGCCGCGCCTTGCACGTTTTCGGTGTGGATATTGCGGATAAACGAGGGGATATCGATCTCGCTGGGGCACGCGTTCACGCACGGTGCGTCGTAGCAATACAAGCAGCGCGACGCTTCCAGTTGCGCCTGGCGCGCATTGAGGGGCGGTGCCAGGTCGGTGAAGTGGCTGGCGAGGGTGGCGCCATCCTCAACGGGATGGGGGAGGTGGGTCAGGGTCTGGATCACGGTGGTGGCCTCACGGTTATTGAGGTGCTGCCTCTGATGGGCATTGGTTTTTGTGTTGCCGTTGCTGGCTTTATCGCAGGCAAGCCAGCTCCCACATGGGATCGGGTTCACATCGTTCAAATGTGGGAGCCGGCGGTGCGACGATTCGACTTGCCCGCGATAGGCCGAAGGCCGCTTTTAGCGTTTCACTGCAGTGGGCCTGGAACGCTCCGCCCGCTTGCTCAACTGCTCGAACACCGGCGGATACGTCGGCCGCTCCACATACCGCCCGGCACCGCGCTCGGCGCGCAGGTCGCCATCGGCCCAGACCAGCTTGCCCTGGCTGATGGTGTGGCTCGGCACGCCGCGCACGGTCTTGCCTTCGAAGATGTTGAAGTCGACTTGCTGATGGTGGGTCTTGGCGGAAATGGTTCGCGTGCCCTCTGGGTCCCACAGCACCAAGTCCGCATCCGCACCCACGCGAATCGCGCCTTTGCGCGGGTAGAGGTTGAAAATCTTCGCGGTGTTGGTGGAAGTCAGTGCGACGAACTCCTGCATGGACAGACGCCCGGTGTTGACGCCTTCGTCCCACAGCAGCGCCATGCGGTCTTCGATACCGGCGGTGCCGTTGGGGATCTTGCTGAAGTCGTCACGGCCGGCGGCTTTTTGCTCGGCGCAGAAGCAGCAGTGATCGGTGGCGGTGGTGTGCAGGTTGCCGGATTGCAGGCCGTGCCACAGCGCCTCCTGATGCCCGCGCGGGCGGAACGGCGGGCTCATTACATAGCCGGCGGCGGTTTGCCAGTCGGGGTGCTGGTAGACGCTGTCGTCCAGCAGCAGGTGGCCGGCGAGGACTTCGCCGTAGACTGGCTGGCCCTTGCCACGGGCGTAGGTGATTTCGTCCAGCGCTTCTTTGGTGGACACATGCACCAGGTAAAGCGGCGTGCCGATGGTCTCGGCGATGCGGATGGCGCGGCTGGCGGCTTCGCCTTCGACTTGCGAAGGACGCGACAGCGGGTGCGCTTCCGGCCCGGTGATGCCCTGGGCCATCAGCTTGCGTTGCAGGTGATACACCAACTCGCCGTTCTCGGCATGCACCGTGGGCACTGCGCCCAGTTCCAGGCAGCGCTCGAAGCTGGCGACCAGGGTGTCGTCCGCCGCCATGATCGCGTTCTTGTAGGCCATGAAATGCTTGAAGCTGTTGATGCCGTGGTGGCTGACCAGCTCGGCCATTTCCTCGCGCACCTGCTCGCTCCACCAAGTGATCGCCACATGGAAGCCATAGTCGGACGCGGATTTTTCCGCCCAGCCGCGCCACTGGTGGAAGGCTTCCAGCAAGGATTGCTGTGGGTTGGGAATTACGAAGTCGATGATCGACGTGGTGCCGCCCGCCAGGCCTGCCGCCGTGCCACTGAAAAAGTCTTCACTGGCCACGGTGCCCATGAAGGGCAGTTGCATATGGGTATGGGGATCGATGCCGCCGGGCATCAAGTATTGGCCGCTGCCATCGAGTATCTCAGTGCCGGCGGGAATATCCAGGTTCGTGCCAATGGCGCGAATTAGACCGCCTGCGCATAACACGTCGGCGCGGTAACTTTCATCATGGGTAATAACGGTGGCGCCACGGATCAACAGCGACATGTCGAGTTCCTCACAGGCTTGACCGGCTTGTGCCAGTTCTAAGTGTTGTAATGCTGCTTACCGATGGTCGGTTAATTCCTGTCATCGGTGACAGGAATAGAAACTAGCCCGAGTTTTTCGATTGGGCAAGAAGATTTTTTATAAGCTTATACCGTGTTTAATTCATTGATTAATAAGGCAAAAAATTTGAAATCACCAAAATGTAGCGCTCTCTCACCATTTTGACGCACTTGACAGGTTCTTAAATTGATCAACATTTCTTATTGCAAATCAGACGCTTGAGACATGCCTCTTGACGAAGGCAGTGAATAAAAATAATTGTGTTGCACCAGATTGAGTCCTGATCGTTCGGGCAACTTCCACGTTATCTAGCCTGAGTAACGCGGCAAGTACCGAAGGCTCAATCGGAAAGCTGATTAACATCAGCCAGTTATATACGCGGTGTGGGTGCGGTATCGGTTGTCGGCACGGTTATTGAGTGCAGTGGCGGCTGGCCGGGCCCGTGATGTCATGTTGTTTACGAGGTACTCCGGCCACCGGCACACACCGTGCAGGTGAGCAAAAATAATTCGAAAAAACCGTGGAGCGGCCATGCAACAGAACAGATCGCAAGTCATTGAACGCAACGGCCTGTACGAACTCGACGCCGGCCCCGACGTCCTCGACAGCCCGCGCTACAACCACGACATGGCACCGACCAAGGTGCACGAACGCACCTGGAACAAGTGGCACATCACCGCGCTGTGGGTCGGCATGTCGATCTGCGTGCCGACCTACACCTTGGGCGGGGTGCTCACCGCGTATTTCGGCTTATCGGTAGGCGAGGCGCTGATGGCGATCCTGCTGGCAAACATCGTGGTGTTGATCCCGCTCACGCTTAACGCCTTCCCCGGCACCAAGTACGGCATTCCGTTTCCGGTGCTGCTGCGCTCGTCGTTCGGCATCCTGGGTTCCAACGTGCCGTGCCTGATCCGCGCGCTGGTGGCCTGTGGCTGGTTTGGTATCCAGACGATGTTTGGTGGGCTGGCGATCCACCTGTTCCTCGGCTCGATTTTCGAGGGTTGGAAGTCCCTTGGCGGCACGGGTGAAGTGATCGGCTTCATGATTTTCTGGTGCCTGAATTTGTGGGTGGTGCTGCGCGGTGCCGAATCGATCAAGCGCCTGGAAACCTTGTCGGCGCCGTTGCTGGTGGCGGTGGGCATTGGCTTGCTGGTGTGGGCGATGCCCAATGTGTCGATCAGTGAGTTGATGGCGATCCCGCCGAAACGCCCAGAGGGCGCGAGCCTCACCGGTTACTTCATGGCCGGCCTCACCGCGATGGTGGGCTTCTGGGCCACCCTATCGCTGAATATCCCGGACTTCAGCCGCTACGCCAAAAGCCAGAAGGACCAGATCCTCGGGCAGATCTTCGGCCTGCCGCTGACCATGTTCCTGTTCGCCGCCCTCGGCGTGATCATGACCGCCGCCTCGGTGAAACTGGTGGGCGTCAGCGTGTCCGACCCGGTGACCCTGATCGGGCATATCCAGAGCCCGGTGTGGGTGGCTGTGGCGATGGCATTGATCATCGTCGCGACTTTGTCTACCAACACGGCGGCGAACATTGTGTCGCCCACCAATGACTTCCAGAACATCGCGCCCAAGCTGATCAACCGCACCACGGCAGTGATCCTGACCGGCCTGGTGGGGCTGGCGCTGATGGGCCATGAGCTGCTGAAAAAGCTCGGCCTGATCGTGTCCGACGTGAGCCTGGAAACCGTGTATTCGAACTGGTTGCTGGGCTATTCAAGCCTGCTGGGGCCCATTGCCGGGATCATGGTGGTGGACTACTTCATCACCCGCAAACAGCAGCTTGATCTGGCCGGCCTATACCGCGACGACATCTACCCGGCGTGGAACTGGAGCGGCTTCATCGCCTTTGGCGTGCCGGTGGTGCTGACCTTGCTGTCGCTGGGCAGCGATGCGTTCAGTTGGTTCTACAGCTATGGCTGGTTTACCGGTTCGGCGTTGGGTGGCTTGCTGTATTACGGCCTGAATGCCAAACGCGGGGCCAGCCCGGTCGCGGTGAAAACACCACTGTAGATAATTTGAAATGCAAACCACATGTGGGAGCGGGCTTGCTCGCGAATGCGGTCTTTCAGGCGACATTTGCAGCGACTGACACGGCCTCTTCGCGAGCAAGCCCGCTCCCACATGTATGACCGCATTCCATTGATGGAATTGAGTCAATCCATAAGAAATGTAGCTTGAGGAGATCACCCATGAACGCTGCCCTCGACGTCCTGCAAATCAACCGCGACCGCCTGTGGCAGTCGCTGATGGACCTGGCCAAGCTCGGCGCCACCCCCAAGGGCGGCGTCTGTCGCCTGGCCCTTACCGACCTTGACCGCAAGGCCCGCGACCTGTTCGTGCAGTGGTGCGAAGAGGCCGGCTGCACCGTGACCGTCGACGGCATCGGCAACATTTTCGCCCGTCGTCCGGGGCGCGATCCGAACCTGCCACCGGTGATGACTGGCAGCCACATCGACACCCAGCCCACCGGTGGCAAGTTTGACGGTTGCTTTGGCGTGCTGGCGGGTGTGGAAGTGCTGCGTACGCTCAATGACCTCAAGGTGGAAACCGAGGCGCCGCTGGAAGTGGTGGTGTGGACCAACGAGGAAGGCTCGCGCTTCCCGCCGTGCATGATGGGCTCCGGCGTGTTCGCCGAGAAGTTCACCCTGGCGGACACACTGGCCAAGGTCGATGTGGACGGCGTCAGTGTCGGCGATGCATTGAATGCGATTGGCTATGCGGGCTCGCGGCCGGTCAGTGGGCATAAGGTGGGTGCGTATTTCGAAGCACACATCGAGCAAGGCCCGATTCTTGAGGACGAGAAGAAAACCATCGGTGTGGTGCTTGGCGCCCTCGGGCAGAAGTGGTTCGACCTGAAGCTGAGCGGCGTTGAGGCTCATGCGGGGCCGACGCCGATGCACCTGCGCAAGGATGCCCTGGTGGGCGCGGCGGCCGTAGTGGCGGCAGTGAATGCGGCGGCGCTGGGTCATCAGCCTCATGCGTGTGGCACGGTGGGTTGCCTGCAGGCGTATCCCGGCTCGCGCAACGTAATTCCGGGTGAGGTGCGCATGACCCTGGACTTCCGCCACCTGGAACCGGCGCGATTGGATTCGATGATTGCCCAAGTGCGCCAGGTCATTGAAGACACCTGCGCCAAACATGGGCTGAGTTTCGAAATGGAACCCACGGCTGACTTCCCGCCGTTGTACTTCGACAAAGGCTGTGTGGATGCGGTACGCGATGCCGCAAATAGCCTGGGTTTGTCGAACATGGACATCGTCAGCGGGGCAGGGCATGACGCGATTTTTGTCGCAGAGCTGGGGCCGGCGGGGATGATTTTTGTGCCCTGTGAAGGTGGCATCAGCCATAACGAAATCGAGAATGCCGCGCCGGATGATCTGGCGGCGGGCTGTGCGGTGTTGCTCAGGGCAATGGTCGCGGCGTCGGCGGCAATCGCCTGTGGCAAGCTCGCCGCCTAAGCCATCACTGCCCTCCTACGGAGAATGGACAGTGTCAGGAAGAGGGTCGCCAGCCGCCACCCAGCGCAGTCACCAGCCCGACACTCGCCTGCAACTGCCGCGTCTGCACCGCCTGCAATGTCCGCTGCGCCTGTAACGCCGCCGTCTGCGCCGTCACCACATCCAGATAACTCACGGCCCCCGCCTGATAGCTGTTCATCGCCAGTGCTTGCGTGTGCTGCGCTGCATCCGCTGCCGCTTGTTCATCCTGTGCTTCCTGCTGCAGATCCCGCAGTTGCGCCAGGTTGTCCTCGACTTCGCGCACGGCTTTCAGCACCTGGCTGCGGTACTGCGCCGACGCCTCTTCAAACTCGGCCTTGGCCTGGCGTTCGTTGGCGCTTAGACGACCGCCATCGAAGATCGGCAAATTGACCAACGGCCCCAATGCCCAATAGCGATTGCCCGCGGACAGCAGGTTGCCGACCCCCTGAGTCTGCCCGCCAATCAACCCCGTCAAACTGAAATCTGGATACCACGCCGCCTTGGCCACGCCGATGTTGGCGTTGGCGGCAAACACTCGTCGCTCGGCCGCTGCAATATCCGGACGACGTTGCAGCAGGTGGCTAGGCAATTGCGAGGGTATCCCCGGCAAGGCGATCAATTGCGGGCCCGGCGGTAACGAAAAATCGCTGGCTGCCACACCCACCAGCTCTCCTATGGCGTGCTCGGTCAGATTGCGCTGCCCGCGTACTTCATCCCATTGCGCCTTGGCCTCGGCCAGTTGATTCTGCGCGCGCGTGAGGTCCAGCTCCGAAGCAATCTGCCCCTCATACCGGCTACGGGTCAGCTGCAACGCCTGGCCGAAATCCTCCAGTGAACGGTTGAGAATCCGCGCCTGCGCATCCAACCCGTTGAGCTGCACGTACAACGTCGCCAACTGATGTTGCAGGCTCAAGCGCGCCACCGCCAAATCATCGCCGGACGCCTGCGCTTGGGCATCGCCGGCCGCGACCTGGTTGCGGATTTTGCCCCACAGGTCCAGGTCGTAGCTCAGTGAAAACCCTGCCGTATTGCTGTTGTACACCGACGGCTGCGTATCGCCCCGCAGTGGCCGCGAGTCCGATTGGCGCTGGCGCAACGGCTGCGCACTGGCGGTGATCTGCGGGAACAACCCCGCATGCAATTGGCTGGCATAGGCCTGGGATGCGTCGAAGTGCGCCAGCGCCGCCGTCAAATCCGGGTTGGCCTTGAGCAGTTGCTGTTGCAGGTCATTCAGGCGCGAATCGTGGTAGAGCGTCCACCATTCGGGGGCCAGTTGATCGGACGGTTGCGCGCTGTGCCAGGGGCCATCGCTGGTCTGTTCGCGGTAGCCGGCCGGCAAATCAACGCTCGGCACCTTGTAGGTCGGCGCCATCGAGCAGCCCTGCAACGCCAGCAGCATCAGCGCTGCGAGGGGTTTAAGCCTTAGGCGCATGCGCACCTCCCGCGGCATCGGCCAGTTGTACCGGGTCGCCTTCACGCAGGGCGTCCGGCGGGTTGTCGACCACACGGTCGGCGGGTTTCAGGCCTTGGTCGATGACCAGGCGTTCGCCCAGGTCGAGGCCGATGTGAATGTCCTGCAGGTGCACATGATTGCGCGCATCCAACACCGCCACTTGCGTGCCTTGGGCACGGAAGATCAATGCACTGGCCGGGATGCTCACGCCATGGGTATCCGCCGGTATCGGCAGGGTGGCTTCGGCGTAATCACCGGGCAGCAATTCGCCGTTGGGGTTGTCGGCCACGAACTGCGCGAGCAAGGTGCCGGAACGGCGGTCGATGGCGGTGGAATCACCGATCAGGTGCGCCTTGAAGTGTTCGCCGGGGTGCTCGGGCACGGTCAGTTCGGCTTCGAGGCCTGGGTGGATGACCGCCGCGTAGTTCTGCGGCACAGGCACATACAGGCGCAGTTGGTGAGTGTCGGCGATGTTGAACAGTTCCGGATCACTGTCGGTGTCGGCCTTGATCAACTGGCCGATATCGGTGTTGCGCGCGGTGATGGTGCCCGCGAATGGCGCGCGGATTGTCTTGTAGTTTTCCAGCGCGGACAGCCGCGCATAGTCGGCAGCGGCGGCTTCGGCGTTGGCTTTTGCGGCGGCGGCATTGGAGGTTTTTTCATCGGCCTCCTGGCGCGATACCGAATGGCTGGCGAGCAGGTTTTGCCAGCGGGTGGCGGTGGTTTCGGCCAGGCGTGCGTTGGCCTGTTCCTGTACCAGCCGGGCGTGGGTTTGCGCCAGTTGCTGGTCCAGGTCAGGGCTGTCGATCTCGGCGAGGATTTGCCCGGCTTTGACCTGGGTGCCGATGTCGGCCTTCCAGTCCTTGAGGTAGCCGCTGACGCGGGCGTGAATCGGCGCCTTGCTCCAGGCTTCGAGGTGCGCCGGCAAGCGTAGGGTATCGCCGGCGACATTCTGCTGCGGTTGGAACACCATCACCTGCGGGATGGCGGCGGTTTCGGTCCAGGCGGTGACCGATTGTTCGTGCAGCGTGCGGGCATGCAGGCCGTTGGCGACCAACAGGGCGGCCAGGGTCAGGCCGCCGACACCCATGAGCATCAGACGCTTGCGCGAGGGTTTGTGATCAGACGACATGAGGCGTTTCTCCAGCAGTGGCGCGAGTAGGGTGACGGCCGTGGACCAGGCTGAAGACCACGGGGACAAACAACAGGGTGGCGGTGGTGGCGAGGATCAAGCCACCGATCACCGCACGGCCGAGGGGGGCGTTCTGCTCCTCGGAAATCGCCAGGGGCAACATGCCGATGATCATCGCCAGGGCGGTCATGCACACCGGGCGGAAGCGCGTGTAGCCGGCTTCCAGCGCGGCCTTTAGCGCATCGCCATGTTCGGCCAGGCGTTCGCGGCAGAAGCTCACCACCAGGATCGAGTTGGCCGTGGCCACGCCCATGCATAGGATCGCGCCGGTCAAGGCGGGCACCGACAACGAGGTGCCGCTGAGGAACAGCATCCACACGATCCCTGCCAGCGCCGCAGGCAAGGCGGTGATGATCACGAACGGATCGACCCAAGACTGGAAATTGACCACGATCAGCAGGTAGATCAGCACTACCGCACCGAGCAGGCCAAGGCTCAAGCCGCTGAAGGCTTCATGCAGCGCATCGATCTGTCCGTGCAGGCTGATCACTGCGCCTTTGGGGCGCATCGAGGCGGTGTCATCCAGCACTTTCTGCACATCACGGGCCACGCCGCCGAGATCGCGGCCTTGCACGTTGGCGTACAGGTCCAGGGTCGGTTCGATGTTGTAGTGGGTCACCACCGCCGGGCTTTGCACGCGGGAGATGGTGGCCACGCCGCCGAGGATCTGCGACTGGCCGTCGGCGCCGGTCACCGGCAGCGCTTCCAGCGAAGGCAGGCTGTCGAGGCGGTATTGCGGGGTGGCGGCGACGATGGAGTAGGACACGCCGTTGGCCGGGTTGAGCCAGAAGGTCGGTGCCACTTGTGAGCTGCCGGCGAGGGAGGCGACCATGCTGTTGGTCACGTCACGCTCGGTGATGCCCAGGCCATTGGCGCGCAGGCGGTCGACGTTGACCTGCAAGGACGGGTAGCCGGTGGACTGCTGGATGCGCAGGTCGGCGATGCCCGGTACGTGTTGCAGGCGCCGTTCCAGTTCCACCGCATAGGCGCGGTTTTCTTCATCGCTGCGCCCGGAGATTTTCACGTCCAGAGGGGCCGGGGCGCCGAAGTTGAGGATCTGGCTGCTGATGTCTGCCGGCAGGAATGCGAAATGGCTGCCGGGGAAACTTTCTGGCAGGGCTTCACGCAATTTCTTTACGTAGTCGGCGGTGGGCGCGTGGTCTTTTTTCAGCGTGACCTGGATATCGCCGTCCTGCGGGCCGATGGTGCCGCTGCTGCTGTAGGCCATGTCGATGCCGCTGAGCGGGATGCCGATGTTGTCGACGATGGTGTCGAGTTCTTCGGCGGGAATCACTTCACGAATCCGCGCCTCGATACGGTCGAAGGCGGCAGCGCTTTCTTCGATGCGCGTGCCCAGTGGCAGGCGCACGTGCAGGGCCAAGGCGCCCGCGTCGGTGGCCGGGAAGAAGTCCTGGCCAAGGCTTGGCAGCAGCAGGAACGATGCCAGCACACAGGCCAGGAAACCGACGATAAAACGCTTGCGATTGCCCAGGGCCAAGGTCAGCAGGCCGTGATAGGTGTCGCGGATGTTCGAGAAATGCCGCTCGAAACCCTGTTGGAAATTCAGCACCGATTGCAGCACGGCATTGCGCTGTTTCTGATGCTGCTCACCCTCGTGATGATTGATGAATTCATCTTCTGGATGGTGCCCTGCACCTTGCTCCGGGGCGTGCGGCTTGAGCAGGAACATTGCCAGCGTCGGCACCAGCGTACGCGACAGAATGAAAGAACTGGCCATGGCAAAGATCACCGCCAGGGCCATCGGCCGGAACAGATAACCGGCGATGCCTTGCAGCAAGAACATCGGCACGAAAACGATGCAAATACACAGCAGCGAGACGAACGCCGGGCCGACGATCTGTGCGGCGCCGTCGAGAATCGCGGTCTTCACCGCCTTGCCTTGTTCCAGGTGCCAGTTGATGTTTTCGATGGTCACCGTGGCGTCGTCCACCAGGATCCCCACCGCCAACGCCAGCCCGCCGAGGGTCATCACGTTGAGGGTTTGCCCGCTGACCGCCAGCAGTGCGATGGCCGACAGCACGGCCAGGGGAATCGAGGCGGCAATAATGATCGTGGAACGCCAGCTGCCGAGGAACAGCAGGATCATCGCACTGGTCAACAGCGCGGCGATGATGCCTTCCTGGGCCACGCTGCCCACTGACTGTTTCACGAACACCGAGGCATCCCCCAGCAGCGAGGTCTTCAGCGACGGCGGCAGGGTTTCGTTGATGCGCGGCAGCATCTGGCGGATGCCGTCGATGATCGACAGGGTGGAGATGCTGCCGTTTTTCAATGCTGGCATGAGGACTGCGCGGTGGCCGTCGACGCGCACGATGTTGGTCTGCGGCGGCGAGCCGTCACGCACGTGGGCGACCTGGCCGATGGTGATCAAGGCTCCGTCGACCGTTTTGATCGGCAGGTCATTCAGCTCGTCGATGGCTTTGGGGCTGTTGTTGAGCAAGATGGTGTATTCGTTGGGGCCGAGTTTGGCGGTGCCCACCGGGATGATCTGGTTCTGCAGCGCCAAGGCATTGCCGACGTCTTGGGCCGATAAACCTTTGGCGGCCAGCGCCTGCGGGTCGAGGTCCAGGGTGATCTGGCGTTGCTTGCCGCCCATCGGTGTGGGCATGGCCAGGCCGGGCAGGGCGCTCAGGGGCAGGCGAATGTTGTTCTGCACCAGGTCGCGGATCTTGGCTTCCGAGAGGCTGGGGCTGGAGAACGCCATCTGCAAAATCGGCACCGTGGAGGCGCTGTAGTTGAGGATCAGCGGCGGCGTGATGCCCGGTGGCATCTGCTTGAGCACGGTTTGTGATACCGCCGTCACCTGGGCGTTGGCGGTGCGGATATCCACGCCGGGTTGGAAGAAAATTTTGACAATGCCCATGCCGGGCAAGGATTGCGACTCGATATGCTCGATGTCGTTAACCGTGGTGCTCAGGGAGCGTTCATAGGTGTAGATCACCCGGCCAGCCATGGCGTCCGGCGACAGACCGTTGTACTGCCAGACTACGGCGACCACGGGAATGCCAATGTCCGGAAAAACGTCAGTGGGGGTACGCAGGGCCGCCATCGGCCCAATGATGCAGATGAATATGGCCAACACGATAAACGTGTACGGCTTTTGCAGTGCGGTCTTTACCAGCCCGAGCATGCGTGAAACCTCCGGAGGGAGCAGGATTGCAAACCCCGGCAGTCTTGCCCGACCCACCTAACACGCACCTTTCAGCCAGGTGAAGGAACATTTAGGAAGGGGCTGAAGATCGTTTCATCTGTATTCATTTGTTCTACAAAGGGTGGCTCCCCAAGCTTGTAACCCATCGGACACATCGTCCTTCTTTGGAGCCCTGCCATGTCACTCAAACCCTTGTTATTGATCCCGGCCCTCGCTGCTGTGCTGTTGTTGTCGGCGTGCGCCGGCCCGATTCCCAAGGCCGACCCGAGCGAAGCGTGGATCGGTTTGAAAGAAGAAGCCCCTAACGACCTGATGGCCGAACGCGTGGACGGCAAGCGCGTGGATGACGGACGTTTCTTCGAGGTGACGCCGGGGGATCATCGCCTGGATGTGACGCTGTTTGAGGAGGAGCCAGGCGACGACAACCAGCAGGACTGCCAGGGTCGGGTCGAATACAAGGATTTCAAGGCGGGTGAGCACTACACCCTGGTGGAGTCGAGCTTGGGCACCACCGTGCGCGCATCCTTGATGGATGGTCACGGCAAGGAGGTCGCGGCGACTCAGGACTTCAATTGCATGCCTGGCTAGGCGTGATGTACCGCGACCTTATGGGGTTTGGCGGGTGCAGCGGGTTTGACGTGGGGGTGATGGTGCCGACGGGTGATGCGCAACACCCCCCACAACATGGCGCCGGCTACCGCCAGCCAACCGCATATCAACAGGACAATCGTTGTTGCAAGGCTCATTCCGGCCTCCTTTCGCCCCCAGGGGGCACACACAGTCTTCTCAATGGACAGTCTAGCTAGCTGACGGTTGCCTGCTATTGACCAATGGTCGTGTCTGTCCAACTTCTTTGCTCTATCCGCGTCCTTTACTAAGCCTGCGGGCTATACCCGCGTGGCAGAGCGTCCTATGATCAGGGCCCTTACCGGCAGTTGATCAAGAGAGTAGAAAATTGCGGTTACGGTCGAACCTGAAAACATCCTTGTTCCTCGCGTGTGCCTTGGGCCTTGCGGCGTGTTCCTCCACTCCGTCGAGACTGGCGGGCCTGCCGGAGCGCGTCGAGCTCAATGGCGTGCCGACCTTTCGCAGCGAGGCTTATCAGGGCGGTCCTACGTCTTTAGCCAGCATGCTGTCGCAACAAGGCATTGTCATGACACCGGGGCTATTGGATAAACCGCTGCATTTGCCGGGCGGCGAAGCGGACCTTGAGCGCAACATGCAGGTGCTGGCGCGCGAGTACGGGCTGATGGTGTACCCGCTGGACGCCAAGCTGACAGCGGTGCTGGCACAGGTGGCAGCGGGTTATCCAGTGATGGCGCGGATCGGTGGCGGGCTGTGGTCGGACGCGCACTACGTGGTCGTAGTGGGGTTCAATCAGCAGAAAAGTACGGTGTTGTTGCGCTCTGGCATGGATCGACGTTTGTTGATGAGCTTCAGCGACTTTGAGTCCAAATGGAAAAGCGCCGGCAGTTGGGCAATCCTCACTCAGCGCCCGAGCCAGTTGCCGGCGAATGTAGATGCACAACGTTGGCGCGACTCGGCGAATGCGACGGCCCAGGCCGGGCAGGAGCGGGCGGCGGCGCAGGCACTGAAGGTGTTGGCGGAACGCAAATAAAAAACGGCGCTATCGAAGCGCCGTTTTTTATATCGTTTAGCGACGGGCTTCCGCAGCGTTAGGACGATTCTTCAGGTTCTTGTCGGCCTTGTAGCGCAACGCCACATCCGGCACCGAACCGCTCTTGCCGGTCTCGACCCAATTGCGGATACGGCTGGCATCGGCAAAGTGGGTGAATTTACCGAAGGCATCCAGGATCACCAACGATACCGGGCGGTTGCCCATGCTGGTCACCAGCACCAGGCAGTGGCCGGCCTGGTTGGTGAAACCGGTCTTGGTCAGCTTGATGTCCCAATTGGCGCGGTTGATCAGGTGGTCAGTGTTGGAGAAGCCCAGGGTGTAGTTGGGCTTGCGGAACGACACGGTCTTTTCCTTGGTGGTGCTCAATTGGCTCAGCAGCGGGTAGTGACGCGCGGCGGCCAGCAGTTTGCTCAGGTCGCGGGCAGTGGACACGTTGTGGATCGAAAGGCCAGTGGGTTCTACATAATGAGTGCTGGTCATGCCCAACGCCTTGGCCTTGGCGTTCATCGCGGCGATGAAGGCTGCATAGCCACCCGGGTAGTGGTGGGCCAGGCTCGCGGCGGCGCGGTTTTCCGAGGACATCAGAGCGATCAGCAGCATTTCCTTGCGCGGCATCTGGCTGCCGATCTTCACGCGCGAGAACACGCCTTTCATTTCCGGCGTGTCGGTGATGTTGATATCGATGTACTCATCCATATTCTGCTTGGCTTCGAGCACGATCAGGCCAGTCATTAATTTGCTCACCGAAGCGATGGGCACCACCACGTCCGGGTTGCTGGAATAAATGACCTTGTTGGTCTGCAGGTCGACCAACATGGCGCTGCCAGAAGCGATTTGCAGCTTGGACGTATCACGCGGGGCCTGGGTGGTTTCGGCGGCGTGCGCGAAGGTGCCTGTGAAAGCAAAAAATAGGCTGACAATAGAAAGACGAATTTTCACGCGGATGAACTCGCTAAAAGTAAGGAAATACCGTTCTGGAACGGGTTGTATGACAAATGCCGTTACATTTTAGGAGTATGGATCAGAAAGCGATAGAGGCCTTTAAATAAAGGCCGTAAGCCGATGATTGGTTAGGGTTGTACCGATTTTGAACCCACCTTGGGGGGCTCAAGTAACAGAAGCGTTCCAAGGTCATTTTTTGCATTGACCGGATAGTGCGAGATGAGCGCCGCGTCATCGATCTTCGCTAGGGTTTGCGAAGAGGGGCCTATGCCTAGGTAAATGCACGGTAGAGGGGTCGCGAGTGCCCCAGCCATGAGCGCGTCGAGGTCGCTCTGCAGCAAGGTTTCGATCATGCCGGGCCCAGGCAAAGGCGAGGAGGTTTGCAGTTGCGCATGATAGATAGCCTGTCGTTGTGCCAGGATCAAGCAGTTACGCCCCTTGTAGGTTGCGCGTAGAAACGCCAGTTCGTTCGCTACCACAGAGTCCCTGGGCGTGTGAAAGTCGGAGAGCGTGTTGATGCCAGTTGTTACAAGGTTGCGACTTGAAAAGGCCAGGGTCACCGTGCCGAGGCTCACGAAGACAAGAAACGGGACAGCCAGCACGTTGGATAGGGCAGATGTAGAGCGTTTGCGGATTGATCGCAGGATCAAGTCTGTCAGCACCGCACCTGTTACCAGTGCGGGCCATAGCACCATCATCAGGCAGAAAATGTGTGAACGCCCCTGGTAGTAGGTGAACAGTCCAAGTCCCATCAGCGAGGTGCAGAAGAGCAAGTCATACACCGGCTTGTCGCTATGTCGCCGCCATGCCGAAAGCGCTGTGACGGCCGCCGCGGCATAAACAAGCAGAATGACTTGCCAGGGATGGAAGGTGAGGGGCATTGGCAGCATCATGAAACCCGCTCCGTAGAACAGTTTCTGGGACGCAAGGGCTTCCTGAATGCCGAGTGGGGCGCCAGCCTTGATTCGCAGGGTAATCATCAGGATACACAGGCTCAGCACTGCAAAAAGTGAAAAGCCGAGCGCGGACAGCAGACTTTTCCATTTCGGGCGCTGACTAAAAAGAGGTTTCACCAAAAGCGTTGCGCCTATGGAAATCAGCACTGGAATTCCGGAATCTATGTTCCAGAAAACCGCGATACCTGAGGCTATTCCCAGCGCGCCAAGGCGCATGCGTGAAGGGCGGGAGCAGTAGTGTGCGAACAGGAGCAGCGACACGGCAGGGCAAATAAAGCGAATAGGGTAGTACTGCAGATAGATTTCCTGCGCGAATCCGTTCAGGTACAGAAACAGGCTTGTAGGTATCAGCAGGCACAGGAACGTCAATATCCTCAGGCCGTGGTTGCGTACGTGAAGGTGCAAGATCACGGCGAGGCAGACAAGGCCGACGAGCTGGAGCACTGCAAAAAAAGTGCTGACGGAGAAGACACTGACTCCGACAAGTTTGAAAAATGGGGCGATCAGTTCCGGGAATAAACCATATTGCGAAGGTAGTTCGCTGAGTAACGTTTTGCCTGCGACGACTTGGGTCAGCGCATAGGTGGCGGCGTCATAGCTGACAGACCATTGGCTTGCGAGGGTGACCGTGTCAATGGAAGCCAACCTGTAAGGGGCTATCTGGAAGATGAAGGTCGCTATACAAGCCAGCGCAATGGTAAGCGCCATCGACGAGCGGCTTGGCTTGCCCCCGGTCCAATTCTGTACCAGCACGGCTATCGAGAGGATTACGGACAGCACCAGCATGATCGTCCGGCTGGTACCCGACACGCTCTTGGGGAAGAACATCACGCTGGTGAAGTCCGAGGCGATGAATGGGCCTGCCAATGCGAGGGATAGCAGGGCTAGCGTCAGGCCCGCGAGCCAGGGTGGTGGGTTGAAGCCTCGCAGGAACCTGAGCGCGGCAACCAGGCCAATTGGAGCCAGTGCGGCGAGAACTATGAAAACCGCGCGCTCAACTGGCTCGGGATTCAACTGAGAGGGGGTTGTTATGCGCTCGGCTGCAAAAACCGGTACCTGAACATTGCTTCCTATTTGGAAGTAGATTGCCAGCAGACTCAGCCCAACGGCAGCAAGCGTGACGAATGCGGCGAAAATAATCAGGGTAAGCCCTTGGCCGGGGATAGCATCGTGCGTTGCCTGCGTAACGCTGTTCTTGGTCATTATCAACGCGCCGGGGTCAAGCGAATCGGGAGGGGAAGGCAACTGGCCAATAAAAAGCCCTGCCGATGGCAGGGCTCTTTGTTGGAGCGCTTGTCAGCTGTGCAGGGTTTCTGCAGCGTATAACGTGTTTTCCAACAGGCAAGCACGCGTCATCGGGCCGACGCCGCCTGGCACTGGTGTGATCCAGCCGGCGCGGGGCAGGGCGGTTTCGTACACCACATCGCCCACCAGCTTGCCGTCGTCCTGACGGTTGATGCCCACGTCGATGACGATGGCGCCTTCCTTGATCCATTCGCCTTTTACCAGCCCCGGCTTGCCGGCAGCGACCACGACCAGGTCGGCGCGGCCGACGTGGCCGGCGAGGTCTTTGGTGAAACGGTGGGTGACGGTCACGGTGCAGCCGGCCAACAGCAGTTCCATGGCCATCGGTCGACCAACGATGTTGGAGGCGCCGACGACCACGGCGTCGAGGCCGTACAGGTCGACACCGGTGCTTTCCAGCAGGGTCATGATGCCTTTCGGCGTGCACGGACGCAGCAGCGGGATACGCTGGGCCAGGCGGCCGACGTTATAAGGGTGGAAACCGTCGACGTCTTTGTCGGGGCGAATACGCTCCAGTAGTTTCGAGGCGTCCAGATGCTCGGGCAATGGCAGTTGCAGCAGGATGCCATCGATCTTCGGGTCGTCGTTGAGGCTGTCGATCAGGTCGGTAAGGGCCTGCTGGGTGGTCTCGGAAGGCAAGTCGTAGGCCTTGGAAATAAAGCCGACCTCTTCACAGTCTTTACGCTTGTGCGAGACATAAACCTGAGAGGCAGGATCGCTGCCGACCAGGATCACCGCGAGGCCAGGCGTGCGCAGGCCCTGCTGGCTACGCTCGGTGACTCGTTTGGCGATCTGCTGGCGCAGGCTGGCGGCGATTGATTTGCCGTCGATAAGTTGTGCAGTCATTACGCGTGATTAACCATCGAGAGGGGGAAGAAAAGTGCGCGCATTCTCGCATGCCAAGACGTGAGGGCAAAGGCGCTTGGTCTGCAAATTGCCCTAACCCCTTAAATAAAATGAATTTTTTTCAAAAAAGATTTGACGGGTTTCGAGGGCGTCTATACTATTCGTCGCACTTGTCGGGCACAGCCTAGCACTGGTTAAGAAGGTCGAGCAGAATAGCGTGTTGTTCTGCAAGGTTGGAAGCACTTAGTTTGTAATCCTCCAAGAGTACAGATTAATCAGGCGCCCGTAGCTCAGCTGGATAGAGCATCCGCCTTCTAAGCGGATGGTCGCAGGTTCGAGTCCTGCCGGGTGCGCCATTAGGCAGCTTTGGCACAAGTAGCGCTATATGGTGGGCGTAGCTCAGTTGGTAGAGCACGGGATTGTGACTCCCGTTGTCGAGGGTTCGATCCCCTTCGTCCACCCCATATTTTAAAAGGCGCCAGATTAATCGTCTGGCGCCTTTGCTTTAAGAGCTTCAAGCGCGGATGTGGTGGAATTGGTAGACACACTGGATTTAGGTTCCAGCGCCGCGAGGCGTAAGAGTTCGAGTCTCTTCATCCGCACCAAATAAAGCTTGGTCCCGTCGAAAGGCAGGGCAGAGCTCAACAAAGAAGTGGTTTGGTTTCTTTGTTAACGCAATATGGTGGGCGTAGCTCAGTTGGTAGAGCACGGGATTGTGACTCCCGTTGTCGAGGGTTCGATCCCCTTCGTCCACCCCATATTCGAAAGGCGCCAGATTTAACAGTCTGGCGCCTTTTTTGGTTTCAGCGGTTCGAAATATCCAGCGCCTGCAGGTAATGGGGTGCGACGGCGGGGCGTTTCATCGTATTTGTGTATCTCGATGATGCTGCGCTGCCAGCCAGCCCTGTTTGCGGGGTTGGCCGTCAGGGCGATGGATGACGACTTCTTCTATATATAGAAGGGGCGGCGCAGAGCCCTGGCGTGATGGGTTGTATTTGTCACCGGGGCGAAGTGCATCCGTGCCTTCGTACCGATAAATTGCCGGCTGTTTTCGGGCGTATTTGCAGTAGGGTGACTTCTTGAGTTTGACCCACTAGAATGCATGCCCTTGATTGGGGTCGGAAATGGCCGGCTAACGTCTGTGCAACGAGGAATATCCATGCAAGTTTCTGTTGAAAATACTACTGCTATCGAGCGTCGCCTGAGCATCTCCGTGCCGGCTGAGCGCGTCGAGACTGCGGTCAACAAGCGTCTGCAGCAGACTGCCCAAAAGGCCAAGATCGCTGGTTTCCGTCCAGGCAAAGTGCCAATGAGCGAAATCAAGCGCCGTTTTGGTGCCGATGCGCGCCAGGAAGCTGTTGGTGACGTGATCCAGGCTTCCTTCTACGAAGCGGTCGTTGAGCACAAGCTGAACCCAGCAGGTTCGCCGTCGATCGAGCCTAAGTCCCTGGAAGCTGGCAAGGACCTGGAATACGTCGCCGTATTCGAAGTGTTCCCTGAATTTGAAGTGGCCGGTTTCGACGGTATTGCCATCGAGCGTCTGAGCGCCGAAGTGGCTGATTCGGACCTGGACAACATGCTGGAAATCCTGCGCAAGCAGAACACCCGTTTCGAAGTGGCCGACCGTGCTGCCCAGAACGAAGACCAGCTGAACATCGATTTCGTTGGCAAGGTTGACGGCGAAGTCTTCGCTGGCGGCTCCGCCAAGGGTACCCAGCTGGTGCTGGGCTCCAACCGCATGATCCCTGGTTTCGAAGACGGCCTGGTTGGCGCCAAAGCCGGCGAAGAGCGCGTTCTGAACCTGACTTTCCCTGCTGACTACCAGAACCTGGACCTGGCCGGCAAAGCCGCCGAGTTCACCGTGACCGTCAACAGCGTTTCCGAGCCTAAGCTGCCAGAGCTGAACGAAGAGTTCTTCGCTCAATTCGGCATCAAGGAATCCGGCATCGAAGGCTTCCGCACCGAAGTTCGCAAGAACATGGAGCGCGAGCTGCGTCAGGCCATCAAGTCCAAGGTCAAGAACCAGGTCATGGACGGTCTGCTGGCCGCCAACCCGATCGAAGTGCCCAAGGCCCTGCTGTCCAACGAAGTGGATCGCCTGCGCGTACAAGCTGTTCAGCAGTTTGGTGGCAACATCAAGCCTGACCAACTGCCGGCCGAGCTGTTCGAAGAACAAGCCAAGCGCCGCGTCGTGCTGGGCCTGATCGTGGCTGAAGTGGTCAAGCAGTTCGACCTCAAGCCTGACGAAGATCGCGTTCGCGAAATGATCCAGGAAATGGCTTCGGCCTACCAGGAGCCTGAGCAGGTCGTGGCTTGGTACTACAAGAACGATCAGCAACTGAACGAAGTGCGTTCGGTTGTGCTGGAAGAACAAGTTGTGGATACTGTTCTGCAGAAGGCTAAGGTGACCGATAAAGCGGTCTCTTACGAAGAAGCAGTCAAACCGGCGGAAGCAGCACAAGCCGACTGATTGTCCAACTCGTTGGAAATACAACCATAAGCCAGCCTCGCGCTGGCTTATGCGTTTTCAAGACATGACTATTTGGGAGTAACTGCAGAGCATGTTCCGTAATTCCTATATTCAGCAGAACTCTGATATCCAGGCCGCTGGCGGCCTGGTCCCGATGGTTGTCGAGCAGTCCGCTCGTGGCGAACGTGCCTACGACATCTACTCGCGCCTGCTCAAGGAGCGAGTGATCTTTCTGGTGGGCCCGGTAGAGGACTACATGGCCAACCTGATCTGTGCGCAGCTGCTGTTCCTTGAAGCGGAAAACCCGGACAAGGACATCCATCTCTACATCAACTCCCCAGGCGGCTCGGTCACTGCAGGCATGTCGATCTACGACACCATGCAGTTCATCAAGCCGAACGTGTCGACCACCTGCATTGGCCAAGCCTGCAGCATGGGCGCATTCCTGCTGACCGCCGGTGCCGAAGGCAAGCGTTTCTGCCTGCCGAACTCGCGTGTGATGATTCACCAGCCACTGGGCGGTTTCCAGGGCCAGGCGTCGGACATCGAAATCCACGCCAAGGAAATCCTGTTTATTCGTGAGCGCCTCAATACGTTGATGGCCAAGCACAGCGGGCACACCTTGGAAGAAATCGAGCGCGATACCAACCGCGACAACTTCATGAGTGCCGAAGCTGCGAAAGCATACGGGTTGATCGACGACGTGATCAGCCAGCGCCCCGCTTAATATAAGCTGCTCAAAATAGGGCTGGTCGGCATGTCCGACCACTGGCGGGCTTGAAAAAGCCCGCATAAGCCTTCATCTTGTGTTGCAAGCCTATCGGATTTGGATCGAACGAATGACTGACACCCGCAACGGCGAGGACAACGGCAAGCTGCTCTATTGCTCCTTCTGTGGCAAAAGCCAGCATGAAGTGCGCAAATTGATTGCCGGCCCCTCGGTCTTTATCTGCGACGAGTGCGTCGACCTGTGCAATGACATCATCCGTGAGGAGGTGCAGGAAGCCCAGGCCGAAAGCAGCGCGCATAAATTGCCTTCGCCCAAAGAAATCAGCGGCATCCTTGACCAGTACGTGATTGGTCAAGAGCGTGCAAAGAAGGTTCTGGCCGTAGCGGTATACAACCACTACAAGCGCTTGAACCAGCGTGACAAGAAAGGCGACGAAGTTGAACTCGGCAAGAGCAACATCTTGCTGATCGGTCCTACAGGCTCGGGTAAGACCCTGCTTGCAGAAACCCTCGCTCGCCTGCTGAACGTTCCGTTCACCATCGCCGACGCTACCACCCTCACCGAGGCTGGCTACGTGGGTGAAGATGTCGAGAACATCATTCAGAAACTGCTCCAGAAGTGCGACTACGACGTAGAGAAAGCCCAGATGGGTATTGTCTACATCGACGAAATCGACAAGATTTCACGCAAGTCGGACAACCCGTCGATCACCCGGGACGTTTCCGGTGAAGGCGTGCAGCAGGCCCTGTTGAAACTGATCGAAGGCACGGTCGCTTCCGTACCGCCACAAGGTGGTCGCAAGCATCCGCAGCAGGAATTCCTTCAGGTTGATACGCGTAACATCCTGTTCATCTGCGGTGGTGCGTTCTCCGGTCTGGAAAAAGTCATCCAGCAGCGTTCGACCCGCGGCGGCATCGGCTTCAGTGCCGAAGTGCGCAGCAAGGAAGAAGGCAAGAAGGTTGGAGAGTCCCTGCGTGAAGTCGAGCCTGACGATCTGGTCAAGTTCGGTCTGATCCCGGAATTCGTGGGCCGTCTGCCGGTTCTGGCCACGTTGGACGAGTTGGATGAGGCTGCTTTGATCCAGATCCTCACCGAGCCGAAAAACGCCCTGACCAAGCAATACGCCAAGCTGTTCGAGATGGAAGGTGTAGACCTCGAGTTCCGCACCGACGCCCTCAAATCGGTGGCCAAGCGGGCACTGGAGCGCAAGACCGGTGCACGTGGCCTGCGTTCGATTCTGGAAGGCGTCCTGCTCGACACCATGTACGAAATCCCCTCGCAGTCCGAGGTGAGTAAAGTGGTGATCGACGAAAGCGTCATAGAAGGTAAGTCCAAGCCACTGTATATCTACGAAAACAGTGAGCCGGCTGCCAAGGCTGCGCCCGACGCGTAAGCGTTTCGCAGTTTCGGTATAAACAAGGGGCCTCCAGGGGCCCCTTTGTTTTTGCGGCGTTTTTTACCCCAAAGCGTTTACTGCGTTTAACTGCTGGCAATAAGCTTGTTTTTTTTGCATGCAGCCCCCATCTTGGTTTCAAGCTTATTTTTCATCTGTCATAGAGGCGAAATCATGAAGACCACCATCGAATTGCCTCTCCTGCCGTTGCGTGATGTTGTCGTCTATCCGCACATGGTTATCCCGCTGTTCGTGGGGCGCGAGAAGTCTATCGAAGCCCTCGAGGCCGCGATGACGGGCGACAAGCAAATCCTGCTGTTGGCCCAGAAGAATCCTGCTGACGATGATCCAGGCGAAGACGCCCTGTATCGTGTCGGCACCATTGCTACCGTACTGCAACTGCTCAAGCTGCCTGATGGCACCGTCAAGGTGCTAGTGGAAGGTGAGCAGCGTGGTGCGGTCGAGCGCTTTATGGAGGTGGACGGCCACCTGCGCGCCGAAGTGGCGCTGATCGACGAAGTCGAGGCCCCTGAGCGCGAATCCGAAGTGTTTGTACGCAGCCTGCTCTCGCAATTCGAGCAGTATGTGCAGTTGGGCAAGAAAGTCCCGGCTGAAGTCCTGTCTTCCCTCAACAGCATCGATGAGCCAAGCCGCCTGGTCGACACCATGGCCGCGCACATGGCGCTGAAGATCGAGCAGAAGCAAGACATCCTCGAAATTATCGACCTGTCGGCGCGTGTCGAGCACGTGCTGGCGCTGCTGGATGCCGAAATCGACCTGTTGCAGGTTGAGAAGCGCATCCGTGGTCGCGTGAAGAAACAAATGGAGCGCAGCCAGCGCGAGTACTACCTGAATGAGCAGATGAAGGCCATTCAGAAAGAACTCGGCGACAGCGAGGAAGGCCACAACGAAATCGAAGAGCTGAAAAAGCGCATCGACGCCGCCGGTCTGCCGAAAGACGCCTTGACCAAAGCCACTGCCGAGTTGAACAAGCTCAAGCAGATGTCGCCGATGTCGGCCGAAGCCACCGTGGTGCGCTCCTACATCGACTGGCTGGTGCAAGTGCCGTGGAAGGCCCAGACCAAAGTGCGCCTGGACCTGGCGCGCGCTGAGGACATCCTTGACGCCGACCACTATGGCCTCGAAGAAGTCAAAGAACGCATCCTCGAATACCTTGCCGTGCAAAAGCGCGTGAAGAAGATTCGGGGTCCGGTGTTGTGCCTGGTGGGTCCGCCTGGCGTGGGTAAAACCTCGCTGGCTGAATCGATTGCCAACGCCACCAACCGTAAATTCGTGCGCATGGCCCTCGGTGGTGTGCGTGATGAAGCGGAAATCCGTGGTCATCGCCGCACTTACATCGGTTCGATGCCAGGAAGATTGATTCAAAAGATGACAAAGGTGGGCGTGCGCAACCCGCTGTTCCTGCTCGACGAAATCGACAAAATGGGCAGCGACATGCGTGGCGATCCGGCGTCGGCGTTGCTCGAAGTGCTCGACCCCGAGCAGAACCACAATTTCAACGACCATTACCTGGAAGTCGACTACGACCTGTCCGACGTAATGTTCCTGTGCACCTCCAACTCCATGAACATCCCGCCGGCGCTGCTGGACCGGATGGAAGTGATTCGTCTGCCGGGTTACACCGAAGACGAGAAGATCAACATCGCCGTCAAATACCTCGCGCCCAAGCAGATTTCGGCCAACGGCCTGAAGAAGGGCGAGATCGAATTTGAGGTCGAGACGATCCGCGATATCGTGCGCTACTACACCCGCGAGGCCGGTGTGCGGGGCCTGGAGCGCCAGATCGCGAAGATCTGTCGTAAGGCGGTCAAAGAGCATGCACTGGAAAAACGCTTCTCGGTGAAGGTCACGGCCGATTCCCTGGAGCACTTCCTGGGCGTGAAGAAATTCCGCTATGGCCTGGCCGAGCAGCAGGATCAGGTAGGGCAGGTGACTGGCCTGGCGTGGACTCAGGTGGGCGGCGAATTGCTGACCATCGAAGCCGCGGTGATCCCTGGCAAAGGCCAACTGATCAAGACTGGTTCCCTGGGTGACGTGATGGTTGAATCCATCACTGCCGCGCAGACCGTGGTGCGCAGCCGCGCCAAGAGCCTGGGGATCCCCCTGGACTTCCATGAGAAGCACGACACCCATATCCACATGCCGGAAGGGGCGACCCCGAAAGACGGCCCTAGCGCTGGCGTAGGTATGTGCACGGCCTTGGTGTCGGCATTGACTGGCATTCCGGTGCGCGCCGATGTCGCCATGACGGGGGAAATCACCCTGCGTGGTCAGGTATTGGCCATCGGTGGTCTGAAAGAGAAATTGCTTGCTGCACACCGGGGTGGTATCAAGACGGTGATCATTCCTGAAGAGAATGTTCGCGACTTGAAGGAAATTCCAGACAACATCAAGCAAGATCTGCAGATTAAACCGGTTAAATGGATTGACGAGGTCCTGCAAATTGCGCTGCAATACGCGCCGGAGCCCTTGCCGGATGTGGCTCCGGAGATAGTTTCCAAGGACGAAAAACGTGAGTCTGATTCCAAGGAAAGAATTAGCACGCATTAATGTGTTAAAGCCTGGGGGCTTCCTTGACAGCTTTTTAGAGCCCTTGTTATAAAGCGGCTCTTAAGTGTCTGTAGGGCATTCAGCACTGGTTTTTGCTTTCACCAAAAAACTTAGAATCATACTCAATAGATATATAAGGGGACTTAGAGTGAACAAGTCGGAACTGATTGATGCTATCGCTGCATCCGCTGATATCCCGAAAGCTGCTGCTGGCCGTGCGCTGGATGCAGTAATCGAATCCGTCACTGGCGCTCTGAAGGCCGGCGACTCCGTGGTACTGGTAGGCTTCGGTACTTTCTCTGTGACTGACCGCCCAGCTCGCACTGGCCGTAACCCACAGACTGGCAAAGCACTGCAGATTGCTGCTGCCAAGAAACCAGGTTTCAAAGCCGGTAAAGCCCTGAAAGAAGCCGTTAACTAAGCTTCGATCCAGCCTTTACCTACCCAGGTCGAACCCAGGTTCAACCTGGGAGCGGAGCGGCAGCAGACCCGTGTATGCATCGGGTCGCCAAGCCGGGGGGAGAACCAAAGCCCTCGTCCGCTCCGCCAGTTGCGAGAAGGCGCATCCTTGGATGCGCCTTTCTTATATCCGTACTCTACCCACGCTCCACGGTTGCCAATTTCTGAAGTTCAACCGTTTCTGGGGGACGCATGCTGCAAAATATCAGGGACAATTCACAAGGCTGGATTGCCAAGACCATTATCGGGATCATCGTCGCATTGATGGCGTTCACCGGTATCGAGGCCATTTTCCAGGCTTCGGGTAACAGTAAGCAGGACGTGGCCAAGGTCAACGGTGAAGAAATCACCCAGACCGAGCTGAGCCAGGCCGTCGACATGCAACGTCGCCAGCTGATGCAACAGCTGGGCAAGGATTTCGATGCTTCCCTGCTGGACGAAAAACTATTGCGCGAAGCGGCCCTCAAGGGTCTGATCGATCGCAAGCTGTTGCTGCAAGGTGCGGCCGACTCCAAGTTTGGCTTCTCTGAAGCTGCATTGGACCAGGTGATCCTGCAGACGCCGGAATTCCAGGTAGACGGCAAGTTCAACGCCGAACGCTTTGACCAGGTGATCCGTCAATTGGGCTACAGCCGTATGCAATTCCGTCAGATGCTGACCCAGGAAATGCTGATCGGCCAGGTTCGCGCAGGTATTGCCGGCAGCGGTTTCGTCACCGATTCCGAAGTGCTGGCATTTGCGCGTCTGGAAAAACAGACCCGCGACTTCGCCACCGTCAACATTAAGGCCAACCCTGCCGCGGTGAAACTTACCGACGACGAGGTCAAGGCTTACTACGACCAGCACGCCAAAGAGTTCATGACCCCTGACCAAGTGGTTATCGACTATCTGGAACTGAAGAAGTCTTCCTTCTTCGACCAGGTTGCCGTGAAGGACGATGAGCTGCAGGCTGCCTATCAGAAAGAAACCGCCAACCTCGCTGAACAGCGTCGTGCCGCGCATATCCTGATTGAAGTCAACGACAAGGTCACCGACGCGCAAGCCAAGGCCAAGATCGAGGAAATCCAGGCACGCCTGGCCAAGGGTGAGAAGTTCGAAGCCCTGGCCAAGGAGTTCTCCCAGGATCCGGGTTCGGCCAACAGTGGCGGCGACCTCGGCTTTGCCGGCCCAGGCGTCTACGACCCGGACTTCGAAACCGCCTTGTACGCGTTGAACAAAGACCAGGTCTCGGCACCGGTGCGCAGCACCTTCGGTTGGCATCTGATCAAGCTGTTGGGCGTTGAGGCACCGCAAGTGCCGACGTTTGCCAGCCTGAAAGACAAGCTGACCAAAGAGCTGAAAACCCAACAGGTTGAGCAGCGTTTTGTTGAAGCGACCAAGCAATTGGAAGACGCAGCATTCGAAGCCTCCGACCTGGCCCAGCCGGCGTCCGACCTGAAGCTGACTGTTCACACCTCCGCGCCGTTTGGCCGTGACGGTGGCGAAGGTATTGCGACCAACCGTGCCGTGGTCACTGCTGCGTTCAGCCCGGAGGTGTTGGATGAGGGTGCCAACAGCACCGCCATCGAGCTGGACCCGGAAACCATCATCGTGCTGCGTGCCAAAGAGCACCTGAAGCCTGCGCAATTGCCGCTGGAAAGCGTCAATGCGGCGATTCGCACGCAGATGGCCAAGGAGCGCGCCAGCGCGGCTGCCAAGGCTCATGCTGACGAGCTGATCGCCAGCCTGCGTGATGGCAAGACCCCGCTGAACCAGCCGGTCGACGGCCAGGCGTGGAAGGTCACTGAAGCGGCTACCCGTAGCCAGGAAGCGATCGACCCTGCCGTGCTGCAAGCCCTGTTCCGCATGCCCAAGCCTGCGGCCAAGGACAAGCCGACCTTCACCACTGTGAGCCTGGCGGATGGTAGCCTGGTGATCGTGCGCTTGAACGGCGTCAACGAAGCCGCGGCTCCAACGGACGAAGAAAAGGCGCAATACCGCCGCTTCCTCGCCTCCCGTGTCGGTCAGCAGGACTTCGCGGCGTACCGCAAGCAGTTGGAAACCAAGGCTGACATCAAGAAGTTCTGATGTCGGTTTGAACAAGAAGCCCCCGGCCTGAAAAGACCGGGGGCTTTTTTATGGGCGCTGGAGTGGGCTGCTCGGTTGTGAGGCCCCCGTCGTCCTGCTCCTTTTCAGTTTGCCTGCGGCGACTTTGAGTAGACGCTGGAAGTTCGGGCATTGGCCATGGTCAGTCGCGGGGCACTCTGCAGCGTGGCGCAACCCGAGGCTCATCGCTTTCAGGCGCTTGATGGTCGCGTCTATGCTGTCTGCCTTGTCCAGCAACAGCTGCCTGTCCACCTGCAATGGGCCCTCGAAGGGGAGCATGCTGCGGATCTCGTCCAGGGACAGGCCGCCAGCTTGCCCAAGGGCAATCAGCGCCAACTGATCGAGCACATCGGGTTTGAAGTGCCGTCGTTCGCCGGGTGCGCTGGTCGCGGCGATCAACCCGATCTTTTCATAGAACCGCACGGTGGAAGAGGGTAGTCCGGTACGTCGAGCCACTTCTGAGATATCCATGATGCATCCCTTGACTTAAAGTTGACTTCAACTTCTATCCTGCCTGTGAACGAGAGTCTCATCAATCAGAGGGCAGGCAATGTTGTCGATGGCGGAAGGCGTCAGGTTGGTATTGGTCGGAGTGGGTGCGACCGTCGTGATGGACGTGTGGTCGCTGCTTCTGAAAACCTTGGGGGTTGCGACGCTGGACTACGCCATGGTGGGTCGATGGGCGGGCCACCTTTGTCGTGGCACGTTCGCCCATGCCAGTATCGGCAAGGCGACGCCGGTACGTGGGGAAGCCTCCTTGGGGTGGGTGATTCACTATGCCGTCGGCATCGCCTTTGCGGCGCTGCTGGTGGGCCTCTACGGCGTGCAATGGTTGCATGTCCCTACGGGATGGCCTGCGCTGATAGTGGGCACGGTAACGGTGGTGATTCCTTACTTCGTCCTGCAGCCGGCCATGGGCGCAGGTGTGGCGGCGTCTCGCACGGCTACGCCTTGGAGAAATCGCCTGCGAAGCTTGCTGTCCCATGGCGTGTTTGGTGGCGGTTTGTACCTTTCGGCTGCGACGCTTGCGCAAACAGTGGGTTAGGTAAGGCAGCAGTACCGTGCGATGAAGACTTGTGTCCAGTTGTGTTTAACAGGGATGCTGGAGAGCCACTGACGAAGGAGTGTTCAAACATGTGGACTCAAGGAAGCGACAGTTTGGCGATCCGCCGTGCCAGCGCGAAGGACGCTGTGGCCGTATTGCAGGTGTTCGACGAGGTAATTGCCTGGTTTGTCGCCATCGGCAACCATGGCCAATGGGGCACTGAGCCCTGGTCGATGTCGCCCCGGCGGGTCGTGCAGGTGACTGAAGCTTGCGCATTGCCTGGTGCGTGGGTCGTGGAAGGCCCTGACGGGCGCATTCACGCAGTCTTGGTCCTGGGTGAGCCTATGCCGTATGTGCCTGCGGCAACTGAGCCGGAGGTGTACGTGCGTCTGCTGATCGCCGCGCGCGATAGCGGTGTGCGTGGCCTGGGCCGGCGTCTCATGGCTTTCGCCGATGAGCGCGCCCGTGCCTTGGGAGTGCAGCGTTTGCGGGTAGATTGCTACGGTGGTGGGAGCGGCGACCTGGTGCGGTTTTATGAGTCTTGTGGGTATGAGCGCCTCTCAACGTTCGACGTGGACGGGTGGCCGGGCCAGTTATTGGGGCGCAGTCTTTAGCGCACCGGCAAAGGCCAGCAACATCAGCAGCGTGACCGCCCAGGCAAATGCGCCGACGCCCCAACCCTGCAGCAACACCCCGCCTGCCACGCCCCCGCCCGCTATGCCCAGGTTCCAGAAGGTCACCAGCATCGATTGCGCGGCATCGGCCGATTCGCCCGCCGATTGGGCCAGTGCCGTTTGCAACAATGCAGGTAACCCGCCGAATGCCAGGCCCCATAACGCCACGGCGACGTAGATGACCGCTGGCAGGTGGATCCAGAACGCCAGCGCCAAGGCAATCAGGCCAAACATCGCGCAACTGATCAGCAGCAGCACGCGCAGCCATCGATCAATCAGCACGCCAGCCAGCCATATGCTCAATAAGGCCGCAAGGCCGAACACCAGCAGCACCTGGTCGATATCGGCAGCCATTCCTGCTGGCGCCAGCAGCGGCGCAATGTAGGTGTAGAGAATGTTATGGGCCAGTACGTAGGTAAATGTCACCCATAGCACCGGACGAATGCCCGGCAACGTCAACACTTGATGCAATCCCAAGCGTTTTCCTGCCGGTTCGCCTGCGAAGTCTGGGAGTTGCCAGCGCGCCCATGCCAACAGCACCAGCGTCAGTCCCGTCATGATCGCAAAGTTCAGGCGCCAGCCAACGGCGGCCCCGAGGAAGGTGCCTGCAGGTACACCCAGCGACAGCGCCAGCGGTGCGCCAAGCATGGCCACTGCAATTGCCCGGCCTTGCAGGTGTGGCGCAACCATCCGGCTGGCATAACCGGCCAGCAGCGCCCACAGCAGGCCGGCAAATACACCGGCAAAAAAGCGCGCCACCAAGGTCAGCCCGTAGTGACTGGAAACGGCGGTCACGCTGTTGACCAAGGCGAAGCCGCCAATGGCCAGCAGTAGCAAGGGGCGACGTCGCCAGCCCCGGGTCAACAGCGTCAGTGGAATGGCCGCCAGCAGTGAGCCCAGTGCGTACAGCGTGACCATTTGACCGACCAGCGCGGGCGATACGGCCAGTCCTTCGCCTATTTGCGGTAGGAGCCCGGCGGGCATGGCTTCGGTGAGGATGGTGATGAAGCCGGCGCTGGCCAGCGCAAGCAGACCGCCCAGCGGCAGTGTTTCGGGTCGGGCGTTTACGGGGGAATCGGTGAGGGCAGTCATCGTGCTCTGTCCATGCAAGAGGGCAAGGGACTAGAGTAGGGGGCTGTGTCTGGCGGAAAAACAGGCTAAGGTTCCGAACTTATCGGACTTGAATGTCCGCAATCATCAAGGACGCTTTCATGGACAGCCTGGGCCGTCTTTCCGTATTCGTGCAGGTCGCGGAGACCCGCAGTTTCACCGCCGCCGGGCGGGTATTGGGCGTATCGTCTTCGGCCATCGGCAAAAGCATCGCGCGGATGGAAGAGCGCCTGGGGGTGCGGTTGTTTCACCGCAGCACCCGCAGCATCACTTTGACCAGCGAAGGCGCGCTGTTCCTTGAGCGCTCGCGACGCATCCTGGCCGAGGTCGAAGCCGCCGAGCGGGAGTTGAGCGAAGCCAGCGCCACCCCTCGGGGCAAGTTGCGTATCAGCCTGCCGCAAGTGCGTGGCTTGCTGATGCCGGTGCTCAGCGATTTCATGCGCGCCTACCCGGACATCGAGCTGGATGTGGATTTTTCCGACCGCATGGTGGACGTGATCGAGGAAGGGTTCGACGCGGTGATTCGCACCGGCAAGCCAGAAGATTCGCGGCTGATGGCCCGTCATCTGGGGCATTACCAGTTGGTGCTGGTGGGCACGCCAGGCTATTTTCGCGAATATGGCACTCCGCTACAGCCGCAGCACTTGCGCGAGCATGCCTGCCTGCGCCACAAGTTCTGCGCGACCGGCAAGCTGGAACCTTGGCCTTTGCGGCTTGCACCGGATGCCGCCGAGCCCATCTTGCGTGCGCCGTTGGTAAGTACCACCATAGAGTCCCTCAACCACGTGGTGCACGAAGGCTTGGGCATTGCCTGCTTGCCGGACTACATGGTCAACCAAGCCGTGCGCGAGGGACGCCTGCAAAGGGTGCTGGATGATTACGTGGAGCACCGCGGCAGTTTCTGGATGCTCTGGCCATCCAGTCGCCACGCCTCGGCCAAACTGCGCGTGTTTATTGATCATATGTGTGCTGGGCTGTTTCCTACGGGCAGTGTCGTGTAAGGCAGTGACGTTTTACCGACAGGAATGTGCGCGCCAAGGCCGTGTTCTGTTGCACAATACCGCCCGGACTGTTTTCCTCAGGATTTTCAATGTCGACATCATTTCACTTGCGTAGCCTCGGGCTGGCGCTGGTGCTGGCGGGCGCCACGGGCTGCTCGTCACCCAAGACCGCCATTTATGAACATGAGAATTTCGACGACTCCGGCACGTTTTCAAGGGATTACCCGGTCACGGACGTCGCAGCGTGTGAAGCCGCGCGGCGTGCCTTGCTGAGCCAGGGCTACATCATCACCAGCAGCGATCCGAAACTGGTGGTGGGCAACAAGAGCTTCCAGCAGACCGGTGAGACCCACTTGCAGATCAGCTTCAATGTGGTGTGTGCCGATGATGGCAAAGGCACCAACCATTCGACGATGTTCGCCAACGCCTTGCAGGATCGCTACGCGCTGAAGAAGGTCAACAACTCCGCGAGCCTGGGGGTGGGCGTGCTGGGCTCGGTGTCGATGCCGATCGGCTCCACCGATGACTCCATGGTGAAAGTGGCGAGTGAGACCGTGTCCGCGCCGAAGTTCTACGAGCGTTACTTTGCGCTGGTGGATGTGTTCCTGCCGCAAGAGGTGAAAAAGGCCGAGAACATTCCTGAGAAGCCCAAGGCTGAGCTTGGCGTGCCGGAACCTAAAGCCGCACCCGTCGCCGAGCCCGTCGCCGAGAAAGTCGAGCCGCCGAAGGAAGAGCCCACTGTGTCACAGCCGGTGGCACCGCCTGTCGAGGCTGCACCGATTGCACCGCAGGCCGAGCCTGCACCTGCGCCAACCAATCCCGAGCTGCCACCGCCGACAGAAGCCATTCCGCCGCTGCCGACGCCTGCGCAGTAACTCAGACCGCTACGGGATTCGCCTTGTCGACGTTGATCCCGTAGCGGCTGATGGCTTCACTGACTTTTTCACGCCCCATCACGCCGTCATCCGCCAATGCCTTCAAGGCCGCCAGTACGATGAAGTGCCGGTCCACTTCAAAGAACGCCCGCAGGGTTTCACGGGTATCCGATTGCCCGAAGCCGTCCGTGCCCAGCGCTACAAAACGCCGACCGGGAATGAAGGCGCGGATCTGATCGGCGAAGAGCTTCATGTAGTCGGTCGCCACCACCACCGGCCCGGTTTGCCCGGCCAGGCATTGCTCCACATAGCTCATTCGTGGGTCGCTATCCGGGTGTAGCAGGTTCCAGCGCTCCACCTCTTGCCCCTCACGGCGCAATTCGGTGAGGCTGGTTGCGCTCCATACATTGCTGCGCACGCCGAAGTCCTTTTCCAGCAGGTCGGCCGCAGCCATCACCTCGCGCAGGATTGAGCCACTGCCCATCAGTTGCACCTGCGCCTGGTTGCTTCCACTCAGCCGGTACATCCCCTTGAGAATGCCGTCTTCCACCCCTTCTGGCATTGCCGGGTGCGGGTAGTTTTCGTTGAGCAGGGTGATGTAGTAGTAGATGTCCTCCTGTTGCACATACATGCGCCGCATGCCCTCGTGAATGATCACTGCCAATTCGTAGGCAAACGTCGGGTCGTAGGACACGCAGCACGGGATAACCGACGACAGGATGTGACTGTGCCCATCGTCGTGCTGCAAGCCTTCACCCATCAGCGTGGTGCGTCCGGCCGTAGCGCCCAGCAGGAAGCCACGCGCACGCGCATCGCCTGCCGCCCAGGCGAGGTCACCGACCCGCTGGAAGCCGAACATCGAATAGAAAATATAGAACGGCACCGTCATCAGGCCGTGGTTGCTGTAGGACGTACTGGCCGCAATCCAGGAGGAAATGGCGCCGGACTCATTCAGGCCTTCCTGCATGATCTGCCCGTCTTTGCTTTCCTTGTAGTAGCTCAGTTGCCCTGCATCTTGTGGGGTATAGAGCTGGCCCACGGCGGAGTGGATACCGATCTGACGGAATAGGCTTTCCATACCAAAGGTGCGTGACTCGTCTGGCACGATGGGCACGATCAGTTTGCCCAGATGCGGATTTTTGAGCAGAGTGCCGAGGATACGCACAAAGGCCATGGTGGTGGAGATCGAGCGCTCGCCCGTGTCCTTGAGCTGGGTAGAAAAGGCGCTCAGCTCAGGGATTTGCAACGATTCGACCGCACTGTGTCGTGCTGGTACATAACCGCCCAAGGCCTGGCGGCGTGCAGCGAAGTAGCGGGCTTCTTCACTGTCAGCGGCGGGTTTGATGTACGGAATGTCGGCAAGCTGGTCGTCGGCCACTTCCAGGCCGAAGCGGTCGCGGAAAGCTCTTACAGCCTCTGCGCCCATCTTCTTGAGCTGGTGGTTGATGTTCTGGCCTTCGCCGGCTTCACCCATGCCGAAACCCTTCACGGTTTTCGCCAGGATCACGGTGGGCTGGCCAGTGTGGCGTACGGCAGCGGCGTAGGCGTTGTAGACCTTGTCCGGATCGTGCCCGCCTCGTGAGAGTTTCCATATTTCGTCGTCGGACATATCTGCAACCAACGCTAGTAATTCCGGGTATTTGCCAAAGAAATGTTCGCGTACGTAAGCGCCGTTCTGTGATTTGTAGTTCTGATAGTCGCCATCCACGCATTCCATCATGCGTTGGCGCAGCAGCCCGGTCGTGTCTTTGTCCAAGAGTGCATCCCAACCACCGCCCCAGATTACTTTGATCACGTTCCAGCCGGCGGCGCGGTACAGGCTTTCAAACTCTTGGATCACCTTGGCATTGCCGCGCACGGGGCCGTCCAGGCGTTGCAGGTTGCAGTTGACCACGAAGATCAGGTTGTCGAGTTTCTCGCGTCCGGCCAGGGAGATGGCCGCCAGTGATTCCGGTTGGTCCATTTCGCCATCACCGAGGAAGGCCCAGACCTTGCGCCCCTGATGTTGCTTGAGGCCACGCAATTCCAGGTAGCGCATAAAACGCGCCTGGTAAGCGGCGGTGATGGGCCCGAGCCCCATGGACACGGTGGGAAATTGCCAGAAGTCCGGCATCAGTCGTGGGTGCGGGTAGGATGAGATGCCCTCGCCACCGGCCTCGCGACGGAAGTTGTCGAGTTGCGTTTCGCTGATGCGGCCTTCCAGGTAGGCGCGGCCATAGATGCCGGGGCAGGAGTGGCCCTGGATGTACACCAGGTCGCCGTCAAAGGTATCGGTACGCCCACGGAAGAAGTGATCGAAGCCTACGTCATACAGCACCGCGGCTGACGCATAGGTCGCAATATGCCCGCCGACACCAGAGTGTTTACCTGCGCGGAGCACCATCGCCATGGCATTCCAGCGGATATAGGCGTTGGTGCGACGTTCGATGGCCAGGTTGCCGGGGTAGGGCAGTTGCCGGTCCACCCGGAGGGTGTTGACGTAAGGGGTGGTGACCCGCCCGTAGAAGTCGCCATGCCGCGCCACGTCGAAATCCAGCAACTGATCGATCAGGTAGTGCGCGCGCGGGCGGCCTTCAGTGGACAGCACCGATTCGATGGACTCGAGCCATTCGCGGGTTTCCTGTGGATCATCGTCGCGTATGACTGCGTTGTTCGGGGTCATATGAGGCTCCAGGGTAGGCGGATTTCAAGTGGCGGGCTCCTTGTGGGAGTGCCGGCTAAAGTAATTGCAATTGCAACTACATGACCGAATCTAGCGCGAGATGAGCTACTATTGCAACCTTCTTGAAATGTCCCGGATGGTGTTGCATGTCGTCGAAAGAGCCTGATGTATGGTTCCGTTTTGTCAGGGCTCACAGGACGGTCATCCGTGAAATCGAGCGTCGCCTGGCCGAGGCGGACCTGCCGCCGTATGCCTGGTATGACGCTCTGTGGGGCTTGGAAAGCGGCCCCGACGGCACTCGCCGCATGCACGAATTGGCTGATGTGCTGGCCATCGAACGCTACAACCTCACGCGTCTGGTCGACCGCCTGGAAAAAGACGGCCTGGTGGTACGCTCGCGCTCCGATGGCGATGGCCGGGCGGCATTCGCCTCGATCACCGAGGCCGGTCGGGTGCTGCGCAAAAAGATGTGGAAGATCTACGAAAGCACGGTGGATGAGCTGTTCCTGTCACAGATCGAGCCCGAGCAGCGCCAGTGCTTTGCCGACGCACTGGAACGCACCGCCGGGCTGGCGATGGACGCGGGCGTCCAGACCCGCAGCCGCCGCAAAACCTAAAGCCCCACGAGAATTGTAGGAGCCGGCAAGCCGTCTCCCACAGTCCAGTGCGGTCCATTGCATAGCGATTCATCGCGGCCTGCACCTGGCGTGCGTCGATCCGCCCTTCATCCGCCAATGCCCTGAGCGCCGATATCGCGATCCAATACCAACTCGGCGCCGCCACCTGCACCGACAGCGCACGAGTGCGCGTTGTGCAGGTACAGCAAGGGTTTTTCGGCAGTATTGCGTGCAAACCAACTGGGCCAGTTACTCACGCGCCGGGAGTGTGACTGGCCGCGAATCACCCATGCTCATCACGGTATACAGCCGTGAGCTGTCGACGGTGGCGGTGGTGTTCAATGCATCGATACAGAGTTGCGCGGCGTGTGCAGTAGTGGCGGTCATCGGGAGGTTCACCTGGCGACGAATGCCATTACCCTAAAGGACATTTGTATATGATTGCAATTGCAATCATTGCAATAGTTCCTAAAAGCCCAAGTACTAAATCCCGGTAACGCTGCTACGTTTAATCCTTGAGTGCAGGAACGTCATGGCGTAGACATTTTTTCGTCATGACGGCACTTTAGGCTGGCTGTGCAGGTCATTTATTCACAGCCGCTTTTAACGTCAAGAAGGAGTCCACCATGGACGATTACCAGGAAGAACTGCTTGAGTACCACGCGATCGAGTTGGACCCGCTGGAACCCGCAGACGATGCAACAGAGCTGTAACACCGGCTTCAGGCGGAATGCCGCTGACTGCGGCGAAATTCCCCTGGGGTCTGGTTGTTCCAGCGCCTGAAGGCCCGTTGAAACGCTTGGGCCGAGGCAAAACCGAGCAAGTAGGCGATCTCGCCGAACGCCAGTTCCGTATCGCGGATGTAGGTCATGGCCAGGTCGCGGCGGGTGTCGTTGAGAATCGCGCGGAATTGAGTGCCTTCGTCGGCCAGTTTGCGGCGCAGCGTCCAGGTAGGCAGCTTCAAGCGTGCCGCCACTTCTTCCAGGTCGGGTTCCCGGCCGCCATTGAGCATCGGCCCGAGCAACCGGGTAATGCGCTCGCGCAGGCTGCGGGTGCGGGTCAATTGCTCCAACTCTCGCTCACACAGTTGTAACAACAGGTTCCAGGTGCTGGGGCAATGCTGTGGGTTGCGTAGGGCCAGGGTTTGCTGGTTGAGGCGTAATTGGTTGGCCTCGGCGCCGAAGTGGATGTCTCCCAGCACGCTGTACTGATCGCTGTATTCCGGCGCTTCAAATTCGATGTCGATGCGTTGTGCCTGCACCGGCTGCTGGGCCAGGCTCGACAGTTGATGCAGCCAGCCGGCGATGATCGAGTCCACCACAAAGCGGTTGTAGGCGTTATAGGGGCTGATGGAATAGAAGCGCAGCCAGGCGCCTTCAGCATCTTCTACAAAGCTCGACTGCCCGCGATAATTGGAGCCGTACAGCGCTTCGAAGCGGGTGAGTGCACGCGCCGCTTCGCGCACGTTGGGGGCCTGGGCGGCGGTGACACCCGCCAGTCCGCCTTGGCTCAGGCGGCTGAGTTGGCCCATGCGCAGTCCCAGGCCCGGGTCGCCGGTGAGTTGGATGGCCGCATGGCCAAGGCGCATGTAGCGCGGGATCGACAAACGGGCACCCGCTTCGGCGAGACGTGCCGGGTCGAGGCCGTATTGCAGCAGCAGTGGCTGCGGGTCCAAGCCATGGCTGTGGATGGCGTCGGCCAGGGCGTGCACGAAGCCCACCGACAAATCCCCCAACCGTACGGGCTTCACAGCCAGATATTCAACAGGCGCGCGCCACGGGCTTCGCCATCGGCGTTGATTTGCCCGTTGCTGCTGAGAAAGCTGTGCCCGGCAGTGCCCAGGTCCCAGAATTGCCCGCGCAGGAACACGCTCATTCCGGCGCTGGCCTGGCTGATGGGTTGCTGGCTGATCAACGTGAGGCGACGCCAGGCTTCGCCCTCACTGAGTTCTTCGGGCTTGAGGCTGATTTCGGTCGGGGTCGACACGCTTTTGAAGCCGCGCCAAGGGCGATCCCAGGTATCGCGACCCAGCACCAAGGCGGGCACTGCGATCAACTGCGCGCCTTGTTCATTGAGCTTGCGGTAGTTGTCCGGGTACCAGCTGTCGCTGCCTACCAGTACGCCCAAGCGGCCAGCCGGAGTGTCGACCACGCTGACGACATTTTCGTCACCGGGCTCGATAAAGCCACGTTCGTCGTAGATCGGGTAAAGCTGGCGTTGCGGGCTGCCGATCGGCAAGCCATCGGCGGCAAACACCACGCTGGCGTTGTACAAGGCGCCATGGCCAACCCGCAGTTGGCCCTGGCTGACACTCGGGTTGGGCAAGGTGATGGAGCCGGCGACCAACGTGACGCCGAACTCCTTGGCCAGGCCGCCGAACAGCACTTGGTAGTCCCGCGCCATGCCGTCGGCTTTCATGCGCAGGTAGGCGTCATCGGTGCGGTTGTCACCGGTGGCGCTGATCCAGGCACGGGCGAACAGCAGCGGGTTGCTGACCGACAACCAATTCATCGCATCTTTGGCGTGGAGGGCCTGGTACACCTCGTTCTTTTCGCCAGTGAGCATCAACCATGTACCGATGTGTTCGGGCAGCACCACGATGGTCTTGTCGTTGATCAGCCCTTGGTCGCTGGCTTTTTGCAGGTAGGCCGCGAGCTTCAAGTGCAGGCGTTCCAGGCTCTGGTAGTCGGCCGGGAACAGCTCCGGCTGGATGCCCAGCAAGTTGCCACGGTCGGCTGGCAGGCCTTCGTTGACGGCGAGGGTGATGCGCAGGTCCGACAGGTAATGCGCCACGGGGCGCTCCTGGGTCCAGACCAGATACGCGGCGACGGCGGCAACCAGGGCCATGGTGACAGTAAAAGCTAGAAGTTTACGCATGGGGGAACAGACAACAGACCGTGTGCAGGGTTCGCGACTAGGGTAGGGCCCATGGACGGGATTGCCAAGGGGCGCTGTGCATTTGGATCAATAACTTGTCAGTTTCGGTCATTGAGCCGTCGTCCACCGCCTCTTAGTCTGTGGGGCATAAACCGATGGCAGGCCATTCGAGCCTTCCACGTCCCGTGATGATCCGTTGTGGAGCTTGACCATGACCGCTGCTGCCTACCCGCACCTGCTGGCCCCGTTGGACCTGGGTTTTACCACCTTGCGCAACCGTACCCTGATGGGTTCGATGCACACCGGCCTGGAAGAAAAGCCCGGCGGTTTCGAACGCATGGCGGCTTACTTTGCCGAGCGCGCCCGTGGTGGCGTGGGCTTGATGGTCACTGGCGGCATCGGCCCGAATGATGAGGGCGGTGTGTATGCCGGTGCGGCCAAGCTGACCTCTGACGAAGAAGCGCAGAAACATAAGATCGTGACCCAGGCCGTGCACGAAGCCGGCGGCAAGATCTGCATGCAGATCCTCCACGCCGGCCGGTATGCCTACAGCCCCAAGCAGGTAGCACCGAGTGCGATCCAGGCGCCGATCAACCCGTTCAAACCCAAGGAGCTGGACGAAGAGGGCATCGAAAAGCAGATCCAGGATTTCGTCACCTGCTCGTTGCTGGCCCAGGTCGCCGAGTACGACGGCGTGGAAATCATGGGCTCCGAAGGTTATTTCATTAACCAATTCCTCGCCGCTCACACCAACCACCGTACCGACCGCTGGGGCGGCAGCTACGAAAACCGTATGCGCCTGGCCGTGGAAATCGTGCGCCGTGTGCGCGAGGCCGTGGGCCCGAACTTCATTATCATCTTCCGCCTGTCGATGCTGGACCTGGTGGAAGGCGGTAGCACCTGGGAAGAAATCGTGCAGTTGGCCAAGGCCATCGAAGGTGCTGGCGCGACGATCATCAACACCGGGATCGGCTGGCACGAAGCGCGCATCCCGACCATCGCCACCAAGGTGCCCCGTGGGGCGTTCAGCAAAGTCACCGCCAAGCTGCGCGGTGCGGTGCAAATTCCGCTGATCACCACCAACCGTATCAACACCCCGGAAATCGCCGAGCAGATCCTCGCCGAAGGCGATGCCGACATGGTCTCCATGGCGCGGCCATTCCTGGCCGACCCGGACTTCGTCAACAAGGCTGCCGCCGGGCGTGCCGATGAGATCAACACCTGCATCGGCTGTAACCAGGCGTGCCTGGACCACACCTTCGGCGGCAAGTTGACCACCTGCCTGGTCAACCCGCGGGCGTGCTACGAGACTGAACTCAATTACCTGCCGGTCAAACAGATCAAGAAGATCGCCGTGGTGGGCGCCGGTCCTGCGGGCCTGGCGGCTGCCACAGTGGCAGCAGAGCGCGGGCATCAAGTGACCCTGTTCGATTCCGCCAACGAAATCGGCGGCCAGTTCAACATCGCCAAGCGTGTGCCGGGCAAGGAAGAGTTTTTCGAAACCCTGCGCTACTTCAAGCGCAAATTGCAGACCACCCACGTCGAGCTGTGCCTCAACACCCGCGTCGATGTGGCGCAACTGACGGCAGGCGGTTACGACGAGATCATCCTCGCCACCGGCATTGCGCCGCGTACCCCGGCGATTCCAGGCGTCGACAACGCCAAGGTGCTGAGCTACCTGGACGTGATCCTGGAACGCAAGCCCGTGGGCAAGCGCGTTGCGGTGATCGGCGCGGGCGGTATCGGTTTTGACGTGTCGGAATTCCTCGTGCACCAGGGCGTGTCCACCAGCCTTGACCGCGAAGCGTTCTGGAAAGAGTGGGGCATCGACACCCAGCTGCAAGCCCGTGGTGGTGTGGCTGGGATCAAGGCCCAGGTGCATGCCCCGGCGCGTGACGTGTTCCTGCTGCAGCGCAAGACCTCCAAGGTCGGCGATGGCCTGGGCAAGACCACCGGCTGGATCCACCGTACCGGCTTGAAGAACAAACAGGTGCAGATGCTCAACAGCGTCGAATACCTGAAGATCGACGATGAAGGTCTGCACATCCGCATAGGTGCCGAGGGCGAACCGCAGGTGCTGGCGGTGGACAACATCGTCATTTGCGCCGGCCAGGACCCGCTGCGCGAATTGCAGGACGGGTTGGTCGCGGCCGGCCAGAACGTGCACCTGATCGGCGGTGCCGATGTGGCGGCCGAGCTGGACGCCAAGCGCGCCATCAACCAAGGCTCGCGCCTCGCCGCCGAGCTGTAAGACCCGGAACGGGGCGGTGTTAGACTACCGCCCCGTTTTTCACGCAGACTCCCTCCGATGGGCCCCTTCGATTGGCTTCCCCATGCACCGCTTGAACCTTTGCGCCTGGATTGGCTGAAAGGTGTCGAGCTGGCCGTGTTGCGCCTGGACCGCATCGACCCGCTGATCAGCGGCAACAAGTGGTTCAAGCTCACCGGGCACTTGGCGCAGACGCAGGATGCGCGGGGCATCATCAGCCTGGGCGGTGCCTACTCCAACCATCTGCATGCGCTGGCGGCGGCGGGGAAGCGTTTCGGTTTTCCCACGGTGGGCCTGCTGCGTGGGCATTCTCAAGACAACCCCACAATCCAAGACCTGAAAGCCTTCGGCATGCAGCTGCATTGGTTGGGTTATGGCGGTTATCGTGCGCGGCATGCGCCGGGGTTTTGGCAACCTTGGCGCGAGCGATACCCGCATCTTCATCCCGTGCCCGAAGGCGGTGGCGGACTCGCCGGTGCGATTGGCTGTGGTGTGCTGGTCAATCAGGCTCGCGCGCAGTTGCCCGCACTGGGCTGGGCGGATTACGACGCGTGGTGGTTGGCGGCGGGTACGGGGACCACCTTGGCGGGGTTGGTGCTGGCAGAGGCGGGCGCACACCGGGTGTATGGCGCCATGGCGGTGCCGGATGATCACGGCGTGGCACAGAACGTCGACGCCCTTGTGCAGGGCGGCTATGAGCTGCTGAACGCCAGCCGAGGTGGCTTCGCCAAAGTCGACCCGGTGCTGCTCGACTTCATCGACGCCACGCAACAGGCTTGTGGATTGCCTCTGGAGCCGCTCTACACCGGTAAGGCTTTACTCGCATTGAAGCAACAGATCGAGGCCGGGCGTTTTTCCCCCGGCGCTCGCCTGATTTTCGTCCACACCGGCGGCCTGCAGGGCAACCGGGGCTTCACGGGTTAGCGCGCTTGCCCGGCATCATGCGCAACGCCGTGTTGTCCCGCAGGATGTAATGGTGGGCAATCCCCGCCAGCGCATGCAGCCCGATCAGCCAATAACCGACCTTGCCGAACCACACATGCCAGCCTTCGATCTCCTTGGCCAATGCCTTGTTCTCGCCGATCAACGGCGGCAATTCCATCCCGTAGAACATCACCGAATGCCCCTCGGCACTGACGATCAGCCAACCGGCAATCGGCATGCCGATCATCAACGCGTAGAGTGCGAAGTGCATCAGGGTCGCCAACAGGCTTTGCCATTGCGGCGGCGCCGGTACGATCTTCGGTGCCACCCCCAGGCTGCGTGCGAACAACCGCAGCCACACCAGCACAAACACGGTGAGGCCGAACATAAAGTGCATCTCGACGATCAACGTCCGCGCACCGCTGCCTTTGGGAAATTGGCCGCGTAACTCAATGCAGGCGTAGACCACCGCCAGCAGCACCACCATCAACCAGTGCAACGCGATTGACATAGTGCTGTAGCGCGTATCGGAGTTTTTCCACGGCATCGCTGGGTTCCTCACTTATCAGGGCAAACCTCCATTCTTTGGTGATGGAGTCCTTTAACTGTATGCCGGTTTTGAGCGGTTTGCCTGACCGCGATCAACTTTTTTGTGAACAATGTCGTCAAGAGTGGGATTGTTGAATTATTGATAATAAAAGTTAGGTCGGTCCGGTGTTCAGTGCATAACACTTTATAGGTTTTTAGATGTGTTTTTGTTTTTGGGGCGGCGCAGGTGGGTTTTCCTTTGTTGCAAGTAAATAATTTTTACTAATTATAAGAGGGTGTAAATATTGTTTGGTGTTTGCGAGCGAGCAGTGGAAGTCATGGTTGCGATGTTTAACCTGCGGGTTGTGCAATGACATACTTTGTCGGCATATACGTGTGGCAGGTTCCCGGGGGACGTGAGAATGTGGACTTGCTAGGGTCAATAACTGAATTGATCTCGAGCGAAAGGAATACCGCCTACGTAGATGTTTATGTTTGCAAGTGCGGCCTCTTAATGATTCTTAGGCTTTAATGTCATGAGGTGTTTGATATGGGTTTTATGTCGTGTGAATCCGTCGGAAGTTGCAATGCGTGGCCAAATATGCAAGGTTTGAGTTTGAAGTCAAATCAACAAGAATTGGCTTCGGCTTCGGCTTCGGCTTCGGTTGCGGTTGCGGGGGCGAAACTGAGAGTGCCAGAGGTTGACGTGCATCGGTCTAGTGCGCCGAACGCTAAAAATATTCAAGAACAACTGGATGCTTTGTTGCCGGCAATGGGGGCTCTCGTCATGAAACTTAATACGATGCTGGAACATAAAAGTGCACCCTCATACAAGCCAATTAATAGTGTTTTAATCTCGCCAGCTCTGACTAAGCCGGTTGGCCAGGCACCTTTAGCCCTCAGTGAGAGCACTAAGGCCTATTCGGCATTTTCTACAAAGAAAGTTGGCGAAAAACCAGATGATGTTTATAGAGGCGTAAAATTTTCCGATTACAAGAACGAACCAGTACTTTCATCGATAAAGGCGGCAATGGAAAGGTTTGGTCAGAGCCCTCTGAGTGTCTATGCAAGTGTGACACGGTCCGGTAAAGGTTACGATATCGTCATGAGGGACGGTGTGAAGGTCAGTATTACTCTCGGGGAAATAGCCAAAGCAAAATTATTGTGTGGGTTCCAATATGAGAGTGGCAGGGGAAACGGGAAAATGTTTAAAGATGTTGTGTTTATGTATGCGGCAAGTGCTAAGAGAGTTCAGTTGGAGCGTCGGGAAGATAAACTGTTGACTTATGACGAGGCTCTCAAGGTGCTTGTCTCTCATCCAGGGGCGTACGAGAGTCTGAAGCGGTTGGGGATTATTGAATATGTCCGCTCCTCAACGGCCCAAGAGCTCGTTGAAACTGGAGCTATAGGTGTTGTGGAACACGGGGGGAATACAAACTTCGCACGTGAGGGATTGCTGGATGGGTGCAATAGGACGAAAAGAATGCCGTCAGCCAGTGATTGCCGATCTGTTTATAGGCTTGTTTGATTGGATTTTATTGGGTGGTTTCCATTGCTTGGGTGACTGATTTTTCTGCATCAGTTTGCGCAGGCGTCTATTATATTTTAGAGGGTGTGAAATGAACTGCTGCCATGTGTCAGGTGTTACCGGGTTTTCAGGAGATGTCGGTATATATTCGGATAAGAGTATCACGCCCAAACCTGTGGAGCGAGAAGCAATCCGCTCGGGATTTTCTGTTGCTACGAAAAACACTTCATTGCTTCCGTCTGTCAAAATGTCGAGTCTTGATGAGGTGGGAGGCGCTATTGGAAGTTTGATGTCCCTTGTTGCTGAATTAACGGCGGCGGTTGAGTTATTGCTGCGGATGAAATCAAGTGATGATCGTCGAGACGAGAAATCCAATTCTTTAAATGTATCGCATGATAAGAAAGACATCAGTCCTGTTGTGAATGATTCTCCCGTGAAGCCGTTAATAGATAAGAAAAGTGTGGCTATCTTCAATGAGAAAGCCGTCGGGATTCCCAAGGATATTTGGTTTGGACTCACTGAGGGAGAATTCAATAACACTGGTATGGTGGCGGGGATCAAGGCTGCAATGATGAGGTTTGGTCAGAGCCCCACAGAAGTGTTTACTTCAGTCAGAGAAGAAAGGGGGGGCTATGAAGTTGTAATGAAGGATGGCTATAAGGCATATCTTGCCCGAGAAGAAGTTGACAAGGCTCGCCAGTGGGCAGACTTTAACGGTGCTGATGCGGGGATGGTCAAAGATGCTACTTTTATGTATGCGGTGGCTGCCAAGCGCGAACAACATAATAGATCGATTGAAATTCGCAACGGCGGGGTAATCCAGTATAGCGACGAGCCGTTCGAGGCTGCAATGGATTCGCTGAACAACTATTTTTGGGGGAGCAAGGCCTTGGTGAATTTGGGCCTCTCCGACTACATGCACGAGATGCCGTATTCGCAAGCAGAGTCAGAAGGCGTGGTGGGGGTAGTGAGTGTTAACTATCAAAGTCTGCTTATGACAGACGGCAATGTCGATTTGTCTGGGCCGCAGAAGCTAGAGGGTTCGGTTAGAATACAACGGGATTTTTTCGGTGAGGAGGCTGGTGATATTACCGTACATGCACTGCGTTAGTAATCAGTGCATATACGTAGAATAGCGGGGGCGTTGTGGTGTAACTCCACTAATCCAAGCCCTGTGTTGGAGCCATCAGGTGCTAATAGCTCACCTCATCGAACAAGGTGAGCCATTAATGCTCTGAGGCATCTCGCCTTCAGCCAGGCGCCGGTTGATGTCAGCGATCACTGCAGGCAGGTCATTGATGGTGTCGATCAAGTAGTGCGGGCGCGAGCCTTCGAACATCGCCTCGATCCGTTTGCGCTCGCTGGCCAGGGTCCTAGCATCCAAGGCGCGGAATTGCTCGTAGGTCAGGCCCAGCGCATTGCCGGAGCAGGTCAGGGCCACGGTCCACATGCCGGCGCGCCGCCCTTCGAGGATGCCCGGCACGGTGTCGTCGACCTTCACGCACGCCGCCACATCGTCAATGCCCAGGGCGATGACGTTGGCCAGGGCCTGGGCCGGCCATGGGCGACCGTTGGGCACTTCGTCTGTGGCGACCACATGGTCGGCGATATAGCCGTTGGTGGCGGCCAGGGCGACGACTTTATCCATGACTTGCTTGGGGTAGCCGGAGCAGGAACCGATCTTGATGCCTTGCACACGCAACCGGGCGATGGTGTCGAGGGCGCCAGGGATCAGCGCCGAGTGTTCGGCGATCTTCTCGATCTGCAAGGGCATGAAGCGCTGGTAGATAGCTGTCACGTCGTCATCGGTCGGCGTACGGCCAAAAGCCTTGCGGTAGCGCTCGGCGACCTGCGGCTGGTCGCAAAGGGTGCGGATGTGGTCCCACTTGCCCATGCCCATTGGGCCACGGGCTTCTTCGATGGAGACTTGCACGTCGAATTCGGCGAAGGCTTCGACAAAGATCTGCGTGGGGGCGAAGGAGCCGAAGTCGACCACGGTGCCGGCCCAGTCGAGGATCACCGCCTGAAGGGTGTTGGGGTTCTGATAGTTCATACACAAATCCTGTAGGCGCTGGCGTGCCAGCGATGAACGAAAATGAGGTTTTACAGAATGACCGCGTCGCCGGTGATCGCCGGCAAGCCGGCTCCCACAGGTTGGAGCACATTCATGTCTTGCAGTACTTGCGCGATCGCGGCGACGGCTGCTTGCATGTCCCTCGCATCCACATGCCCGATGCAGCCCACACGGAAGGTTTCCACCTGGGTCAACTTGCCCGGATAAAGGATGAAACCCTTGGCCTTGACCCGTTCGTAGAAGTCCTTGAACTGGTAGCGCGGGTCCTGGGGGGCGTGGAAAGTGACAATGATCGGCGCCTGGATTTCAGTCGGTAGGAAGCTGCGCAGGCCCAGTTCGGCCATACCGTCGAGCAGTGCCTGGCAGTTGCGTGCATAGCGTTGATGGCGGGCGGGCAAACCGCCTTCCTCGACGTATTGCAGCAGCGCTTCGTGCAGGGCTGCGACTACATGGGTCGGCGGGGTGAAACGCCATTGGCCGGTTTTGGCCATGTAGGCGTTCTGGTCGAACAGGTCCAACGCCAGGGAGTGGCAATTGCCTTGGGCCGCGGCCAGCGCCTGTTTATCGGTGAAGACAAAACCCATTCCCGGCACGCCTTCCAGGCACTTGCCTGACGCGGCGATCAGCGCATCGAATGGTACTTCGCGGGCATCGATCGGCAGCGCTCCAAACGAACTCATGGCGTCGATGATCAGGCGCTTGCCGTGGGTTTTCACGACTTGGGCGATCTCGGCCAGGGGGTTGAGAATGCCGGTGCTGGTTTCGCAGTGGATCAGTGCGACGTGGGTGATGGCCGGGTCGGCTTGCAGCAGACCGTCCACATCGGCGGCGGTGGTGGGTTCGTCCTCGGCGGTTTCAAAGGTGCTGAAGTCGCGGCCGAGCACTTCACAGATTTTTGCCAGGCGCTTGCCGTAGGCGCCGTTGATCAGCACCAGCACCTTGCCGTTACGCGGCACAAGGGTGCCGATGGCGGCTTCGACGGCGAAGGTGCCGCTGCCTTGCAACGGCACGCAATGGTGGCTGGCCACACCGTCGATGATTGCCAGTAATTGTTCGCAGACGCTGGCGGTGAGGCGGTTGAAGCGGTCGTCCCATGAACCCCAGTCCACCATCATGGCCTGGCGGGTGCGGGCGGAGGTGGTCAGCGGGCCGGGCGTGAGCAGGATGGGCGTCGTCATTACAAGTCCTTGCGAAGCATCGGATGAATCTACGGCGCCTAAATTGCAGTTTGGCTTGTCATCAATCAAATTGTTTGTTGTTATGCGAGCTATCAGTGAGGCCGATAGCTATGAACCTGTTTCAACTGCGTGCATTCGATGCCGTGGCCCGCGAGGGCAGTTTTACCCGTGCGGCGGCGCGGTTGTTTATCAGCCAGCCGGCGGTGACCGGGCATATCAAGGCGCTGGAAGAGCACTATCAGATTCCGTTGTTACGCCGCACCGCCAGGCGCGTGGAATTGACGGAGGAGGGCGCGCGGTTGGCGGCTATCACCCGGGCCATCTTCGGCCTGGTGGACGAAGCGCAGACGATGCTCGAGGCCAACCGCCAATTGCTCATTGGGCGCCTGGAAGTCGCGGCCGACGGCCCGCACTTGGTGATGCCGATGATCGCCAGTCTGCGTGCGCGCTACCCCGGCATCACCGTCAACCTGCGCTTGGGCAATGCCCAGGAAACCCTGGCTGCGTTGCTGTCTGAGCATGCGGATGTGGCGGTGCTGACGGAGGTGGAACCGCGCAACGGCCTGCATCTGCAGCCTTTGAGCGAATCACGGATTTGCGCGCTGGTGCCGGCCAGTCACCCGTGGGCCGCGCTGCCCAAGGGGATCCGCCTGGAGCAACTCAATGAGGTGATCATGGTGCTGCGCGAGCCGAGTTCCATCACCCGGCGTACGTTCGATGACGCTTGCCTGGCTGTCGGTGTACAGCCCAAGGTGCTGCTGGAACTGGACAGCCGCGAGGCGGTGACCGAAGCCGTTGCCGCTGAATTGGGCGTAGGCGTGGTGTCGTCGATGGAGGTCAGCCCGGACCCGCGCGTGCGCGCCGTGCCGATCCAGGGCAACGGGCTGGTTAACCGGCACATGCTCGGTTGCATGGAGCGGCGTCGGTCGTTGCGCTTGATTCAGGCGTTTTTCGAGTTGGCGTCCTGAGGGTTTTTTGGTGGAACGTTGCGTTTTTGCGCTATAAACTCTGCCCCCAAAGCGCCGGCCAGTAGACGTTTGGGCGCGATGGACAGAAGAGAGTGAGTCATGGGCGCACAGTGGAAAGTCAAACATAAAGAAGCGGCAGCCAATGCCAAGGGCAAGATCTTCGGCAAGCTGGTGAAAGAAATCACCATCGCCGCCCGCAACGGCGCCGACACCTCCACCAACGCCCACCTGCGTCTGGTGGTGGAACAGGCCAAAAAGGCCTCGATGCCCAAGGAAACCCTGGACCGCGCCATCAAGAAAGGCGCCGGTCTGCTCGGCGAAACCGTGCAATACCACCGCGTCACCTACGAAGGCTTTGCGCCGCACCAAGTGCCACTGATCGTCGAGTGCGTGACCGACAACATCAACCGCACGGTGGCGGAAATCCGCGTGGCTTTCCGCAAAGGCCAACTGGGCGCTTCCGGTTCCGTGGCCTGGGACTTCAACCACGTCGGCCTGATCGAAGCCTCGCCGGACAGCCCGGACGCCGATCCGGAAATGGCCGCCATTGAAGCTGGCGCCCAGGATTTCGAAGACGGCGAAGAAGAGGGCACCACCTTGTTCATCACCGAGACCACCGACCTCGACGCCGTACAGAAAGCCTTGCCGGAGCAAGGTTTCACCGTGCTGTCAGCCAAGCTGGGCTACCTCTCGAAGAACCCGGTGAGCGGTTTGAGCGATGAGCAGATGGCTGAGGTTGAAGCCTTCCTCGAGGGCTTGGACAACCATGACGACGTGCAGGATATGTTTGTCGGGTTGGCTGGCTGATTTTTAGCAGGATACATGTGATCTAAATGTGGGAGCGGGCTTGCTCGCGAATGCGCAGAGTCAGTCAACATATTGATTGACTGATACACCGCATTCGCGAGCAAGCCCGCTCCCACATTGGTTTAGTGGTGTTGTATAGAACCCAGCATGGTTTCGATTTCGTCGAACCCCGGCCGCGCCAGCACATCTGGCTGACAGCAGCTTTTTTCCAGCCTAACCAACTCATCACTGGCCTGTCCTTCAACCCGCTCCAGCAGTTCCCCCAGCAAAATCCCGAACGCCCGCACTTCAATCCGCTGCAATGCCCTGGTTTCCACGCTATCCGCCGTCGCATGGAACGATGCCGCGCCAAAATCCCCCAGCAAGCAGTCGCCGGCTGCATTCCACAGAATATTGTGGCCATACAGGTCACCGTGGGTGATGCCGTGCCGGTGCAGGTGCGCGGCGACCGAAGCGATGCCCCGCGCCATGCGCAGCGCCACTTCCAGGCTGAAGCGAGTTCCCGATTCATAAATGTCGCGGGTGCACGACGCCAGGCTCGGCAAGGCCGCGAGGTTGCGGTAGCTCGGGTCGATCAGGTCCATGACCAGTGCGGCTTGGTCATCCGGGTGGCCGACCACGCGGCCCTCTACCTTGATCAGGTTGGGGTGCAGCCCGGCAGCGATGCAGGCCTGCATTTCGTGCAGCGGCGAGCCATCGCTGGTGATGGTGCCTTTGTAGAGTTTGACCGCGACGGGCTGGCCTGACGGTTTCCACAGGGCCTTGCGGATAATGCCGGAAGCGCCTTCGCCAAGGACTTCGGCCAGTTCCAGCTCTGGCCAGGGAATGTTCGGCGTAGCGTCATCACCCGCTACGTCCACGGCCATTTCCACAGGGTTGCCGGCATAGGCCAGCCAAGCCAGGCTTGGCAGTGTCAGTAACCATTCCGGCAGTTGGGAGAAGCGGTTGGAGGCGATGCGCAGCAATTCGAGGTTATGGCAGTTGGCCAGGCTTTCTGGCAGGTGCGCCAGTTGGTTGCCGGCCAGCATCAGCTTTTGCAAGAGCGGTCGCTTGCCCAGTTCGTCGGGCAACTGGCTGATCCGGTTATCGGTGAGGATCAACCAGCGCAACAACGGCGGCAGCGCGGCGGCAGGCACGTGGCTGATCTGGTTGGCCTTGAAGCCGATCATGCTCAATTTGGCGCATTGGCCAAGGCTTGCCGGCAACTCGGTGAACCGGTTGTCCGAGCAGAACAGCACGCGCAGATGGGGCAGCCGGTGCAGGTCGTCTGGCAGGCTGCTCAGGGCGTTACCGCTGAGGTTGAGGATCTCCAGGGAGTCGGCCAGTTCGAAGATTTCCCGGGGGAATTCGGTCAGCCCGCAGGACAGGTCCAGGCGGGCGATACCGGCCAGTTGGCCGGCCTTGAGTTGGTCGAGGGTATGCATGAACGGGGTGGTCACTCGGCAAAGGGGCATCAATGGCGCTCATGATACCGGGTCAGGTGCCAGTTGCGGGTCAGCCTGTTGCAATTGTCCCAAACGGCTGGCGGTGCGGGCCAGGTCGATGGCCTGGCCGCTCAGGGCAAGGTCTAGGGGCTGCGCGCCGATCAGGATCAGGTGCTTGTCCCGGTCGTAGAGCACGTCCACCAAGTTGATAAAACGTTGCTGTACGGCGATTGGGCAGTCTGCCAGTTGAGGCAGGCCGTCGATGGTCCAGTGATCGTAGTCCTGGCACAGCAGCAGGTAGTCCATTACTGCGGTCAACTGCTCGCAAAGATCGCTGAAGGTGAAGGCGATGGAGCGGCCTGCGCGGTGACGGCAGATCAACGTCCGATTGCCGACGGCCAGGGGCTGTGGTGGGCAGTCGGCAGCGGGAAGACCCAAGGCTTCGCGCTGACGCGCAGTCCCCGGCCAAACGTACTGACCGCTGGTAAAGCGTTGTGTGCTTTGGGCCTGGGGCAGGCTGCGAAAGTCCTGGGGCGAACTGACTTCCAATACCTCCATGCGCGCATCGATCAGGTCGATCACCGGCTTGAAACGCTCGTGGTACAGCGGGTTGGGCAGCAGCCCCTGTGGCGCATAATTGGACGTCACCAGCACCAGCACACCGCGTTGGAACAAGGCTTTGAACAGCCGCGTGATCAGCATCGCGTCGCCGATGTCGTGGACGTGAAATTCGTCGAAACACAACACCCGGCAGTCCGTCAGCAGTTCGTCGAGGGTCACGGCCAGCGCATCGTCTTGCTCACGGTGAGTGAACATGCCGCGATGCAGGCGCGCGAAAAAGTCATGGAAATGCACGCGCTGCTTCTCGGTAATCGGCAACGCTTGGAAAAAACCATCCAGCAGCCAGCTTTTGCCGCGCCCAACCGGCCCGTGCAGGTACAGGCTACGGGTGTGCCGGCCGGCGAGCAGGTGCTGGGTTTCTCGGGCCAGGGCAGCAATGGCTCGGGTTTGTCCGGCACTGAGGGTGTAACCCTGTTGCTCGGCTTTTTGCTGGAAGAACGCGGGGATAGGTGAGGCGTCGAGGGCGTCGGTTTTCTTGCCGAGCAGGCGACGGATCAGGGAAAGCGCGGCCAATGCGAGTCACTCTGTATTTCAGTGGTCGCTCACTTTAGGGCGACTGCTGCGTTTTGACCAATAGAGAAGGGCGTTGCGTGCTATCTCGAAAAGGCATGTCACGCTTGCAAGCCTGCCCCGACTGGCAGTTTCTCGTTGAGTGACTAACCTTCTACACAGCAGTCACCCCTGTACAAGGATTTGGGGCAGTGAAGGGACGAGCAGTATTGGCAGTCATGGGCGCGATGCTCTGCAGCACGGCTTTCGGGGCGCAACTCCAGGTGGAGGTGCGTATAGACGTGCAGCGGGGCTGCCAGTTGGTGGGCACCACCCGCAGTGCTGGCATCGAGCAGCTTGGCGTATTGGATTTCGGCAGCGGCGCGCGTCTGGATGACCCGGCCGGGCCCCTGAGTGCGGCACTGATCAGTCAGCGCCAGCCACGGCTGGAATGCAACCCGGACACACCGTATCAGGTGCGTGTGGATGGCGGCCTGCATGGCGGCACCGGTGAAGTGCGTTACCTCAGCGCTACCCCTTTGATCAAACCTATTCCCTATCGAATTTATGCCGACGCCGCGCGGCGCGTGCCGTTGCCGGTGGATGTGCCGATCAGTGGTCGCGTGCCGGACGCAGGCTTCGTCGACTTGCCGCTGTATGGCCGCATCGAGCCGCTCAAGGACATCCCCGCCGTCGGCCGCTACACCGACCTGCTCAAGGTTACTGTCACATGGTAAGCCGCTATCTGGCCGTGATGGCCATGGGAGGCCTGCTGGTGCTGGCGGATGACGTGCAGGCGGCTGTCGCCACCGGGTTTATCCAGGCGCGACTGGTGATCACCGCCAGTTGCGAAGTGAGCAAAGGCGTCGAGAGCGCGCCGGTCAACCCCACGGGCGGTACGGCGATGCTCGACTTCGGCAGCCAGGGACCGACTTGGAACAACACGCTGGGCGCAGCGGTCTCCGACGGCGACAAGGCGCCGCTGGCGGTGTCGTGCAACCCCTCGGTCTCAAGCTTCACCGTGACTATCGACGGCGGTACCAACGGCGATGGCACTACGCGGCGCCTGAGCAATGGGCGTCAGATGATTCCGTATCGGCTGTCCGCCGATCCACAGGGCCGCAGCACCTACAGCATCGGCCAGCAACGCAATTTTGTCGTGGCCAAGGGCACCCAGATACCGATCCCGGTGTTTGGCTCCGTGGTGGCAAATACCAGTGCCTTACCGGCAGGGATCTACACCGACACGTTGACGGTGACACTGGACTGGTAACTCAAGAGGATGAACACCATGCATGTACTTGTTTCGCGTTTAGGCGCTTGCGCGCTGGGGCTGGCAATGGCCTCCAACCTCAATGCGGCAACCACGGTCACCGGCCAGATCACATCGAGCCTGATATTGATCGCCAGTTGCCAGGTCAACGGTTCCGGTGCGGCGACCGGGCTGAACTTCGGTAGCTTGAACTTCGGCACCACCAACAGCCTGTTCACCAACGCCGATGCCCAGTTGCTTGGCGGCACCGGCACCGGCGGGGCGCTGTCGATCCTGTGTTCCAGCGGCACCACGCCAGCGGTCAAGGTGCGTGCCGGTGCCCATGACGGTGCGTCCCCGGGTGGCAGTCGTGCGTTGGCCGACGGTGCAGGCAACTTCGTGCCCTACGACTTCTACACTGACAGCGGCCACTCCGCGCTGTTGGCGATTGACGGCGTGATCACGCTCGCCACCAGTACCGGCGTGGCGCAAACCGTCAACCTCTACGGTCGGGCGGTGGGCAAGGCGGGTCTGCCAGCCGGCACCTACACCGACACCGTGGCCGTGGAACTGACGTTCTAGCGATGTGGCTCAGAGTGTTGCTGGCCTGTGGGCTGGCGGTGCCGCTGCCGTTGTCGGCGGTGACCAGCCAGAGCTTCCAGGTGAGCGCGACTATCACGCCGGGTTGTCTGATTGTGGGCGGGGGCTCCAATTACGGCGCGTTGACCTACGGCAGTTACTCGGCCCTGGCCACCAGTACGGTCACGGCGGCGTTGACCGGGGGTGTCACCTTGCAATGCACGCCGGGGGTGACATTGAGCATGAGTGTCGACGGCGGCCTGCACAGCAGCACCGGGCGCAATCTGCAGCTCAACAGCGGCAGCGCGCGGGTGGCTTACCAGTTGTTTCGGGATGCGGCGTTCAGCCAGAGCCTGGGGATCGGCCAGAGCGTCAATGTGGCGTACAGCGATGCGAACAACATCAGCCTGCCGATCTACGGGCGGGTGCAATTGCCGGGCAATCAGCCTGGGGGGACATACAGCGACACGCTGCAGGTGCAGCTGACGTGGTAAGGCAATCGGTATAAGGAGTGGGGTTATGCGTTCACCTTCCCGGCGGCTGTGGGCCGCGGGTATTGCCTTGAGTGCGGTGTGCACGGCGGGGTTCGTACAGGCAGCCAGTTCGGTGCTGATCTGGCCCATCGACCCGGTGCTGGAGGCCGATCAACAGGCCAGTGCGTTGTGGTTGGAAAACCGTGGAAGCGAAACCGCGAGCCTGCAGATTCGTGTATTTGCCTGGAGCCAGAGCGGCTTTGACGAGCAATACCAGAACCAGCGCGATGTGATTGGCAGCCCGCCGGTTGCGCGAATCGAGCCTGGGCAGAAACAACTGGTACGCCTGACCCGCACCCGCGAAGTCCCGCCGGGACAAGAGTTGGCCTACCGCATCATCATCGATGAAATCCCTTCGCCCTTGCAGGTGCCGACACCGCCGGAGGGCAAGAACACTGCGGCGGCGATTCGCTTCCAGATGCGTTACTCGGTGCCGCTGTTTGCCTATGGCGCCGGCCTGTGGAGCAAGGAAGACAGCACACGCCAGCGCGACCCCAAGGGAGCAGGCAAGCCAGACTTGAGCTGGCACAAGGTTACGGTGGCGGGGCGCAACTACATCGAGGTGCGTAACCAGGGCGCCGTGCATGCGCGCCTCACCGATGCCTCATTCAAACAGGGCGGCCAGACCAAACCCCTGGTGGATGGCCTGTTGGGCTACGTGCTACCGGGCGCGACCATGCGTTGGCCAGTGCCGGATGCGCTGTCGGCTGATCAGCCCCTGCAAGTCAGGGTCAACGGTGCGCAACAGTTGGAGAACCTGGCGCCGAAGCGGTAACCGAGTGTAGCGGGGCGGGACGCTCCGGGATTTAAACGGATGGAGATGTCCATTGAAGGACACAACGCCATGTGTGAGTCGTGGTCGGGCTCGTCGTCTATGGCCGTCGGTGGCAGTGGTAAGCGGGCTATGGGCCGCCATGGTTGCGCCCCAGGGCGTGGCTGGCGACCTGCCACCGCCGCCGAGCAGTATGGAGGCTGTCGCCGATGCACAGTTGTTTCTGGAGCTGGTGGTCAACCAGATGGACACCGGTCGCGTCATCGCGGTCGATCAACGTGCCGGGAAGCTCTTTGTCCCCGCCAGCGCGTTGCAGGATGTGGGCATGAAACTACCCGGTGACCTGAGTGGCAGCGTGGCGTTGGACACCATCCCAGGCCTGCACAGTGACTACGACAGCAATGGTCAACGCCTGCTGCTGGATGTGCCGCCTGCCTGGCTGAAGGAACAGTTCATCGGCAACCGCAACACCTACCCGCGCACCCAGGCGATGAGCAGTTTCGGCGCCTTGCTCAACTATGACCTGTACTTCAACGATACCGACGAAGGCGGCAGCTACCTCGCCGCCTGGAACGAAGTGCGGCTGTTCGATACCTGGGGCACCTTGTCCAATACCGGGCAATACCGCCAGACCCTGGCCGATGGCGTCAGCAGCAGTACCTTCAACAACGGCTACCGGCGCTATGACACTACCTGGCGTTTCTCCGATGACGAACGACTGCTGACCTACGAGGCCGGTGACGTGATCAGCGGCGCCTTGCCCTGGAGCAGCTCGGTGCGTCTGGGTGGGGTGCAGTTTTCACGGGACTTCGCCGTGCGCCCGGACCTGGTGACCTACCCCTTGCCGCAATTTGCCGGTGAGGCCGCGGTGCCGTCGTCGGTGGACCTGTTTATCAACGGCTACAAATCCGACAGCGCGTTGCTGCAACCAGGGCCTTACACCCTGACCAACGTGCCATTTATCAATGGTGCCGGTGAGGCGGTGGTGGTGACCACCGACGCGCTGGGTCGCCAGGTGTCGACCACGGTGCCGTTTTATGTGACGAGTTCGCTGCTGCAAAAAGGCCTGACGGATTTCTCGGTGGCCGCCGGTTCCTTGCGCCGGGAATACACCTTGAAGGATTTCGCCTACGGGCCTGGCGTTGCCAGCGGCACCTTTCGTTATGGTTATTCCGACAACCTGACTCTGGAAAGCCACGCCGAAGCCTCCAGTGACCTGACCCTCGGCGGCCTGGGTGGCAACCTGCGGCTAGGCAACTTCGGCGTGCTCAACACTGCCGTCAGCCAAAGCCAGTTCGAAGGGCGCAGCGGCCAGCAACTGAGCCTGGGGTATTCATACAACAGCACGCGCTACAGCCTGTCGTACCAGCGGGTCGAACGGCGCGACGAGTACGCCGACCTGACTCTGGTCGACACCCCCTATGCCAGCCTCAGCAAACGCAGCGAGCAAGTGACCTTGAGCCTCAACCTTGAGCGCTTCGGCAGCCTGGGCGTAGGTTACTTCGACGTGCAGGCAGCGGACGATTCGCGCACGCGCTTGCTCAACCTGAGCTGGAGCAAACCCCTGTGGCACAACACCAGTTTCTACCTGTCGGCCAACCGTGAGACCGGCGACAGTAACTGGGCGATGCAGGCGCAGTTGGTTATCCCGTTCGACCTCAACGGCAGCCTGGCCGTGAGCACCGAGCGCAGCAAGGATGGCGCCAGTCGCCAGCGCCTCAATTACAGCAGCGCGGTGCCGAGCGAGGGCGGGGTGGGCTACAACCTCGGTTATGCCCAGGGCGATGGCGCGGCGTACCGGCAGGCTGACCTGACCTGGCGCTTGCAGTCGGTGCAGTTGCAGGCCGGCGTGTACGGCAGCAGTGACGCCGAGACGCGTTGGGCGGATGCCAGTGGCTCGCTGGTGTGGATGGGCGGCGATATGTTTGCCGCCAACCGTATCAATGATGCGTTTGTGGTGGTGAGTACTCAGGGCTTCGCCGGGATTCCGGTGCGCTATGAAAACCAACTGGTGGGTGAAACCGACCGTAATGGCCACTTGCTGGTGCCATGGAGCAGCGCGTACTACCGCGCCAAATATGAAATCGATCCGCTGAACCTGCCGCTCAACGTGCAGAGCCCGAATGTGGAGCAGCGTGTGTCGGTGCGCCGTGGCAGTGGCTACCTGCTGGAGTTCCCGCTGCGTCGGGTGCTCGCAGCCAGCGTCACCCTGGTGGACACCGAGCATCAGGAACTGCCCCTGGGCAGCCTGGTGGTGCACGAGCAGAGCAACCAGCAGGCGGTGGTCGGCTGGGATGGCCTGGTGTACCTGGAAAACCTCTCGGCGCATAACACCTTGCAGGTCACGTTGGGTGAAGGGCGTACGTGCCAGGCGCGATTCGACATGGACGAACAGCAACAAGGCGTGCCGCTGATCGGGCCGTTGGTGTGCCAATGAGGGGGCTGGGGTGGCTGTCTGTCGTAGGCGTAGTGTTCTCGGGCCAGGCCATGGCAGCGTGTTCGGTGGTGACCACGCTGCCGGCGAGCTTCGGGTCGATCAGCTCGATGACGGTACGCACGGCGGCGCAGGCCACGTCGACAGCCAACTCAGGGTTGAGCTGCACCTCGGCATTGATCTCGCTGCTGGTGTCCTCCGACCATTTCTACGCGACGATCACCTCCTCCAAGACCGGCATGGTCGGGCCTACCGGTGACGTCATCGGCTATACGATCTACGCCAACAACAGCACCAGCTTTCCGATAACCCGTGGGGCGCAATTCGATTTTGGCGGGGCGGGGGGCATTGCCCAGAGCATCGGGTTGATCGCGGGGCCTGGCTCGAAAACCGTGCCGCTGTACGTGAGCAGCATCACCGGCAGCAACGTCGCCGCTGGCTTGTACACCGAGACCTTGAACATTGCCTGGAACTGGAACTACTGCTCGGGGATTGGCATTGGCGGTGTCTGCCTGGGCCGTGACATCGGCAGTGGTACCGCCGCTTTGACGGTGAGCATGACCGTCACCAATGACTGCCAGATCACCGCGCCCAATATCAGTTTCGGCAGCGCCCCGGTGATCAGTGGTTTCACCACGGTGACCGGGCAGGCGAGCATTTCCTGCACCAAGGGCAGTGCGTACAGCGTAGGGTTGAGCGACGGCCAGAATTCCGTCAGCGCGGGCGGGCGGCGGCGGATGATCTCAGGCAGCAACTACCTGGCCTACGACATCTTCAAAAGCGCCGGCACCACCCGTTGGGGCAGTGTGGGCGCGGCGCGTCGCGACAGCTCCACCGCCGAGGTCAACCCCGGCAATGGCCTGGGCACCGGCAGCCAGGTGTTCAACTACAACGCCAGGATCTATAGCGATCAAACCACTCCGCCGGCCGGCACCTACCTCGACAACGTGGTACTCGACGTGGGCTTCTAGAACTTCAGCATCGCCGGAGTGGGCTGGTCTGCCGGGCTGACCACCGCATAGTTGTAGCCGGCACCGGACCAATATTGGGCCTGCAAACCATCGGCACTGCGGCTGCCCCTTGGCAGGAAACCGTTTTCCGGTCCCGGTGGGCGGATATAGAAACTGATGCGCCGGCCTTGCGGGTCCTCATATAGCACCATGGCCGCGGCGCCTTGCTCGGTGGTGAGCAGGCGCCCGCTGACCGGTGTGAACCCGGAAGCACTCAGGTCCGGCAGGCGGTGTGCCTGGTTGAAGTAGCGGTCGAGCCAGGCCTGCATCGTGCCACTGCCTTGCACTTTGTAGTCGGCGGGCATGATGCCGTCCTGGGCGAATAAGCGGAACGCCTGCATCGCATCGGCCATGGGCAGTTGGGCGGGCTGGGTGGCTTCACGGGCGTGCCAGCCACCGATACCGCCGAGGCTGATAGCGATCAGCAGCACGGCGGCCGTAGCAAAATAGCGCTGTGATTGACGCTTGATGCGCTGGCGGATCAGCGCCGGGTCCAGGTCCGGGTTGGCCGGCTGTTGCAGGGCACCGCCCAGCGCGGCACGCAGCAACTGCGCGTCGTGTTGCCAGGCGTGGACCTGGGCGGCGACATCCGGGTGGGCGGCCAAGTAGGTTTCAAGCATGCGGCGATCACTCTCCAGCAGTTGGTGATCGACGTAGGCATGCAAATCGCGTTCGCTGGGGGGCAGGCTGATCATTTGAGTATCCGCAGGGAAGGGCTGGCAATTTCGCCATCACTGAGTTGACGCAAGGCTTGGCGCGCCCGTGACAGGCGCGACATCACGGTGCCGATGGGCACCTCAAGAATCTCGGCGATTTCCTTGTAGCTCAGGCCTTCGACCGAAACCCACAACAGCACCGCGCGCTGCTCGGTGTTGAGTTGGTCGAAGGCTTGCAGGGTCGCTTGGGCGATCACCGTACGTTCCACCGACGGCTGCGCATCGTCGCGTCCGGTGAAGAATTCCAGCATGCGCGCATAGCGCCGGGTGCGACGGTGGGCATCGAGGAACTGCCGGTAGAGGATCGAAAACAGCCAGGCGCGCAAGTCGCCTTCAACGCGTTTGTCGGCCCAGCTGATGATCGCCCGCTCCAGGGTCGACTGCACCAGGTCGTCGGCGCTGCTGGCGTTACGGGTCAGGGACACGGCAAAACGCCGCAGCCTGGGGATGAGTTCACGTAACTGTTCGTCGAGTTCATGCATGGGAATCTGGCTGGTCACTACGCTGGGACTAGAGAGACGTGCGGCGTGTACGGTTATTCCCGATCCTGGGAAATAAATCAAAGGCCAGGGAATAGAGCCGATCGACGTTCGTCTTAATGCTCCGACCTTATGTTCACCTCTCATTATGTTCACCCCTAAGGCCTTCGGCCCTGGAGTTCCTTCATGGTAGATCACTCATCACCGCCCCGTCCTCCGCTGAGCACTGCGAGCCTGATCGCGCGCCTGGCAGGTATCGGTGCCGTGGTTGCGGTTGTGGCGGGGGCTTTCGCCTACGTCAATGGCACCCTCGACCCACAGCGCCTGCGTCCTAAAACCCTGGTCAATGCCCTGGAAACCAACAACGGCGTGCACCCTGGCTTCCGGCGTAACCACGCCAAGGGTGTGTGCGTGGCCGGGTATTTCGAGAGTAGTGCCCAAGTTCGTGCCTATTCCAGCGCCCAGGTATTCAGCGAGCCCAGGACGCCGTTGATCGGTCGGTTCGCCTTGCCGAGCGGTAACCCCTACGCGCCGGACAGCAGTGTGCCGATCCGCAGTTTTGCCGTGCAATTCAGCCAGGCCAACGGCCAGCAGTGGCGCACCGGCATGAACAGCATGCCAGTGTTTCCGGTGGGCACGCCCGAGGCGTTCTACCAAATGCTCAAGGCCGGTGCGCCGCAGCCTGCCACCGGCAAGCCGGACCCTGCGAGCATGCCGGCATTTTTTGCCGCCCATCCCGAGACTGCGCCGTTCCTGGCGTGGGTCAAGACCGCCAAGCCTTCGGCCAGTTATGCCACCGAAACCTACAACGGTATCAACGCGTTCTTCCTGGTAGGGGCCGATGGCAAGCGCCAGGCCGTGCGTTGGGGCGTGGTGCCGCAGCGTCAGGATGCGGCGGGCGATCTCGCCGCCGCCGGCAGTGATTTCCTGGAGAAGGACCTGGTCCAGCGCCTGGCGATCGGGCCGTTGCGCTGGCAATTGAACATGACCCTGGCCAACCCCGGCGACCCGGTGGACGATGCAAGCAAGGCCTGGACTGGCGAGCATAAAGTCATCAACGCCGGCACCTTGGTGCTGCAAAGCAGCCAGCCGCAGGCTGATGGCGATTGCCGCGATATCAATTTTGATCCACTGATTCTGCCCAGCGGCATCGAAGCCTCCAATGACCCGTTGCTGGCAGCTCGGTCGGCGGCGTACGCCAGTTCGTACCTGCGTCGTGCCGGTGAAGTCAGCCCGTTGCACAACGCCCCTCAGGAGTCGAAACCATGAATGCCCAACCGCGGTTTTTCGCACCCCTGGCGCGCCTGCTGCACTGGCTGATGGCGCTGATGGTCATCGCCATGCTGTTTATCGGCGCGGGCCTGGCGGCTTCTGTTTCGGAGCGCCATGAATGGTTGATCCACCTGCACAAGCCGTTGGGGATCGCGATCCTGGCCTTGGTGATCGTGCGCTTGGTCGTGCGCTTCGCCACGCGCCAACCGCCGTTGCCTGCCGACTTGCCGCTGTGGCAAGTACTGGCGGCCAAGGCGTCCCATCTGGTGTTGTATGCGCTGATGCTGGTGTTGCCGCTGCTGGGCTGGGCGATGATTTCGGCGGCGGGCGACCCTGTGATGCTCAGCAGTTCGGTGCAGTTGCCGGCGCTGGTGGGGGCGAATGCGCCGTTGTTCGCGGTGCTGCGCAGGGCCCATGGATTTCTGGCGTACCTGCTGTTCCTGACGGTGCTGTTGCACTTGGCGGCGGCGCTGTTCCATGGGTTCATCCGCCGCGATGGTGTGTTGCAAAGCATGACTGGCAGTAAACGCTGAGTGTGTAGGAGCCGGCATGCCGGCTCCTTGGGGTTAGCGTAGGGCTGTCACGATATCGGCGACCGTGCTCAATACGTCCTTGCCCAGTTGCTTGGAGCGTTCACCGGACCAGCCGGTTGTAACGTTGGGGGCGTCGTCGTTGTCCTTGAAGGGCATCTCCAGGGTCAGTGACAGGCAGTCGTATTGCTGGCCTACCGCGTTGCACGCCAGGGTCATATTGGCCTCGCCGGGCAGGTCGCGGGTGTAGCCGTAGGTGGTCTGGAAGTCGCGGGTCAGGCCGCTCAAGTGGCTGCGGAAGTGTTTTTCCAGCCTCTCGATGCGTGGGGTGTAGCCGGGATTGCCTTCGCAGCCGGCGGTAAAGACGTAGGGGATTTCTTCGTCGCCATGGATATCGAGGAACAGGTCGACGCCGTATTTTTCCATCTGTTGTTGCACGAACAACACTTCTGGGCTGATCGCTTGGCTGGCGCTCTGCCATGCGCGGTTGAGGTCCTGGCCCATGGCGTTGGTGCGCAGATGGCCGTGGAACGCGCCGTCCGGGTTCATGTTGGGCACCAGGTACAGGTCGGCGACTTTCAGCAGGTTTTTCAACTCGTCATCACCGTCCTGTTGCAGGCGTTCGATGATGCCTTCCATAAACCATTCGGCCATGTGTTCGCCAGGATGCTGTTGGGCGATGATCCAGACCTTGCGTCGACCGGCGCCGCCTTTGCCGCGACGCAGCAGTTGGATATCACGGCCTTCGACACTTTTACCGGTGGCCAGCAGTTGGGTACCGGCGCGGTTCAAGGCTTGCTCGATCAGCCAGTCGTGACGCTCACGGCTGTAGGGTTCGAAATAGGCGATCCAGGCGTGCCTCTCACGGGTCTCAAGGCTGATATGCAGGATTTCCCCATCAAAGCGCGAGGGCACCCGAAACCAGTTGATATGGTCGTATGACGCCACGGCGTTGTAGCCGCTCCACGCGTGTGGGTAGGAAGACTTACCCGCGTTACTCAGGCGAAAAGTGTGGGTGTGGCCCACGTGCATGCCTTCGGCCTTGAAGTGGAACCATTGGAAATGCTGGCTACGGGTGTCGGGTTTGATCGCCAGCAACAACTGGTGGGAATCGTGGGCATCCAGTACCTGGATATTGCCACTGTCGAAGTCGGTGCTGATCTTAATGGAGGTCAAGGCCACGGTCATAGTCTGGTTGCCTGAATATGAGTGTTGTGGCGGCTATATTACACAGGAGTCTGGTAAAGACTGGACGCAAAATTATTGCACGGGGGAGGGGGCGTCATCCTTGACGCCGCAGCAGCTTAGAATCTATGAGATTGATTCTCAAGCGCTATTTCGCAAAGGTTTGGACTAGAGCGTTCGACTGGCTTTCTTTTGACGATGGTCTTTTGCTACCATGCGTGCCATCGAGCAACACACAGTCTTCATTAGCCTGAAGCCATGCCAGGGAAACTGGCAAAAAAAAGACCCGGCCAAAGAGCCGGGTCAAAAACCGTGATTAGCCTGATGAGGAGATATTCCAAGAGTCCGACCTAAGGTCCCTTGGTCTATCGACTGATCTCGCGATCAGCTAGGTCCAATAATAATCATTATCATTTGCAAGTCAAATGTTTTTATCCGTTAGATAGAAATATTTTTCTTCTGCGCCTGTTATCCGTTCGCTCGAGCCGCTGGCGCCTGCAACGACCGCTCCACCATCGCCTTCGCCATATCAATCAAGTACACCACCGAAAACGCCAGGTCGCGATGATTGCCCTGGTGGCTGCTCGCAGATTCATAGGCCGTGGCTGCGGCACTGCGCAACAGGTCCGAGGCGTGCACCAGGGCTTCCTCCTGGCTGATGCCTGGTTTGATGGCGAACAGGGCGTCGTCAGGGGCTGTCGTCGACATATCTTCTTTCAAGTAAAAGTCCAATGCGCGCCGGACGGCACCGCTGCTACGCAGGTCGTGGTCTTCAGAGGTTTCGGGTAGGGGATACGGGCTGGTCGTCATAAGGGGCGGTACTCTGTTGTGGGTGTCAAAAACCTTATGTCCGATGATAGTACGTATCGTATTAATGTCGTTTTATGGATTACTACAAACTGTTTATTGCCCTGAAAACTGCGTGACGTATTGTCAGCGCCCATGGATAACTGGATAGCGTTGGTCAAGGCCAACATGGAAGACCGCAGGGTCACGCAGGGTGAATTGGCTGAGCGCCTGGGCATGTCTCAAGGCGGCGTGGGGCATTGGCTCAATAAACGCCGTGCGCCTAGCGTCGTGGATATGAACCGGGTGTTGGCGGCGTTGGGGTTGGGGTATCTGGAAGTCGCGCTGGACATTCGCGAGCGGGCCGAGGAAGTGCCTGTGCAGAAGCACTACACCCCGTATTTCCGCTACCCGGTCAGCGATTGGAGCGGGCTGTGCGAGGTCCGTGAAGAGCGTGCGGCCTATGGCGCTGCCCGCTTTGAACTTACCGATTACCATGCCCAGGGCGAAGCGTTCTGGCTGCCGGTCAGCGGCGACGCTATGACCGCGCCCAGCGGACTGAGCATCAGCGCGGGCATGCTGATCCTGGTCGACCCGGCCATTCAGGCCGAGCCTGGCAAGCTGGTGGTCGCCCAATGGGCCGCGTGCCCCCAGGCGACCTTCCGCCAATTGCTGGAAGAAAGCGGCCAGCTCTACCTGGTGCCGCTCAATCCCACCTACCCAAAGCAGCCATTCACTGATGACTGCCATATCCTGGGCGTCGTTGTGCAAGCCACGGCAAAGTTCTAGCCGGCCGGTTCGAGTTCCACCAACGCGCAACCTTCTGCGACCATTTCACCTTCCTGGCAGAACAGCGCCTTGATCACCCCGGCTTGAGGCGCGCGGATGCTGTGTTCCATCTTCATGGCCTCCAGCACCACCAGTTGCGTGCCGGCCTCAACGTTTTGGCCGACCTCCACCAGCACCCGCACGATACTGCCGTTCATCGGCGCCGTCAGGCCGCCTTGATGGGACTGGTTGGCCTCAACCGCCGCAATCGGGTCGGACACTGTCACGCCCTGCATCTCGCCGTCCCAGCGCAAAAATACGCGGGTGCCGCTGCGAACTGCCAGATGGCTGCGACGCACGCCTTGTTGCTCGATCAGCAACTGTTCGCCTCGCAAGTTCGGCGCATCCGCGGCCAGCGTGACTAACCGATCCTGGCCATTGCAGCTCAGATGCAGCGAAACTTCGGCAGGCAACCCGGCACGAAACCCTCGCGTCTCCCCCCAAGGTCCATCACCCTTCGGCAAGCTCTGAATGAAGGCCGCGCCCGCCGCTTGCCAGAATTCATCACTCAATTCCCCAGGCGCCGGCAGCAACTGTTCCTGATAGCGCGGAATGAACCCGGTATCCAACTCGGCTGCCGCAAATGCCGAGTGTCCGATAATCCGCCGTAAGAAGCCCAGGTTGGTCTTGAGCCCGCCGATGGCAAACTCCTCCAGCATGGCCAACAATCGCAATCGCGCCTGTTCACGGTCTTCACCCCAGGCAATCAGCTTGCCGAGCATGGGATCGTAGAACGGCGACACGCTGTCGCCTTGCTCCACACCGCTGTCCACGCGGCGCCCAGGGCCCGGTGCGGATTCGCGGTACAGCGCCAGGTGACCGGTGGCAGGCAGGAAGTCATTGGCCGGGTCTTCGGCATACAGCCGCACTTCGATCGCATGGCCGACCAGCGGCACCTGCTCCTGGGTGATCGGCAACGCCTCTCCCTGGGCGACACGGATTTGCCAGGCCACCAAGTCCAGGCCGGTGATCGCCTCGGTCACCGGGTGCTCCACTTGCAGCCGAGTGTTCATCTCCATGAAGAAGAACTCACCGCGTGCGTCCAGCAAGAACTCCACGGTGCCTGCGCCGACATAGCCGATGGCCTGGGCGGCGCGCACGGCGGCTTCGCCCATGGCCTTGCGCTGTTCAACACTCAGTCCCGGTGCTGGCGCCTCTTCGACGACCTTCTGGTGACGACGCTGGATCGAGCAGTCACGTTCATTGAGGTACAGGCAATGTCCATGCTGATCGGCAAACACCTGGATCTCCACATGGCGTGGCTTGAGCAGGTACTTTTCCACCAACATCTGCCCATTGCTGAAGGACGACAGTGCCTCGCGCTGTGCCGAGGCCAGGGCTTCGGCCAACTGGCTGACATCCTCGACCACCTTCATGCCCTTGCCGCCTCCACCCGCCGTAGCCTTGAGCAGCACGGGATAGCCGATGCGCTCGCAGGCTGCGCGGAAGGTCTCCAGGTCCTGGGCTTCGCCGTGGTAACCCGGTACCAAGGGGACCCCGGCGGTTTCCATCAAGGCCTTGGCGGCCGACTTGCTGCCCATGGCATCGATGGCCGAGGCGGGCGGGCCGAGAAAGATCAATCCGGCCGCTTCAATCGCGCGGGCAAAACCTGCGTTCTCCGACAAAAAACCGTAACCCGGATGGATCGCCTGGGCACCGCTGGCCTGGGCTGCAGCGATCAGTTTGTCGATTTGCAGGTAGCTGTCAGTGGCCTTGCTGCCGCCCAGGTCGACGCGGATATCCGCCTCACGGCTGTGGCGCGCATCGCGGTCAGTGGCGCTGTGCACCGCCACGGTGGTCAGGCCCATGGCCTTGGCGGTGCGCATCACTCGGCAAGCAATCTCGCCACGGTTGGCCACCAGTAGGGTCGTCAACATGCTCATGAACGCGGCTCCTGCGATTGCCAGCTGGGTGGACGTTTTTGCAGGAAGGCGCGCAGGCCTTCCTGGCCTTCGGCGCTGACACGGATGCGCGCAATGGCGTTTTCGCAATAGCGGCGCAGGGCCGGGGTGAGGGCACCGTGGCCCACTTCGCGCAGCAAGTCCTTGCTGGCGCGCATGGCCGCCGGGCTGTTTTGCAGGAGGTTGGCAATCCACTGTTCGACCTGTTGATCCAACTCGCTGATCGGATAGCTTTCCGCCAACAAACCGATCTCCCGTGCCCGTTGGCCACCAAAGCGCTCAGCGGTCAACGCATAGCGCCGTGCTGCACGCTCGCCGATGGCTTGCACCACGAACGGACTGATCACCGCCGGCGCCAGGCCAATGCGCACTTCTGACAGACAGAACTGCGCATCGTCCGCACCAATCGCCATGTCACAGCAACTGATCAAGCCCAGCGCACCGCCGTAGGCCGCACCTTGCACCACCGCCAGGGTCGGGATTTTCAACTTGGCCAGGTTGTACATCAACTCGGCCAACTCACGGGCATCGTCCAGATTGGTGTGGTAATCCAGCTCGGCCGATTGCTGCATCCAGGCCAGGTCGGCCCCGGCGCTGAAATGCTTGCCGCGCCCGCGCAGCACCAGAAAGCGCAGGGATGGATCACCCTGTACGTGGTCGAGGGCGATGATCAGTTCGCGGATCATCTCTGCGTTGAACGCGTTGTTCTTGGCTTCACGACTGAGCCACAGCGTGGCAAAGCCACGGCGGTCGGTGATCAGTTCGAGGGTGTTGAAGTCGCTCATGGGATACAGCTCCATTTACATGCGGAACACGCCGAAGCGGCTCGGCTCGATGGGGGCATTCAGCGAAGCGGACAAGGCCAGGGCCAGCACGTCACGGGTCTGCAACGGGTCAATCACACCGTCGTCCCACAGGCGCGCGCTGGAGTAGTAGGGGTGGCCCTGGGTTTCGTACTGGTCGAGGATCGGCTGCTTGATGGCGGACTCTTCTTCGGCGCTGAACCCCACGCCGGCGCGTTCAGCCTGCTCGCGCTTGACCTGCACCAGCACGCCGGCCGCCTGTTCGGCGCCCATCACGCCGATGCGTGCATTCGGCCACATCCACAGGAAGCGCGGGTCATAGGCGCGGCCGCACATGCCATAGTTACCGGCGCCAAAGCTGCCGCCGATGATCACCGTGAACTTCGGTACCTTGGCGCAGGCCACTGCGGTGACCAGCTTGGCACCGTGCTTGGCGATGCCACCGGCTTCGTATTTCTGGCCGACCATGAACCCGGTGATGTTCTGCAGGAACAACAGCGGAATGCCGCGCTGGCAGGCCAGTTCGATAAAGTGCGCGCCTTTTTGCGCGGCTTCGGCAAACAGGATGCCGTTGTTGGCCAGGATCGCAATCGGGTAACCATGCAGGTGTGCAAAGCCGCACACAAGCGTGGTCCCGAACAGCGCCTTGAACTCATCGAACACTGAACCGTCCACCAGCCGCGTGATCACTTCACGCACATCAAAGGGCTGCTTGGCATCGGCCGGGATCACGCCATACAGCTCCTCACTGCTGTACAACGGCGCCACGGGCGGGCGTTGCAGCAACTCGCCCTGTTTGCGCCAATTGAGGTTGGCCACGCTGCGCCGGGCCAGTGCCAGCGCGTGTTCGTCGCTGTCGGCATAGTGGTCGGCCACGCCAGAGATCTTGCAGTGCACATCGGCACCGCCGAGGTCTTCGGCGCTGACCACTTCACCCGTCGCGGCTTTCACCAGCGGCGGGCCGGCAAGGAAGATGGTGGCCTGGTTGCGCACCATGATCGCTTCGTCGGCCATGGCCGGCACATAGGCGCCACCGGCGGTACACGAGCCCATTACCACTGCGATCTGCGGGATACCTCGGGCGCTCATGTTGGCCTGGTTGAAGAAGATCCGCCCGAAGTGTTCGCGGTCGGGGAACACTTCATCCTGACGCGGCAAGTTGGCGCCGCCGGAGTCCACCAGGTAGATGCACGGCAGGCGGTTCTGCTCGGCGATCGTCTGGGCGCGCAGGTGTTTTTTAACGGTGAGCGGGTAGTAGGAGCCGCCTTTCACCGTCGCGTCGTTGGCGACGATCATGCATTCGACGCCTTCCACCCGGCCGATCCCGGCAATCACCCCGGCGGCAGGCACGTCTTCGCCATACACCTGATGGGCGGCCAGTTGGCTGAGTTCAAGGAACGGCGAGCCGGGGTCGAGCAAACGGTTGATGCGCTCGCGGGGCAACAGTTTGCCGCGTGAGGTGTGCCGCTCCTGGGCCTTGGCGCCGCCGCCTTGCTGCACGTGAGCGAGCAGGCTGTGCAGCGCGTCGACCTGTTGGCGCATCGCCGCGCTGTTAGCGGCGAACTCCGCCGAACGTGGGTTGAGTTGGGTATGCAAGGTGGCCATGGTGCGCTCCTTCAGCGGGTTTCGTTGAAGAGTTCGCGACCGATCAGCATCCGGCGTATCTCACTGGTGCCGGCGCCGATTTCATACAGCTTGGCGTCCCGCAGCAGCCGACCGGCAGGGAATTCATTGATATAGCCGTTACCGCCCAGGATCTGGATCGCGTCGAGTGCCATCTGCGTGGCGCGTTCGGCGCTGTAAAGGATCACCCCGGCCGCATCCTTGCGCGTGGTTTCGCCACGCTCGCAAGCCTGGGCCACCGCGTACAGATAGGCGCGACTGGCGTTGAGCTGGGTGTACATGTCGGCCACCTTTCCCTGGATCAGCTGGAATTCGCCAATGCTCTGGCCGAACTGCTTGCGGTCGTGGATATAGGGCACGATCAGGTCCATGCAGGCTTGCATGATCCCGGTGGGGCCGCCGGACAGCACCACGCGTTCGTAGTCCAGGCCGCTCATCAGCACTTTCACGCCGCCATTGAGCACGCCGAGGATGTTTTCTTCGGGTACTTCAACGTCATCGAAAAACAGCTCGCAGGTGTTGGAGCCGCGCATGCCCAGCTTGTCGAACTTGTTGCTGCGGCTGAAGCCTTTCCAGTCACGCTCGACGATGAAGGCGGTGATGCCGTGAGGGCCTTTCTCCAGGTCGGTCTTGGCATAGATCACGTAGGTGCTGGCGTCGGGGCCATTGGTGATCCAGGTCTTGCTGCCGTTGAGCACATAATGATCGCCGCGTTTGTCGGCGCGCAGTTTCATCGAGACCACATCGGAACCGGCATTCGGCTCGCTCATGGCCAGGGCGCCGACGTGTTCGCCGCTGATGAGTTTGGGAAGGTACTTGAGTTTCTGTGCGTGGTTACCGTTGCGATTGATCTGGTTCACACATAGGTTCGAGTGTGCGCCGTAGGACAACGCCACCGAGGCCGAGCCACGGCTGATCTCTTCCATCGCCACCACGTGGGCCAGGTAACCCAGGCCGGCGCCGCCGTATTCTTCCGGGACGGTGATGCCCAACAGGCCCATGTCGCCGAATTTCTGCCACAGGTCGGCGGGGAACAGGTTGTCACTGTCGATCTGTGCCGCGCGCGGCGCTATTTCCTTGCTCACGAAGGACTGCACCTGGTCGCGCAGCATGTCGATGGTTTCACCGAGGGCGAAGTTCAGGGACGGGTAACTCATGGACAGGCACCTTAATGTGAGCGTTGTTTTTGTGTGGAGGGTGCGCCAGGGGAGGGCGCTCACCTTTACGTTAACGTAAGCTTGCGTTGCGGCGCTGTCAATCGTAGTTTACGTTTACGTCAACCTACAAAAAAGACAACAGGGGTCGTTATGGATCAACCAAACCAGAGCTACAGCCGTGGCTCCCAGGACAAGACCTTGCTGGCCATGACTATTGGCCAAGCCTTTGACCGAACCGTCGCGCAATTCCCCGAGGGTGAGGCCTTGGTGGTGCGTCATCAGCAGCACCGCTACACCTGGCGGCAATTGGCCGAAGCGGTCGATGTGCACGCCCGTGCGTTTCTCGCTCTGGGCATGCAGACCGGCGATCGTCTGGGCATCTGGGCACCCAATTGCGCCGAGTGGTGCATCAGCCAGATTGCCAGTGCCAAGCTCGGCGTGATCCTGGTGAATATCAACCCGGCCTACCGCAGCAGTGAATTGGACTACGTGCTCAAGCAATCCGGCTGTCAGTGGCTGGTGTGCGCCGGGTCGTTCAAGACGTCCGATTACCATGCGATGTTGCAGGAATTGAAACCCGACCTGCGCGGCATGATCAGCCTCGACCCCAGTCCTCCCCCAGGATTCATGCCTTGGTCGCAGCTATTGGCCCTCGGTGCAGGCGTCCCTCCCGAACAGTTGCACAGCCGCCAGGCCAGCCTGCATCTCGACCAACCCGTGAATATCCAGTACACCTCCGGCACCACCGGCTTCCCCAAGGGCGCCACCCTCAGCCACCACAACATCCTCAATAACGGCTACATGGTCGGCGAAAGCCTGGGCCTGACCGCGCAGGACCGACTGGTGATCCCGGTGCCGCTGTACCACTGCTTTGGCATGGTCATGGGCAACCTGGGTTGCATCACCCACGGCACCACCATGATTTATCCCAATGATGGTTTCGACCCACTGCTGACACTCACTGCCGTCGCCGAAGAACGCGCCACCGGTCTGTACGGCGTGCCCACCATGTTCATCGCCATGCTCGATCACCCGCGCCTTGGTGAGTTCGACCTGTCCACCTTGCGCACCGGCATCATGGCCGGCGCCACATGCCCTATCGAAGTCATGCGCCGCGTGATCAGCGAGATGCACATGAGTGAAGTGCAAATTGCCTATGGCATGACGGAAACCAGCCCGGTGTCCTTGCAGACCGGCGCGGATGACGATCTGGAGCGCCGCGTGACCACGGTTGGCCGCACTCAGCCGCAACTTGAAAACAAGATCATCGACGCCGACGGCAACACCGTTGTGCGCGGCGAGATCGGCGAACTTTGTACCCGTGGCTACAGTGTGATGCTCGGCTACTGGAACAACCCCGACGCCACCCGCGAGGCCATCGACGCCGCCGGCTGGATGCACACCGGCGACCTGGCGAGCATGGACGCCCATGGCTACGTGTGCATCGCCGGGCGCAACAAGGACATGATCATTCGTGGCGGCGAGAACGTGTACCCGCGTGAGCTGGAAGAATTTTTCTTCACCCATCCGGCGGTAGCGGATGTGCAGGTCATCGGCATTCCGGATGAGCGCTACGGTGAAGCGATCGTTGCGTGGATCAAGTTCCATCCGGGCCATGTGGCCAGTGAGCTGGAACTCCAGACGTGGTGCAAGGGACGTATCGCGCACTTCAAGACGCCCAAGTACTTCAAGTTCGTGGATGAGTTTCCGATGACGGTGACGGGCAAGGTCCAGAAATTTCGCATGCGCGAGATCAGTATCGAGGAGTTGGCGTCCCGCAACGACTGAGGGAAAGCGCGTCCGCGGTGTGCCAGTCAGTACTAACCTTATGGCGTGGGGTAAGTGAATATCGCTGTTTGATGAACGAACGATTCATAGTGATTGTTTGTTCTATCAAAGAGTATTCGGCAAATGAGTGATCTTATTCAACTGAGCGGTAACCGATCAACGGCGCTGCAGAGCGTTCATGCACGCGTGATAAAGGACCGGTTGCCATCCTGGTTTCACGCCGCCGACCTGAAGCGCAAAAAGGAGTTTTCTGAAACGTTATTGGTCATACCTCAATGGTATAAAGATTTATCGTCCGAGAGAAAATCTTTCCTCAATGCAGCTTATGAACGTAGTGTCGAGTCGTTGAATAGACTGGATGATATTTTTAACGACTTAAAAGGCGCCGTGGCGTTTTCCGAGCCGCTTTTAGTGGCGGCAATGAAAGAAGAGTTTGGTGAAGACTACGACGTCAAGCGCCTGTTTTTTGCGCGTGAGGCCTTTATGCCGGCTGACCGTTCAGAGGTCTTCGGGCAGCAGGCTTCTGGTTATTGCTACTACAAAGGCCTCAGTCTGATAGAGGCGGCATTAAATAACTTTCCAATCGAAGACACCCTTGAGGTTGCGAATAAAAATGCCAGTCTTGTCACGCGCTATGATTTTCATCAGTACCCCTCTTCCGAGAGGCCTAATCAAGTAGAAGTTGTCAACCGTAAAGTCTCGATAGAGCCCCATGTGTTCGCCAGGCTGTGCCGAACATTGGACCTGGGGGCGCGCTATCTGGCGCATGTCGAGTCGTTTGTCAGCCCTGCCGACCCTCCCAAGGCCAACATGGGCACAATGGCAACAGCCGTGCGCAATGTGATGACGGGGGCGACCAGGCATCAGTTGCTATTTACCGCCGAGGTGGCAGTTGGGCGTAAGGATATCCATCAAGATGCCTACCAGTTGATACAACAATTGGCGGCTAACCAGCCGGAGTTGAAGTGGCGCGATAAGTTAGTGAGCTTTTCGCATTTGAACTTTCTGGGGCAGCCGCTGGAGCAAATTATTGTTATCGGGCATATCAACATTCACTACCCTACGCGTGGCAATGTGGTGTATTTGAGCGAGCCGTGTTTGGCATTCATTCCGGGAGACCCGGTGTGTATGTTGAAGGAGTATGCAGACTTGGCGGCGCTCAAGTTAGATTTGTTGGAGCGATTGTGCCTGGCCAGTTATCGGCAGTTTTTCAGTCAGTTCATACCCTACGCGCAGCAAGGTCATTTTTTTGCCAAGCTCAAGCGGCACCTTGATCCCTCTGGCAAGTTGGCTGAATCTGAAAACTATGATTCCGCCAAAAAAAATATAAGACCGCTCACCGCTAGTTATGGCACTCGTTTTTCGTTGTTGTGGCGCGACCACACACGGCAAAAAATCGATCTGATGCTCAGTAATGCGCAGGCGATGGCGGTTTCCACAGAGGCGGCGGATGAGCGTGCGCGCAACGAGTGGCTGGCTTCCTTGGGCAGTATCGCCTTGAATGTATTGAACGTTGCCGCCTTTGTCGTTCCTCAGTTGGCTCCCGTCATGTTGCTGATCGGGGCGGCGCAAATGCTGCAAGAGGTCGTATCGGGAATCGAGGCTTGGGAAGACGGGGATACAAAAGCGGCATGGGCCCACGTTTCGGCGATTGCCTTTAATGTGGCGTCGGCGGTCATTGGCGCCAAGTTGCTACCGATGATCAAGACGCCATTGGTTGAGAGTTTGGCCCATGTGCGTTGCCCTGACGGCGCTGTCCGTTTGTACGCACCGGACTTAAGGCCCTACCAGCGACAGGTTGCGATACCCGATGAGCTCACGGTCAATGAGGAAGGACTGTTTGAGCATGAGGGAGGGTTGTACCTGCGAGAAAACAACGCGTACTACCGGGTGGAGCGGGTGGGTTCCAGTCCTGACTATAAAATTCTGCACCCGGACAATCCTGCAGCCTATACCCCAAGGGTCAGCCGTACGCCTGCCGGGGGATGGGCACATGAACACGAGAACCCGTTGACATTCACCGAGTCGCAATTGATGCGCCGGTTGGGCCCGATGGCAGAGCGTTTTGCCAATGAACCAATCAAGCTCGAACGCATTCTGCAAATGTCTGGCACCGAAGTGGACACTTTGCGCCAGGTACATGCAGACCAGGCGCCACTGCCCGCGCTACTCACCGATACCTTCAAGCGACTTGAAATGGACACTGGGGTGGCAGACGAAACCCCTCCTGTCAGGGCTTCACAGAGGGCTGCGTATCAGTCTGAGCTTTTCGCTCAGCGCTATGCCGCCGCCGAGCGTGCGGAAAGCGCGGCCGCAAGGTTGCTCAACCGCACATTCGCGTCGCTGCCCAAGACGGTTGTGGAAGAGCTGTTGAACGCTGCCAACTCCGCAGAAATGCAGGTGCTCAGCGAGCGTAATCGCGTGCCGTTACGCGTGGCTGAGGAGGCCCGTCATTATCAGCAGCAGGTGCGTTTGGCGAGGGCGTATGAGGGGCTGTACCGCGAAACCCTGGCCAATGACGACACGCAACGCATGGTGCTGCATAGCCTGGAGACGCTGCCTGATTGGCCTGCGGACTTGCGTATTGATGTCGTCGAACGGTTGCCCGGAGGGGAACGCCTGCTGGATTCTCTGGGGCCAAAGAATGCGGCGGTCACACGCCGCTTTATCAAGTTTGGTCCCAAGAATCTTTATGAGGTTCAAGATGACAAATTTGCGGTATTGAACCCTCAGGCGGATATCTATGGGGCTGTGCAGTCAGCGGTTTCACCGAAGGATTGGGTGGCGATGAAACTGACCGCCCAGGATGGCGGCGCGAGCCTGAAACAGGCGCTGGAGCAAATGCCGCTGATGCCACGCGATCAATTGCGTGCGTTGTTGCGGATGCAGCCGATCAAGCCTCGGTATAAACCGCCAATGCGTCTTGCCGATGGGCGCGTCGGTTATCCGTTGAGCCCGGTGGGCGGCGCTGGGCGTCGGCCTTTTGCCTGTGAAAAGGCTGCGTTAGTGCTTTATCCGTCAAAAAACCTCGACGCGGTGGAGTTGATGCTGGATTTACAAGGCGCCAGCGATACTGAGTTTTTGGCAAAAATGCACGAGCTCACCGGCGAGTACAGGCAACTCGAGACAGCGCTGGAGGCATGGGAGGGAGAAGGTGATGGGTATCAACGCCAGTCCAGGCGCAGGGTCGCCGCGAACATCAAATACGCTTGGCAGCGTTCAGGCTCACAACAGGCCCTGAACCCTTTGCACGAGAATATGGAATACATCTTGCGTTTGTCTGATGAGCAAATCGGTGATTTACCTCCCATTACAGCGAACCTGAACCATGTGGATTGTTTGGAATTATCGAGAATGTCTCTTTCGGATGCGTCCTTACCTTTCTTGAAGGCGTTTGGCGGTGTGCGCTGGTTGGATATGAGCGGCAACAACTTCACGCGATTGCCGGAGTTTGCCGAGGGGGGAGCGCAATTGACCACGCTCGACTTGAGCGGTAACGACATTCGCCTGACCGAGCAAAGTCGTGTGCGCCTTGAAGGGATGCAGCAGTTGACCACGCTTAACCTCGCCCATAACCGTCAGTTGGGATGGGCAGCCAATCTGCGCAACCTGCGTGATTTGAACCAGCTGTACTTGGCGAATACCGGAACCACCACCTTTCCGACAGGCGCCGAATGGTTGAACAACCTGGACTGGATCGATCTGCATACAAACCGGATCACTGCTTTGCCTGAGTACGCGACCCAGCATCCGGAGCGAATCAACGTGCATGAAAATCCTGTCGCTGAGTTTGACCCCGCAAGTGCTCAAGGCGAGCAGCCGGGCGACCATGTAACGCAGGTCGACGCGCGAAGGTTGTGGCTGCATGACTCCCCGGCAAGCGCGCAAGCCCGTCGTGGTGAAATGTGGGACGGACTCATCTCCAACCCTGGGGCGACGGCATTTTTCACCGTGGTCGCTGACACCACCCGTTGCGCTGAGTATCGATCCGGGGTTACCCGACCGGAACTGGCGGAGCGTGTCTGGGACATGATTGAAGCGGCCCATCAAAGTCAGGATATCCGTGAGTCTCTGTTTAAGTTTGCCGATGGTCGCATCACCTGCGGTGACGGGAGTTCGCTTGAGTTCATGAATCTTGAAAATGAGTTGCTGGCCGAAAAATCGCTTGAATTGGCGGGGGAGCATGATGCTGAAGCTGCGCTTATTGGCACTGCTGAGCGGCTATTTCGCCTGAGGTTGGTGGATATCATCGCTGAGCTTGATGTTGAGATGCGAGGACCGGCTTACGCAGAGAAGGCTGAAGTCATTCTGGCCTATCGAACCCGGTTGGCGCAGAAGCTGGATTTGCCGGTGAAATCCCGCGGCATGCTGTACCCGGATTCTGCGGGTGTGAGTCAGGCGACGATTGACACCGCGTATGAAAAGGTGCTCGTCGACGAACAGAATATCCACGAAAAAAGTGTTTTTTTTGTTGAGCAAACGTTTTGGAATAAGCAGCTTCGACGCCAACACTCACTGGAGCTCAATTCTTTGACGAAGGCCGACTTTGAGGGGATGGATGAAAAAATCGAGGCGCTGTTCGAGCTCTCGAGGCTTCAAGAGCATCAGGGTAACCCTGTGGATCAAGCGGCTAGGGAGGCGCGGCAAGTCACGTTCGATGCAGCGGTCGACAGAGTCACCCGCGCGTTGGGCAAGCGTCGGGATTAAATCCTGGTCGACGGATTGATGCCCAGCGCTTTTTATGTTCAGGAGGTGGACGCGCTCGCCGCACAGAGGCAACGCACCGAAACAGCGGCGTTACGAACCTTGACGGTCAGCGTGCTTAACCAGTTTTCGGCGAAGAAGGGCGCATCTGTCTGATGCTGCAGTCGTGCATACAGCACAAAGGGGACCCGGAGGTCCCCTTTAATTTGTCGTTGCGTGCTCTTTTTTATTATTGAGGGCGGTCTATTGTTGTTTTTGGCAACCGTTACCCTTTACCGCTGTTTTTGGCGACCCCCATCCGGGGTCAAGAGCAAACGTATTTTTTTGAGCGCTGATCTGCTTCTTCGTTAACGATCCAACCAGTGGGTAGCTACCTGAGGTAGTTTTATTTTTCTCTAACCGGTTGCGGGTTTCGGCACGCCGTACCCTGCGAAGCACATCTTCTCCAAAAAAATCTGTTAGCTGCGTCTCTGCCGTGTTGTTTTTGTTATGTCAGAGTCGTTTCGTCTTATTTTTATTAGGTTTGGCGCTTTTTATTCTTGTTATGCCATAGAGATAGCAGAAGCCGTGCCAACTTTTAAAAAACCTTTAAAATCAATGGTTTGATTTTTTTATAGGATTTCGCTTGCAGAAAATACGACAAAAAATGTTCCCGTGTTACTCGATGTGTAGGTGTGCGGTAACACATTGTCACGGCTAAGCTACTCAACCGGCGTTACGCGCCTTGGCCACGCGTGACCCTGTCGGCCGGCCCAGCACGTTGCTGATTTGCTGGCCCGCGCCAATCAATGCCTCCAGATCAACACCCGTCTCGATGCCCAGGCCGTCGAGCAGGTACAGCACATCTTCGGTAGCGACGTTACCGCTGGCGCCCTTGGCGTATGGGCAGCCGCCGAGGCCCGCGATAGAGCTGTCGAACACCGTGATTCCTTCCAGCAGGCTGGCGTAGATATTCGCGATGGCCTGGCCATAGGTGTCGTGGAAATGCCCGGCCAGCTTGTCCCGTGGCACCTGCGCGGCGACCACCTCGAACAACCGCCGCGTCGCGCCCGCCGTGCCGGTGCCGATGGTGTCGCCGAGGGACACCTCATAGCAGCCCATGGCATACAACTCCCGCGCGACCGTCGCCACTTGCTCCGGCGCGATCTCACCCTCATACGGGCAACCCAGCACGCACGACACATAACCGCGCACGCTGACCCCGTGCTGCCTGGCGGCCGCCATGATCGGCGCAAAGCGCTCCAGGCTTTCGCTGATGGAGCAGTTGATATTGCGCTGGGAAAACGCCTCGGATGCGGCCGCAAACACCGCCACTTCCTTCACGCCGGCGGCCAGCGCATCCTCGAAACCGCGCAGGTTCGGCGTCAGCGCGCCATAGGTCACGCCGGGTTTGCGCTGGATCTGCGCGAACACCTCGGCGGAACCGGCCATCTGTGGCACCCACTTGGGCGATACAAAACTGCCGACTTCGATGTAGCTCAAGCCAGCAGCGCTGAGGGCGTCCACCAACCGGACCTTGTCCGCCACGCTGATGGGCTGGGCTTCATTCTGCAGGCCGTCGCGCGGGCCGACTTCCACCAGGCGGACGTGTGAAGGGAGGGACATGGTAATTACCTCATGATCAATGGCCGGCCTGGCGCAGGGTGTGGGCCAGGGCCTGGGTGCAGCGCTCTTCGGCGGTGTCCAGTTCCAGCTTCATTTGTTCGATATCCAGCAACTGCTGCTCAAGCTGCTCACGGCGCTCGGCGATTTTCGCCAGCATGCTGTTGAGTTGCACGTGGTTACCGCTGGTGGGGTCGTAGAGCTCGATGAGTTCGCGGCACTCGGCCAGGGAAAAACCGATGCGCTTGCCCCGCAGGATCAGCTTGAGGCTGACCTTGTCCCGGGCCGAGTAGATGCGCTCCTGACCCCGACGTTCCGGGGCGAGCAGGCCTTGTTCTTCGTAGAAACGAATGGCGCGGGTGGTGATGTCGAGCTCGCGGGCGAGGTCGGAGATGCTGTAGGTGGTGCTCATGGCGATGCCCGAGAAAATGTCTTGGGCGCTAAGCTAATGGCTGGTTGACGTTAACGTCAAGCGAATCACTGTAGAAGCCGGCTTGCCGGCGATGGTCGTCAGCGATGACGCAGCAAGCCCGGACAAGTGCGGTGACTGTGCGTTTTTCGCCGGCAAGCCGGCTCCTACAGGGGTGTGACAATCTCACGATTGTTGTTTGTCGAGCTTCTTCTCGTGCGCCGTCACCTGCTGGCACAACTCGATCATTTGCTCGCGCATCCAGCGGTTCGCCGGGTCTTGGTCGGTGCTTTCGTGCCAGTACAGGTGGGTTTCCACCGGCGGCACGTCGTTGACCGGCAGGTTGAACCAATGCAATTCATGGCGGCGCGCGAAGCGCTCGGGCACGGTCATGACCATGTCGGTCTGCTGCAACACCTGCGAGGCCATCAGGTAGTGCTGGGAGCGCAGGGCGATCTTGCGTTGCAGGCCCATCTTGCCCAGCGCCAGGTCCACATGGCCCAGGCCGTTGCGCCGGCTGGAGATATGGATGTGGGTCAGCCCCAGGTAATCATCCAGGCTCAGCTTGTCCTTGCCCGCCAGCGGATGGCCCTTGCGCATGGCGCACACGTAGCGGTCTTCCATCAGCTTGACGTGGCGTACCTGCGGGTCGGTGTTGAGCGGCGCGTCCACGGCAAAGTCCAGGCGCCCAGCAGCCAGTTCCTTGGTGGTTTCGCGGCGCTTGGACAGGAAACTCTCGATGACCACCGTGGGCGCCAGGCGGCGCAGGCGCTGGAACAACAGTGGCAGGATCACCGCCTCGGTGAGGTCGGTCATGCTGATGCGATAAGTCTTGGCCGCCTGTTGCGGGTTGAAGATGCGGCTCTCTTGCACCGACACCCGCAGCAATGACAGCGCATTGCGCACCGGCCCGATGATGTTCTGCGCCATCGGCGTGGGCACCATGCCCTGGGCGGTGCGCACGAACAATGGGTCGTTGAAGGTTTCCCGAAGACGTGCCAGAGCGTTGGACACCGCCGGTTGGGTGATGCCGACAATCTGTCCGGCGCGGGTCAGGTTAGCTTCGGTGTAGATAGCGTCAAAGACGATGAAGAGGTTGAGGTCGACCTTGCTCAGATTCATTTCGTTGCGCTCTTATTGTTAGGTGGCCATACGTCGATCATATATCGGTGATGAATGTTAATACACGCCGAGAATAGGTTAGGTAAATTTTCGTAGCTCATCTAGCATCGACTTCATGACCTAAACAACCTCTCAGAGAAGGGAGCTGCTCATGGATTTCGCCTATTCGCCCAAGGTTCAGGAACTGCGTGAACGCGTCACTGCGTTCATGGACGCTTACGTTTACCCGGCCGAGCCGGTGTTCGAACGCCAGGTCAGCGAAGGCGACCGCTGGCAGCCCACCGCAATCATGGAAGAGCTGAAGGCGAAGGCTAAAGCCGAAGGTTTGTGGAACCTGTTCCTGCCGGAATCCGAGCTGGGCGCCGGCCTCACCAACCTTGAATACGCACCGTTGGCCGAAATCATGGGCCGTTCGCTGTTGGGCCCGGAGCCGTTCAACTGCTCGGCGCCTGACACCGGCAATATGGAAGTGTTGGTGCGCTATGCCAACGAAGAGCAGAAACAACGCTGGCTGGAGCCACTGCTGCGCGGCGAGATCCGTTCTGCATTCGCCATGACCGAACCCGACGTCGCCTCATCCGACGCCACCAACATGGCTGCCCGCGCCGAGCGCCAGGGCGATGAGTGGGTGATCAACGGCAAGAAATGGTGGACCTCCGGCGCCTGCGACCCGCGCTGCAAGATCTTGATCTTCATGGGCCTGAGCAACCCGGACGCGCCGCGTCACCAGCAACACTCGATGATCCTGGTGCCGGTGGACACCCCCGGCGTGAAGATCGTGCGCCCGCTGCCGGTGTTCGGCTACGACGACGCACCCCACGGCCATGCCGAAGTGCTGTTCGACAATGTGCACGTACCCTACGAAAACGTGTTGCTGGGTGAGGGTCGTGGCTTTGAAATCGCCCAGGGCCGCCTTGGCCCAGGCCGTATCCACCACTGCATGCGTTCCATCGGCATGGCCGAGCGCGCGCTGGAATTGATGTGCAAGCGTTCCGTCAGCCGGACTGCATTCGGTAAGCCATTGGCGCGCCTGGGCGGCAATATCGACAAGATCGCCGACTCGCGCATGGAAATCGACATGGCGCGCCTGCTGACCTTGAAAGCAGCCTACATGATGGACACCGTGGGTAACAAAGTCGCGAAAAGCGAAATCGCCCAGATCAAGGTGGTTGCACCGAATGTCGCCTTGAAGGTGATCGATCGTGCGATCCAGATCCATGGCGGCGCTGGTGTCTCCAACGACTTCCCGCTGGCCTACATGTACGCCATGCAACGTACCTTGCGCCTGGCCGATGGCCCGGATGAAGTGCACCGGGCAGCGATCGGCAAGTTTGAGATTGGCAAGTATGTGCCGAAAGAACTGATGCGCAGCGGGCAATAAACAGCAATAGGCGGGGAGGTTGGGTATTCAATACACCCAAACCTCCACCCGCCGATTCTTGATCCGCCCTTCATCCGCCGTATTCGCCGCCACCGGCATTTGCGCGCCAAACCCGCGGATATCGCGCAGCACCACGCCGTTCTTGACCAATTCCCGGCGCACCGCCATTGCCCGCAACTTTGACAGCAATGCTGCCCGCTGCGGATCGTTCTTGGCATCGCCAAAGCCCACCAGCGTCACCTGCTTGTCCAGCTTGTTGTGGCTTTTGAGGTACGCCACCACCCGCTGCAAATCCTGGCGGGCCTTGCTGTCCAGGCTTGCGCTGCCTTCCTCGAAACGAAAATTCACTGTCAGGCGCTGGGCATCCCGCGCAATCGCTTGATAGTCATCAGGCATCGAAGTACGCGGCTCCACGGCCATCGCCTGTACCTGCTGCGCGATAAAACCATTGGCGGCCACGATCGCCTGGCCCTTGCTGCTTTGGCTGAAGTCCACCAACGCCTTGGCCCATGGATTGCGACTCAACGGCGGCAAGTAAAAGAGCAGCCGACGTGACAGCGGATAATCCTCGGTCGCAATCAGGCTGTTCAACGGCAACATGGGTTGCGAGTCGCCATCCACTATCGCCGCCGCTTTGGCCTGGCGGATGTAGGGCAGCCCGATAAAGCCAATGCCCTGGGGATCCTGGCTGACCGCGTCGGAGAGTTGCTCGCTGGATTCGAAACGCTTGGCGCCCGGCGCGAGCGGCTTGCCACGCAGACGCAGGACCAGGTCCTTGAACGTATCGTAGGTGCCGGATTGATCATCCCGCGCGTACAGATGAATTGGCCCTCCGACGCCACCGAGCGCCTCCCAGGTACTGACATCGCCATTGAAGATCTGCGCCAGTTGCTCGGTATTCAGGGTGTTCAACGGGTTTTGCGGGTGGAGGATGATGGCCAGGCCATCGATGGCGATCACCTGTTCGGCTTCGGGGCTTTTCAGGTCGCCGAGGGGTTCGAGGTCTACCAGTTCGCTGTCTTTTATCGGGCGCGATGAAGCTGCCAGGTCGGCTGTGGCTTTCTTTAGCGCCGTGAAACCGGTACTCGATCCGTGAGCGGCGACTTCGATGATCACCGTCTTGCCCTGGCGTGTCTTGCCGATCACGCGTTGTTCATTGGCACCTTCGGCCGGTTCGCTGTGCACCGCCTGTAAGCCCTGCTGTTCCATCAAGCCCTTGACCAGTGCAGGACCCAGTGCCGCACCAATGGTATTGGAACCCTGGATACGCAAAGCAGGGCCTTGATCAGGAACGGGAAGGGGAGCGGAAACGGCGAAGAGGGGGAAAAGCACCAGCAGGAACAGAACGCGCAGCCTCATGCCGGCACCTTCTCAAGCCAAAGGGAGTGCCGCGAGAATAAGTCAGGCAGGTTGCATAAATATGACGGGGCCGAGGGGCGGCCCCGTCAGGGCGATCAGCTCAGTTCAAGCCAGATCGGCGCATGGTCCGACGGCTTTTCCAATCCACGCAGCTCGTAATCCACCCCGGCATCCTTGACCCGCGGCAGCAGGCCATTGGAGGCCAGGATCACGTCGATGCGCAGGCCGCGCTTGGGTTCGTCCTCAAAGCCACGGCTGCGGTAGTCGAACCAGCTGAAGCGGTCTGCAACCTCTGGGTTGAGGTGACGGAAGCTGTCCACCAGGCCCCAATTTTTCAGGCGGGCCATCCACTCGCGTTCTTCCGGCAGGAAGCTGCACTTGCCAGTCTTTAGCCAGCGCTTGGCGTTGTCGGCGCCAATGCCGATGTCGATGTCTTCCGGGGAAATGTTGATATCGCCCATCACCACCAGCGCCTGGTCATTGCTGAACTGGCTCTCCAGCAACTGTTGCAGGTCTTCATAGAAGCGCTGCTTGGCCGGGAACTTGGTGGGGTGGTCGCGGCTTTCGCCCTGGGGGAAGTAGCCGTTCATGATGGTGACCGGGTGGCCGTTCTCATCGGCAAAGGTGCCCCAGATAAACCGGCGTTGGGCGTCTTCTTCGTCGCTGGCAAAACCTTTGTGCAGGCTCAACGCCGGCTGGCGCGAGAGCAGGGCTACACCGTAGTGACCTTTTTGGCCGTGGTAGTACACGTGATAGCCAAGGGCCTGTACTTCGGCCAGTGGGAACTGGTCATCGTGGACCTTGGTTTCCTGCAGGCCGATCACGTCGGGCTGGTGCTTTTCAATCAGCGCCGCCAGCTGATGGGGGCGGGCGCGCAGCCCGTTGATATTGAAGGAGACGATTTTCATGGTCGGCAGTCCAGTCCTGGCAAAAGGGCGATGCTAGCGGACAAGTCGGACGGGGGCCAGCGTGGCGGTAGGGCACTTGCACTGCTAATGTCTGGGAACGACTGGTGCTGTGTAGGTTCGTACCCATAAGAACGCTGCCTTTTGAGCCGCGCCCAGGGAGATTGATGGTATGCCGGACACTTCAACTGCAACTGCTGAAATTCGCCTGCTCAATAGCGGCTATTCCCGCGAAGCCCGTTCCTTGCTGTACCAGGCTTATCGGCATGAGCCGACGTTCGCCTACATTTTCGAAGCCGAGCGCCCGGGTTATGAACAGCGGGTGCGCGCTACCGTGCGGGAGCTGGTCAAGCAGCACTTTTTTCAGAAACTGCCGGCCATTGGTCTGTTCGTCAACGATCGGTTGATCGGCATCGCCCTGATCGCGCCACCGCAGCGGCGCCTGGGGATTACCGAAAGCTGGGCCTGGCAGTTGCGCATGTGGCTGAGCACGGGCGTGCGCGGGACGCGACGTTACCTCGACTACCATCACGCCGTGCTGGCGTGCCTGCCCAGTGAGTCGGTGCACGTGCTGCCGTTGTTGGGCATTCATCCGCAATTCCAGGGCAAACATTTCGGCGAGCAGTTGCTGGAGGCCGTGCACAACTGGTGCGCCGAAGACCCGCATTCGTCCGGGGTGGTACTGGACACGGGCAACTCACGCTATCTGGAGTTCTATAAGCGTCAGGGTTATGAGGAAATCGGCGAAGTCGCTGTAGGACCTGTCCTGGAGCACGTGTTTTTTCACCCCAATCCTCAGTCGTTACATGCTGCAACGGCTTAGTACAGAATTATTCAGACATTTCCGAGTTCAAAGAGGCTCCCCAGGTCGTGTAGCATCCGCGCCTATGAAGTTTCCAGGAAGATTTACCAGCGGCTTGATTCTGCTGTTCACAAGCTGCGGCGCCTTGGCGCAAAGCGAATTGGACGTGCGGATCAAACCCTCAAACGACGCGTTGAAAGCCAACATCGAAGGCTATATCGGCGGGGTGGGCGATCGTGATGAAGAAGCCTTGCTGCGGTTCAGCCGTGGCGCCGAGGAGCAGGCGCGCAAAGCTGCCCAGGCCCTGGGCTTCTATCAGCCACAGATCGATAGTGACGTGAAGGGCGGCAAGAACCCGCGCCTGATCCTCACCATCGACCCCGGCGAACCGGTGCATTTGCGTAACGTGACCATTCGGGTCGACGGCCCCGCCGCCGACCTCAAGACGTTTCGCGTGCCCGTCAGCGACGACCTCAAATCCGGCGCCGTGCTCAACCACGGCCATTACGAAGACGCCAAGCGTCTGATCCAGAACCAGGCCTCGCGCTACGGCTTTTTCAGCGGGCGCTTCACAAGCCAGAAACTTGCGGTAGACCCCCAGGCCGGGGTCGCCGATATCGAACTCATCTACGACAGCGGCCCGCGTTACACCCTTGGCAAAGTCAGCTTTGCTGGGGATACGCCGTTTGACGAAGAATTGCTGCAACGCATGGTGCCGTTCAAAAGCGGCACGCCCTACGACTCCGAACTGATCGCCGAGCTCAACCAGAACCTGCAAGGCAGTGGTTTTTTCGAAGGCGTGCGCGTGGACGCTGCTCCCGCCGCTTCGACCAACGACATCATCCCGGTGGCCGTGCGCCTGGAAACCCGCAAGCCGCGCACCATGGGGCTGGGCTTGGGTTTTTCTACCGACGTCGGCCCGCGCGGCAAAGCCAACTGGACCCGCCACTGGGTCAACCCCCAGGGTCACAGTTATGGCTGGGAGGCCGAGCTGTCGGCGCCCCGGCAAAACGTTGGCCTGTGGTATGACATCCCGCTCGATCCGCCACTGACCGACAAGCTGCGTTTTGCGGGCGGTTACCAGAACGAAGAAATCGCCAACACTGATACGGTCAGTAAATTGCTGACCCTCGGCCCTGAATGGCACAGCAAGTTGCCCAGCGGCTGGACCCGGGTGATTTCGCTCAAATACCAGCGTGAGGAGTATCGGCTGGGCAATGACTCCGGCCTGAGTAACCTGGTGATGCCGGGCGTCAGCTATTCCTACCTGCGCAGCGATAACCGCATCGACCCGCACAATGGCTACCGCCTGCAGTTCGACACCAAGGTCGCCAAAGAAGGGCTGGGTTCCGACACCAACCTGCTTTATGGCACGGCCATGGTCAAAGGCCTCACCACGTTGTGGGACAACCACCGCTTCCTCGCCCGCGCCCAAGTGGGCGGCAGTGCCACTAACGGCTACAAATCGGTGCCGCCGTCGCTGCGCTTCTTTGCCGGTGGTGACCAAAGTGTGCGCGGTTACGAGTACCAGACGTTATCACCCGAGAACGACCGGGGCGATCGCATTGGTGGTCGCTACATGGTGGCCCTGAGCGCTGAGTATCAATATTCCATTGCCGAGAAGTGGCGGATTGCAACCTTCATCGACCAGGGCAACTCCTTCAACAACCTGGACCTGCCCAGCCTGAAAACCGGCGTCGGCGTCGGTATCCGCTGGGTTTCGCCGGTCGGTCCGATCCGTCTCGACCTGGCCCATGCCCTCGAAGATCCGGGCGGCATTCGATTGCACTTTTCCATGGGGCCTGAGCTGTGATGCGTGGTGTAAAAATAGCGGGGCTGGCCGTGGTGGCCATCCTTGCCGTGCTGGTACTGGCCCTGTGGACGGTGCTTGGCACCCAGGCGGGCAGCCGCTGGGCGTTGGGCCGTGTTCCGGGTTTGACGTTAGAAAATTTCCAGGGGCATCTGGGCGGCCGGTGGAGCGCCGACCATGTGTTGTGGCAGCAGGACAACAGTCGCGTCGAACTCCAGGCGCCCCAGTTTGATTGGTCGCCAGCGTGCCTGTTGCGCATGACCCTGTGCATCAATCAACTGGACGTGGAGCAGGTCAGCCTGCAATTGCCGCCGAGTGCCGAGGAAAGCAGCGGGCCAATTCAACTGCCCGACCTGAAGCTGCCGCTAGCCATCCAATTGGGCGACGTTCGCGTTGGTAGCCTGCTGTTCAATGGCAGTGAAGAACTCAAGGGCCTGCAATTGGCGGCGCACTGGACGGCCGCCGGCATGCAGATCGACTCGGTGCACCTGCAACGGGACGACCTTGTGCTGGACCTCGCCGGCCTGCTGCAACCGACTGGCGATTGGCCGTTGAGTGCCACCGGTAACCTGAGCCTGCCCTACGCACCGGGCGGCGCACCGTGGAAGGTGGCGCTCAAGGTTGACGGCGACCTGCTCAAGACCCTCAAGCTCGACGCCGACAGCAGCGGCTATCTGCCCGCAAAACTGACCGGAGAACTGCAGCTCCTGGAGGAGAACCTTCCGGCCCAGGTGCACATCACCGCCGACGGCTTCAAACCCAGCGCCGATCTGCCGGATACTCTACAACTCAATCAATTGGACCTCACCGCCAAAGGTGACTTGAGCCGCGGCTACGAACTGCTGGGCAAGGCCGTGTTGCCAGCAGAGAAAGGCCCGGTTGACTTGCTGCTGCAAGGCCGGGTCGACGCCAGGGGCGCGCAGGTCGCAGGCCTGGACCTGAATGCCGGTGACCAACAAAGCCTCAAGCTGACGGCCCAACTGGATTGGCAGCAGGGTTTCAGCGCCGACGCCAAGATCGACTGGCTGGACTTCCCCTGGCATCGCCTCTATCCGGTGATCGACGAGCCGCAAGTCGCGCTGCGTACCTTCAATGGTGAGATTTCCTACAAGGACGGCAACTACCTGGGTAACCTCAAGGCCGACCTCGACGGCCCGGCGGGCAAGTTCAACGTGGTCACGCCGTTCAGTGGCGACCTCAAGCAGATCTTCCTGCCTGAGCTGAAGCTCACCGCCGGCCAGGGCAAGGCCGAAGGCCACCTGAACCTTCAGTTTGCCGACGGCATTGCCTGGGATACCGCGCTGGACCTGTCCGCGTTGAACCCGGCGTACTGGGTCGCAGAACTGCCGGGCACCCTGGCCGGACCACTGCGCAGCAAGGGTGAGTTCAAGAACGAGCAACTCAAGCTGAACGCCGACCTCGACCTCAAGGGCCGCCTGCGTGGGCAAACCGCCGTATTGGCGGCCAAGGCGGAAGGCGCGGGCGAGCAGTGGACCTTGGCCAACCTGGATATCCGCTTGGGTGACAACCGCATCAACGGCAGCGGCAGCCTGCAACAGCGGTTGGCTGGGCAGATCGATATCAAGCTGGCGCGTCTGGCCCAGCTCTGGCCGCAACTGCGTGGGCAGGTCAACGGTCGACTCGACGTGGCCGGCAGCCTCAACGCCCCCCAGGGCAAGCTCGCACTCAAGGGCCAGCAACTGGCATTTGCCGACAACCGCCTGCAAAACCTCACCCTCGACGCCAACCTGGACAGTGCCCAGCGCGCCAAGATCGACCTGAAAGGCAGCGGCATTCAATCCGGCGACACCCAGGTCGGCACCCTGACCGCCAGCGCCCAGGGCGATATCAAGAACCAGAAAGTCCAACTGGACCTGGCTGGGCCGCTGGTCAAGCTCGCCCTGGCGTTGGATGGCAACCTCGACAAAGGCAACTGGCGCGGGCGCCTGGCCAGCGGCGATGTCCAAGCCGGCGGCCAGGACTGGAAGCTGCAGGCCCCCGCGAAGATCGAACGCATGGCCGATGGCAAGCTGACATTTGCTGCGCACTGCTGGGTATCCGGTCCTGCCAGTTTATGCGGTGAAGACCAGCGGCTGATGCCTGAGCCGAAGCTGCGTTATCACCTCAAGCAATTCCCCATCGACAGTCTGGCGGCGTTCCTGCCCAAGGACTTTGCCTGGCTGGGCAAGCTCAATGCCGACCTGCAACTGGACCTGCCCGACAGCGGCCCCAAAGGCGTGATTGCGGTGGACGCCAGCGGCGGCACCTTGCGCGTCAAGGACAAGGACCAGTGGCTGGATTTCCCCTACGACACGCTCAAGCTTGAAACCACTCTCAACCCCAAGCGTATCGACACCCAGCTGAATTTCCGTGGCGGCAAGCTTGGCGAATTGATGTTGCAGGCGCAGATCAACCCGCTGCCGAAGAACAAGCCGATTACCGGCAACTTCAGCCTGGTCGGTCTGGATCTCGCAGTGGCGCGGCCGTTTGTACCGATGGTGGAAACCCTCAGCGGCAAGCTCAATGGCAACGGGCGCATCTCCGGTGGTCTGTTGGCACCCCAGGTCAACGGCAACGTGAATCTGGTGGGCGGCGAGATTTCCGGTCCGGAACTGCCCATCAGCCTGGAAGGTTTGAATGTGCAGGCGCTGATCGCCGGTGAAAGCGTGCAGCTCAACGGTGGCTGGCGCAGTGGCAAGTCCGGGCAGGGCAGCCTCAAGGGCCAGATCGACTGGGGGCAGGCCCTGGCGGTGGATCTCAGCCTGCAAGGCTCGCAACTGCCGGTCACGGTGGAGCCCTACGCGGTGCTGGAAGTGGCGCCCGACCTGAAAATCAGCCTGAAGAACGACAAGCTGGCCATCGCTGGCAAAGTGCATATCCCGCGTGGCGATATCACCGTGCGCGAACTGCCGCCGTCCACCGTCAAGGTCTCGGACGACACCGTGATCATCGGCAGCCAGACCGAAGAGGGCAAGCCGCCGATGGCGATGGCCATGGACATTGACGTGGTGGTGGGCGAAGACAAGCTCAACTTCTCGGGCTTCGGCCTCACCGCCAAGGTGCAGGGCCAGGTGCATATCGGCGACAACATGGACACCCGTGGCGAACTGTGGCTCAACGATGGCCGTTATCGCGCCTACGGGCAGAAGCTGGATGTGCGCCGTGCGCGGTTGCTGTTTGCCGGGCCGTTGGACCAGCCGTATCTGGACATCGAGGCGATCCGCAAGACCGATGATGTGATCGCCGGAATTCGCTTGAGTGGTAGCGCCGAACAACCCACCACGCAGATCTTCTCGGAGCCGGCCATGAGCCAGGAGCAGGCGCTGTCCTACCTGGTGCTCGGGCGGCCGCTGAGCACCACCGGTGAAGACAACAACATGCTGGCCCAGGCCGCGTTGGGCCTGGGGTTGATGGGCAGCGCCGGGGTGACGTCGGATCTGGCGAAGAATCTGGGTATCCAGGACTTTGAACTGGATACGCAAGGTAGCGGGAATAACACTGCCGTGGTGGCGAGTGGCAAGATTACCGAGAAGCTCAGCCTGCGGTATGGGGTTGGGGTGTTTGAGCCGGCCAGTACTATTGCCTTGCGGTATTTGTTGAGCAAGAAGGTGTATCTGGAAGTGGCCAGTGGTGTGGCCAGTTCGTTGGATATCTTCTACAAGCGGGATTTTTGAGCCGGACGGTGATGGAAGCTGTGGGAGGTTGCTCTCGCTGGTGGTTTGACAGTTGGCTTGAGTGCATATCCATTGCTGCGGTAACGGCTGGTATGGGTTCCGCCCTTACGGCGGGTCACTTTTGAAAAGAGCCGGAAGCCGGCCCAGCCAAAAGTAACCAAAAGGCTCTTGCCCCAACACTCGGCACCTCGCCTAGGCTCGGTGTGCCCTCACTCCGGCTTGAATCCGTGGGCCGCCGCGATGGGCCATCCTTGGCCCAGCGCGGCTAACCCGGCGTCCTGCCGGGTTACCCACGGATTCAAGCCTGCGTTCGGCCAGCGTGTTTGACGGGGCGCCTGAGATCAAAAGCCAGATCAAGAGCGACTCGCTTCGCCTCGTGGTTGGCGCTAGGGCGCGCAGGTCAATGCCACTCGCTCATAGTTCAGCGCCTTGTTGGGTTCGCCCAGCGCATAGGGGGCCTGGCAGTGCTGGTCGCCCCATTTGATCACCAGCGTCCCCGTGTCTTCTTCCACCAAGGCCAACGCCTTCCCACTCGGGTCGGCGATTGCAATCTGCTTGCCCGCTATGTTTTCCAGCGATGCGCCAAACGGGATCGGTCGGTGCTGGGCGTCGAACAAGGCGAACTGTACGCGGCGTCCGGTCTTGCTGGCGTAGCGGGCCAAAACCACGGCGCCGCGTCGAGGTACGACTTGTTGGGTGGCGTTATCGATTTCGATCTCTGCGCCCAGGTCGCGGGTGTCCAGGCTGATCCAGTTGACCCGGTAAGGCTGGGCATTGGGGATCACGGCATAGCCGTTGCTGCCGGTTTTTGCGCCGGAGAAACTGCCGATCTTCACGCCGGGAATGCCTTCGACTTGCGCCAGCGCAAAGGTCTCGCCCACGGTCTGTCCCAGGTTGATACCACCCGCATGGGCCACCACTGACCCGGCCACGTTGAGGTTCTGCGCGCTGTAGCCACGGCCCTGGCTGTAACCGCCGCTGATGTCCATCAGCGAGGTGCGGGTGCTGAGGTTGGCCGAGCCGGTGCTGCCGCCCGTGTTGCTGTTGCCGGCTTGCAGTGAGTAATAGGTGTCGCTGTCGTCCGTCAGGTAACCGTTGACGCCCATTTGCGTGGTGTCGCTGTCTTTTTGCGTGCTGGCGGAGACAAATGCTCTCGGCGCGCGTGGCTTAGAGCCCAGTGGAAACGACAGGGACAGGTTGATCAGCGTGTCATTGTTCGTCGGCCCGTAGTTGCCCACATCCTTGGTATGGGTGGCACTGACGTTGTAGCTCACGTCGCCCCAGTAATTGCTGTAGCCCGCTGACAGGCTTTGCGCGCCGCCGCGTCCCCAGTAGCGCTGATCGCTGGCGTTTACGTACACACTGCCGAACTGCTGGTTGCGGCCCAGGCTCTGGTTGACGGTCAGGTCGGTGCGGGTTTTCGAGCTGCCCAGGCGTGTGCGGCCGTCGCTGCTCAGTTCCTCGACATGCTCGGTGAGGGTGCGATAACCCTCGGTCGAATAGCGGTAGGCCGCCAGTGTGAAGTTGGTGTCGGTGCCGGTAAACGTCTTGGCATACAGCGCGCGCAAGCTGTTGCCCGTGACCTGCCGGCCAAAGGTGCGGCTGGCGGAGTGGGTCATGTCCAGCGACACCGCACCGATCGACGTATTGCGCCCGGCCCCGATGGATAGCGCCTGGAAGTCCTGCGTGGCCTGTACCCCGACGATTCCCGACAGGTTGCTGCTGATGCCATACGCCAGGGTGCTGCTGACAAACTGCGGGGTCTTCTGCGCGTCACTGTTGCTGTTGTACTTGCCCGCCGAGACGCTGTATTTCAGTTGGCCTTCACGCACCATGATCGGCAGGCTGGAAAACGCCTGCACCGTGACCCGGCGACGGCCGTCCGCTTCGATCACCGTCACCTCAAGGTCGCCGTTGGAGCCGCTGGGGTAAATGTCGCTGATCTCGAACGGACCCGGCGGCACGTTGGCGGTATAGAGGATGTAGTTGTTCTGGCGGATCTCCACGGTGGCGCTGGACTGCGCAATGCCGCGGATGATCGGCGCGTAGCCGCGCTCGCTGTCAGCGCGCATGCCGTCGTCGGAGGCCAGTTTCAAGCCGCGATAGCGTACGCTGTCGAACAGGTCGGCATCCGAGAAAATGTCCCCGGCACTGAACTGGCCCTTCAAGGCGGTCACGTCATGTTGCAGGTAGCTGCGGTTGCTCTTGAACGTGCTGGGGCGGCCGGTGTTGCTGCTGAAGTTCGACTCGTTGCGCAAGCGCCACGCACCCAGGTTGATACCGTTGCGAAGGCCCAGGTTATTCGAGAGTGTGGTGTCGGCGTCGGTGCTGCTGCGGTTGCTGCTCAACTGGTAGTTGATGAACGCGGCGGGTACGCCGTCGTCCCACAAGGCCGGATCGACATAACCGCGGCGTCCGCGCTCCATGGCGCGTTGCGGCACACTGACCAGCAGGCGCAGACGCGGGACGTCGTAGCGCACTTTGGCGTGTTCGATCAGCGCAGGCAGGTCGAGGCAGGCATTGGGATCGGTGTCGACGAGTTTGCCGCTGGACTGCAAGGCGCCGATATCGACGCCCACTTGTTGCAGCATCTCCAGGGTCAGGCAGGCTTCGACTCGGCCGTTTACAGGGTTGCGGCGAAAGTCGATATCGCGTCGGCCCACCAGGGTGTCGTTGCCATACAGGTCAACCCGGTAATTGCCGGGGAGCACGCTGCTGCTGGCGAGCAATGACTGCAGGTCGACCGACGCTGCGGCGCCTTGCAAAAACGACGTATTGAACTGTTCATCGCCGTCGGCCTGGCAGACCGAACTGAAGCCCACGGCAATCAAAAATGGCGCCAGACTTTCGCGCTTGAATAAAAACATGCAGGAACCCTATATCACCTCCGATACGAACTAACGGAGCGAAGAGAAATACAGTGAAAGTGCGGCTGCGCGAACGGCAGGCGCGTTATGGCGACTCTTTGTTCAAACTGGCGCTGGTTTGAGCACGCTCAGAAAGTTGCGCGCTATAAGGGTCTTGTGCGCCATAGTCGTTGATGCTGCTGAACTTCAAGAGCGCGGAGTTAATCGAGGAAAGTTGCTTGAGTTGGAACTCTTTTTGTTCGCCTGGCGCAATCATCATCGAATCAAATGGATGTTCGCTGACGGCACCGGCCTGCAGGGTGATGTCGGCAATCGACACGTGATAAACCCCCGGGTTGCTCACCCGCAGCACGCGTTTACCGGCGTGTTCGGCCAACTGCCAGAGCAGCTCGGTCGGCGCCAGGTAGGCGTTGTTTTTCAACGCGGGCGGGCGGAAGAACACCTTGATGCGCTGGCGCACGGCAAGCTGCAAGGTGTTCTCGGTTTTTGAGGCCTTGGGGATTTCCTGCACGTTGAGCCATACGACCGACTCGCGGTCGCTGGGCATGCCCGTGCCTTCATAGATCACGCGCAACAGTTGTTGCTCATTGCTGGTGACCCGCGCCAGCGGCGGGGTGACGGCAAACGGTACCGAAGTCGCGTCGTCGGCGTCCGTGTCGACCCAGGACTGGATCAACACGTCCTCACCGCTGTTGCGTACGGTGATTCCGGCTTCTTTGTGTTGGCCGTCGAACACCAAACGCGTGCTGCTCAACGAAATCCCGGCTGTGGCTTGCCCGACTGCAAGCAGGCCGAGCAGGCCCGCGCACAGGGACAGTGAATGGCGAAGAAACATAATGGCTACCGCTACGTTCGAGAGGTGTGCGAGGCCCGCAGGCCCCGCATCGGGTTGGGGTTATTCGTACTGCAGGGTGAACGGCAGGGTGGCATCGCCGCGACCGGCCACGGCAGAGGCAGCGTCGATGGTGGTGACGTAGGCGGCCGAAAATTTCAGCGTGGTGTTGCTGTCCTGCAAGGTGTTCTCGATCTTCGCGGTGGTCGGCGAGCTCAAGTCGATCAGTGCGCCATTGGCATCCAGCAGGGCGATACCGATGTTCTTGGCGGCGCCCAGGCCGTCGATCAGCTTCAACACTTTGGTGCCGGTCACGATGCCTGAGCCGGCGCCTTTGGTCGGTTCGAAGATCATCGCCACCTTGGTGCCGGCGTTGCAGCTGATCTTCATGTCAAAGTTCTCGGCGCTCAGGGTGCCGTTGCCTTTGGGGGCGGTGGCGGTGCCCATGTCCTTGATCGACACTTCGCCCATGTTGATCGAGATGGTTTTGTTCAAGCCGATGCCTTCAACGGAGCAGGCGTCATTGTTGATACTGCCGGTGAAGTTGATGGTGCCGCTGCCGGCCTTGGTCGGTGTTACCGGTGGGTCGACGGCAAAGGCATTGCCCGCGGCGAAGATCGATAATGCCAGAAGTGTGCGAGACAGCTGTTTCATGTTGTTTTTCCATGGTGGGGTTAAAACAACACGATAAGACGGCGGCGGTTAGTGGAACATCAGACGATCCCTAGAAGCGGGTGTTAGTTGAACAAGTTGCGCTCTATGCAATAAGCCAGCAAGTCTTGGTCGCTGTTGACTTCCAACTTGCGCATGGCCGCAACTTTTTGTGTGCTGATGGTTTTGGCACTGCGGTTCAACCCGCGTGCAATTTCATTGACGCTTTGGCCTGATACAAACAAACGCAGGATCTCATGCTCCTTGGGCGACAGCCGGGTGAAGCGCTCATCGAGGTCGGACGATTCCAGTACCGACGTCGGTTGCGGGCCCTTGCTGCGAACCGGGTTGCCACGGGCGATAGCCTTGAGCGCGGCCTGGATCTCATTGTGCAGTTGGTTTTTCTGGATCACGGCCAACACGCCCAATTCCTGCAAACGCGTCAGGATCAGTGGATTTGAAATCATCGTCAGCACCAGCACGCGCACCTTGGGAAAGTGCCGCACCAGGTACTCCACCAACTTCAGGCCATCGCCGTAGGGCGAGTCCGCCGGCATGTTGAAGTCGGTGATTACCAGGTCCACCGCGGTGTTTTCCAGCAACGTTACCAATTCGTTGGAGCACACGGCTTCGCCCACCACGCGAAAACGCTCATCGCGCTCGACCAGTTCCCGTACTCCGACCAGCACGATGGGGTGATCGTCTGCAATGACTACGTTGAGGGTTTCCATGGGGTGATTATCCAGAGTGAGGTTATTCAAAGGTGTCGAGCAATGCCGTGAGGCGAGCCAGGTTGCGCCGCACTTCCAGGGCGAGCGCGGGCGTGACGGCCATGCCGGTCAGGCGCAGTTCCAGTTCAACAAAGGCGCTGGCCATGTCACCAAGTTGCACCGCGCCGAGGGCGCCGGCCATGCTGTGCAATTGCTGCGCCGCGCCATTGGCGTCCTGGTTGTCCAGCGCGGTCAGGGTGGCCTGTACATCCTGACGCAGGGTGGTGACAAACAGTTCGCGCATTTTGGGCGACAACGGCGGCATGTCGACGACGGCGGGCACCTCGATCTTGCAGTACTTTTCCAACTTAGTACGCAAGGTGGCGAGGTTCAGCGGCTTGACCATCCACGCATTCATGCCGACGGCGGTGCAGTGTTCGCCTTCTTCACGCATGGCATTGGCGGTCACCCCGATAATGGGCAGCGCGGCATCTTGCTGGCGCAACGCCTTGGCCAACTGGTAACCGTTCATCACCGGCATGTTCACGTCGGTCAGCACCAGGTCGAAGCGCCCCGGTAGCCATTGCATGAGCGCTTGTTCGCCGTTGGCGGCCAGCACCACCGAGCAGCCCAGTGCTTGCAGTTGTTCCTGGATGATGGCGGCGTTGATCACATTGTCTTCGGCTACCAGCACTTGCAGGTTGAGCGGGCGCGCGTTGACGGTGGGCGCGGGGCGGTTGCCGGCCTCGGCACCCTGCTGTGCCAGGGAAATGGCCCAGGCAATGGCGCGTACGTCGTCGGCGTCGACGGCCCAATCGCTAGCACACCGCTGCGCCGGGTTCGGCCCGCCGGCTGTGGCGATGATCCGCGTGCCGGGCCAAGCCGGCTCTCGGGTGAAGTCCACTAGCAGTGCAGAGGACGGCGCATCGGGTGAAACCGTGCGGCTGTCGAGCCCTAGGCGCTTGAGCCAGTCGATCAGGTGTTGCGCCCGTTCAAGTTCCTGCGCGCGCACATAGACCGTCGGCATGCCGGGGCTGAAGGCGGGGCAGTCAGTCAGGGCGCCGGGGACTGACTCCAGCGCGAGGTGCAGGGTAAAGCTGCTGCCCAGGCCGGGTTCGCTGACGACGTTCAGTTGGCCGTGCATCAACTCGCACAACCATTTGCAAATCGCCAGGCCCAGGCCTGCGCCGGCCTGGCTAGTGGCATCTTCGGCCTGGTAGAACGGGTCGAACAGTTGTTGCTGTTGCGCTTGGGAAATGCCCACACCGGAGTCGCTGACTTGCCATTGCAGGTCTACCTCGCCGTCGGTGTTCTCCGACGCGCGCAGGCGCAGCACCACACGCCCGTTGTCGGTGAACTTGATCGCATTGCTCAGCAGGTTATTGAGGATCTGGCGGATGCGCAGGGGGTCACCGCGCAATCGATCCGGTAGGCCCGCGTCGATGCAGGCATACAGCTGCAGGCCCTTGGAACGGGCGAACGCGCTGTAGGTGCGCACGCAGTCTTCGGTCAGTTCCAGTGGGCAGAAATCCTGGAGTTCGAGGGTCATTTGCCCCGCTTCGATTTTGGAGACATCCAGCACGTCGCTGATCAGTTGGAACAGCGTGGTTGAGGAACGCTGGATGGTCTGCAGGTAATCCTGCTGGCGCGGCGCGAGCGACGTGAGGCCGAGCAGCTCCAAGGTGCCCAGCACGCCATACAGCGGCGTACGAATTTCGTGGCTCATGGTCGCGAGGAAGCGGCTCTTGGCCTCGCTTGCCGAGTCTGCGGCTTGGCGCGCTTCTTCCAGGGCCGCCGCGTCTTCGATAAGCCGGGTCACATCATGCACCGCGCACAGCCACGCGTCCTGGCCCTGGTAGCGGGTGGGCACGAAGGCCACGTGCAGGTGGCGGCCTTCGCTTTCCAGGTCGGCCTGGCCCGGTGCAGCATGCGTCTGTTGCTTGAGCAAGTCGAACAGTGGGCGAGCGTCGCGCCACTCCAAGGCGCGCTGGTTCTGCAGGAGTACGTGATGGTCGCTGCGCCGGATCACACACAGGCCGGTCGGTGCGGTGTCGATGACCGCTCGGGCGAATGCCGAGCTTTCGGCAATGCTGGCATGGGCTCGGTGGGCAGGCAGTACTACCCGTGCGGTGTACCAGCGATTGAACGCGCGACTGCACCCCAGCATCACCAACACCACGCCCACCAGGCACAGCAAAGGCCATAGCGCATAGTCGAGGAAGCGTTGCAGGCTGATCACGTAGATCGCCGTCCAGGGCTGCTCGCCCTGGCTTGTCAGCTTGAACACCAGGCCGTCGCGGTTGAAATTTACACCTTCATTGAGCACCTCGCCGGGCTTGACGGCCCCGGTTAGCACCACGCCACCTGGAGTGATCAAGGTGAAGTCGTCGTAGATCGACCACTGCATCAGCCGCTCGATGTTATTGACCTTGGACAGGTCCAGCAGCGAGGCCACCACCACCCAGGTGTTGGCGCCGGTGACGGTCAACGAGGTGGAGGCCAGGTTGATATCGACATAACCCAACAGTATCGGAGCTTCCTTGCCATCGGGGGCAGTGTCGTAGGGTTCCCAGTGCACGGTGTGAAGGGTCTGGGAGGTGTTCTGTAGGTGCAGGCGCTCGTTGAGTTGGGTCATCACGTCCACCAACATACCTATATGCACGTGGCCGCCATCGCGCAGCCGGCCGGAGGAGGGCACGGCGATGTCGAAATTGTCCGGGCCGTTCACCACGACCACTTGAGGAGCCTGGTAATGGGAACCCGCCCAAAAGGCGCTGTAGTAAGCCGACAGGTAGATGCCCAGGGCGAAAACCTTGGGGTATTGGTCAGCGGCTATTTTGTCGGGGTTGATTTTCAAACTGTAGGGCAGGGAGAACGGCAAACCGCGGCCTTCATAGGTGTTCGGCCCTTCCTCGGGCAGCGGCTTTTGCACAAAAGGCGGCGGCAGGCCAATGGACTTGTACTTAGCGTTGGTGCTGCCCCGTGAGATATCGATCAAGAACACTTCCTGCTCGTGGATGTTCTCCATCAGCCGGGCGAAGTGGAACTGCAAGGTGTCGCGCTGTTCGTGAACCATGCGCTGCACCCCCAGGTAGCTGATCCCCAGCAGCAACAGCACCAAGGCCCCCAGCACCAGCAAGCCTTTGTTCAGGCGCAGCGAACTGCTGGTGAGTTTCTCCAGGAAGGCGTTGGGGTGATGCATGACGCGGTGACCTCGCAAGCTAACGGCGTTCGTTCGCACCCGGCCAGCGGGTCAATAGGCGCTCGCCGGCCCGTCGTGGGTCAGCAATTGCTGGAACTGATCCGAAGACACGGCGTGGGAGATCAGGAAACCTTGGACCTGAGTGCAGTCGATCTTACGCAACAGCGCAAGTTCTTGCGCGGTTTCTACGCCTTCAGCCACCACGATCAACCCCAACTGACGGCCCAGGCTGACAATGCTCGTGAGCGCCTGGGCCAGTTCCTCGTTGGCGTTGCAGCCTTGCACCAGTGCGCGGTCGATTTTCACCTCGGTAAACGGCGCCGACACCAGGTTCATGTACGAGCTGTAGCCCTTGCCGAAATCATCCTGGGACAAGCCAAAGCCCTTGATGCGCAAACGGCAGGCCCCGGCGTAGAAGTTGCTGATGTCATCCGGCACCGAACACTCCATCAGCTCGAAACAGATGCGTGCGGGCAAACCCTGATGCTCCAGCACGAACGCCAGGATGCGATCGGGCAGGTCGTGGCTGTTAAGCAAGTGAGTGGGCAGGTTGATGGATACCGGGATGTCATAGCCGTGTTGGCGCCAGGCGGCTTGGGCGGTCATCGCTTGTTTCAGCACGCACCACAACAAGCGTTCTTCGAGGTTGCAATTGATCAATGCCGGCAGGAACATGCCGGGTAACAACAGGCCATGCTCGGGGTGAACCCAGCGCACCAAGGCTTCGGCCGCGACGATGCGGCCATTGCTCAGGGCTTTCTTGGGTTGGAACCAGGCTTGCAGTTCGCCATTGACCAGGGCATTCATCAGGCTTTGGCAATCAATGCCGGGCTGGGTCTCGGCCGGTTCGACCTGGCGCAGCGCCAGCAATTGATCGGTCAGGCAGCGCAAGGCTGCGGCATTCACCGGCTTGGAAATCAGCCCGATCACCTTCACTTGCAGGTTGCTCGCCACCAGGCTCGCGCCCATCAACATGCGCCGTGAGGCGGCGCTCATGATCGCCAATGCTGGGCGCGACGGTTGCGCGGCCAGGCCTTGGATAAATTGCACGCCGTCCATGCCTGGCATCAACAGGTCAGTGAGCACCAGGTCGAAGTCTCGTTGCTTCAGGCAGGCCAGCGCCTCCTCACCGTCGCGTGCGCACACCAGGTCGAACTCACCCAACTCGCTGAACAGGTTCTGCAAATACAGGTGCTGAAAGGGATGGTCTTCGACAATCAGAATGCTACAGGGCTTCATGGATGGCTCGTTCGTAGGGAGCCAGGACAGTCGACAAGGCTCGCAGCGTAAAGGGTTTGACCAGGCAGTGATTCATGCCGGCCGCCAGGCACAAGGCTTCTTCACCGCGCAGGGCGTTGGCGGTTGCGCCGATGATCGGGGTGGTGCAGCCCAGGCGTCGAAGCGCTTCGGTCAGTTCGTAGCCGTTGAGCCTGGGCATGTTGACGTCGGTGAGCACAATGTCGAAGGTGCCCTCGTGCCAGCGCGCCAAGGCCTCTTCGCCATCGCTGGCCAGTTCCACGCTGCACCCGAGTTCTTCAAGCTGGTCGCGCAGGATCAACTGGTTGATGACGTTGTCTTCGGCCACCAGGATGTGCAGGTGCAAGGGGCGCAGGTCGCGCACTTCGCAGCGCGCCTGGGGCGGCACCACCTGGCCGTTCTGGGCGTGGCGGACGGCTTGTTGGATCGCGTCCAGGTCGTTGAGGTTGACCTGCCAGCCATCGCCGCTGAACTGCGGTTCGTGCGCGCCGTCATTGCTGGCCAGTACCCGTGGCCCGTGCCAGGGCAAGTCGGGGCGGCGTTCGATGAGTTCAAGCAATACACCGGGCCCCGCCAGCTCTGTGCTGGTCGGCAGACCAACCTGCGCGCGCGCGCCCCAGCGGCGCAGCCAGCCGCAGAGGCTGTCGGCCAGTTCGCGGATTGGCGACAGCACATACACGATTTCCGCTGCCAATGGCTGCAAGGCCGGCGTCGCGTTGCCGGACGGTTGCTCCAGCGGTACGGTCAGGGAAAAGCTGCTGCCCAGTCCCGGCTCGCTGACCAAGCGCAGGGTGCCGTTCATCAAGTGGGTCAGGCGCAGGCAGATCGCCAGGCCAAGGCCGGTGCCGGCGATCACATGGGAGTTGCCTTCGCTCTGGTAGAACGGCTCGAAGATAAACGCCTGGTCGGCAGGGGCGATGCCTTTGCCGGTGTCGGAGATTTGCCATTGCAGGCACACCCGTTCGCCTTCGCGACTGAGCTTTTTGACCCGCAGCACCACGCGGCCGGAGTCAGTGAACTTGACCGCGTTGCTCAGCAGATTGTTGAGAATCTGGCGTACGCGGCTGGCATCGCCGATCAGGCGCCGGGGCAGTTGCGGATCGAGGCAGGCGTACAACTGCAAGCCTTTGCTGTGTGCCGCTGCCGCATAGCCTTGCACCACTTCCTGCACCAGGGTCGGCACACAGAATTCGCTCAGTTCCAGGGCCAATTGCCCGGCTTCGATTTTTGACACGTCGAGCACATCGCAGATCAGTTGCAGCAACGTCGCGGACGATCCCTCGATGGCGTGCAGGTAGCTTTTCTGCTGGGCATCCAGGCGGGTGCGGGCGAGCAGTTCCAGGGTGCCGAGCACGCCATACAGCGGCGTGCGGATCTCATGGCTCATGGTGGCCAGGAACAAGGTCTTGGCTTCGTTGGCGGCGTCTGCGGACTGGCGTGCCTGTTCCAGCGCAGCTTCGATCTGCCGGCGTGCGCTGATGTCGCTGAAGGCGCAGAGCAACACGTCTTCGCCTTTGTAGCGGGTGGGCGCGCAGCTCAGGTACAGATGGCGGCCGTCGGCGGCTTCGAAATAGTCGGTGAGGCAGGGGGCGTCGGGGTCGAAGGCCTGACGGATCCAGCCGGGACCGAGTTGTGCGCCACACTCACCGAGCCACTGTTGGGCCAGGGTGTTTTTCAGCACCACCGTGCCATCGGTGCGACGCAGTACACACAGCGCCACGGGGGCGGTCTGGATCACGTCGCGGCTGAACAGCTCGCTTTCCACCAGTGCCTGGATGCGGTGGATCGCCGGCGTGATAAAGCGGTGTTCGAGGCGGCGGGTGAGCAGGCACACCAGGCTGATGGTCAGCAGGCAGAACAGCAGGGCGCCGAGCATCTGTGGCCAGAGCGCCCACAGGACCGCGCGCAGGTCGATGGAGTAGGTGAGTTGCCAATCTGAAGACTTCAGTTGTTTACGCAGCACCAATTGTTCGGGCAGCCAGCCATCGCCGACAAAACCGAAGAAGTCCTGCTGGTGCAGGTGCGGCAGGTTTTGCCCTGGCGGTGGTTTATGGCTGTTGCTGAAGAGCGGCATGCCTTGGGCATTGAACATGGTGAACTCGCCAGCGCTGTGATCGCTCAGCGCGTTGGAGACTTCACGGTCATCCATTTCCAGGCCGAGCCAGCCGGAGTCCAGATCGCGTTCATCCAGGCGAATGAAAATGTACAGCTGTGAGTGGCCGTCCGTGGCGTGGGTCAGCCAGAGTTCCTGCAGGGTTTTCTGCTGTTTGAGGGCGTGCAGTTGCTCAAGCATGGTCGCGGGGAAATCGGCCGCCACGGGCGACGCATCGTACAGCCGCAGCACCTGGGCATCCATGCTGACATACAGCAGGTTGAGCTGCTTGGCCCTCAAGAAATCACGCATGCGCTGGGTCAGCCAAATGCTCCATTGCTTGCCCGGGGTATTTCCCAGCAACAGGCGGATTTCCTCATCGGAGACCGGCAGATTCAATTCGGCCTTGCGTGTCGCTGACAGACTGAGGCTTTCCAACAGCGCTTCACGGGTGGTGAAAAAGGTATGCGCCTCGGCGATGGCGCTGCTCATGTAGCTACGCCGCTGGGAGATCTCATTGTTGAAAGTGAACAGCAGGAAGCTGTACACGCCGCCCAGCATGCCCACCAGCAGTACCAACGCAAAAATACGCAACAGGCGGCGCGCGGCATGGGGCGTGGACAGCACGGGGCTGATCTGGTGCAGGTAGCTCTTTAATCTCATCCCGCCACTTTAGGGATGGCCAACCGTGGGAAAAATCAGACGATCCTTAGAACCCGCCACTCATCCGCCAGATACCAAGCAAGCTAATAATTCCATTTGACATTCGCTGCCTAAGCAGTAACATCTTGTCATACATTCACTGCCTAGGCAGTAATAAGGTGACTTCCGATGTCTCACTTCACTCCTGACAGTTTTCGCAACTGCCATCTCGGCCTGCTTCTGGGCCGGGCGGCGCTGCTCAAGGACCGCATTATCGATACCCATATGGAACCGCATGGCGTGACGGCCGCGCAGTTCAAGGTGTTGATCATCATTGCCCAGTTCGACGTCGATACCCCGGCGGAACTGTGCCGCAACCTGTCCCTGGACAGCGGCTCCATGACCCGCATGCTCGACCGCCTGGAACAGAAGGGCCTGCTGGCGCGCCAGCGCTCCGAGCAGGACCGGCGCCAGGTGCGGCTGGTGCTCACCGAAGACGGCCAGCGCCTGGCGGACATGCTGCCGCACATCGGCGCGCAGTCGATGAACGAGTTGGCCGGCGCCCTGGAGCCTGGCGAGTTGCAAACCCTGGAACGGATCCTCAAGAAAATTCTGGTAGCTGCCGGTGACGCCATCGTCATCCAGCGGGTAGGTAATGAATGAACAGACGCGCACTTAGCCTGGTGCTGGTGGCCATGAGCATGGCCGGTTGCGCCAACTACAGCGGCCTCGACACCCAAGGCAAACGCCTCGACGCCGGCAGCCTGCAAACGGGCAAGACGTTGAGCGGCGTGACCTTATCGAGCGCGGCCTGGCCCAGCGCCGATTGGTGGAAAAGCCTCGGCGACCCACAGCTCGACGGCCTGATCCAGGAAGCCCTGCAAAACAGCCCCGACATGCAAGTCGCCAGCGCCCGTGCCCACCAGGCCGAGGCCGCTGCCTATGCCGCCAACGCCGCGCGGATGCCGACCCTGGATGCCAGCGCGGGCGTGAGTCGTTCGCGCCTGGCCAAAGACCAGGACCCACGCGGGGAGGGCGATGCCTATTCCACCGTGCGCAACATCGGCGCCAGCTTCAACTACAACTTCGACCTCTGGGGGGGCCAGCGGGCCGCCTGGGAAGCCGCGTTGGGCGAGGCGCGCGCCGCCCAGGTCGATCAACAGGCCGCGCGGCTGACCCTGGCTGCCAACGTGGCCAAGGCCTACAGCGACCTGGGTCAGGCCCACATCGTGCGGGACTTGGCCGAAGACGACCTCAAGCGCACCCGGCAGATGCTCGACCTGGGCAAGCGTCGCCTGAACTCGGGTATCGACAGCCACTACCAGTACCAGCAGACCGAAAGCCTGGAAGCCAGCTCCCAGTCGCAACTGATCGATGCGGAAAAACAACTGCAAAGCGCCAAGATCGCCCTGGCGGTGTTGCTCGGCAAAGGCCCGGACCGGGGCAGTGAACTGGCCCGGCCCAACGTGCTGAAGCCCAGCGCCGTCGCCGTGCCCTCGGTGCTGCCCGCCGAGCTGCTGGGCCGCCGTCCGGACCTGATCGCCGCACGCTGGCGTGTCGAGGCAGCCGGCAAGAATATCGATGCGAGCAAGACCCGCTTCTACCCCAACCTCAACCTGAGCGCGAGCGCTGGGGCCGAGTCGTTGTTGGGGGATGCAATGTTTGGTTCGGCCAGCCGCTTCTTCAACATTGCGCCGACGATTTCACTGCCGATCTTTGACGGCGGCCGCCTGCGCGCCGACCTCGATGCCCGTGACGCTGACTACGACCTGGCCGTGGCGCAGTACAACAAGACCCTGGTGCAAGCCCTGGGCGACATCGGCAACACCCTTTCACAACTGCGCGACACCGGCCGGCAGATCCAGGCCCAGCAACATGCCGCGGACATTGCCCAGCAGTCCTACGACACCGGTGTGCAGCGCTACAGCTCTGGCATCGGCAACTACCTGGATGTGCTCAGCATCGAGCAGCAATTGCTGCAGGCCCAGCGCCAGCTGGCGACGCTGAATGCCGCGCAGATCGATCTGTCGATTCAATTGATGCAGGCCCTGGGTGGCGGATACGACGCCAGGAACATGGCCGCGACCACCCCCGCCCGCTCGGAATAATTTGAGGTATTTGTCATGGCCACTGCCGAAAACACCAACGCAACTGAACAACCCAAGGACAGCAACCCCCGCAAACGCAAAGTGATGCTGATCGGCCTGGCGCTGATCGTCATCCTGGCGGTAGTGGGCGTGTGGGGCTGGTATGAACTCTACGGCCGCTTCAATGAAAGCACCGACGATGCCTATGTGAATGGCAACGTGGTGGAAATCACCCCACTGGTCACCGGCACGGTGGTCAGCATCGGTGCCGACGATGGCGACCTGGTCCACGAAGGCCAAGTGCTGGTCAACTTCGACCCGAACGACGCTGCCGTCGGCCTGCAAAGCGCCCAGGCCAACCTGGCCCGCACCGTGCGCCAGGTGCGCGGCTTGTACAGCAACGTCGACGGCATGAAGGCGCAGGTCAATGCGCAGAAAGCCGACGTGCAAACCGCCCAGGATAACTTCAACCGCCGTAAAACCCTGGCCCAGGGCGGGGCGATTTCCCAGGAAGAACTGTCCCACGCCCGTGACAGCCTGACCGCCGCTAAAAACGCGCTGACCAACCTTGAGCAGCAACTGAAAACCACCAACGCGTTGGTGGATGACACCGTGATTTCGTCTCACCCCGACGTGCAGGCCGCCGCTGCGCAATTGCGCCAGGCCTACCTGACCAATGCGCGCAGTACCTTGATCGCACCGGTCACCGGCTACGTGGCCAAGCGCACTGTGCAACTGGGGCAGCGCGTGCAACCGGGCACCGCGTTGATGGCCGTGATTCCGCTGAACCAGCTGTGGATCGACGCCAACTTCAAGGAAACCCAACTGCGCGACATGCGCATCGGCCAGCCGGTGGACATCGAGTCGGACATCTATGGCAGCGACGTGAAATTCAGCGGCACCATCGATAGCCTGGGTGCAGGTACGGGGAGCGCATTTGCCCTGCTGCCGGCGCAGAACGCCACCGGTAACTGGATCAAGATCGTGCAACGGGTGCCGGTGCGCATCCATATCAATGCTGACGAGTTGGCCAAGCACCCGCTGCGCGTGGGCTTGAGTACCCTGGTCAACGTGGACCTGCACGACCAGAGCGGCCCGGTCCTGGCGCAGCAGGCGCCGCAGAAAGCCTCATTCACCACCAACGTGTATGACCGCCAACTCGCCGAAGCGGATGCCATGATCACCCAGTTGATCCATGACAACAGCCTCGCCGCACCCAAGGCTGTGCAACGCTGATGAGCAATAACGCCTCCTTCACGCCACCCAGCCTGTTGATGGCCACTATTGGCCTGTCGCTGGCGACCTTCATGCAGGTGCTCGACACCACCATCGCCAACGTGGCGTTGCCGACCATTTCCGGCAACCTGGGCGTGAGTTCGGAGCAGGGCACCTGGGTCATCACCTCGTTTGCGGTGAGCAACGCGATTGCCTTGCCGCTCACCGGCTGGTTGAGCCGCCGTTTTGGCGAAGTGAAGCTGTTTCTATGGGCGACCATGCTGTTTGTGTTGGCGTCGTTCCTCTGTGGTATTTCCACGTCGATGCCCGAGCTGATCGCCTTTCGGGTCATACAAGGCCTGGTGGCCGGGCCGTTGTACCCGATGACCCAGACACTGCTGATTGCGGTCTACCCGCCGGCGAGGCGCGGCATGGCCCTGGCGTTGCTCGCGATGGTTACGGTGGTGGCGCCGATTGCCGGGCCGATCCTCGGCGGCTGGATTACGGACAGCTACAGCTGGCCGTGGATCTTCTTCATCAACGTACCGATCGGCATTTTTGCGGTGATGGTGGTGCGTTCCCAGCTGAAGAAACGCCCAGTGGTCACCAGCCATCAACCGATGGACTACGTGGGGCTGTTGAGCCTGATCGTCGGCGTCGGCGCCTTGCAGATCATCCTCGACAAGGGCAATGACCTGGACTGGTTCGAATCCAACTTCATCATCATTGGTGCGGCGATTTCGGTGATTGCCCTGGCGGTGTTCATCATCTGGGAACTCACCGACAAACACCCGGTGGTCAACCTTAAGCTGTTCGCTTACCGTAACTTTCGGATCGGCACCATTGTGTTGATCCTGGGCTACGCGGGCTTCTTCGGTATCAACCTGATCCTGCCGCAATGGCTGCAGACCCAGATGGGCTACACCGCCACTTGGGCCGGGCTGGCGGTGGCGCCAATTGGTATCTTGCCGGTGCTGATGTCGCCGTTTGTCGGCAAGTACGCGCACAAGTTCGACCTGCGTCTGTTGGCGGGCCTGGCATTCCTGGCGATTGGTCTGAGTTGTTTCATGCGCGCAGGTTTTACCAATGAGGTGGACTTCCAGCATATCGCCCTGGTGCAGCTGTTCATGGGGATCGGCGTGGCGCTGTTCTTCATGCCGACCCTGAGCATCCTGATGTCCGACCTGCCGCCGCACCAGATTGCCGACGGCGCGGGTTTGGCAACTTTTCTGCGGACCCTGGGCGGTAGTTTTGCGGCGTCGCTGACCACCTGGATCTGGATCCGCCGGGCGGACCAGCACCATGCTTACATGAGCGAAAACATGACCACCTACGACTCCGCGACCCGCGATGCCTTGCAAGCGCTGGGCGGGGCAGGGCAGAAGGCCTACACGCAGCTCGATCAGATCCTCACCAGCCAGGCGTACATGATGTCCACCGTGGACTACTTCACGTTGCTGGGGTGGATGTTCATGGGGTTGATGTTGCTGGTGTGGTTGGCGAAGCCGCCGTTTGGCGCGAAGGCGGGGCCGGAGGCCTCCGGCCACTGATACCCGGATCACTGTAGGCGCCGGCTTGCCGGCGATAGCGGTCTATCAGTCAGCCGATGTGCCAACTGAAACACCGCCATCGCCGGCAGGCCGGCTCCTACAGGGGGATGGGTGATCAGGCGCCGGGTAGGGCCAGCTGCGGATTGACGAAATCAAACGCCGCCAATTGAAACCCTTGCTCATCCACCTGCAATGCCCACCCTTGCTTGTCCCAATCTCCCAGCACGATGCGCTTGGCCGCCTGGTCACCAATCTGCAACTTGTGAATGGCCGGGCGGTGGGTATGGCCGTGGACCAGGGTGCGCACGCCGAACTGCTGCATCACCCGCGGCACTTCCTCGGGCGTCACATCCACAATGTCGTTGGCTTTCATGCGCGTCTGCGCCCGGCTTTCACTGCGCAGCTTGCGTGCCAGCTTATGGCGGGTGCTCAAAGGAAGGTGGCGCAGGATAAACAACACAATCGGGTTGCGCAGGATGCGTCGCAGCTTCATATAGCCGACGTCGCGGGTACAGAGGCTGTCGCCGTGCATCAATAGCACGGGCTCGCCATGGAGCTGCACGACACTCGGGTCCTTGAGCAAGGTGGCACCCGCGGCTTTGCAGAACGCCTTGCCGATCAGGAAATCACGGTTGCCGTGCATGATGAAAATCGGGGTGCCGCTGTCGCTCAGTTCGCGCAGGGCTGCGCAAATGGAGCGCTGAAACGGTGTCATCCCATCGTCGCCAATCCAGGCTTCAAAGAAGTCCCCCAGAATGTACAACGCCTGGGCGCCACGGGCGCGGGTGTGGAGCAGATCCAGAAACGCCCGGGTAATATCCGGGCGCTCCTCTTCCAGATGCAAATCTGAAATCAGCAATATCACCCAACGATCTCGGCTTTCTCGACGATAACGTCTTCTACCGGAACGTCCTGGTGACCGGCTTTACTGGTGGTCTGCACGCCTTTGATCTTGTCGACGACGTCCTGGCCTTCGGTGACTTTACCGAATACCGCGTAGCCCCAACCCTGCACGTTCTTGCCGCTGTGGTTCAGGAAGGCGTTGTCGGCGACGTTGATGAAGAACTGCGCGGAGGCCGAATGCGGCTCCATGGTACGGGCCATGGCGACGGTGTACTTGTCGTTGGAAAGGCCGTTGTCCGCTTCGTTCTGGATGCTTGGACGCTTGTCTTTCTTTTCTTTCATGCCAGGCTCGAAACCGCCGCCCTGGATCATGAAGTTGCCGATGACACGGTGGAAAACGGTGTTTTCGTAGTGGCCGGCGTTCACGTACTCGATGAAGTTGGCGACGGTGATCGGCGCTTTCTCGGCGTTCAGCTCGATGACGATGTCACCGTGGTTGGTGGTCAGTTTGACTTGAGTCATGTTCACTACTCTTTTCAGGGAATTCGTGGGTTTGGGTGCCTGTGCACCACGACCGGTATGGCGAATCTGCGGCCAAGGCGCGCAGTTTAGCGTGCCCTGCAGGAATTTCGAGGTGGTTTTTTACCGCCGATGCAATAAATGCTGCAGTTTTTGGCCTCGCTCTGTCAGGTACTTGACAGCATCGGCTATGATATCGCCTTTGTTTTGTCGGCCTAGCCCGGCCACGTACTTGTCTGTTCAAGGATCCTATGAGCAAGCCCACTGTCGACCCTACCTCGAATTCCAAGGCCGGACCTGCCGTCCCGGTCAATTTCCTGCGCCCGATCATCCAGGCGGACCTGGATTCGGGCAAGCACACGCAGATCGTCACCCGCTTCCCGCCAGAGCCCAACGGCTACCTGCACATCGGTCACGCCAAGTCGATCTGTGTGAACTTCGGCCTGGCCCAGGAGTTCGGTGGCGTCACGCACCTGCGTTTCGACGACACCAACCCGGCCAAGGAAGACCAGGAATACATCGACGCCATCGAAAGCGACATCAAGTGGCTGGGCTTCGAATGGTCCGGTGAAGTGCGCTATGCCTCCAAATACTTCGACCAGCTGTTCGACTGGGCCGTCGAACTGATCAAGGCCGGCAAGGCCTATGTCGACGACCTGAGCCCGGAACAGGCCAAGGAATACCGTGGCACCCTGACCGAGCCGGGCAAGAACAGCCCGTTCCGCGACCGTTCGGTGGAAGAGAACCTGGATTGGTTCGCCCGCATGCGCGCCGGTGAGTTCCCGGACGGCGCCCGCGTGCTGCGTGCCAAGATCGACATGGCCTCGCCGAACATGAACCTGCGCGATCCGATCATGTATCGCATCCGCCACGCCCATCACCACCAGACGGGCGACAAGTGGTGCATCTACCCGAACTACGACTTCACCCACGGTCAGTCCGACGCCATCGAAGGCATCACCCACTCCATCTGCACCCTGGAGTTCGAAAGCCATCGCCCGCTGTACGAATGGTTCCTGGACAGCCTGCCAGTGCCGGCGCACCCGCGCCAGTACGAGTTCAGCCGCCTGAACCTGAACTACACCATCACCAGCAAGCGCAAGCTCAAGCAACTGGTCGATGAAAAGCACGTACACGGTTGGGACGACCCGCGCATGTCCACGCTGTCGGGCTTCCGCCGTCGTGGCTACACACCGGCGTCGATCCGCAATTTCTGCGACATGGTCGGCACCAACCGTTCCGACGGCGTGGTCGACTTCGGCATGCTCGAATTCAGCATCCGCCAGGACCTGGACGCAAACGCTCCGCGCGCCATGTGCGTGCTGCGTCCGTTGAAGGTCGTGATCACCAACTACCCGGAAGACAAGGTCGACAACCTCGAGTTGCCGCGTCATCCGCAGAAAGAAGAACTCGGCGTGCGCAAGCTGCCGTTCGCCCGTGAAATCTACATCGACCGCGATGACTTCATGGAAGAGCCGCCAAAGGGCTACAAGCGCCTGGAGCCGAACGGCGAAGTGCGCCTGCGCGGCAGCTACGTGATCCGTGCCGACGAAGCGATCAAGGACGCCGATGGCAACATCGTCGAACTGCGTTGCTCCTACGACCCGGAAACGCTGGGCAAGAACCCTGAAGGCCGCAAGGTCAAGGGCGTGATCCACTGGGTGCCAGCCGCGGCCAGCATCGAGTGCGAAGTGCGTTTGTACGATCGCCTGTTCCGCTCGCCGAACCCTGAAAAGGCCGAAGACAGCGCCAGTTTCCTCGACAACATCAACCCTGACTCCCTGCAAGTACTCACTGGTTGTCGTGCCGAGCCATCGCTTGGCGACGCACAGCCGGAAGACCGTTTCCAGTTCGAGCGCGAAGGTTACTTCTGCGCGGATATCAAGGACTCGAAACCAGGTCAGCCGGTATTCAACCGTACCGTGACCTTGCGTGATTCGTGGGGCCAGTGATTCTCTAAGGAAGCCGTTGTGCTAACGATCTACAACACACTCAGCAAGACCAAAGAAGTCTTCAAGCCGCTGGATGGCAACAAGGTGCGCATGTACGTGTGCGGCATGACCGTGTACGACTACTGCCACATCGGCCACGGCCGCAGCATGGTTGCCTTCGACCTGGTGACCCGCTGGTTGCGTTTCAGCGGCTATGACTTGACCTATGTGCGCAACATCACCGACATCGACGACAAGATCATCAACCGCGCCAATGAAAACGGCGAGTCGTTCGACGCGCTGACCGAGCGCATGATCGCCGCGATGCACGAGGACGAGGCCCGCCTCAACATCCTCAAGCCGGACATGGAACCGCGTGCCACGGACCACATTCCGGGCATGCACGCGATGATCCAGACCCTGATCGACAAGGGCTACGCCTACGCCCCAGGCAATGGCGACGTGTACTACCGCGTCGCCAAGTTCATGGGCTACGGCAAGCTGTCGCGCAAGAAAATCGAAGACCTGCGCATCGGCGCACGTATTGAAGTCGACGAAGCCAAGCAGGACCCGCTCGACTTCGTGCTGTGGAAAGGCACCAAGCCCGGCGAGCCAAGCTGGGAATCGCCGTGGGGCGCCGGGCGTCCGGGCTGGCATATCGAATGCTCGGTGATGTCCACCTGCTGCCTGGGCGAGACTTTCGATATTCATGGCGGCGGCAGCGACCTAGAGTTCCCGCACCACGAAAACGAAATCGCCCAAAGCGAAGCCGCCACCGGCAAGACTTACGCCAACGCCTGGATGCACTGCGGCATGATCCGCATCAATGGCGAGAAGATGTCCAAGTCCTTGAACAACTTCTTCACCATTCGCGACGTGCTGGCAAAGTACCATCCGGAAGTGGTGCGTTACCTGCTGGTGTCGAGCCACTACCGCAGCGCCATCAACTACTCGGAAGACAACCTCAAGGACGCCAAGGGCGCCCTGGAGCGTTTCTACCACGCGTTGAAAGGCTTGCCCGCCGTGGCTCCAGCCGGTGGCGAAGCCTTCGTCGCACGGTTTACCGAAGTCATGAACGACGACTTTGGTACACCGGAAGCCTGCGCGGTGCTGTTCGAGATGGTGCGCGAGATCAACCGTTTGCGTGAGAGCGATCTCGACGCAGCGGCGGGCCTGGCGGCGCGCCTGAAAGAACTGGCCAGCGTGCTGGGGGTTCTGCAAATGAAGCCTGAAGATTTCCTGCAAGCCGGCGCCGAAGGGCGTGTGGATGCGGCGCAAGTGGACGCGCTGATCCAGGCGCGTTTGACTGCTCGTGCCAACAAGGACTGGGCGGAATCCGACCGACTCCGCGACCAACTCACCGCCATGGGCGTGGTGTTGGAAGACGGGAAAGGTGGGACGACGTGGCGGTTGGCTGATCAGGCTTGATTGGTAAACGCTGAATGAAAAACGCCCCGACTGGTTCGGGGCTTTTTTTTGCACACCGTTTTAACGGCTCACTCGATCCACTGTGCCCGCTTCATTCAGTTGCTGATCCACGCCTCACGTAAAAATCATCCGGCACCATTCGCAACAACCCGCCGGCTTTGCCGATGGAGCGGTTACGGCTTCCTATGCCTGCGACCAATGCGAGGGGTGGGTACATGGTCTGTTCCTTCAGAGAAGTCCATTATTGCGCGGCGTGAGCGCCTGCCGTCACTTGATATCGACTCTGCACAAAACCATTGTCCGACACGTAGGTGCCTACATGGTGCAGCTGCCGCTCACTGCCAATCTGGCTGAACAGTGGCACGCCTTGCCCGAGTAAAACCGGGATACGCGTAATGATCAGCTCATCGATCAGGCCCGCTTCAAGAAACGCCTGGATGGTCTCGCCTCCGTCGATATAGAGGTGCTTCATGCCGCGCTCGGCTAACGTAGCCACGAGTGAGGTGACGTCTCCTGCCATGACCTCGACCTTGCCCTCCAGGTGCGCAGGGATCAGCAGAGGCTGGTGGGACAGCGCAATGACGGGCGTGCCCTCGTAGGGCCACTCGGGGAAGGACAAGATTTTCTCCAGGGTTTTGCGACCCATTACCAGTGCATCGACCGTGGCGATGAAGCGTTCATAGGTCACGCCGTTCAACTCGGCGGTTTCGTACTCTGGTCGGTGCAACCACTCGATATCACCGTCCGGGCGGGCAATAAAGCCGTCGATGCTGGCTGCGATGAAGACCGAACATTGGTTATCCATGGCGAAAACTCCTTTTAGTGCGCGTGGACGCTAATACTAATTTAATCCTCGCGTGCAACAACCGGGCGTCTAGACACAGTCCTGATGCCCCTTTCTGCCGTGCGAGGATGTATGCGAAGTTGGTTGATCCGTTACCGTTACGCAATCATTTTCTGGATGTGCTTCGGCGTTTTCCGTACGTCCCTGGCCGACTGGAACCCCATTCCCTCTGGCTCCATGCGCCCGACCTTGCTGGAGGGTGATGTGGTGTTGGTGAACCGGGTGGCCTACGACCTCAAGCTGCCGCTCACGGACATTTCCCTGGCCAAGCTCGATAACCCCCAACGTGGCGATGTGGTGACGTTTTCATCGCCCAAGGACGGCATGCGCCTGATCAAGCGCATCGTCGGCATTCCCGGTGATACCCTGGAAATGAAAGATGAGGTGTTGTGGGTCAACGGCGAGCCTGCCACCTACAGTGACGCGCAGGACATCAGCGAACCCATCCTGCCCGGCCATGCGGTGCCAGGAATCAAGCTGAACGAACGGGCGGCCAACCGTCAGCGCACGGTGCAGTTCATGCCGACGGTGCGGGCAATGCGCAATTTCGGGCCGGTGGTGGTGCCGGCCGACAGTTACTTCATGCTGGGGGACAACCGTGATAACAGCGATGACTCACGGTATATCGGCGTTGTGCCACGCCGGCTGTTGATCGGGCGGGCGCATCATGTACTGGCGTCGGCGCAGATCCTGGATCACTGGATGCCACGCCTGAACAGATTTGGCGCGCCGATCCTGTAAGGGCGAGCCCCCGTTACCCCTGTGGAGCCGGCAAGCCGGCTCCTACAGTTGGGTGTGTTACGAGGCCCCCTGAATCCAGACACTCACTTTTGGGTTAGCCCATTACCTTTTCGTGCGTTCTTGTGGGCTGTCCGCCCGGTTCCTATCCTGCGGTCTTCGTTTATCCAGGAGTAGGTTCCATGAGCTTTGATCTCGGACTAAAAGGCCTTCGTGCGCTGGTCACCGGTGGCACCAAAGGTATCGGCGCCGCCGTGGTGGCGGTGTTGCGTGAACAAGGCGCCCAGGTGATTTCGGTCGCGCGTTCGGCGGCGGATTCGACGCCCGAAGGCGTGCATTTCATCGCTGCCGACCTAGGCACTGCCGCCGGTTGTGTGAGTGCTACTGAGGCGGTGAAGGCTCGGCTTGGCGGTGTCGATATCATCGTCAATGTGCTCGGCGGCTCAAGCGCACCCGGCGGTGGTTTTGCGGTGCTCGATGATGAGCAGTGGGCGAATGCCCTGGGTCAGAACCTGATGGCGGCAGTGCGGGTGGATCGGGCGCTCCTGCCCGGGATGCTCGCGCGCGGCGCCGGGGTGATTATTCATGTCACATCGATCCAGCGGGAGTTGCCGTTGCCGGAGTCGACCACGGCGTATGCCGCTGCAAAGGCAGCGTTGGCGACCTACAGCAAGAGCCTGTCGAAAGAAGTCACGCCCAAGGGTATTCGGGTGGTGCGGGTTTCGCCGGGCTGGGTGGAGACGGACGCGGCGGTGGCACTGGCGGAGCGCCTGGCGGAGCAGGCGGGAACGGATTACGCGGGGGGCAAGCAGATCATCATGCAGGCGCTCGGCGGTATCCCGCTTGGACGGCCGGCCAAGCCCCAGGAGGTGGCTGACTTGATCGCCTTCCTGGTCTCGCCCCGCGCCGCGTCGATCAGCGGCACCGAGTACGTGATCGACGGCGGCACCGTCCCTACGGTCTAAATCGTCGGTTTGGCGGCCTGCCATTTGAGCAGGCCATCCAGTACCGGGCACAGGCTCTGCCCCCACTCGGTCATACGGTATTCCACCTTGGGCGGCACCACTGGGTAGACCGTGCGCTGTACCAGGCCATCGGCTTCGAGCTGGCGCAATTGCTGGGCGAGCATCTTCTGCGAGATATCCGGGATCAGTCGCTCAAGGTCGGAATAACGCTGCACCTGGCCGCCGAACAGGTGGAACAGAATGATCAGCTTCCAGCGCCCGCCAAGCCAGGCGAGCGTGGTTTCGACGTCGGCGGCGGCGGTGGCAGGGGTGTAGGTTTTACTCATCGCATACGTCCTGGGACATTTCGGAAAGTTGCCATTTGTTTTGACGTCCGCCGCAGCCTGGCTTTAGATGGTCGACACGACCAAACCCACGATGAAACCAGCGGTGATTCAAATGGATTGTATCTTCTGCAGCATTGTTCAAAAGACCTCCCCAGCGCACATTCTGTGGGAAGACGACCAGCATATGGCGTTTCTTTCGATCTTTCCCAATACACCGGGTTTCAGCGTGGTAATCCCCAAGCAGCACTACGGCAGCTATGCGTTTGCGCAGTCGGATGAGGTGTTGGCCGGGCTTGCGATAGCGGCGAAGAAGACCGCGTTGCAGATCGACCGGGCGTTTCCGGATGTGGCCCGTACGGGGATGATGCTGGAAGGCTATGGTGTGGATCACCTGCATGCGAAGTTGTTTCCCATGCATGGGACGGGCGGGGACAGTACCTTCAAGCCTATCAGCTCCAAGGTGGAGAAGTTCTTCGAAGCCTATGAGGGTTATATCTCGTCCCACGATTTTGTGCGGGCGGATGATGCCGAGCTAGCGGAGTTGGCGGCGCATATCAGATCATTTGTCTAATGCAAAACCAAATGTGGGAGCGGGCTTGCTCGCGAATGCGGTGGGTCAGTCGCTGATGTGCTGACTGAAAAACCGCATTCGCGAGCAAGCCCGCTCCCACCTTTTTTACTGTGTTCGCTTGATGAATCAGCGGCGGCTGCTGACTTCGGCCGGTACGTCATCACCGGCCATGCGCTTGCGGAACAGTGCAGTGCGCGCCAGTAGCAACGTGGTCACCGGCACCGTGATCGACAGCAAGATCGGTATCAACCACCCGTGCAACACCGGCCCGGATTTGAGCACCGAAAAGTAGATGATCGACGCCAACGCCACACACCACGCCCCCAACGTCGACGCCAATGCCGGCGGGTGCATGCGCTGGAAGAAGTCCTTCATGCGCAGCAAGCCGATCGCGCCAATCAATGCAAACACGCTGCTGAGCACCAGCAGTACCGCGACGACGATTTCCATCCATAACGGCATCATTCAATCACCTCCCCACGCAGCAGGAATTTGGCCAGGGCAAACGAGCCCACGAAGCCGAACAGCGCGATCAGCAGCGCCGCTTCAAAGTAGGTGTCACTGGCATAGCGAATGCCCAGCACCAGCATCATCAGCATCGCCAGGATGTACAGGTAGTCCAGCGCCAGTACCCGGTCTTGCGCGGACGGGCCTTTGAACAGGCGGACCAGGGTCAGCACCATCGCCAGCGAGAACAGGAACAGGCTGAACAGGATCGCATTGGAGAGCAGGGCGCTCATTCGAAGATCTCCATCAGGGGCCGTTCGTAGGTGGACTTGAAGTGCTCGATGAAGGGCGCTTCGTCCTCCAGATCAAACACGTGCAAGAGCAGGATGCTTCGGTCCAGTGCCAGTTCCGACCAGATGGTGCCGGGCACCACCGTGGTGATCATCGACAGCGCAGCCAGGCCGTTGGCGTCGCGCAGGTCCAGGGGGATCTTGATAAAGCGCGAACGCGGCGGGCGGGAGCCGCACATCAGCACGCCCCAGGCCACTTGCAGGTTGGAGATGATCACATCGCGGCCTACCAGGAAAAACAGGCGAATGATCACCCCAGGGCGGCGAATGCGGATTGGCAGGGGCCGCAGCGGCGCCATCATCAGTGGTGCCAGAAAGCCCAGCAGCGCACCCAGCAGCAGGTTGCCGGGGCTTACCGACAGGTTCAGCACCAGCCACAACAGCCACAACGCCAGCGACAACCACGGGGCAGGTAACAGGCGTTTCATGGCTGCACCTCCAGCGCGGCGGCTTTGGCTTCAGGGCTCGGCACCGGTCGCGTCGCCATCACCGCCATAACATAGTGCTCCGGGTTGTTCAGGCTGACAGCCGTGTCCTGGGTGTAGCGCATCAGCGGCTCGGCCTTGAAGGTCAGCAGGATGCTCAGGCCGAGCAGGAAGAAGATCGGCAGGCACTCGTAGCGACGCAGCAGTGGCGATGGACGCTCTTCCGGGGTCCAGAAGCGCTGGATGCCCAGGCGCGCGAAGGCGATCAACGAGGCCAGGCCGGAAAGAATCAGCAACGCCACCAAGCCCCAGGCCGCCGGGCGGATCGGCGCGTCAACGCTGACGCCCAGGCCCAGCGGATTGACCAGTGCACTCAACAGGCTGAGCTTGCCGATAAACCCGGAAAGCGGCGGCATGCCGATGATCAGCAGGGCGCAGGCGATAAAGCTCAGGCCCAGGAAGGCCATGGTCCAGGGAATCACCTGGCCGACCACGGCTTTCTGCTCGTCATCGAGGTTGACGCCCGGGCGCGGATGCAGGGACTCCATGGCCTTGGGCAGCGCATCGATCTCTTCATCCAGCGGCAGGTCGTTGGCCGAGCGCGAACGCTCGATCAACTCGGCCAGCAGGAACAGTGCGCTCAATGCCAGCGTCGAGCTGACCAGATAAAACAGCGCCCCCGCCGTCAGGCTTGGCTGAGCGAAACCAACGGCAGACAGCAAGATCCCGGCCGACACCAGGATGCTCAAGCTGGCCATGCGCTCCAGCCGCTGCGCCGCCACCATCGCCAGCGCCGCGCAGATGATGGTCGCCATGCCGCCGTATACCAGCCAGTCACCGCCAAACAGCGCCGAGGCACCGGCCTGGCCGGAAAACAGCAGGGTCCACAGGCGCAGCACGGTGTACACGCCGACCTTGGTCATGATCGCAAACATCGCCGCCACCGGCGCACTGGCCGAGGAATAGGCGGGCGCCAGCCAGAAGTTCAGTGGCCACATGCCGGCCTTGGCCAGGAATGCCGTCGCGAGGATGGCCGCACCGGCGTGCAACAGGCCGCGATCCGCCTCGGGCACCAGCGGGATTTTCAGCGCCAAGTCGGCGAAGTTCAGCGTGCCGGTAACACCGTAGATCATCGCCGCGCCAATCAGGAACAGTGACGAGGCCAGCAGGTTGATCGCGATGTAATGCAGCCCCGAGGACACCCGCGCACGCCCGGAACCGTGCAGCATCAAGCCATAGGACGCCGCCAGCAGCACCTCGAAGAACACGAACAGGTTGAACAGGTCGGCGGTGAGAAAGGCCCCGTACAACCCCATCATCTGCACCTGGAACAACGCATGGAAACTGGTGCCCGCGCGGTCCCAGCGGGCCATGGCGAACAGCAACGCGCTCACGCCGATGATGCCGGTGAGCACCAGCATCAGCGCCGACAACTGATCCACCACCAACACGATGCCAAACGGAACTTGCCAGTTGCCCGGCAGGTACACGCCGATCGAGCCAGGGCCGCCTTTTTGCGTCCAGTACAGCAGCAAAATAGCGATGCCCAGGCCGATGATGCTGGAGAACAGGTTGATGCGCGCCTTCAGCGGGCGGTGCTTCTCGCCGAGCATCAGCATCAATGCGGCCGTCAGCAACGGCAACAGGATCGGCGCGACGATCATTTGATTCATCCACGTCATTCCTTGGGCTCCCGGCCGTCCACATGGTCCGTACCGGTCAGGCCGCGGGAGGCCAGCAGCACTACCAGGAACAAGGCGGTCATGGCGAAGCTGATCACAATGGCCGTGAGCACCAGCGCCTGGGGCAGGGGATCGGTGTAGTTGAGCAAGTCTTGCGGCACGCCGTCCTTGATGATCGGCTCCTTGCCGATAAACAGGCTGCCCATGCTGAAAATGAACAGGTTGACCCCGTACGACAGCAGGCACAGGCCCATCACCACCTGGAATGTCCGTGGCCGCAGGATCAGCCAGACGCCGGAGGCCGCCAGGACCCCAATGGCAATTGCGATGACTTCTTCCATCAGGCGGCTCCTTCCGTTGCGGCAACCACTTTGGCCTGGTTGCTCGGTTTGTGGGCCCGCACGGACTGGTGACCGAGGGCGGTGAGCATCAGTAGCGTCGAGCCGACGACCATGGCGTACACGCCGACGTCGAAGAACAAGGCGCTGGCGATATGGATGTCGCCGAGCAGCGGCAGGCTGAAATGCCAGGTGTGGGTGGTGAGGAACGGATACCCGGCAAACAATGCACCGAGGCCGGTCAGCGTCGCTGAGAACAGGCCAAAGCCCATCCAGCGCATCGGTCGCAGGCTCATCTGCGCTTCGACCCACTGCGTGCCGGCGACCATGTATTGCAGGATAAACGCCACCGACATCACCAGCCCGGCGACAAAGCCGCCGCCCGGTTGGTTGTGGCCGCGCATGAACAGGTAGAACGACACTACCAGCGCTATCGGCAGCAGCAGGCGCACCAGCACCGCCGGCACCATCATGAAGCCCAGGGCGGTGTCGCTGGCCTGGCGCGGGTTGACCAGGTCGGTGGCCACGTCCGGCGCCAACTGGCGCTGTTGTGCGGGCAGTTGCATGCTTTCCTTGGATGGACGGAAGCGCCGCAGCAGCGCGTACACGGTCAGCGCCACGGCGCCAAGCACGGTGATTTCACCCAAGGTATCGAAGCCCCGGAAGTCCACCAGCATCACGTTCACCACATTGCTGCCGCCGCCTTCGGGCAGGGCGCGGCTTAAGTAGAACGAGGAAATATCGTTGGGCGTCTGGCGGGTCAGCATCGCGTAGGACAGCAGCGCCATGCCGCCACCTACCACGGTGGACAACAGGAAGTCGCGCAGACGGCGAATGCGCGCCTTGCGCAGCGAACTCGGCAGTGGCGACACTTCCTCGATCCGCCGTGGCAACCAGCGCAGGCCGAGCAGGATCAGCACCGTGGTCACCACTTCGACCACCAGTTGGGTCAGCGCCAGGTCCGGCGCTGAGAACCACACGAAGGTCACGCAGGTCATCAGGCCGCACACGCTGACCATGGTCAGGGCTGCCAACCGGTGGTACTTGGCTTGCCAGGCAGCGCCGAGGGCACAGGCAATCGCCAGCAGCCACAGGGTCACGAACACAATGGAACCCGGGATCTTCGGCCGGTCGCCCCAACTGAGGCCGCTGTTGAGCATCGGGATCATGCCGCCGATCACCGCCACCAGCACCAGCAGGAACAACTGGGTCTGCAGACGCTTGGTGCTGATGCGTTTCTCGATCTTGCGCACACCGCGCATCATCACCACCAGGCTGCGCTCGAAGCCGCGCTTGCCGTTGAAGTAGCTGATGATGGGCGGGTATTTGAAGCGGCCACGCTTGAGTTGCTTGCGCAGCAGCAGATAGAGCACCACGCCGCCGGACATGGCCACCAGGCTCATGATCATCGGCGCGTTCCAGCCGTGCCAGATCGCCAGGCTGTACTCCGGCAGCACACCGCCGACCACTGGCAGGGCGGCAGCGGCGAGGATCGAACCCACCACCTGGGCCGGGAAAATCCCCACCAACAGGCAGGTGAACACCAGCAGTTCAACCGGTGCGCGCATCCAGCGCGGCGGTTCATGCGGGGTGTGCGGCAGGTTGGTCGCCGTAGGGCCGAAGAACACATCGACCGTGAAACGCAGCGCGTAGGCCACGCTGAACGTACCGGCAATGGTCGCGATCAACGGCAGGGCAAACTCCACCCAAGCGGTCGAGGTGATGAACACGGTTTCGGCGAAGAACATCTCTTTGGACAGGAACCCGTTGAGCAACGGCACGCCCGCCATGGACGCACTGGCCACCATCGCCAGGGTCGCCGTAAAGGGGATCAACCGCACCAGCCCGCTGAGCTTGCGGATATCCCGCGTGCCGCTTTCGTGGTCGATGATGCCCGCCGCCATGAACAGCGAGGCCTTGAACGTGGCGTGGTTAAGGATATGGAACACGGCTGCGACGGCAGCCAGCGGGCTGTTGAGCCCCAGCAGCAAGGTGATCAGCCCGAGGTGGCTGATGGTGGAGTAGGCCAGCAGGCCCTTGAGATCATTCTGGAACATGGCGCAGTAAGCGCCGAGTAGGAGGGTGAGAGCGCCGGCACCGCCGACGATCCAGAACCATTCTTCGCTACCGGACAGCGACGGCCACAGGCGGGCCAGCAGGAACACGCCGGCCTTCACCATCGTCGCCGAATGCAGGTACGCCGACACCGGCGTGGGCGCCGCCATCGCGTGGGGCAGCCAGAAGTGGAAGGGGAACTGCGCGCTTTTGCTCAAGGCGCCGATCAGCACCAGGGCCAGCATGACCGGGTACAGCGCGTGCGCGCGAATCTGATCGCCCGCTGCCAGCACCTGGTCGAGGTCATAGCTGCCGACGATATGCCCCAGCAGCATCACGCCCGCCAGCAGGCACAAGCCGCCCGCACCGGTCACCATCAACGCCATATAGGCGCCACGCCGTGCATCGGCGCGGTGGTGCCAGTAGCCGATCAGCAGGAACGAGAACAGGCTGGTCAGTTCCCAGAAGAACACGATCTGGACCAGGTTGCCGGAGATCACCAGCCCGAGCATGGCGCCCATGAACGCCAGGAAAAACGCAAAGAAGCGCGGCACCGGGTCGTCCGGCGACATGTAATAGCGCGCATACAACGACACCAGCGTGCCGATGCCCAGCACCAGCATCGAGAACAGCCAGGCAAACCCGTCCATGCGCAACACGAAGTTCAGCCCAAGGCTGGGCAACCACATGAATTCTTCGCGGATCACGCCACCGTGGGCGATCTGGGGGTAGAGCAGGGCGACTTGAATAGTGCCGACCAGGGCCACAAGGCCGGCCAGCAGGGATTCGGTGTTACGTGCATTGTGCGGCAGCAAGGCCGCCAGACAGCTGCCAGCGAACGGCAGAAGCAGTAGAACTATCAGGGACATAGGCTTCTAATCTGCGGGAGTTTGGGATGCATCATACGTGCCGCTTTCTCGATCACCAAACGGCAAGATGTGGCAGGATCCTACAAGCTAAGCTGAAAACCCTTGTAGGAGCGAGCTTGCTCGCGAAAATCGTCAACGGTAACGCGGGCCTCCTGGATTCACACAGTGTTCTCAGGTTCTTCGCGAGCAAGCTCGCTCCTACCTGTGGATGCGGCTGCCTTCTGGGCCTTGGTCTTCATCTCACTGACAATCACCGCCGCCACAATCAACACCGCGCCCAGCATCGCAATCGGCGGGAAGCGTTCCCCGGCGATCCGCCCCACCACGCCAGCCCACACCGGCTCACCGGCATAAATCAAGGTGGCTCGGGTGGGCGAAACACTTTGCTGCGCCCAGTTCATCGCCACTTGGATCACCGCACTGGTCAAGCCCAGGCCGACTGCACTGAACAGCAGCAACCATGAAAACCCCGGCAGCGCCTCACCCATCGGCACCACCATCAGGAACGACAACAACGACGCCGTGGCCAGTTGCACCACGGTCACCCGGCGTACATCCACCTGCCCGGCAAATGCACTGATCAAAATAATCTCCGCCGCAATCGCGACCGCGCCAATCAACGTGGCGATTTCACCCGGGCTGAAATTCAGTGACGCGCCCGCAGGCCCGGTCAACAGCATCAAGCCGGTAAACGCCAGCATGATGCCAATGCTCGGCATCAAGCCCGGACGGCGCCCCAGCACCAGCCATTGCAGCAACGGAACGAACGGTACATACAAAGCCGTGATAAACGCCGATTGGCTGCTCAAGATCGTCTGCAAGCCAATGGTTTGCAGCCCGTAGCCAAACATGATCGCCACGCCGATAAATACTCCGGCCTTCAACTCGAACAGCGTCAGGTCACGCAACGTGCGTAAGGAAAAGACGCCGACCACAATCGCCGCCGCCGCAAACCGTAGCCCGACGAAAAACATCGGCCCGCTGACGGTCATCGCGTGCTGCACCAGCAAAAAGGTGCCGCCCCAGATCATGGTGATCACTATCAGGATGCATTCGGCTTTACTGAAACGGTTGAAACGCGAAGGGGAGTTCGGGGTGGTCATGGCGGCTCGGTCTTGCAAGGGAAAGGTACGGACCGCACAATGCGCCGCACGCTGGGCAGTATACTGCGCACACCCACCCATTGAGCAATATAGTGCACAAAGAAAATCCACAACGGGCCTCGGTCCTGCAGCACGTCAGCCAGAACGTTCGTCGCCTGCGCCATGCGGCCGACTTGAGCCAGACCGCGCTTTCGGAAAAGTCCGGGGTCAGCCGGCGCATGCTGGTGGCCATTGAGGCGGGGGAGAAGAACGTCAGCCTGTCCACCCTCGACCGTGTGGCCGAAGCGTTGGACGTGGCCTTCAGCGACCTGATCCAGGCGCCGGATGCCCCCGACCACAGCCGCATCAATGAGCTGGCCTGGGCCGGTGAAATCCCCGGCAGCAAGGCGGTGTTGCTGGCCAAGGCCACGGCGCGGCGTGAGGTCGAGTTGTGGGAGATGCAACTGGAGCCGGGCGATCGCTACAGCCCCGATCCCGACCCGGATGGCTGGAGCGTGCAACTGTTCGTGTTCGAAGGCTGCCTCACCCTGCTGGTGGGCGAGGAAGAAAAGCACGTCGCCGCAGGCGAGTTTTATATGTTCGCCAGCCGTCACGTGCATGGCTATCGCAATGACGGCGAGGTATCTGTGCGGTTTGTGCGCAACGTGGTGATCTAACTGTTCGCCCGGCAACAGTGGATGGACACTTTGCTGGTTTGAAACGCGCTCTGTTGCACTGAATTACCGGCAAATCGCTGATTTTATTGGCGATTACATTCAGGCACGACTCCTGCAATCACTCCAGTATCCCCTCGGAGCCTGGAGTCGGCCCATGTCAGCCCACCCTCAATACCCTGCCCATATCATCCGCTCTGACGCGCAAGCCATCGAGGTCGCCACGCGCCTGGCTGCACGGTTTGCCGTCGACGCCAGCGAGCGCGACCGTGAGCGTCGCCTGCCGGTGGCCGAACTCGACGAGTTCTCGGCCAGCGGCTTGTGGGGCATCACCATTCCCAAGGCTTATGGCGGTGCCGAGGTGTCGTATGTGACAGTGGCCGAGGTGATCAAACTGATCTCCGCCGCCGACCCGTCCCTGGGGCAGATTCCGCAGAACCACCTCGGTGTCGTCGACATTCTGCTGCAGACGGCCACGGAGGCACAAAAGCAGTATTACTTCGGCAAAGTCCTCCAAGGCTATCGCTTCGGCAATGCCTTCTCCGAAGCCAAGAGCAAGAACGCCGGCACCTTCGACACTCAGATCCGCTTCCACGGCGACAGCGCGCAAATCAACGGCGAGAAGTTCTACTGCACCGGCGCGTTGTTCGCCCATATCGTGCCCACCGTCGGCAATAACGAAAAAGACCAGGCGTTCATCGCCTTTGTCGAGCGCGATGCCCAAGGCCTGAGTGTGATCGACAGCTGGGACGGCTTCGGTCAGCGCACCACCGCCAGCGGCGGCGTGACCCTCGATGGCGTAACCGTGCCCCTCAGCGCGGTGATCCCCGCTCACCATGCCTTCGACCAACCCACCGCCAACGGCCCGATTTCACAGATCATCCAGGCAGCGGTCGACACTGGCATCGCCCTGGGCGCCCTTGAACAAGCCAAGATCTATGCGCGCCAGGCGCGACCCTGGATCGACAGCCAGCAGGAGCACGGCTGGCAGGACCCGTTCACCATCGCTGCCATCGGCGATCTGGAATGGCGTGTGCACGGCACCGAAGCCATTCTCGCCAAGGCCGGCCTGGCGGTGGACCGTGCCCTCGCCGAGCCCAGCGAAGACACCGTCGCCCACGCCTCGCTGGTGGTTGCCCAGGCCAAAGTGCTGTCGGCCGAAACCGCCTTGCTCGCCAGCAGCAAGCTCTTCGAACTGGCCGGCACCCGCTCGGTCACCGGCAAACACAACCTTGACCGCTTCTGGCGCAACGCACGCACCCACACCCTGCACGACCCGGCCCGCTGGAAGTACCACCTGATCGGCAATTTCGTGCTCAACGGCGTGAAGCCCGCGCGCCACGCCTGGAACTGAGGATTGACCATGACCGCACTGAGCCTTGCGCGCCAACTGTTGGACAGCACCCGCCGCCACGTCGAGACCAGCGATGACCCCTATGTGATCAGCCGCTTCGGCGATCTACAAATCCGCGTCGACGTGGCCGCCGCCCTGCTGGAACGCGCTGAAACCCACCCCAGCCCGGTGGCCGCCACCGAAGCGCAGATCGCCGCCGCCGAAGCCCTCATTGCCGCGAGCAACGCCGAATTCGAACTGACCGGCCAACGCACCGAACTGCCGTCGAGCCTCGATGACCCGTTGCGCTGGAAATACCAGATCGTCGGCAACTATTACCTCAACGGAGTGCTTTGATGTCCCGTGAAATCCGCTTGAATGCCTTCGACATGAACTGTGTCGGCCACCAATCGCCCGGCCTGTGGGCGCACCCGCGTGATCGTTCGTGGCAGTACAAGGACCTGGAATACTGGACCGACCTCGCCAAGATCCTTGAGCGCGGCAAGTTCGACGGCCTGTTTATCGCCGACGTGCTGGGCATCTACGACGTGTACAACGGCAACGGCGACGCGGCGATTCGCCAGGCGGCGCAGGTGCCGGTCAATGATCCGCTGTCGTTGATCGCGCCGATGGCGTTGGTCACCGAACACTTGGGGTTTGGCCTGACGGCTTCGTTGTCGTTCGAACATCCGTATCCGTTCGCCCGTCGCCTCTCCACCCTGGATCACCTGACCAAGGGCCGCATTGGCTGGAACATCGTTACCTCCTACCTGGAAAGCGGCGCCAAGAACCTCGGCCAGAAAGCCCAGACCGAACACGACGCGCGCTACGACTATGCCGAGGAGTACCTGGAGGTCTGCTACAAACTCTGGGAAGGCAGTTGGGAGGAGGGCGCCGTGTTGCGCGACCGCGAGCGCCGGATTTTCAGCGACCCGAGCAAGATCCACGAGATCCGCCATGTCGGCAAACACTTCCAGGTGCCCGGCATTCACCTGTGTGAGCCGTCGCCGCAGCGTACGCCGGTGCTGTATCAGGCGGGTGCGTCCAGCCGTGGCAAGCAGTTCGCCGCCGAGCAGGCCGAGTGTGTGTTCGTCGCGGCGCCGTCCAAGGTGCTGCTGAAAAAGACCGTTGCCGACATCCGCCGTCGTGCCGCCGAGGCCGGGCGTGATCCGAAGAAAATCCTGATCTTCAACCTGCAGACGGTGATCGTCGGTGAGACCGACGCCAAGGCCAAGACCAAGTTTGACGAATACAAATCCTACGTCAGCTACGAAGGCGCAATGGCGCTGATCTCTGGCTGGACCGGTATCGACTTCAGCCAGTTCAAACCGGATGAACCGCTCAAGCATGTGCATACCAACGCCATTCAATCGGCGGTGGAAGCCTTTTCCACGGCAGACCCGAACAAGGTCTGGACGCCCAACGAGCTGGCCGATTGGGTCGGCATCGGCGGCTTTGGCCCGCTGTTTGTCGGTGGTCCGGAAACCGTGGCGGATCTGCTGCAGGAGTGGGTGGAAGAGACGGATGTGGATGGGTTCAACCTAGCCTATGCGCTAACTCACGAGACGTTTATCGATGCTGTCGATTTGCTGGTGCCGGAACTGCAGAAACGCGGCGTCTACAAAACTGAATATGCCCAAGGCACGCTACGTGAAAAACTGTTTGGCGAGGGTGCACGGTTGCCTGAGGTGCACCCTGGAAGTGGCTATCGGAACTTAAAAAAGGAGGCTTATGCGCCAGCGTAATGCGTACTGGATAGTGCGACAGGGCTTGCTGACGACAAAACAGCAAGCCTATGAACGCATTCACGCAACCACTTGTTTTTTAATGTGCAGGTGTCCGTCAGTGGCGCAAACGGTCTGCTCTGTACCGTCTACAAGAGTAACCTTCGCTTTGAACTCAAAGCGGGCTTCCAGCTCACCAGTGGTAGCGTTCTCTGCCGGCATTTTAAGTAGTGTTACGCGGCCTTCGGTTGCCCAGTAGCCAAGCCCATTATTGATATCGAAAAAAATAACTCTCACCTCCCTACTGTCTTCGGTGACTGTGTAAGTACCCAATTTTAGATTATCTGCAACGGATAGACTGATGCGCAAATCTCGAACGTCGGGTCGGGGTGTGTAATGGCGCGACCATCCAGCAAAGCTAGGCGGAAAGGTACGAGAGGCAGGCTGATGGGTCAGACTGACTTCAGTGGATTTGTAACGTGCCTCGGCATCGCCTGTTATCTCGGCGGTCACTGAACCCGTATCGTGATCTAAACCCTTGACACTTAACTTGCCTTTGATGTGGACATGTTCGGGGTTTCTCTCAGCTTTGAAGTCGAAGCTGGCAGTTAATGTGGCTGCACCGGTATCAAGAGTGACAATGGCTTTCCCTTCGATACCAAAGTATTGATCAATGCCACCATTTATTCGTTTTACCCAGACCATCGACATTTGATCGGGGCCATTGGGGTTGCTGACAATATTGAATTCCTTGTTGGCAATACTCTCGGAAAAAGGGATGTAAGCGGTGAGTTCTTGGTGACCGTCTGCTGTGGATGATTGGGTCGTTATTCTCCACCGCTTGTATACGTTATCTTCGACGAATGTCACTTGGTCGGCGGTAAAAGTCTTGAAGTCCGGATCGCCGAGAATCTCCGCAGTACAACTGCCTTCGGTATTTTTGGGGCTTAATTGATCAAGGGTGTTCATCGCGATTTCCTCATTAGTGTCTCGACAACTACGTCTATATGGCTTTGAAAATTAATACTCTTTAAAGGGGGCGTCTACTGTCAGTAATGACAGGTTTAAGGTGTTTGTTTTTTATAGCGAATGTGTTTGCGGTGAGTCACTGACGATGCAGGGCTGAGGTGTTGCTCTCGCAACACTGAATACACACTTTGCTCGCTCAGCACGCTTCGCAAATTCTTTGTGGGCTTATAACCCATTGAATACGTTGGAAGTTTGTATAGGCACGACTTCTGCAATAGCTAGTTAAATCCCGTCGGCCAGCGGACCACCGCACGCACATCACCCCATTAGGAGCACTACCCCTATGAGCGTGCACGAACTCAAACGTCCGCTGGCCCTGGAATGGCCCGCCGAACTGCTCGGCAACCTACCCAAGGCGCTGGAACAATTGCACCACTGGGCGCAGATCACGCCGCTGCACACTGCCTTGCGCCACAAGCGCCAGGGCCAGTGGTATGCGTGGCGCTGGATCGACGCCTTGCGGGATGTGGAACGTCTGGCCGATGGCTTGCGTCAGCAGGGCTTTGACGAGCAATCGCGCTTGGCCCTCAGCGGGGCGTTCGAGCCGAACCTGTTGCTGTTGGCTCTTGCGGCTCAAGCCATCGGCGGGCAAGTCCTGACCCTGGCCGATGACGTGGAGCCCGAAGCGCTGCAACAACATTTATGGCGCATCCATCCCACCCATGCCTACACCCAGGACCGCCAGCAAGTGCGGCATTGGCAGTCGGCCAACCTGCTGGATTTTGCCCAGTTGCTCGGCCCGATCGACCCGGCGCAACACCTCGTACGCTGGTGGCAACCCAGCGGCGAAACCGCGTTGTGGAGCGAAGAGGGCACCCACTGGCAGGGCGGCTTGGCGGTAGTGCTGGAGCAATGGCTGAACAGCGGCCATGGCCTGGCCTTTCCGGAAAGCCTGGCCTCGGCGCGGCGCGATCGCAGCGAAGTCGCCCCCACCGGCTTGCTGTTGTCGCCTGCACGGTTGCAGCACCTGGCCGATGAGATCGAAAGCCGCCTGGCGCCTCATGGTACCTGGCGGCGACGCCTATGCGACTGGGCCATCGCCCACCCGCAAAGCGGCCTGCGCTGCCTGTTGAAAAACCGTGTGCGCAAGCTGCTCGGCTTTCAGCGCCTGGCTTACATCTGGCAACCCCTCAAATCCACCCCTTCGCCGGTGTGGCTGGCGCAATTCAAACGGGACATCGCATGAGCCAAGCCATTCTCCAGGTGCGGGACATCTCGCTGTCGTTCAAGGGCGTCAAGGCGATCAATGCCTTGTCCTTCGAGGTGGCGCGCGGCGAGATCTGCGCGCTGATCGGTCCCAATGGTGCCGGTAAAAGCTCATTGCTCAATGTACTCAACGGCGTGTATCGCTTCGATGCTGGCGAGATCGTCTTCGAAGACCAGCACTTCCATCGCATCGACCCGCTGGGTGCTGCACGCCGGGGCATTGGCCGTACGTTCCAGAACAACGCGCTGTTCAAGAAGATGAGCGTGCTCGACAACATCCTCACCGGCCTGTCGCGGCATATGCGCAGCAGCGTTATCGAACAGGCCCTGGGTTTGCCCCGCGCACGCCGGGAAGCCGAAGCGTTCCGCCTGCGCGCCCAGGGCATTCTCGAATTTCTTGAGTTGCAAGCTCAGCGTGATGTGCTGGTGGGCAACCTCTCTTATGGCCTGCAGAAGCGCGTCGAGTTGGGCCGGGCATTGATCGCCGGGCCCAGCCTGTTACTGCTCGACGAACCCATGGCGGGCATGAACGCTGAGGAAAAACAGGAAATGGCGCGCTTCGTCGCCGACGTGAACCGCGACCTCGGCACCACCGTGGTGTTGATCGAACACGACATGGGCGTGGTCATGGGGCTGTCCGACCACGTGGTGGTACTCGATTACGGGCGCAAGGTCGGCGACGGCACGCCCGCCGACGTGCAGACCAATCCCGAAGTGATCGCGGCTTACCTGGGAGTGGTGCACTGATGACGTTTTTCTTTGAAACCCTGCTCGGCGGTCTGCTCGCCGGCTCCATGTACTCCCTGGTCGCCATCGGTTTCGTGCTGATCTACAAGGCCAGTGGCGTGTTCAACTTTGCCCAGGGCTCGATGCTGCTGTTCGCCGCGCTGACCTTTGTCAGCCTGCATGACCAGGGCGTGCCGTTTGCCTTGGCGCTGCTATTGACTGTGATCGTGATGATCGTCGGCGCGTTACTCATCGAGCGCCTGGTTCTGCGGCCGCTGGTAAACCGCTCGCAGATCACGCTGTTCATGGCGACCCTGGGCCTGTCGTTCATTATCGAAGGCCTGGCCCAGGGTTTGATGGGGTCCCAAGTGCGCGCCCTCGACCTGGGCATCGACGACGTGCCGCTGTTCGTCGGCCCGCTGATGCTCAGCCAATTCGATTTGATCGCCGCGGCCGCTGCGGTGGTGCTGGTGACGGTGCTGGCGCTGCTGTTCAACAAGACCCGCATCGGTGTGTCGCTGCGCGCGGTGGCGGATGACACCACGGCTGCGCTGTCCATCGGTATCAACCTCAACCGTATCTGGCAGATCGTCTGGGCGGTGGCCGGGATTGTCGGGCTGGTGGCGGGGCTCCTGTGGGGCGCGCGCCAAGGGGTGCAGTTTTCGTTGTCGCTGGTAGTGCTCAAGGCCTTGCCGGTGCTGATCATCGGCGGCTTTACCTCGATTGGCGGGGCGATTGTCGGCGGGTTGATCGTCGGCGCGGCGGAGAACCTGGCCGAGGTGTATATCGGCCCCTTGATCGGCGGCGGCATCACGCCGTGGTTCGCCTACGTACTGGCCCTGGCCTTCCTGTATATCCGTCCCGCCGGCCTGTTCGGCGAGCGCGCCATCGAGCGAGTCTGAAACCATGTCGATTCCCGTTGTTCAAGACACCGCCCCGTTGCTGCTGATCCAGCGGCGCATTCCCTGGGGGCTGATTGGCCTGTTGGCGCTGGCCTTTGTCGTGGTGCCGCTGTGGGGCAATGACTATTGGCTCAATGCGATCCTGATACCTTTTTTAGTGCTCTCGTTGGCCGGGTTGGGCTTGAATCTGCTCACCGGCTACACTGGGCAAACCTCGGTGGGGGCCGCGGGTTTCATGGCTGTTGGCGCATTTGCCACTTACGGGTTTTTACTGCGCCTGCCGGAGCTGGGCTTGCCGGTGGCGCTGCTCGGCGGCGGGATTATCAGCGCGTTGGTTGGCCTGCTGTTCGGCCTGCCCAGCTCGCGGATCAAGGGCTTCTACCTGATGGTCACCACCTTGGCCGCACAGTTTTTCCTGGAGTGGCTGTTCGTCAAATTCCCCTGGTTCTACAACTACGGCTCCTCCGGGACCATCTCCGCGCCGAAGCTTTCGCTTTTCGGGTATGACCTCAATACCCCGCTGGGCCGTTACCTGTTGACGTTGGTCACCGTGCTGCTGCTGACCTGGACCGCGATCAACCTGGTGCGCAGCCAGGTCGGCCGCAACTGGATGGCGATCCGCGACATGGACACCGCCGCCGCCGTGGTCGGCATTCCGGTGGTGCGTTACAAGCGCCTGGCATTTGCGGTCAGCTCGTTTTACCTAGGCATCGCCGGCGCGCTGTGGGCCTTTGCCTACCTGGGCACGGCCAGCGCCAGCAGCTTCGATATCAATCGCTCTTTCCAGATCCTGTTCATCATCATTATCGGCGGCATGGGCAGCATCGCCGGCAACTTTGTCGGTGCGGCCTTCATTAGCCTGTTGCCGATCTTCCTCAGCCATGCCGGGCAGGCGCTGTTTGGCGGTTCAGTGGATGCGGGGCAGTTGCAGAACCTGCAGAAAATCATCTTTGGCGTGTTGATCATCGTGTTCCTCATAAAGGAACCCGAGGGCTTGATTCGCCTGTTGCACAACCTGCGTGACCGTGTGCGGCAATGGCCGCTGCGTTTCTAACATTCCCTCAAGAGAATTCCCATGCGTGCATCCTTGAAACATTCCCTGGTCGGCGCTGCATTTGCGCTGGCCGCCCTGGCCGGTGCTGTTCCCCAGGCGATGGCCTCGCCGGACCAGCAATTCATTCCCCTGGCCACCTACCGCGTCGGCGCCTACGCGTCCAGCGGCGTGCAGGTGTGGGCTGGGATGATCGACTACCTGCGCTACATCAACGAGGTCGAAGGCGGCATTAACGGTGTCAAGTTGGTGTGGCAGGAGTGCGAGACCGAGTGGACGGCGGAGAAGGGCATCGAGTGCTATGAGCGCTTCAAGAATGGCCTGGATGGCGCGCCGGTCGCGGTGTACCAGCCCAACGGCGCACCGGCAGCCTATGCCCTGAGCGAGCGCGCGGAAGTGGACAAGATCCCGCTGATCACCCTCGGCTACGGCCGCACTGAAGCCACCGACGGCACGGTGTTCCCCTACAACTTCCCGGTGATGCTGACCTTCTACAGCGAGGCGTCGACCCTGGTGAACTACATCGCCCAGCGCGAGGGTGGTTTCGATAAGCTCAAGGGCAAGAAAATCGCCACGGTCTACCACGACTCGGCTTATGGCCGCGAAACCCTCGGCCCGCTGAAATTGCTGGCGGAAAAGTACGGCTTTGAAAACATCCAGATTCCAGTGGCTGACCCCGGCAACGAACAGTCCGCGCAATGGCGCCAGGTGCGCCAGGCCAACCCGGACTGGGTGTTCCTGCGTACCTGGGGCGTATCCACCCCGGTCGCGGTGAAGACTGCCGCGCGCTTCGGCTTCCCGGTGGACCACATCATCGGCGACATCTGGGCCAGTTCCAGCGAAGACGTCTTGCCCGCAGGCAGCTCGGCCAAAGGCTACCTGGCGCTCACCCCTTATCCGGCGGGTGCTGACTTCGAAATCCACAAACGCCTCAAGCAATACATCCTCGACAAGGGCCACAGCGACCTCAAGGACCTGAAGAACTTCGGCAGCGTCTACTACAACTCCGGCCTGGTGAACGCCGCTGTGGCGGTGGAAGCGATTCGCACCGGCCAGGCCAAGTTCGGCAAGCGTCCGCTGAATGGCGAAGAGGGCCGCTGGGGCCTGGAACACCTGAACATCGACGACGCCCGCTTGAAAGACATGGGCTACCTGGGGCTGATGCAGAACCTCAAGCTGTCGTGCCGCGACCACGAAGGCGGCGGTTCGGCGCGGGTGCAGCAGTGGGATGGCGCCAACTGGACGCTGATCAGCGAGTGGATCGCTGCCGACCGCGCGTTGCTGCGTCCGTTGATCGATGAAAAGTCCGCCGCTTTCGCCAAGGAAAAAGGCCTGACGCCGCGCACCTGCACCGGGGATGAATAAAGCATGAGCCAGCTCGCTGCTGAATCCGCCAGCCCTTCACTGTTGACGGTCAACGACATCGAAGTGATCTACGACGGCGCAATCCTGGCGGTAGCCGGGGTGTCGCTGCACGTACCTAAGGGCGCCATCGTCGCCTTGCTCGGTGCCAATGGCGCCGGCAAGAGCACCACGCTCAAGGCGATCTCGGGGTTGGTACGGGCCGAGCGAGCGGAGGTCAGCCGAGGTGTGATCGACTATGCAGGCCTGGACCTGGCCGGTGTCGATCCCAGCCAGCGCGTGCGAAAGGGCATGGTCCACGTGCTGGAAGGCCGTCATGTGTTCGGCCAACTCACGGTGGAAGACAACCTGCGCAGCGGCGGCTTCGTGCGGCGCTTGAGCCGCAAGGACATGGAACAGGACCTGGAGCGCCTCTACACCTGGTTCCCGAGGCTCAAGACCAAGCGCCACACTCGCGCCGGGCTCACTTCGGGCGGCGAGCAGCAGATGGTCGCCATCGGCCGGGCGTTGATGACGCGTCCTACTTTGGTACTGCTCGACGAGCCGTCCATGGGTTTGGCGCCTATGATCGTGCAGGAGATTTTCGAGATCATCGCGCAGCTCAATCGTGAGCAGCAGGTGAGCTTCCTGATCGCCGAGCAGAACATCAATGTCGCACTGAACTATGCGTCCCACGGCTACGTATTGGATACTGGCCGCGTGGCCTTGAGCGGCAGCGCCGCTGAGCTGTTGGCGCGGGGCGACTTGCATGACATTTACCTGGGCAAACAGTAAGGGCGACTCTGCATGACTGAATCCATCCGCAACGCTGATGTTCTGATCATCGGCGGCGGCCTGAGCGGCACGATGCTGGCCGTGCAACTGCTGCGCCTGCCGGGTCGGCGCCGGATCCTGGTGATCGAGCCGCGTGGCGAACTCGGCCGGGGCGAGGCCTACAGTGCTGTCGAACTGGGCCACACCCTGAACGGCAATGCGGCGCGCATGAGTGTCGACCCGGACAATGCCGACGATTTGACCCAATGGCTCACCGAGTACATTGGCGCAGGCGGCTGGCCGGAGTCGCGCCAGCAGCACGTGCCGATCAGCGAATTGTTCCCGCCGCGCGGGATATTTGGCTTGTACGCCCAGCAACGCTTGGCCGAGGCGAAGGCGCAGTCTGCCTCCAGCGTCGAGCATGTGCGTGCTGAGGGGGTTGACCTGCAGGTGGACGAAGGTTCAGCACTGCTCACCCTGGATGACGGCCAACAATTGCGCGGCGGTTTTGCGGTGCTGGCCACCGGCATGTTCCCGGCGGCGCGCACGCCGCAGACCGAGTCCAGCGGGTTGAACGCGGCGGCGGTGGATCCCTGGGATGTGAAAGCCATGACCGCGATTGACCCGCAAGCGCCGGTGCTGATCATCGGTTCCGGGTTGACCATGGTTGATGCCGTGGTGTCCCTGGAACAGGCTGGGCATCGCGGGCCCATCGAGATTTTCTCGCGCCACGGCCTGTTGCCCCATGTGCGTCGGCAGCCGCCGAACTGGGTGGATTTCCTTGGCGAAGATCACCGCCTGCGTAGCCCTCGGCAATTACTCCGCGAGGTGCGTCGGCAATGCACTATGGCGCAAGCACAGGGCATCGATTGGCAGGCGCCGCTGGACACGGTGCGTGCGCATATCGGCCGGCTGTGGAGCCAGGCCAGTGAGCGCGAAAAACGTCAGTTCGTGCGCCATGTGCGGCCGTGGTGGGAAAGCCATCACCACCGTTCGCCGCCGTTGAGCGCGCAGTTGGTGGCGCGGTTGCATGAAGAAGGACGGTTGCGGATTCAGGCGGCGTCGTTCAAAGGCCTGGAACCTTCGGTCGAGGGCGTGACCATTGGTGTGCGTCACCGAGGCGAGCAGGCGGTGAAGCGGGTTTGCGGCGCGGCCCTGATCAACTCCAGCGGTATCGAATACGACTGGCGCCGCGTGGCCCGGCCGTTGCCCCAGCAATTGCTCAAGCGTGGGCTGATCCAGCCTGGGCCCTTGGCGCTGGGGATTGCGGCGGATACGTCGGGGGCAGTGGTGGATGCCCAGGGGCAGGTCAGCCAGCGCTTGTTCGCCATGGGCCCGCCCTTGCGGGGGATGTGGTGGGAAAGCACGGCAGTGACGGATGTGGCGCTGCAAGCCAAGGCCCTGGCGGCACGACTCACCCTGTAGGAGCCGGCTCCTACAGGGGGTTGGTGTTCACGAAACCGGGCTTTAGGCCGAAGACCTCGACGCCTAGGGCGGTCGATTGCCCGGTCGTCACCTTCACCCGCTCCACCGGCTTATCCATCGCCTCACGGTATTCAACCGTCATATCCGGCCCTATCGCCTGGCTCGGAATCACCATCGCCTGCGCATTGTTGTAAGTCACGATGGTCAACCGCGCGCTCATCCCCAGGCGCACCCGTTGCAACTGCTGCGGCGTGAGCTTGGGGATCGACAAGGTCACCGGAAACTGCGCACTGCCCTGGCCGTCACCGGCCATCGCCAAGCCGCTCACCACGCTGACCGAGCCGTTCAGTCGCTCGCCGTCAAACCCATCCCCCAGCACTTCCACCGCCTGGCCCTGATGCAACTGGTTGATGTCCAGCTCTGAGACCTTGGCGACGATTTTAAGCCGTTCGATGTTCGCCAGGCCAAACAGCACCTGACCCTGGCTGACCTTGCTGCCGGCCTGCACCGGGGCCGTGTTGTTGCCGCCAGCCTGGGGTGAGTTGTTGCCGGGCGGCGGCACCACGATGCCGGAGAACGGCGCCTTGATTTCCCGGCCTTCGAGCAGCTTGTGCAGGGCGTCGTATTTGACCGTGGCATTGGTCAGTTCCATGTCGGCGATCTGGCGGTATTCGCCCTTGCCCTGGTCGAGGGCCTGCTGCAGTTCGCTGCGCGCGGAGGCGAGGTCCAGTTGTTGTTGCTGGGTCTGCTGCTTGAGGTCGTCCAGTTCGTTGCGCGGGATGATGCCGCGCTGGAACAGGTTTTCGCTCTCGGTGAGTTTGCGCTGGGTATTGCCGGCGGTCATTTGCGCCGTGCGCAAGCTGCGACGTGCACGGCTGACGGTGGGGCCGTTGTCCCAGTCCTGCATTTCTTGCACGGTGCGCCGGGCCTTGAGTTGGGCGGAAAGGGCCTCGCGCAGTTGCACCTCCAGGGTGGCCGGGTCCATGCGCAGTAGCACCTGGCCGGCCTCGACCCTTTGGCCTTGCTCCACCAGGTTGGCTTGCACGTTGCCGTCGAACGGCGCGGTGAGGGTGATGGTGGTGTCGGGTTCGATCTTGCCCACCAGGCCGATCTGGTGCACCAGCGCGTCGGGCTTGATGGCCAGCCACTGTTCGGTGGTGCCAGCGGGATTGGAGGCCGGGCTGCGCAAGGCCAGGCCCGCGCCGCCCAGCAACAGGATAAGTACAGCGCCCAGCAGGCGTTTCTGATTAGTAGTCATTGAGGGCGATTTCCCAACTTTCCAGCGTCATGCCCAGGGTCAAGTCAAGCTGGGTCTGGGCGTTCAAATAAGCGATCAGCGCATTGAGCTGCGCGTTCTCGGCGTTGCGCAGGTCGGTCTCGAAACTCAGCACCTGGAAGTTGGTGGAGCGTCCGGCGCTGAGTTTTTCCCGCTCGATCTCGATCTTGCGCCGCGACAGCTCCACGGCGCGCTGGGAGATTTCATATTGGCGCCAGCGGGTGCCGAGGTCGCGCACCACATTGTTGACGCTGCGCTCCAGCTCCTGGCGCGCATCGGTGATACGGATCTCCTGATCCTCAACATTCACCCGCGCACGCACTTCGGCCTGGCGCGTGCTGATATCGCCGATGGGGATTTGCACCTGCACCCCAGCGTAGCTGTCCCAGGTGCGGTTGGTGGAGCGGCCGGCGTCGTTATCGGTGTTGGCCCGTATCTGATTGGCACCGGCTACCAGGTCCACCTGCCAGCGCCCGGAATCCTTGGCGATCACCAGGTTGAGGTCGGCCTGTTGGCTGCCGAGCAGCGCGGCCAGGTATTCCGGCTGCTGGGTCTGCGCGAGGTTGAAGGCCTGGCGCTTGTCGACCTGCATGGGCCGGGCCTCCAGGGCCTCGGTGGCGCGAACCGGCGTGGACAGGTCCAGGGCCAGCAGACGCAGCAGGGCCAGGCGGCTGGTGTCCAGTTGGTTCTGCGCTTCTTCCACGCCGAGTTGCTGGGTGGCGATATCGGCTTCGGTCTGCACGATTTCGAACTCAGCCATGCGCCCGGCATTGATCAGCGCTTTGTTCACCTCCAGCAAGGTGCCAGAGCGCTTGAGGGCGTCCTGCACGATGCTTAGTTGCTCCTGGGCACGCAGCAGTTCGCGGTAGGTGGCGATGATCTGGCTAATGGTTTGCGCCACGGTGGCCTTGAGGTTCAGGCGGTTGGCCTGTTCCGACAACCGCGACAGGCGCAGCGGCGCGGTGGTGGCGTCCCAGCCAGCGCCACGCAACAGCGGCTGGATGATCGCCAGGTCGAGGCCGTCGCTGCGGTAACGGCCGGCGCGGTCGGCGGTGTTCAGTTGCTGGGTCCAGGCCATGCTCAGGCGCGTGCCGTATTCACTGAGCAGGCTGGTGGCCGGCGCGAGGTTGGCATTGCGTGTGTTGTCGGCGGAGCCACGGTTGGTGCGGTAATAACTGTTGAGGGTGAGCTTGGGGTTGAACACATCTTCGGCCACCCGCAGGTCGAACTTTTGCGCCACCCGTTGCAGGTAGGCGCTGCGGATCGCCGGGTTGTTGCGCAAGCCCAGGTACACCGCATCGCCCAGTGTCAGGCTGGTGACCTGAGCATTCAACGAGACGCTGCGGTCATAGCCGCTGCGGGTGCTACTGGGCGCCGATGGCTTGATCACCACGTCGGCGGCCGTGCCGGGCAGGCTGAAGAATGCGACCAGCCAGAGCCATTTATTCATCGCGCAGGGCCTCCACCGGCTGCAAGCGTGAGGCCGACACCGCTGGGTAGATGCCGAAGAACAACCCTACCAGCAAGGTACTGCCCACCCCCAGCGGCAAGGCGGCCACCGCCAGCGCAAACGCCCAGCCCGACAGCCAGGCGTACAACCAGGCAGCGGTCATGCCCAGCACCGCGCCGCAGAGGGCGCCGACGGCGGTGAGGGTCACGGCTTCGAGCAGGAACAGGTTGCGGATATCCCGCTGGCGGGCGCCGAGGGCCATGCGGATGCCGATCTCGCGGCGGCGCTCAGAGACGTTCATCAGCATCACGTTCATCACCCCCACACCACCGCCCACCAGTGAGATCGCGCCCAAAGCCAGCAGCAGGTAGGCGAATGTGCGGCTTTGCCGGGTCATGCCATCGATCATTTGCTGGGGCACCTGGATGTCCACATCGTGGTCGGGGAGTTGGGGTTTCAGCGCGGCGACCGCTTCTTTGGCGACGCGCTCCATGTCCTGCCCGGGCGCTGCACGAATGATCAGGTTGCCGATCTGCGGTGTTGCATAGATGCGGCGCATGCCTTCGGCGGGAATGAACAGCGACTCGTTGGCCTGTACTGGCATCAGCATCGCCCGTGGCTGGCTGCGCAGGATGCCCACGATCAGGAACAGGTAGTCGTTGATGCGCACGCGATCGCCCACTTGCAAGGAGTCGCCCGGCGCACTCAGTGACTGGGCCACCTGGTCACCGATCACACCGTAGGTTTCGTTGACATCGAAGCTCGACAGGAAACGCCCCCGCTGCACCACCAGGCGCATCGCATCCTTGATGTCCGGTGTACTGCCCACGAAGTTGGCGTTGGCGGTACGGCCATGGAACACGATGGGCCCGCTGAACAGTGTGAGAGCACCGATATGGGCTATGCCAGGCACCGTCTGGCGCATGGCGTCGAGGTCGAGGCGGGCGGGCATCGGCACAGTGCTGGCGCCCTTGGGGGGGAACTGAGCGATCAGGGTGTCGGTGCCCATGTCCTTGAAGATCATCGCGGCATCCACCGACGCGTTATGCCCGATGTTGATCAGCGCCACCACCGACGAACTGCCGATCACGATACCCAGCAAGGCCAGAATCGAGCGCTTGCCCAGGGTGCGCAGGCTGACGAACGCTTCATGCAGCACTTGGCTGAGGTTCTGTTCAACCCGCAGGCTGCTCTTTACCCGCTCGATCATGGGCGCCCGGCCTCTTGCACCACGCCGTTACGCACCAGGATCTTGCGGTCCAGGCGCTCGGCGATGTGGGGGTCGTGGGTGACGATGATCAGGGTGACTTGTTGTTCACGGTTCAGCGCCAGCAGCAGGTCCATGATGTCCTGGGCCGTGGTGCTGTCGAGGTTGCCGGTGGGTTCGTCGGCGAGGATCACCGAGGGTTTGCCCACCAGTGCCCGCGCAATGGCGACGCGTTGACGCTGGCCACCGGAGAGGTCGGCGGGGCGATGGTGGGCGCGGTCGGCCAGGCCGACTTGTTCGAGCATGCGCAAGGCCTGCTCCACCGACTCATGACGCGATACGCCGCGATAACTCAGGGGCAGGGCGACATTGTCCAGGGCGCTGAGGCGTGGCAACAGGTTGAAGCTCTGGAACACAAAACCGATCTGCTGATTGCGGATCGCCGCCAGTTCATCGGGCGTGGCGTTGAAGATATCGTGGCCGGCAAAGTGGTACTGGCCGCAGTTGGGCAGGTCCAGCAGGCCAAGGATATTGAGCAGCGTGCTTTTGCCAGAGCCGGAGGCGCCGAGGATGCCGCAGCTGTCGCCGCGGGCAATGGACAGGCACACATCATTGAGAATGGACAGGTGCTGCCCGGCCAGCAGATAGTGTTTGCCGATGCCTTGCAGGGAGATCAAGCCTGGGTGCGCGGGGGTATCTGTCATGAATACGCCTTCAGTCTCGACGCCGTCGTCATCGTCCCCGGTAAAGCCTTGTAACAAGTTAGGGGTCGCCTCAGGGTGCGCCATGGACCGGTTTTTGTTTCTTGTTTTTAAAATATTGTTTGAATACTAACCGCCTTCCAGCCGCTTCGCCAGCCGTCGATGTAGAGCGGTTTCAGCTTGGGAAAAGGCCTGCCCCAAGAGCGCGGGAGGTTGAACAAAACCCGCTTGCCCGCCTCCGACGAGCCCGTCGGCCAAGGCTTTCGATCATATGGCGGTGTGTCACTACTTGCTTTCGAGCGAGGGCCCCGGTATAAAAAATCAAATTATTTTTTTAAACAATATTTCCTACGTGGAACTTCTATGGTCGCGAAGAAAGTCAGCGCTCCAAACATCACCAAGACTCGATTGCTGGATGCGACAGAGGCTCTCTTCATAAAGTATGGCTACGACGCCGTTCTGCTTCGGCAGATTACCGAGCGTGCCCAGGTGAACCTGGCTGCGGTGAACTACCACTTCGGGGACAAGGACTCCCTGATGCAGACCCTGCTCAAGCAGCGCCTGGAACCGCTCAACGAGCAGCGCCTGGAACTGCTCGCACGTTGTGAGGCCGAGTCCGACGGCCCTCTGGACTGCGACACGTTGCTCGGCGTGCTGTTTGCCCCGGCCATGGGCCTGGAGCGCAGCGATCCCGCCAGCGCCAGTGGGGAAGGGCGTTCATTCATCCGTTTCCTGGGGCGGGTGTACAGCGACACGTCGCCGTTTATCCAGGAATACCTCAAGGTTCACTACCAGCCGGTGTTCCAGCGGTTCTTCGAAGCCTTTGCCCTGGCCCTGCCGGACCTGCCGCGCAATGAACTCGGCGTGCGCCTGCAATTTGCCCTCAAGGCGATTTCCGGGGTGATGGCCGGTACCGAACTGCGCCTGCTGATGAACTCCATGAGCCTGGGCCGCCCGGCCACGGATGCCGAGGTGATGGCCAAGTTGATCACGTTGGTGTCGGCAGCGATTCGCGTGCCGCAGCAAAGCCCTGAGGCGGAACATGCCTTGGCCAAGGTGCTGGATACCCAGCGGGCGATTCGTGAGCAATCTGCCGCGCCAGCGAGCAAGGCCGCGCGTTGACTCAAATCCCAGGCAAAAAAAAGCCCGCTGGGGCGGCGGGCTTGATGTGCAACATTTGTAACGGATGAGGCTTCACACTACGTTCCAGGATGTGAATAAAACGTGAAAAATATGTAAGAAATGATGTGTAAATTGCGATAGTTCAAGCATTCAAACCACTACTTCAAACGATCACTCTTCGCTACTGTCAACTTTGACAGCTAGACACGTTGAGTGATCAGGCGTGTGATTTTCCCCTGACTCGTGTACGACCTGCACGGGCTTAAACCCGGAGAAAAATCATGTCTGCCAAACCCAAGGCCCCCAAATCCTCAGTCGAGGACGCCGAGACACCGGCTTCCGCATCCTCTGAATTGTCCGCGTCAGGCACTGCCAGGCCTGCTCCGCGAAAAAAACCATCTCCCGTGGTGAAGTCGTCGGACACCCGCCCCGGGTTTACCATTATTGAGGATCTGGACTCTCCCTATACCTCCCCTGCGCAGGTTATACCGGTCGAGAACGCGTCCTATGGTCTGGGCATCCGTCATATTGAGGAGGGACTGGATGTTGTCTTTGAGCGTTGGGCAGGATTTTCCGAGGGTGACATCTATCGGTTCAAGCAGGGAGATCTGGTGCTGGGGGAGGACACCGTTAAGGCTGACGAAATCACTAATAAAAGAGTCTACCTAAACATTCCTCGTAGCATTCTGCCGTTGGGCTTTGTAGGCGATGTCTACGGCGAAGTTGAGCGTATTGGCAGCTCAACCCTCAGTACCTCGCCGCCCCAAGTTATATTTGTAAAGGAAACCCGTCCGGGAGGTGCCGACGAACGTCCCCATGAAAATTGGCACTCCAAACTGATGCTGACCCTTTCGGTTACATTTATTGACGCTGTCGTCGCAGATAGGGGGGTTACTGCAACGATTCGGGCATGGGAGAACATGCGGGTTAACGACTTGGTGATGTTCTACTGGGGCGAGCATCGTTTTGAGCTACCCCCTGTCACAGCTGACCAAGTGGGTTCTGACCTGACGTTTGTGATCGATGGTGAATTCATAAAGGCGGCCGGATCAGGTCATTTTGTCGTGCAGTTTTATCTGTATGACGAGGTGCGCAACCGCTCGGGTGAGCTGCAGCCGTGGTGCAAACCGGTACCGGTAGAAGTCAAGTTGGACCTATCGTTGCCGCCGGAACCGTTGATCGTCGAAGCGGACGTAATCACCGGGGTCCTGGACGCAGATGCTCTAGGTCAGGCTTCTGCCACTGCTGAAGTAGAGGTGCCGCGTAACAGTGCTTTTTTTCGGGTGGGTGATTTTATGTTGCTCACCGTGCACGGCACGACTCCAACAGGTGAGTATGTGACTGAATCCTTGCGGCTGCTGGTTGACAGGATTCCAAAGTATTACGAATTTCCTATCCGGAACGAGTTGGTCCGCTCACTTATTCAAAGCACCCTGACGGCTTCCTATGTTAGGCAAAGAGACGGTGAAGATGATCTGCGCTCCAGGGATACGACGGTTACCGTTGCCGGCCGGCGTTTTGAATTGCCAAGGCCCCTGGTTCGCCAAGCCCATGGACCGTTCATCGAGCCGAATTTGCCGCGCATTACCGTGGAGATGCCGGACTACCAACCGCCGGGCAGCACTGGGGATAATTTGACAGTTCAAATTCAGGGGTTTCACTTGGACAACACCTCTGAACTGGTTTCGTCTTCGCGTCTGGCTGGCTCGCATGTGCGCACGCGTGATTTTCTCAATGACCAATACGCGCGTTTCGAAGGCTTGCGCGACACCAACGTGCACTACATCGTCACTGGCGCACTGGGGATACGTGAGTCAGACCGCCGTTGGATACAAGTAGGACGCCCAGCGCGAACGCTGCAGGCACCTGTGTTCCAGGATGCAATCAATGGCAACATCGACCCCGCGGGGGTCGGCAGCGTGGGTACGCTGGAGCTGCGTGCGGATTTCAAACAGGGCGACAAGGTCATCATTAAGTACACGGGCTCCGTCAGTGGGGAAGCGCAGTATGAATACTCGCTGTTTGTAACGGGCAATCCACTCTTGGTGGATGTTCCAAAACAGCTCTTCGATGACAATCTGGACGGCACGCTCACTGCCAGCTTCCTGATTGAGCGCTATGGTGTCTTCGAGTATTCCGAGGAGGCGGTGGTGACAATCGGCACGGCATTGGGCGAACTGTTCATGCCCGAAGTGCTGCAAGCCAACCCCGACACCCATGAACTCGACCCGATGCATACATGGCCGAATGGTGCGACGGTCCGGGTGCGTTACAAGTTCATCAAGCTCTCCGACAAAGTCCAGGTTGACTGGATGGGGCTACCAGGAATAGGCAGCTATTCGGAAATCAAGGAAGGGCAGACCGGAGACCATATCGACTTCAGCATCCCGGTCGAAGCCATCGGCTACAACATCCATCCTGATGGCCGTGATATCGAAGTGTCCTTTAAAGTGATCCGCAATGGATTTGCTACACCGTCACCGACACTGGTGGTGCGTTTACTCTCGCTGCATCATTTGCCTGGGCCCCTGATCGACAGCATTGGCGATGACATCGTGTTGCAGAAAACGTTGTTGGACGATCTGGACATGACTCGTGTGCCGCCCTACCCATACGCCGCAGTGGGGCAACACATGTGGTTGCACTATTCGGGCAGGCTCGACACGGGAGCTCCCTATGAGGAGTCGACGTTTGTCGCCCGCAAGGTTGTTGACGACGATGTCACATTTGGCCCATCAGCATATACGCCAGTGGGTCGTCTGCGCCGCCTTCAAGACTGGTCTGCACTGACGATCAGCTTCTGGGTGACGTTCGATCACAGTTCGCTGAAGGACAACGCTGTGCTATTTGGCGTTCGTCATCATGTGGTCCAGGACCAACCGAACGTATTTCCTCATCCGTCGATCAAAGACTCGACGCCTGCCAGCGGGCCGGAAGTGTCGGTTGACCCACTGACAGTCGAAAACAAGTGCCAGGTGCTGGTGAGCTACCCCAACATGAACGTGGGTGGTACGGACCGGGTAACGCTTCACTGGGCCTTTGAAAATGGTTTGACGATTGATTTGGGGCCGCTGGATGGTTTGGATGGTGGCACGGTTACCTTCAACGTGCCCAATGATTTGGTCGCCAGGAGTGTGAACAGTACTGTTCATTTGCAGTACTTCGTACAGTTGGGTCGAGGTGGCGAGGGTACATCCGATGAGCAGAAAGTCACGTTCGATACGATTGCGTCCGCCAACCTGCCACGTGCCCTCATCAATGGCGTGGCCCATGGAGGGAGCCTTAATCCACCCACATTTACCGGTGACGGCCGGATCGCAGTTGCCAAATGGCGCTTGAGTAACCCCGGGCAGCGGGTGTGGATGTCGGCTTCCAGTCCTGGAGCTGTCACGCAGGACCTGTTAACGGCCTATCCGATCAACTCGTCGCAGGCTGCCAATGGCCTGCGCGACCAGTTGATCTCGCTCGCCTGGTTATTGGGACTGCCGAATAACAGCGTGGTCACGATCACGTTGGCGGTCACCTTCGACGGCAGTGAGGAGCGCAGTGATGCGTTACCTTTCCTTTCCACTCAGTACACCATTAGCCTGACGTCGCCGCTGAATTTCGACCAGACTGCGGTCACCTTGAGTGCTCGGACTTACCTACTTCCCGGAACTCCCGGTGTATTGCCAGCCTTCGGCGCAGGAAACTCGATCAGGCGCCAGGCTTCGGGCGGTACAGCGCCCTACAACTACTCATCAAGCAATACATCGATGGCCGTGGTGGATGGCGGCGGGCTGGTGACCGTGCGTGGCAATGGTTCTGCGAGGATTACCGTCAGGGATTCGTCGGTGCCGGTGCAGACCCGCAGTTACGACGTTTATGTCAGCAACGTGGTGCAAGTGTATGGCGTGGGCAGGAACACGTTCAGGAATATCAGTACGGCAGTGGCGAATGCTGGGCTACGCATGCCCAGTCTTGATGAGCTACGCGCCATCAACCAAGCCTATGGAGCCAAGTGGCCCATGGGGTATGCGTGGTACTGGTCGGGTACCTTCTCCCATTCATTTCTCTTTACCACTTATTACTACTTTCTGGATATTCCTGGCGGTGGCACAGGGACGGAAGCCGACAAGTTGCTCGGCGGCCACCTAAATGGTATCGGGTTGAGATAATGCAAGCGTGAAGTGCTGGCCGGTGGATCGTATAGAGAAACCGGCCTTTTCATGATCAGTTGAGTGAGGAGGCTTAGATCTTCCAGCGACCTGCACTATTGGCCAGTCTTTGACGCATCGCATCCACATTCGCCGCCAGCTGTAAGGTCAACAACCGATAGCCATCCAAAGCACTGTAGATCGGCGCTTTCATTGCAGGCTCACTGCCAATTGCGTGTCCGCTGCGCTCCAACCGCTCCGTCACCCCCGACTTCAACGCCCGCGCCATCCCCACCAACTGCACCCGAATCTGCCGATGCTCGGCTTTCAACATCACCTGCATGCTTGCCATCGCCTGCTCATCACGCGGATCCGGTCGGGTATTGCCGAGAATCTCCAAGGTACTGATGCACAGGCGCAGGTGCCGTTGGATTGCGTCCAGCTCCGTCATGGAAATCCGCACTTCCTTTGACACGGACGGCATCAACGAACGCAGTTGCACCATCGACGCATTCAAGCGATTGAGCAGCTTGAGATGCTCGTCATCGGTGACCGACTGGCCATTGATGATCCGGCTATAAATAGCGGCGCAGTCGCGCAATGCACTGGCCAGGTTGTAACGCCACGAATACACGGCGTACAGCGGCAGGGCGAAGGAAAAGGCCAGCGCCAACACGATACCGATCAGGATATCCACGGTGCGCCACAATCCGTCCGATACCGGATTGTCACCATGCCCAGCGACGATAAACACCGTGATCGCCGACAGTAGCGCGATATAGCCGCCCTTGCCGATGGCGTGATAGGAAAAGAACCCGCACACCACCGACATCAGCAGATAGGTCAGCAACGGCTGGCCCAGCCATGCCTGTTGCAGCACCAGCAGCAAACCGACGCTGGCGCCGATCAAGGTGCCGTAGGCACGCTCCACGGCTTTCTTGCCGATATTGCCGTGGTGCTGCAAACCGCCGATCACGATCAGCATCGTCACCGACGCCCACTCACCGTGAGGCAGGTTGATGCCGGTGGTCAGCAGGATCGTCGCCAGCAAGCCGATGGACACGCGCACGGCGTGGATCAGCTTGGCATGGCGATAGCGGCGGTACGGGTCGAGCAGTGGGCGCAACAGGCGCCGGGCAAACACAGGCAGATGCAGGTTAATCAACGACGAATCGTCCTCTAGAAAATGTAATCGGTGGTCAGGAAGCTTGAGTCACGGTTGCGCAATATGTCGCTGACCAGCGCCTTGTTGCTTTCCTGGAACTTGGTCGCCACCAGCGTGCGGATCGAAAATACGCGCAATGCGTCATGCACCGACAGCGTGCCCTCGGCCGAGTTCTTGCGCCCGTTGAACGGGAACGTGTCCGGGCCGCGCTGGCACTGGGCGTTGATATTGATCCGGCCGACCTGATTGGCGAAGGTGTCCACCAGGCGCCCGACTTGCACGGCGTTGGTGCCGAAAATGCTCAACTGTTGGCCGAAATCGGAATCGAGCACGTAGTCGATCACGGTCTCTAGGTCGCGGTAAGGCACGATCGGCACCACCGGGCCGAACTGCTCCTCGTGGTACACACGCATCTGCGGGTTCACCGGGTACAGCACCGCCGGGTAGAAGAACGATCCACGGCTTTCAGCGCCATGCTCATTCACTACCTTGGCACCGTGCTGCGCGGCATCCGCCACCAGGCCGTTGAGGTAATCCACCTTGCCCGCTTCGGGCAATGGCGTCAGCGCCACGCCGTCTTCCCACGGCATGCCGGGTTTGAGCGTGGCCAGCTTCTGGTTGAATTTCTCGATGAAGCGGTCGACCACGTCTTCGTGCACGAAGAGGATTTTCAACGCGGTGCAGCGCTGGCCATTGAACGACAAGGAACCGGTGACCGCTTCGCTGACGGCATTATCCAGGTCGACTTCGGGCAGCACGATGCCAGGATTTTTCGCGTCCAGGCCCAGCGCGGCACGTAGGCGATGCGGCTTGGGATGCAGTTTCTTCAAGTCACTGGCGGCTTTATTGGTGCCGATAAACGCAAAGATATCGATCTTGCCGCTGGCCATCAGCGCGCTGACGGTTTCGCGGCCGCTGCCGTAGATCACATTGATCACCCCGGCCGGGAAGCTGTCGCGGAACGCTTCCAGCAAAGGGCGGATCAGCAGTACGCCTAGCTTGGCCGGCTTGAACACCACGGTGTTACCCATGATCAACGCCGGGATCAGCGTGGTGAAGGTTTCGTTCAGCGGGTAGTTATAGGGGCCCATGCACAACGCTACGCCCAGTGGCACGCGACGGATCTGGCCGAGCGTGTCCTGTTCCAGCTCGAAGCGGCTGGAGCGGCGATCGAGTTCCTTGAGGGCATTGATGGTGTCGGTGATGTAGTCGCAGGTGCGGTCGAACTCTTTCTGCGAGTCCTTGAGGTTCTTGCCGATCTCCCACATCAGCAACTTGACCACCGCGTCGCGCTGTTCACGCATGCGCCGCAGAAAGGCTTCGACGTGCTGGATACGTTCGGCCACGCGCATCGTCGGCCATTCACCCTGACCACGGTCATAGGCACGCACGGCGGCGTCCAGAGCGGTGAGGGCGGTGTCGGCGTCCAGCAGCGGTGTGCTGCCGATATGCACACGTTCGTCGCCAAACTGCACCGGGCTTTGCACCTTGGCCAACGGGCCGTTCCACACCTGCAACTGGCCGTCGACCAGGTAATCACGCTGTTCAATGGGCGCCCCTAGCTGGAATTGCTCGGGAATCTCGGTGGCGGAGGTGGGAAACAGCTGGGTGAGCAGGTTACTGGTGGTCATGTCGCTACCCCTGGAATAGTTGCAAAACATGACTAGAGAGTCACCCAACAACAGGCTCTATGGCAAGGCTTGCGCGCTTTCTTGTACGCAGCGCTGTGGCTGAAGGTTAAACTGCGCGGCTTTTCAGAAGGAGTTCACATGAGTCAGTACCAGCCGGGCATTCTTGCCGCACCGGTGCCATTGCAGGCACGCCATCTGTTTTTTGCCGTGGATTCGCTGGCCGCCGTGCCCGCTGCGTTGGATGCGCTGGTGCAGTTGACCGATTCGGCGGCGGTGGTCGGTTTTGGCGAGCCGCTGGTAACTGCATTGGGCGCCCGGATTGAAGGCCTGCGCACATTCCCCACGTTCAGCGGGCCGGGCGCGCACAACCCGACAACCCAACAGGCGTTGTGGGTGTGGCTGCACGGCGTGGATCGCGGTGAATTGCTGTTGCGCAGCCGCGCCTTCGAAAAGGCCCTGGCCCCGGCGTTTCGCCTGGTGCAGATGACCGAAGGCTTCCGCTACAAGACCGGCTTCGACCTCACTGACTACGAAGACGGCACCGAAAACCCCCACGATGACGCGGCGGTTGAAGCGGCCCTGACCGACAGCGGCGCCAGCTTTGCCGCGATCCAGCAATGGCAGCACGACCTCGATGGCTTCGCGGCCTTGCCTGCGCAAGAACGCGACCACATCATCGGCCGCCGCCACGGCGACAACGAAGAACTCGACGACGCCCCCGAGTCCGCTCACACCAAGCGTACCGCCCAGGAAAGCTTCACCCCGGAAGCCTTCGTGGTGCGCCGGTCCATGCCTTGGGCCGAGAACGGCCAGGCCGGGTTGATGTTCCTTGCGTTCGGCCACTCCTTCGATGCATTCGAAGCGCAACTGCGCCGCATGAGTGGGCTGGAAGATGGGATTGTCGATGGCCTGTACCGCATCAGCACACCGTTGACCGGTGGTTACTACTGGTGCCCGCCGATCAAGGATGGGTACCTGGACCTGAGTTCGATCACGCCGTAAATCGAAACTGTAGAAGCCGGCTTGTTGTGGCGAGGGAGCCGACTTCTACAGGGTGGTGGGTTTTTTAGATCACGCGGCAGGCGGCCATCAACTGTTTTGCATACCCATCTGCGCAAACAGCGGCATCATCCCGGCACCACTGCAGTGGCGACACCCATACACACCTAGCACCACTGGTTCTTTCACAGCCGGTTTCGGTGCCCGCTCGACCCAGGTCGGTGCGACAAAGCGATAACCCAGCCCCGGCACCGTGGCGATGTACAACGCATCGTCTTCACCCAGGGTACGGCGCAGGGTTTTGATCTGCGTGCGCAGGTTGCATTCCTCCACCACCAGTTTCGGCCAGGCGATGTCGAGCAGTTCGGTTTTTTTCATTAATTCGCCGGGTCGCGAGGCGAGGGCAATCAGCAGTGTCAGGGCGCGGCTGCCGAGGTTCACCGGTCGTCCGTGCTTGAGCAGTTGGTGGCGCTTGGGGAGCAGTCGATAAGGGCCGAAGTGAATCTCAGCGCAACCGTCGTTTTCGAGGAGCGTTGTGGGTAAATAATTCATGTCGGTCATAGATCACCTGGAAGTTTTATATATGGCCGGCCTGTGAACTAGTCCTTTGGTTATTAGTGCAGTTGCACTAACAGGCGCGGAGGGAAGTTAGTCACCCAGCAATAAGGCTGCTGGGGAGGGGCTATCAAACGCGATGATTAAGTCGCTGTTGTTACAAATTGAAATATCTGGGAAGTTGGGCAAAAGGCTATTAGCGAGAAATGTGAAGTGGTCGCGAAAATAAATGCCAAGCCTTGCTGCGCAGGGCATCTACATCGCAGTTTATTGTTCCAGTCCGATCTCCTTCCAGTTGCCAAGTCCACGTAAATCGGGGGCTGCAGCGTGTCTTGGATTTTTTCTTAAAGTTCCGTGGCTCAAAATGGATGAGTTTTTCTCAATGCCAGGTTGAGCCAAACCTTTCACACCGTCTCTGCTGAACGTTTCACAAGCTTTCACAGCGAAGGCGTTTTGATCGTGAGTAGTATGGAACCCATGCAAACCGACGGCAGTTCGAAGGCTCACTGTCTGACGTTTTGGGCATTCACCGGTTTGCATACTTTCAGCTTGCTGTTGCGCAACTGAATAACTTCCCTATCGATGCAAGGAGATGAACATGGCTGATGTCCCACCAGTAAAAGCAGGCGGCGCCGACGACGCTATCGCGAAGATGGAAGCGACCTTCAACATGGCTATCGAGAAGTCGGCCAAGATCACCGAGATCAGCACCGCGAAAAAAGCGGAACTCGACGCCACCAAACAGCGTCCGCAGAACTGATTCGCCAAACGGGCGGCGCCGGCGCTGCCCGTTTACCCTCTGATGCTTGACCCCGTTGCACATGCTCAAGGGGGCAAACCCAACCATGACAGCCTTGATTTCCTTGGGTCCGGTCGCCGCTACTGGCGCACCGACCTTGACCGTGACCGGTGGTTTGCACCAGGGCAGTTCCCTGGTGCTCGACCAGCCGGTCTACACCCTCGGCGCCGACCTGGCGGCCGATCTGGTCCTCAGCGATCCCGGCATTGCCGGTCTGCACCTGCGCCTGCGGTTTGAAGGCGACCAGGTAGCGGTCGAAGCGCTGGGCGGTGACGTGCTGCTCGCCGGCAATGTGCGCATTCCCCACGGCAGCGGCCATCGCGCGCGACTGCCGCTGCAACTGCGGATCGGCACGGCGGCTGTGAGCCTGGCAGGGCCTGGCGGTGCTGCAAAACCATCGGACGCCCCACGCAAAATTACCCCCTGGATTGCCGCGACCGTCCTGCTGTTTATCTGTGCAGGCGCGCTGGCGTTTCGTAGCGAAGCACCACTGTTGCCCGCAACGGTCGAGGCCGACGAGGTAGCGCCGCTGAAAATGCCGTCCCGCGAGCAAGCCAGGGCCTGGCTGGAACAGCAGCTACGAGCCGCCCACTTGGACACCGTGAAGGTCAGTGACAGCAACGACCAGCTCAGTGCCACCGGCACCTTTGAACAGTCGCAAAAGCCGCAGTGGCTGGCATTGCAGCAGGCTTTCGATCAGCGCTACGGCCAGCAGATCGTGCTCAGCCCGCGTGTGACAGCCCGCGCCGATGCCGCCGCGCCGCGTGTGCGCTTCCAGGCCGTGTGGTTCGGCACCCACCCCTACGTGATCAACGACAGCGGCAAGCGCCTGTACCCCGGCGCAGCCCTGGCGGACAACTGGGTGCTGGAACGCATCGAAAACAACCAAGTGATCCTCGCCCGTGGCGAGGAGCGCTTCACCTTCACGCTGTGACCATGCTTTTAAGCTAAGGCTCTGGGATGAAAGTTGAACCCCGCCCGTTGATTCCCAGTGATGTGCGCAGTGCGCCGGTCGAAGCGGTTCGCCCGGTCAACTCGCGCCAGGCCACCGCCTTCGAAGCGGTGCTCAAGACCCGCAAGACCCAGACCCGCCGCTCCCTGCGCAGTGACCTCGAAGCGCTCACTGCCGCCGCCGGCGTCGACTCGTTGCTGTTCGGCGGCGCTCGCTCCCTGGAGCTGCTGGAGCATGTGATGGAACACATCCTGCCCGGCCTGGACGCCGAGCCACACATCAAGGAACTGGCCGTCGAGCTGATCGGCGAAGAGATCGAGATGCGCCGCAACCTCGAACAGCAACGCTCGGAGGTCCATACCTGATGGCCCGCGATAACGAAGACGCCGTGCAACTGCTCAAAGGCATTGGTGAACTGTACCGGCGCAATGGCCAGTCCCAGCGCGCCCTGGTGATGCTGCTGATTGCCGTCAGCGTCGCGCCCCACGACGGTGTGTTGCTGCGCTCGCTGGTGCTGGCCTTCACCGACAGCGGTGACGCCGCCCGTGCCCTGTGTGCCCTGGACCGCCTGGTGGCGCTGGAAGGCGAATCTGCCAGTCTGTTGCTGCTGCGCGCCCGCGCCTTGTGGTACGGCGAGCGCAAGGACGAAGCGCGTCAATGCTTCAAACGCTACCTGGCTGCACGCAGGGGCGGCGCATGAGTGCACTCAACCGCCTGAACAACCTGGCGCGCCTCGCTGCGCAGCGCACCGACGTGATCATCGTCGCGTTCATGCTGATGGCGATCGTGATGATGATCATCCCGCTGCCCACCTACCTGGTGGATGCGCTGATCGGCCTCAATATCGCCCTGAGCATCCTGATCCTGATCGTGGCGTTCTACATCGGCCACTCGGTGGAGTTCTCCGCGCTGCCACCGCTGATCCTGCTCAGCACATTGTTTCGGTTGTCACTGTCGATCACCACCACGCGTTTGATCCTGCTGCACGGTGACGCCGGCCATATCGTCAAGGCCTTCGGTGACTTCGTGATCGCCGGGCAAGTGGTGGTGGGCATGGTGGTGTTCCTGATCATCACCGTGGCGCAGTTCGTAGTGATCACCAAGGGCGCCGAGCGCGTGGCGGAAGTGGCCGCGCGCTTCACCCTGGACGCGATGCCCGGCAAGCAGATGAGCATCGACAACGATCTGCGCAACGGCGACATCGATCAAGCCGAAGCCCGCCGCCGCCGTTCGCGCCTGGAGCGTGAAAGCCAGATGTTCGGCGCGATGGATGGCGCCATGAAGTTCGTCAAAGGCGATGCCATCGCCGGCCTGGTGATCCTCGCCGTCAACCTGCTCGGCGGCATGCTGATCGGCATGATCGAACGTGACATGCCCTTTGGCGTGGCGGTGCACACCTACTCGTTGCTGACCGTGGGTGACGGCCTGATCGCGCAGATTCCGGCGCTGCTGATTTCCGTGGCAGCGGGCACCGTGGTCACCCGCGTCAACAGTGATGGTGAAGCGGGTGACCTGGGCAGCGAGATCATCAAGCAACTGGGCGCCAGTTACCGGGCGCTGGGCTTGACCGCGTTGATCATGATTGGCGTGAGCTTGCTGCCGGGGTTTCCGACCTGGGTCTTTCTCGGTCTGTCCCTGGTGTTTGGCGGTGCTGCGTTCATGATGTATCGCCGTCATCACCGGCAGCCTGAAGATCAAGTGCTCGTCGAGGCGCCGGAACCGGTGGCCGAAGTGCAGGCCGAGCTGGATGACAACCTGCTGCCCGATACCCGTGTGCTGCTGACCATTGGCAGCGGCGTGTCCCAGAGCGCGCCGCGCCAACTGTTACGCCAGCGCGTCGAAGCGCTGTGCCACGATTTGCGTACCGAGCTTGGCGTGGACGTGCCGGTGCCGGGTATCTACATGGAGGCCAAGGCCACGCCGGGCAGTTTCCGCGTGTCGTTGGAAGGCGTGCCGGTGAACGAAGGCGAGTTGCCGATCAACTGCCTGTTGGTGCAGGACGACCCGGTGCATGTGCAGTTGCTGGACATCGCCAGCGTGCAAGCCGACTCGCCACTCAATGGCCGCAACGCCCACTGGATCGAACGCCAGCACGAAGACACGCTGCGCAACGCCGGCATCGGTTTCCTGATGCCCGACGAGGTGCTGCGCGGCGTGCTGGAACGCAGCCTGCGTCGCTATGCCGCCGACTTCCTCGGCATTCAGGAAACCCGCCTGCTGCTGGAGCGCACCGAGGCTACCTACGGTGAACTGGTCAAGGAAGCCTTGCGCCTGGTGCCGTTGCAGCGCGTGGCCGAAACCCTGCGCCTGTTGGTCGGCGAGGGCGTGTCGATTCGCAACCAGCGTGCCTTGCTCGAAGCCATGGTGGAGTGGGGCGCCCGCGAAACCGACGCCGGGCGCCTGGCCGAACACTTGCGTGCCGCGCTGGCGCGGCAGATCAGCCATCAATACGCCGACCGCAACCGGGTGATCGGCGCGCTGGTGTTGGCGCCGGGCCTTGAAGATCAACTGCGTGCCTCATTGCGTCGCCAGGAGCCGCAGCGCGAACTGATCCCCGAAGAAGTCAGCCGTGCCTTGCTCGCCCAACTGCGCGTGGCCTGTGACAACACTCGCGAAGTCAACAGTGCGGTGTTGCTGGTGCACCCGGAACTGCGCCGCAGCCTGCGCCGCCTGGTGCTGCGCGGTGAGCTGGAGCTGGCGGTGCTGTCGTTCCGCGAGTTGGCCACCGAGTACAACCTGCAAGCGCTGGTGACCATCAGCCTCACCGAAATCTCCAACCGCCGCGCGCCTGCCGCGGCTTCCGTCACTTCCCTGGCGTCTGCCTCATGATGCGTTTTTGTGTGCTGTTGCTAAGTGTTTTGTCGTGCGTGAGCCAGGCTCAGGAAATCGCGGCGGGTGCCGGGGGCTCGATTGCCCTGGCCTCCGGTGAAGGGCGCATCCTGCATTTTGTCGCGCCGGTGGATTCGGTGCTGGTGGCCGAGCCGAATGTGGCCGACCTGCAAGTGGTGTCGCCGGGCACGATCTATATCTTCGGCAAGGCACCGGGCAACACCAGCCTGATCGCCCTGGGCAGCGACGGCAAACAACTGGCGAGCCTGACCCTGGCCGTGAGCAGTGGCAGCCAGGCGGTGACCACCCCGATGCAGGCACTGCACCCCGGCAACGGCGCACAGATCAGCGGCGCCGGTAACCGCCTGGTCGCTAAAGGCACCCTGGGTTCGGTGGCGGAAGCGACCGACCTGAATGCCTTGCTCAACCCTCAGGGGCAAGGCTTTCAGAGTGCGATCAACACCACCGAATACGCAGGCTCCGCCCAAGTGAACCTGCGCGTGCGTTTTGCCGAGGTGTCCCGCTCCGAGCTGCTGCACTACGGCGTGAACTGGAATGCCATGTTCAACAACGGCACGTTTTCCTTTGGACTGATCACCGGCGGACCATTGGCCGCCGCCACGGCGGGTGGCTTGGCAGCAGCGGGTGCCGGCTCAGGCAATGTGAATATCGACGGCATGCTCGATGCGTTGCAGGCCAACGGCGTGCTGCAGATTCTGGCTGAACCGAACATCACCGCCATGACCGGCCAGACCGCCAGCTTCCTTGCGGGTGGCGAAGTGGCGATCCCGGTGCCGGTCAACCGTGACCTGGTGGGGATCGAATACAAGTCGTTCGGTGTGTCGCTGTTGTTCAACCCGACCCTGCTGCCCAACGGCCGCATCGCCTTGCAAGTGCGTCCGGAAGTCAGCAGCGTGGTCAGCGGCGGCACTGTGGATTTCGGCAATTTCCATGTGCCGTCCTTCAGCGTGCGCCGCGCCGATACACGGGTGGAAGTCGGCAGCGGGCAGACCTTCGCCATCGCCGGGCTGTTCCAGCGTGAAAGCAGCCAGGACATCGAGAAACTGCCACTGCTGGGCGACCTGCCGATCCTCGGCAACCTGTTCCGCTCCAAGCGCTTCCAGCGCAATGAAACCGAACTGGTGATTCTCATCACGCCGTACCTGGTGGAACCGGTACGCGGTCGCACCCTCGCCACGCCCCTCGACGCGCAACCGGCTACCGCAGCGACCACCGGACCGCGTAGCGGCGGGGCGTTCGGTTTCTACATGAATTGATCAGGGGGACTGCCATGACTGCTTTACGCGTATTGATGCTGTTGCCCCTGGCGCTGATGGGGTGCCAGACCCACCTGGCGCCGACGTACTACTCGTCCGAGTACCGTGCCGATGGCTTGCCGACCCAATGCCAGCAACCGCCGGCAACGGACACCATTGGACTGGGCGAGGATTTCAAACCGACGCTGGCGTTGGGCTGCGCGAATAACCTGAACCTGATGCAAATGGTCGAGCGCAAGCAAGACCTGATCCAAGGCCGCACGACCGGCCCAGTGATGGCCGCGCCCGTGGGGCGCGCCGCCCAGGTCTACATCGAAGGTTTCGACCGCGAGCAGCTACAGCGACGCAAAGACCAACAAGAAGCCAAGGCCGAAGCGGCAGGGGGTAAGCAATGACCCGTGTTGAACAGGCATTCTGTGGTGAGCGGGCAAGCCCGCTCACCACAACAAACCCACCCATCACAGGCTCAACGCGGGTCAACCAGCCCCAATTCTCGAGCCTGTACCACCGGATCACTGATGGCTTTGATGCGCTTGGCTTCCGTCACCAGCCGTGCACGTTCGGCAGCCGGAATGTCATCCAGCGACAGTGTGGCCACCCGCTGCTCATACCCCGCCAACACCATCACCAACAACTCATTACGTTGATGCCGGGGCAAGGCGCGTGGCGACTGCGCAACCGGTGCAATGGCATCCAACGCCTGTTGCGCCTGCCCACCCAGCGCGTAAGCCAGGGCCAGGTTGCAGCGGTTGTCGAGGTCGTCGGGCTTGAGGCTCAGGCTCTTGGCGAACGCGGTTTGCGCCGCCGCGGCCTGGCCATTGAGGATTTGCGCCACACCCAGACGGGTGTAGGCCACCGGCAAATGGCTGGTCTCGGCAGCCTGGCCCAGGGCAGTCACCGCCCGTTGCGTCTTGCCCAACTGCAACTGCGCGGTGCCCAGGCCGAGCAGTGCGTCGGCATTGCGCGCATCGAACCCCAAGGCTTGCTGGAAGGCACGCTCGGCGCCCAGCGCATCCTTGGCGTCGAGCCTGGCCTTGCCGAGCTTGAGCCACAACTCGATGCCGGCACCGGGTTGCTGCGCCGCACGCTCGTACAGCACGGCCGCACTGGCGTAGTCGCCGCGCTTGCTCAGGTCATCGGCCAGTTGCAACGACTTGTCGGAATCGGTCGCGGGTTTGCTGGCGCAGGCGGCCAGCAACAGGGTACTGGCGAGCAGGAAATTCTTGGACATCGTCACAACTCGTCTGGCGAAGGCGGACGCCATGTAAGCATATTTTTGCTGGCTGTCCTATGCCTGTTCGGCAGCCGTTTTGCCACCGCCGCCGAAGAACCTGCGTGGTTCTCCCAGCCCTATGCCTACGTGCTGGTGGACCAGGATGTGCGCAGCGCCTTGGAAGAATTCGGCCACAACCTCGATGTGCCCCTGGTGCTCTCCGACAAGGTGCGTGGCAAAGCCCGTAGCACGATTCGCGGCGCCACCGCCGGTGAGTTCCTGCAGACGCTGTGCAGCACCAACGGCCTCACTTGGTACTTCGACGGCAACCTGCTGTACCTCAACGCCAGCGATGAAATCGCTACCCGGCTGTTCAAGGCCAGCGCCCTGGACCTCGACCAGCTGCAGGCCTACCTCAGCAACCTCGATGTGTTCGGTCAGCAACTGTCGATGCGCAACGGCCCCGAGGGCGATGAAGTGTTCGTGTCCGGACCACCGCCGTACCTGGCGTTGGTGCAGCAGCATGTGGATCACTTGCAACCCAATGCCGTGGCCGCCCCGGTGGCGCGCGAGCACGGGGTGCGGGTGTTCCGTGGCGCGCAAGTCAGTACCGAAACCCCAACCCAGTAAAGGAGCAGCACCATGTCCGTAACGGCCGTAGACAGCAATCTCGCCCCTGGTGGCGCCAGCCCTGAAGCCAAGTTCAATGCCGCGGTGGATAACGCCAAGGCCGCCGACAAACCCAACGAAGCCGATGACCCCGAGTTCACCGATGCGTTGATCACTCAGGCAGTCACCATCGGTGGTCAGTTCATCATCATGCCGAAGATGCAGGAACTGCTGAACGACGCCATGTCCGATGACGACGAAGAGTAGGAAGCCCCTATGACTATCAGTCTCGCCGCCGGCGCCTCGGCGCTGCCGCCGTCTGCCGGCGCGGGGCCCGCCGGGGCCTCGCAGAACCTGTTCGAGCACATGGCCAACACCGCCAAGGGCATGCCCGAAGGCGCCAGCCCGCACCAGATCGGCTCGGGCCTGATGGAGCGCATGAACAGTTTCATCGACCGCACGCGGGCGTTTTCCGAGCGTGCCGACGTGCTCACCAACAATCCGTCGGCGCCGCCACCGGCCTCGGCAGAAATCCGCACCGCCAGCGCGTCGCCTCAAGGTGAACCGGGGAAAAAGGTCGGCGAACAACAGGTCGACCAGATCGTCCACTCCCTGGGCAAGATGTTCGACTACTCCATCGAAACCCAGATGGTGGTGCGCGGTGCGACACAGATTTCCGGTTCCGCCAACACATTGCTCAAGGGCCAATAACGCCATGCCAAGCCCCAACCGCGTCTTGCGCCTGCTGCTGATCGGCCTGCTCGCCAGCCTGTTGCAAGCGTGCAACACCGACCTCTATACCAACCTCAGCGAGCGCGACGCCAACGCCATGGTCGCGGTGCTGCTGCGCGGTGGCATCCCGGCGGAACGCAAGGCCCAGGACAACGGCCAGCTCAAGGTGGTGGTCGATGAGTCACGCTTTGCCGAAGCCATGACCCTGCTCGACAACGCCGGCCTGCCACAACAGAGCTTTTCCAACATGGGCGAGGTGTTCAAGGGCAATGGCCTGGTGTCGTCGCCGGTGCAGGAGCGGGCGCAGATGATCTATGCGCTGAGCGAAGAACTGTCGCACTCGGTTTCGCAGATCGACGGCATCGTCGCCGCTCGCGTGCACGTGGTGTTGCCGGACAACGACTTGCTCAAACGCGTGATTTCACCGTCTTCGGCGTCGGTGCTGGTGCGTTACGACCCAGGCACCGACATCAATACGCTGATTCCAAAGATCAAGACCCTGGTGGCCAACGGTATTTCCGGGCTGAGCTACGACGGCGTTTCGGTGACCGCGATCAAGGCCGCCGTGGCCATCAGCAACAACCCGGCACAGCCGCGCCTGGCCCGCTTCATGGGCCTGTGGCTGCTGGAAGACAACCTGCCACAGGCGCGGCTGATGTTGGGTGCCTTGTTATTGATCGCCTTCGGCGCTGTCGGGGTGCTGGCCCGTCAGCAATGGGTGCGTCGCCAGTCCCAGGCGCTGTATGTGCTCAAGGAGGGTGAATGAGTCTGTTCGAGCGCTGGCAGGGGCTGATCGCCGAGCCGTTGCAGTTCATACGCGGGCCGAGCCTGGGCGCGTGTTTTGCCGATGAGTTGCCGGACGCCGTGCTGCGGGCGATGCACGGGCAGCCGCGTTTTCGCCAGCGCCTCGAACAGCTGCTGGTCCGCCATTATCAATTGGCGCCCATGGACCAACTGGTCACGCCGTTGGCGGCGGACCTGTCGGTATTGCTGCTGTCGCCCGCGCAGTTCGCCCGCTTGCCGAGGCTCTGCGGGGCGATCTGGCATGCTGCGACCCTGAGCCGGGAGATCCGCCGCGAGGTAGTCAATGAGCTGCGCGAGGGCCTGGGTGCTGAAGTCTTTGTCTCAGCCCTGGCCTTGCGCCAACTCGGCGGCGCAGCGGATTTACTGCGCGATCCGAGCGAATTGATTGAGGCCATCGACCGCGACGGCCAAGGCTGTGTCGCCGCCTGGTTGCACGCCCAGCATGCCGACTGGCAGGGCTGGTTGCGTTTGCGCTTTGCCTTCCCCCAGGGCCATAGCGCCCGAGTGCCGCGTGACCTGGAAATCGTCCAGGCCGCCGCCGCGTGCCTGCTGGCCGAGGAGATGATGCCATGAGCGAATTGCCGAGCCGTCCCACTGCACGCATCCTGCGCGCCGACGATGCCGCGTTATGGAGCGACGGGTTTGCCTTCCTGCAAGCGGCCAAGGAGCAGGCCGAACAGGTCAAGGCCGACAGCGAACAATGGCTGAGCAGCGCCCGCGCCGAAGGCTTCGAAAGTGCCCGCCAAGCCGGGGCTGAACAGGTTGCGCAATTGCTGCTCCACACCCAGTCCCAGGTGCAGCACTACTTGAGCAGCCTGGAAGCCTCCCTGGCCGACCTGGCGCTGGGCATCGTGCGTGAAGTGCTGGGCGAACTGGACAACGCCGACCGCTTGGTGCGCAGTACCCGCCAGGCCTTGAGCGCGTTCCGCCAGGACCAGGCGTTGACCTTGTGGGTGGCGCCAGTGGAGGTCGACGCGTTGCGCCAACGCCTCAAGCTGGAAGGGCTGGCCATTGCAGTGGATGCAGACGATCAGTTGCAGTCTGGCCAGGCGCGGCTGAACAGCCCGGCCGGTTCAGTTGAACTGGGCCTCGAGGCCCAGTTGCAAAACCTGCGGCGCAGCCTGTTGCCTTTCGCCGAAGAGGGCGTGGCATGAACCTGGAACAGCTGCTGCCTCGCCTCTGCGGGCGCCTGGCCCAGGCACGCTTGCGCCCTATGCACGGCACGGTGTTGAGCATTCGCGGTGTGTTGCTGCGGGCCAGCGTGGCCGGGGCGAGCATCGGTGAGCTGTGCCAACTGCGTGATCCGGGCAGCGCCCGCAGTCTGAGCGCCGAGGTGATCGGCTTTGACGGTGACGAGGCGATCCTGTCCCCCATCGGCTCCATGGAAGGGCTGTCCACCCGCACTCAAATCACCGCCACCGGCGAAACCCTGGGCGTGGCCGTGGGGGATGCTCAGCTAGGGAGGGTGATCAGCCCCATGGGCGATTTTCTCGACGGTGACGGCCTCCCGCCGACCGTGGCCCTGCAGCATTACCCGCTGCACGCTGAACCCCCGGCACCGTTTTCCCGGCAGTTGATCGTGCGCTCCATGGCGCTGGGCATTCGCTCCATCGACGGCCTGCTGACCCTGGCCCAGGGCCAACGCATGGGTATCTTTGGTGAGCCTGGCGTGGGCAAGTCGTCGTTGCTGGCCAGCATCATTCGCAACAGCGAAGCCGATGTGATCGTGATCGGCCTGATCGGCGAGCGGGGCAGGGAAGTGCGCGAACTGCTCGACGTGCAGCTCGACGCCCAGGCCCGGGCGCGCACCGTGGCGGTGGTTGCCACCTCGGACCGCCCGGCGGCCGAGCGGGTGCGCGCGGCGTTTGTTGCCACCACCCTGGCCGAATACCACCGCGACCAGGGCCGCAACGTGTTGCTGTTGATGGACAGCCTGACCCGCTTCGCCCGTGCCCAGCGCGAGATTGGCCTGGCGGTGGGCGAGCCGCCGACGCGGCGTGGTTATCCGCCGTCGTTTTTCTCGGCCTTGCCGCGCCTGCTGGAACGCGCCGGCCCAGGCCCAACCGGCAGCATCACCGCGTTGTACACCGTGCTCACCGAGGGGGATGCCGCCAGCGATCCGGTGGCCGAGGAAGCCCGTTCGATCCTCGACGGGCACATCGTCCTCAGCGCCGAATTGGCCCAGCGCAACTACTTCCCGGCGGTGGATGTGTTGCGCAGCCGCAGCCGTTTGATGGAGCAGGTCGCCGATGAAGAACACAAGCGCCTGGCGATGCGCATCCGCGAATTGATGGCGCGGTATGGCGAGATCGAAATGCTGATCCGCGTTGGCGAATACTCCCCCGGCAGCGACCCCCTGGCCGACGAAGCGATCAACCGCCACGCCGCCATCGAAGCCTTCCTGCGCCAGAACGCAGGCGAGCCGAGCAACCTGGAACAGACCCTGGCCCATATGCGCCGGGTGTTGGCATGAATAAGGAGCAAACCCAATGAAAACCGAGCAACTGCGCACGCTGCAAACCCTGCGGGTCTTGCGTGAACAACGCGCCGCCAGCCAACTGGCCGCTCAACAACAACGCTGCGAACAAACCCACGGCGTGCTCACCGACGCCAAGGAGCAATTGCGCCTGCACCGTGAGGCCATCGCCGAGGAAGCGCGGCAGGTGTATGCCTCGCTCACCGAAGGCCTGTCGGTGGCCAGTTGGCAGGCGGCCCAGGATCGGTTGCGCGGCCTGTCGGACGACCAGCAGCAACTGGAAAACGACGTGACCCACGTGTCCACCACGCTTGAAAGCCAGGAGCGTGAGCGCGATCTGTTCCGCCAGGAACGGCTGAGCCGCCAGCGTCAGTCCGACGCCTGGCAAAGCCTGCTCGAAGGCCGTGAGAGCGATGAGCGCCGTGTTGGCGAGCTGCGTGACGAAGGCGTCGGCACATGATCGCAGCTCTTGCCGACCCGTTGTCGCCCTGGCTGACCCATTTCGACCCAGCGTTGCTGGCCCTGCATAACGCGTTGCACCGCCGTTACCGTCCTTGGCAAGGCCGTTGCGCCGGGCAGGACCTGCGTGTGAGCTGGGCCACCGAACCTCAAGCCCTCACTGCACCGCGTGACGTGCTGTTGTCACTCGGCCGTGCACCCGTGCGCCTGCGCTTGTCCGCCGCAGCGATGGAACAGTTGTTGCTGCCGCTGGCATTGTCATTCGATGTGCAGGCCTTGCCTGCACTGCCGCGTTCGCTGTTGCTGGAACTGGCGCTGCTCGACCTCATCGAGACCCTGGAACCGTTGCTCGGCCACCCGGTGCAGTTGCTCGACGCGGGCGAAGGCCAAGACCCGTTTGCCGTGCACCTAGCGCTGGAGCTGACTTTCGCCAACCAGCCGGCAATGAGCGCCCAACTGGACCTGAGCGAAAGCGCCGCCGTGCGGGTGGCGCAGTTGCTGGCGCAGTACGCCCAGCCCGAACCCGAGCCGTTGCTGGCCCTGCACCAGACCCTCGCGGTGGTGGCGGGGCGGCAGTGGCTGAGCCTCGGCGAACTGCGCAGCCTGCGTCCCGGCGATGTGCTGATGCTGGAACAAGGCCCTGGCCTGCTGCTCGACCTCGGCGGTCATCTGCAGGCGCGCTGCCAATACCAGGGTGAAGTCCTGCGCCTGCAGGAAGCCTTGAGAGCCCCCTTTGTGGAACCGGAGAACCCCATGACTGATGTTGATGCCGCCGCGACACTGGATGACCTGCCGTTGAAACTGGTGTGCCAGGTCGGCACGCTGGAGCTGACCCTGGCGCAATTGCGCGAACTCGGCGCGGGCAGCCTGTTGCAGCTCAATACGCCGGGCGTCGACAGCGTCGACCTGATGGTCAACGGCCGCCGCGTCGGCCAGGGCCAACTGGTGAAAATTGGTGACGGCTTGGGCGTGCGTCTGCTGAGTTTCGCCACCCCATGACCGGTTATCAGCCGAACCTGATCGAGATCATCCTGGTCGTTGCGACGATCGGGCTGATCCCGTTGGCGGTGGTGACACTCACCGGTTTCATGAAGATCTCGGTGGTGCTGTTCCTGATCCGCAACGCCCTGGGCGTGCAACAGACCCCGCCGAACCTGGTGTTGTACGGCATTGCGCTGATTCTGTCGGTGTACGTGACCACGCCGTTGATTGGCGACATGTACCGGCAAGTGGAGGGGCGCGACCTCAACATCGAGCATGTGGAGCAACTCAAGGACCTGGGAGACGCCTTGCGTCCGCCGTTGCAGGCGCACCTGAAGCGCTTTGCGAATGAATCCGAGCGGGGCTTTTTCGTGCAGGCCACCGAGACTATCTGGTCGCCGCAAGCCCGTGCCGACCTGCGCGATGATGACCTGGTGGTGTTGATTCCGGCGTTCGTCAGTTCGGAACTGACCCGCGCCTTCGAGATCGGCTTTCTGTTGTACATCCCGTTCCTGGTGGTGGACTTGCTGGTGTCCAACGTGCTGATGGCCATGGGCATGTCGATGGTCTCACCGAACCTGATCTCCATTCCGCTGAAGATCTTTTTATTCGTGTCCCTGAGCGGCTGGTCGCGCTTGATGCACGGTTTGATTCTGAGTTACGGCTGAGGCACGACCCATGGGCCAGGACGTATTCCTGTCATTGATGAAACAGGCACTGATGACCGTGCTGATGCTCTCCGCGCCGGCGTTGGGGGTGGCGATTATCGTGGGCTTGAGCGTGGGCCTGTTTCAGGCGCTGACGCAGATCCAGGACCAGACCCTGCCGCAGGTGGTGAAGTTGGTGGCGGTGCTGCTGACCATCGTGTTTCTGGGCCCGATTCTCGCCGGGCAAGTGGCGGAACTCGGTGGCCAGGTGCTGGACAATTTCCCGATGTGGACGCGCTGACCGCCCATGGATGCCAGCCTGACCGCGCAGTTCCTGGAGGTCGCCTACCCGGTGATCAGTTCCGCCTCGCTCGCCGCCTGCCGCGCCATGGGCGTGGTGGTGATCACCCCGGCGTTCAACCGCCTCGGCCTCACCGGCATGATTCGCGGCTGTGTGGCCGTGGCCATTTCCATCCCGATGTTTTTCCCGGTGTTCGAAGCGCTGACCTCGATGCCCGAACACGGCAGCGTGTTTATCGCCGGGTTGCTGATCAAGGAATTCCTGATCGGCATTTTGATCGGCCTGCTGTTCGGCATTCCGTTCTGGGCCGCTGAAGTGGCGGGGGAATTGATCGACCTGCAGCGCGGCTCGACCATGGCGCAACTGGTGGACCCGTTGTCGTCCGGGGAGTCCAGCGTCATGGCGACGCTGCTCACGGTGATGCTGATCACGCTGTTTTTCATGTCCGGCGGGTTCATCCTGATGGTCGACGGGTATTACCACAGCTATCAACTCTGGCCGGTCACCTCGTTTACCCCGGTCTTCGCCAGCTCGGCTTTGCTGGCGGTGTTGTCGATTCTCGACCAGATCATGCGCGTCGGCGTGCTGATGGTCTCGCCGTTGTTGATCGCGCTGCTGGTGACGGACCTGATGCTCGCCTACCTGTCACGCATGGCGCCGAACCTGCACATCTTCGACTTGTCGTTGCCGGTGAAGAACCTGTTCTTCACGATCCTGATGGTGATCTACATCGGCTTCCTGATCCCCATGATGCTTGATCAACTGGCGGAGTTTCGCGGCACCGTCGAACTGCTCAAGACCCTGGCCGGCATGGAGTAGCCCATGGCCGATACCAGCGAAGAGAAATCCCAGCCGGCCACGGACAAGAAGCTCCAGGACGCGCGCAAGAAAGGCCAGGTCGCCAAGAGCCAGGACTTGGTGTCGGGCATGGTCATCCTGTTCTGCACGCTGTGCATCTCGATCCTCGCACCCCGCGCCAAGGCCCAGGTCACGGCGCTGATCGACCTCACCGCGCAGATCTACATCGAGCCGTTTGCCACGGTATGGCCACGGGTGCTCGACCATGCCGAGCAACTGGTGATCGGCATCACGTTGCCGGTGATGGCGGTGACCACCGGCGTGGTGATCCTGACCAACATCATCACGATGCGCGGTTTTGTGTTCTCCACCGACCCGATCAAGCCCGAGTTCAAGCGCATCAACCCGGCGGAGGGCATGAAGAAGATCTTCGCCCTGCGCAACCTGGTGGAGTTCATCAAGGGCCTGATCAAGGTGCAGGTGCTGGCGATCGCGTTCTACGTGGTCGGCAAGCATGCGTTGCAGGCTTTGATGGAGTCGTCGCGTTGCGGCGCCGAGTGCATGGAGTCGACGTTTTTCCTGGTACTCAAGCCGCTGGTATTCACCGTGCTCTGCGCGTTCATCCTGGTGGGCGGTGTGGACGTGATGATGCAGCGCTGGTTGTTCGGTCGCGACATGAAGATGACCCGCAGCGAAACCAAGCGCGAACGCAAGGACATCGACGGCGACCCGCTGATCAAGAGCGAACGCCGGCGCCAGCGCAATGAAATGCAGGCCTTGGCCACCAAGCTCGGCTTGAGCCGCGCGTCGATGATGATCGGCACCACCGATGGCTGGGTGATTGGCGTGCGTTACGTGCGCGGGGAAACGCCGGTGCCGGTGATCGTGTGCCGGGCCTCGCCGGAAGAGGCGTTGTTGATGTTGCAGGAGGCCTATGACCTGGGCATTCCCCACGCGCCGGACAAGGCACTGGCCGCGGAGATTGCCCGCAAAACCGTGCCCGGCGACCCGGTGCCGGATGCGTCGTTCCAGGCGGTGGCGGATTGGTTGGTGGCCGCGCGGTTGATTTAGGCAGTGGCCGGGCTACGCTTGTTGAACGCTTGTGTTACAGAGGAAGTATCTGCTCGGCAGGAGCTGAGGTTGTATCTGTCAGCGTAATGAACGGTGGGGTCGACGGGAGATTACCGTTGCTCCGCCTCCTGCGCTCAAGGGAGTTTCACCATGACAGATACAAATCGTGAATTGATTCAGAAATGGGCTGACCTCTGGTCTGGCACCTCCAAAGCCGATTTTCTCGGGATTTTTTCAGAGGCTACTGTCTATGAAGACAAGGCCGCGGGGCTAACCATGCGAGGACGGCCCGAGCTGGGTGACTTCTTCGACCTGATCAGAAAGGCCTTGCCTGATTTCAAGGTCATCAGCGACTTGATCAGCCTTGGCGAGCATGGCGGGACGATCCAGTGGCATATGACGGGAACCCATGAGGGTGAGCTGTTCGGCCATGGCGCCTCCCATAAAACGATCAATGTCGATGGTTGCTGCGTGATCAGGATCAAGGACGGTGAGATCGTGAAGAGCACCGACTACTACGACATGAAAACGCTGTACCGGCAGTTGGGCTTTGACAAAAACTGACGGTTTCCCAAAGCCGGGCCCCATGCAGCAGGGCCCGGTGTGTCGGGCTTCAGGGTTTGTCTACGTCGTGGTATTCACCGCCATTGGGCTTGAGCAAAGCATCCTGCTCGAACATCTGCGGGTTGGTGTCTTCGCTGAAGACGATTTTCTTTTCGGCCCCAATCCAGTCGCCGCATGTTTCCATCTAGAACCGGGTTGCCTGGTTTTAGGGCCGCTTCGCAGCCCAGCGCGGGGCAAGCCCGCTCACCACAGCAAGCCCGCTCACCACGGATATATTCAGTCAATAAATAAGCTGGGCTCACGTTAAATCTGCCGCTAGCGTTGATGCTCTCAAGGACTTCTCCAGGAGCAACGGATTTGCGCCCAGCACCTCAATCCCACCGCCTGCGTCACGGACGTTATTCGGAACACGGCCGCAGCTACCTCATCACCATCGTCGTCCATAACCGACAACGACTATTTACCGACTTGTTCCTGGGGCGTTTGCTGGTTGCCGAGTTCCGGAACGCCCACGAGCTTGGTCATATCGACTCTCTAGCCTGGGTCATCATGCCCGACCATATCCACTGGCTATTCGAACTGAAGCAAAAGACCCTGGCCGATGTAGTGCGACGTATCAAGTCATGTAGCACGCTGACCATCAACCGTCGTCGCCGAAGCAAGGAGCGTGTCTGGCAGCCCGGCTATCACGATAGGGCGGTGCGTGAAGAGGATGATATTCGCAAGATGGCCCGTTACATGATCGCGAACCCGTTGCGGGCAGGGTTGGTTGATCGGGTAGGTGATTACTCGCTGTGGGATGCGGTTTGGCTTTAATTGAGCTCCAACTGAGGATGGCTTTGGTTGTGGTTGTGGTTGTGGTGAGCGGGCTTGCCCCGCGCTGGGGCGCGAAGCGGCCCCAATCCAGTCACCGCATATTTCCAGTTGTAACCGGGCCGTCTGGTTTTAGGGCCGCTTCGCAGCCCAGCGCGGGGCAAGCCCGCTCACCACAACAGCCCCGCTCACTACAGAAAATCGTTCTAGATTGACGTCTCTATCGGTGCTGGAAGCGGGGCAGGGAGGCGATGCGCAACTTAGGCTCCTGCAACCGCGCCAAATCCGTCGCAATCTGCGCCCGCCAAAAATGCGCGCCCGACAATTGCGCATCCACCCACGCCTGGCGCAGCAGAACTTTGGCCTTGTCTACCGAGCCGTAGTGCGCCTGGCGCAAGGTCAGTTGTGCCTTGATCCGCAACATCTGTGGCGCGAACCAGCGTTCGTGGCGACCGAGGGCCAGTTGCAGGGTGTCTTCCAGTACTTCCAGGGCAAGTTTTTCCAGGCCCAGGCGGGCCAGGCCCAGGGCGTATTCACAGCGCAGCAGGCTGTAGAGTTGGCTGTCACCCTGGCCTTGCAGGTGGTGCAAGGCTTCGCCCAATTGCGGCACGCCGGCTTCGGGCGAACCTTCGCGGATCAGCAGGATGCTCTCGAAGCACAGGCGAAATTGCCGCCAGATATGCAGGTCCTGGCCAGTGGTGCTGTCTTGCAGCAACCCCAGGTAATAGCGCACTTTCGGCAGGTTGGACGCCAGCAAGGCCAGGGGGATCGCGCCCAGGCACAAGGTGTACCAAAGGGTCGCGGGGTGATCGAGGGAGATGGCTTCATCCACGCAACTGCCGATCAGGCGCAGCGCCGGGTCGACATCGCCTTCGAGCAACTGCACCTTGGCCTTGAGGCAACGGGCGGCAATGCGTTGGTCGAAGTGCACGTCGATGATGTGCGAACGCGGCGCCGACGGTGAGCCGAGGGCTTCGTCGATATTCTGCCGTGCACCCATCAGATCACCCATGTGGAACAGCGCCACGGCGCGCATGCGCTTGCCGAGCAGTTGGTGGCTGCCGCTGCTGTTCAGGGCGATGTAGCGCTCGGCCAGTTCCAGCGCTTCGGTGTACTGGTTGCAGCCGCAGCGGTCGGTCCACAGGCCCCACAGGGCACGCAACTTGTGTTCGGCATCACCGAGGTCGCGGGCGTCTTCGCGCACCTGGCGCCAGGCTTCGCGCATTTCGCTGCCGGTGCCGTAGGTGAGCATCAGCACACTGGCCAGAGCGGTCTGCAACAGCATGCGCTGGCGCAACGGCAGTGGGACGAGGCCGTCGCTGGCCAGGCCTTTGTCGACCCAGGTGCGGCACTCGCTGACCAGGGACATACGCAACCACAGCGGTACGCCGCCCAGGGTCAGTTCGATGCCCAGGGGCAAGTCGCCGCTGGGCGAATAGGCCCAGTCGAGCGCCGCGCGGATGGTGTTGATTTCCGGGCCGTACAGCGCCAGCCAGGTTTCCGGCGACAGGCCATCCAGGGTCTGCCCGGCTTCTTGCAGCATGCCGAGGGCGTAACGTGCATGGCGTTGGCAGGTTGAGGTGGTTTCGCCCTGTTCGCTGAGTTTTTCCAAGGCGTAGGCGCGGGTAGTTTCCAGCAGGCGATAGCGTTTGAGCGCCTTGGATTCACCGGCGATCAGCAGTGACTTGTCCATCAGGCTTTCGAGCAGGGGCAGGGCGTTGCGCGGGTCGAGGCTGCTGCTGGCGGTCATCGCCTTGACCGCTTCCAGGGTGAAGGAGCCAGTGAACACCGCGAGCTGGCGCAGCATCGCCTGTTCATCGCCACTGAGCATGGCGTAGGTCCAATCCAGGGTGGCGCTCAGGGAGCGGTGGCGGGCGAGGGCAGTGCGTCGGCCGGTCATTTGCAGGCGGAAACTGCCGTCGAGCAGGCCCACCAGGTCCTGGATGCCAAAGGTGCGCACGCGGGCGGCGGCGATCTCGATGGCCAAAGCGTTGCTGTCGAGCTTGCGGCAGATCGCACAGGCCGCAGCGACATCGGCATCACCGAATACAAAGTCGGGGTCGAGGGCGCGTACGCGCTCCACAAACAGGCGCACGCCGGACCAGGCGAGGGCTTCGTGGGCGCTGAGGCTGGCGTGTGCGTCGGGCACTTGCAGCGGCGCCAGGTCGTGCACCCGTTCACCTTCGGCACGCAGCGGTTCGCGGCTGGTGGTCAGTACATGGCATTGGGGCGCGCTGCGCAGCAGGGTTTCCACGGCGTCGGCGGTTGCTGGCAGCACGTGTTCGCAGTTGTCCAGTACCAGCAGCAAACGCCGGTTGGCCAGGCTGGCGGCCACGCCCTGCAGCGGGTCTTCGCTGACCGTCTGGATACCCAGGGCGCTGGCGAGCATGCCGGCCACCCATTGCCCGCTGGTGGCGGGGGCCAGGTCGACAAAACAGCTGCCCAGGTTGAGTTCACTGGCCAGGCGTTGCGCCACGGCCATGGCCACGGTGGTCTTGCCGATGCCGCCGGGACCGGTGAGGGTGACGAAGCGCTGGCTCATGACTTGGTCGGCCAGGCTGGTGATCAAGGCATCACGGCCGATCACTTCAGCGGTCGGCGTCGGCAGGTTGGGCTCATCCACCCGCACATAGGGGACTGGCAGGTGCTCCTCACCGGCGGCCTGCACGGTGATCGGCGCGACAAAACGATAGCCCCGGCCCGGCACGGTGACGATGTAGCTGAAGTTGCCATCGTCACCCAGGGCCCGGCGCAGCGCGACGATCTGCGCGCGCAGGTTGCATTCTTCCACCACCACCTTGGGCCAGGCGAACGAGATCAGTTCGGATTTCTCCAGCAATTCGCCGGCACGGGTCACCAGCGCAATCAACAGGTAGAGCGCACGGCTGCCGAGGGTCACCGGCTCGCCGTTGCGCAACAATACGTGCTGTCTTGCCAGGAGTAGAAAGGGACCGAAGCCAATGGTGCTGTCCGGGGTAGCCGGCGCGGGGTGGTCTGCGTCCAGGAAGGACACTGCGTGGTTCTTGCTCGAGCTCATCAAATCGTCCTTTTTATAGTCGGGCTTGTTTTCGGCGATCAGGCCGTTCGCCCTTTTTGGGGTGCAGATGTGCAGCAGCAGTCTTGAAAAGTTGATGTCGATCAAAAGGTCGGAAAGGCCACCCTTCTTTGGGGGGGCGTTTTTATAGGTGGATCGCCGGCCATGCTTCAGGGGATGAGACTGTCTCAGAGCTGAAACATTTTATTACCAGAAACATGGATAAAGCAGAATGTATGCCAGTTGGCATGTAACAAACATGACAACAACCGTATGAAATTTATGGTGATTTTTGCGGTCGTCGGCGCCCTGATAGGGCCTTCGTTCGGAAAGGCGAATATTTCTAATTGTGTCGTTCGGGATGCCGAATAAAACGCCAGGGTTTTGGCACTGTTTTATTGACTGTGTAACGAACTGTATCCCCGCACCCTCCTGATACACCCGCATGACGTTCTATCGCGTTCGCGACACAGACCGGATACACGCCTGGCTTTAACTCTGTTCACCAGCTGGCGCAGGCGGTCACCGACCCCAAGGCGCCCTGGCCACACTCAGTCAAGCCAGGAGACTCACCCCATGAAGCGTCCTTACGCAGCCCTCGCGGCAACCCTCGCCCTGTCCCTCAGCGCCTTCGCGGCCGTGGCCCATGCCGATGAACCCAAGCCCCAGGAAAAATGCTTCGGCGTGGCCCTGGCCGGTGCCAACGATTGCGCCGCAGGCGCTGGCACTTCGTGCGCCGCCACCTCCACCACCGATTACCAGGGCAACGCCTGGGTGCTGGTGGACAAAGGCACCTGCACCCAGATCAAGACCCCTAAAGGCTTCGGCAGCCTGACGGAGCAACCGTGATCCAGCGCCTGCTCCCCGAAGCCCTGCTGTTGCTGGTGGCGCGGGTGGCGATCGCGGCGGTGTTCTTCTTGTCGGGGCGCACCAAGGTCACGGGTTTACTTGAACTCAAGCCGTCGACCTACACGCTGTTCCGTTCGGAATACGCCTTGCCGCTGATTCCGCCTGATTGGGCCGCGCACCTGGCGACTTACGCCGAGCACCTGTTCCCGCTGTTGCTGGTGCTTGGCTTGCTGACCCGCCCGGCCGCCGCCGCGCTGCTGGGCATGACGTTGGTGATCGAGGTGTTTGTGTACCCCGCAGCGTGGCCGGTGCACCTGACCTGGGCGGGCCTGTTGTTGCCGCTGCTGGCGTACGGCGGTGGGGCCTGGTCGCTGGACCGCCTGATCTCAGGCAAACGTTCTTAACTTTGATGGAGATTTCCAATGCGTATGCTTTCTTCACTGGCCATTGCCATGGCCCTGACCGTTCCGATGTTGGCCCAGGCGGCGGATGCCCCACAACCCGGCACCGGTAAAAGCGTGGTGATCGTGCCCGGTTCGTTTGTCGACGGTTCCGGCTGGCGGGTGGTGCACGACATCCTGATTCACAAGGGCTACAAGGTCACCGTGGTGCACCAGGGCCACGAGAGCCTGGCCGCCGATGTGGCCGAGGCCCGCGAAGTACTGGAGCAGCAAGTCGGGCCGGTGGTGCTGGTGGGCCACAGCTCCGGCGGCGGGGTGATCTCGATTGCCGGTGACCGTGACAAGGTCAAGTCGCTGGTCTACGTCTCGGCGCTGCAGCCGGAAGTGGGCGAGAACATGGCCCAGTTGATCGGCTCGATGCCGGCGCCCAGCGATGACATCAAGGCCAGCCGCGACGGTCATCTGTTCTTCGACCGCACCAAATTCAACGCCGACTTTGCAGCCGACCTGACCACCAACCGCACCGACTTCATGGCCGCCTCCCAAGTGCCGGCGACCACTGCCTTGTTCGGCGGCACCGTGTGGGCTGCGGCCTGGCACAAAAAACCGACCTACGCCGTGGTCTCCACCGAAGACCGTGCCCTGAGCCCGGACCTGCAGCGTTGGATGTACAAGCGCGCCGGTTCCAAGGTTACCGAAATCAAGGCCAGCCACTCGGTGTACATCTCCCAGCCTGAGGCTGTGGCGAAGGTCATCGAAGACGCTGCTTCCGTTATCAAGTAATTCACCCCAACCCCGGAGAAACACCCATGAACACTGCACTCAAATCCCGCCTGAGCCTTGCTGCCGCTGCTGCCCTGATCGCCATGGCGTCCGCTTCGTTCGCCACCGCTGCCAGCGCCGCCGACCAACCGGAAAAACCCGGCCGCTGCTACGGCGTCAACACCTGCAAAGGCACCAGCCTGTGCGCCACCGCCAAGAACGACTGCAAGGGCCTCAACAGCTGCAAAGGCGAAGGCGTGATCGTCAAGACCCCGTCCGAGTGCCTCAAGGCTGGCGGCACACTGACTGAACCGAAGTAATCCACCGGGCGGGCCCCTTGCGGGCTCGCCACTTATTCTTTGCGGAGATCCGCCATGTCGACATCCAACCCTCACTTCTCAGGCTACGGCCTGGGGCTGCGCAAGGAGCACTACTGCGACTTCCTGGAGACCTCGGTGCCCGTGGATTTTGTCGAAGTGATCTCCGAAAACTTTATGGTCGCGGGCGGCCAGCCCCGGCACATTTTACGTCAGGTGCGCGAACGGTATCCGGTGGCGCTGCACGGCGTGTCCATGTCCATCGGCACCGCCGAAGGGTTGGACGGGGATTACTTGAAGCGCCTCAAGGCGCTGGTAGACGAGATTGAACCGCTGTTTGTGTCCGACCACCTGAGTTGGTCGCGCAGCGGTGACTTCAATTCCCATGACTTGTTGCCAGTGCCCTACACCGACGAAGCCCTGGACCGAGTCTGCGCCAACATCCATCAAGCCCAGGACGTGCTGGGCCGCACGATGTTGTTCGAGAACCCCTCGAGTTACCTGGCGTTCGAAGGCGCCTCCATGACCGAGTGGGAATTTATCGCGGCCATGGCCCAGCGTACCGGCTGCGAGTTGCTGCTGGACGTCAACAATGTGTTCGTCAGTGCCAGCAATCACGGTTTCGACGCCCTGGCGTTTCTCCAGGGGATTCCCGCCGAACGTGTGCGCCAGGTGCACCTGGCCGGTCACAGTCAAGGCCGTGACATCTTGATCGACAGCCATGACAGCCCGGTGTGCACCGGCGTCTGGGAGCTTTACGCCCAGGCCATGACCCGGCTGGGCCCGGTGGCGACCATGATCGAACGCGACGATGAGATCCCGCCACTTGCCGAGCTGCTCCAGGAATTGGCGATGGCCCGCACGTTGGGAGCGCAACGATGAACCTGGCGCAGCTACAGCACACCTTTCGCAGCTGGTTGGTGAGTGCGTCGGATGAATCCGCGCAGTCGCTGGGCAATCATCACGCCGGCCTGGCGGTGTACCAGAACAACTACCGCGCGCAGTTGGTCGGGTGCCTGGAGCAGGCATTTCCCAACCTGCGCCGTTGGGTTGGAGAGGAGGCCTTTCTGGCGGCGAGCATCACCCATATCGACAACCATCCACCCCACGCCTGGACGCTGGACGCTTATCCGGAGGGCTTCTACGCCACCTTGAGGGAGGTGTTCCCGCGCAACCCGGATGTGCATGAGCTGGCCTGGATCGAGTCGGCCCTGAATGAGGCCTTTGTCGCCGCTGACGCACAGCCGTTGGCCCTGGAGGTCGTGGCCGAGCTGGATTGGGACACGGCCGTGTTGCAACTGACGCCGTCGTTGCGCTGCCACGCCCTGACCACCAATGCCGAGGCCATCTGGTCGGCGCTGTGGCAGGAAGCGCTTGCGCCGGAAGCGGTGATGCTGGAACAGGCGGGGGGCTTGCTCGTGTGGCGTCGGCAGTTCACGTCGCGTTTACGCCAAGTGAATGCGCTGGAGCTACTGGCCGTGCAACAGCTGCAGGCCGACGGCAGTTTCGCCGGGCTGTGTGAGTTCCTGGTGCAGCGCCTGGGGGAAGAAGCGGGTGTGATGCAGGCAGGGGAATACCTGGCCGGTTGGCTGGGCAGTGAATTAATAGTGGGAGTCAGTCATGTTTGATCGTCGTGGTTTTTTGCTGCTGGCGGCGGTGGTCATGGCCGCGCCGGCGTTGGCGGTGCAACAGGTGAGCACCGATGACCAGGAGATCCGTTATGAACAGTTTGGGCCGGAGGAGGGCCGGGCGATCATGTTGCTGGGGGCAGATGTCAGGGCGTTCTCCGAGGTGGCGGCGCCGCTGGCTGCCCAGGGCTTTCGGGTGATCGTGCCGTACTTGCGCACCGCAGACGACGCTGTGCTTGGCCAGGATGTGCTCGACCTGATGAATGCGCTGCACATCCCCGAAGCGGTGTTCGCCGGTGCGCAGCAGGGCGCACGGATCGCTGCGCGGGCCGCGACGTTGAAGCCGAGCCGCTGTGTCGGGCTGGTCACGCTGAACACCGCACCCCAGGCGGGTTTTGCGCAAGCCGTGGGGTTGATGGCCAGTACCGGGCACTGGCGTTGAGGGTCAGCCGATCAACTCGACCCGGCCACTGTGCAACCTGTAGATACCGCCGACAATGTGCAGTTTGCCAGCGGCCAGGGCGTCCGCCAGCAGCGTCGACTCGGCCTTGAGCCGCGCTACCGTGTCGCTGACATTTTGCGCAATGGCGTTCGCAAGCAGATCGCCAGGCGCTTTCAAGACCTTGCGCACCGACGGCTTGAACGCGTCTGCCAGGCCCTGGATCTTGCCGGGGAACGTGGCGTTGTCCTTGGTGGCTTTCACCCCGGCGGCAAGGGCGCCGCAGCTGTCGTGCCCGAGCACCATGATCAACGGCGTGCGGAGCACCGCCACCGCGTATTCGAGGCTGGCGAGCCCGTCGTCGGTCACGAAGTTACCCGCCACCCGTACGGCAAACAGGTCGCCAAGGCCGGTATCGAAGGCGTATTCCGGAGTAATCCGTGAATCAGCGCAGCTCAGGACCGCTACGAACGGATTCTGCCCGCCCTCCAACGCCTCGCGCTCGCTCATGAATTCATGGCGCTTGGTGACGCCTTCGGCATAGCGACCGTTGCCTTCCATCAACCTGGCCAGGGCTTGTTGTGGGTTGAGGTTATTGGCCGCCTTCGGTGCCGGCGAGGCGTGTGCGAGCGCTGCAGGTAACGCGCCCGTGAGCATCAGGGCGCCAGCGCCGACCGTAGCAAGGCGTAGGAATTGTCGACGGTCATGGGTCAGGGGTGGCTGCTTTAGCATGGGCGGCGCTCTCCGGTTCGTTAAGAGAAGAAACGCCAAGGGTGCAAAGAATGGTCGGGGGGAGATGTAGGCGCTGTCCGTTTTTTGTCGGGAATCGCGTGGGCATCAACATGAAAATTCTGACAGCCAGGCCATCGGCCACTGAAAAAAAAACGGTCTACCCGTAATCTAGTGGCCTTTATCACCTGCGCGGATAGTCCATGTCTTCTGTTGCCGAAGGGTTGCCCCTCAATAAACGCCTCCCTGCCGTGATTGCGATCTCCCTGGGGATCGGCATGGCGACCCTGGACACGGCCATCGTCAACACGGCCTTGCCGACCCTGGCCGAGGGGATTGGCACCGATTCCGCCTCGGTGATCTGGGTGGTGAATGCCTACCAGTTGGCGATCATCGCCACGGTGTTGCCGTTTGCGTCCCTCAGTGATGTGCTGGGGCATCGCCGGGTGTATCTCGGCGGGTTGCTGTTGTTTATTGTCTCGTCGCTGTTTTGCGGGCTGGCCGGCTCGCTGGTCACCCTGACGGCGGCGCGGGTGGTGCAGGGGCTGGGCGCGGCGGCGATCATGAGCGTGAACACGGCGCTGCTGCGGCATATCTACCCGTCAAAAATGCTCGGTCGGGGGCTGGGTTACAACTCGCTGGTGGTAGGACTGGCGTTTACCCTGGGGCCGACCGCTGCGTCGGCGATTCTGTCGGTGGCGACCTGGCACTGGCTGTACCTGATCAATGTGCCCTTGGGCTTGCTGGCGCTGGCGTTGGGCCTGCGCTCGTTGCCGACCCTGCCGATGACCGGGCATGCCTTCGACCGTCTTGCCGCCGCGTTGTGCGCGGGGCTGTTTGCCTTGTTGGTGTTGGGTCTGGGCACGGCGGTGCACGGCGCCCAGGGCGCCTTGACCTTGGGACTGATTGCCGTGGCACTGGTGTGCGGTGCATTGCTGCTGCGGCGCCAGGCTGGGCACCCGGCACCGATGCTGGCGCTGGACCTGTTCAAACGTCCGGTGTTTGCCTTGTCTTCCCTCACTGCTATTTGCGCGTTCAGCGCCCAGGGCCTGGCGTTTGTGTCGCTGCCGTTCCTGTTGCAGGCGGTGCTGGGGCATAGCCAGGTGGAAACCGGTTTCCTGATGACACCCTGGCCCGCTGTTGTGGCGGTGATGGCGCTGGTGGCGGGGCGCCTGGCCGACCGCGTGAACCTGGGCGTGCTGTGCGGCATCGGCCTGTTGATGCTCAGCGTGGGCATGGCCGCGCTCGCGACCCTGGGCAGCGGTGCGTCGGCATTGGATATTGGTTGGCGCATGGCGCTGTGTGGCGCGGGCTTCGGCTTCTTCCAGTCGCCCAACCTCAAGGCCTTGATGACCAGTGCGCCGTTGGCGCGCAGCGGCGGGGCCAGTGGCATCGTGGCGATTTCGCGGTTGTTGGGGCAGACGTTGGGCGCGTCGTTGGTGGCCTTGTGTTTTCACCTGTCCCTGGGCAGCGGGCCGCAATATGCGCTATGGCTGGGCTGCGGGTTTGCCTTGGTCGGGGCCGTGGCCAGCGGTCTGCGGTTGTTTCCCTATGGGAAAAGGGGCTGATTAACGCTACCGTGGCGACCTGAATATTTCGGGATGTTTCAGATTTATGTCCAGCCTGGCCCTTCGCACCGCTGATACGCACTCCCGCCGCGCCGCGCTGACCCTGGCGTTATGCCTGCCCAGTGACGTGTTGCTCTACTTGCTGCTGCCGATGGAATCCCAGGCCTTCGGCATCACCCTGGCCCAGGCCGGAGTGTTGCTGGCGGCCAACCGCCTGGTGCGGATTTTCGGTTACCGCCATGTGCTGAATTTCTACGCGCGCAACGGCGACCGCCTGACCTGCATGATCGCCGCCGGCGCCGCCACCCTGTGCGCCGTGGGCAACTCGCTGCTGTCCGGGTTCGCCGCCTTGCTCTGCCTGCGGTTGGTGTGGGGCCTGTGTTTCGCTGCGCTGAACCTTTCGACCCAAGTATTGGCCACCTCGGAACCTGCCGGTGCCGCACGCCGGGCCGGGCGTTCCCGCGCGCTGATCGCCCTCGGGCCGATGCTTGCGTTGCCGTTGGGCGGCTGGCTGACATTGATGGCCGGGCCGCGTCCGATCTTTCTGATTCTGGCTGGGTGCTGCCTGGTGGGCTTGTGGATGGCGCGTGGCTTGCCTACGGTCGGGCATGATTTGCACAGCACGCCGGGGCGGCGCTTCAAGTGGCCGGACAGTGTGGCGATGTGGTCGTTTATCGAGGGGGTGGCGCTGGACGGCCTGTTTATCTTCGGCCTGTCGATCCAGGCGCAGAAGCTGCTGGGTGGCGATGCGGTGCTGATCGCCGGTGGCCTGATGGCGCTGCGGTACGTCTCGGAAATGCTCCTGAGCCCCCTGGGCGGTCGCGCCGCCCAGCGGTTTGGCGCGACCTCGATGCTGCTGCTATTTTCGTTCCTGAGTGCCCTGGCCCTGACCGCATTCGGCAGTTACTGGGTGATTGTCGGCGCGGCGGCGGTGCTGGTGCTGCGTGCGCTGCAACTTCCGCTGGTGACGACATTGGTGGCCGAGCGCAACCCCGGTTCCATGCGCGTGTCGGCGCTGGCCTCGAACGCCGTGTGGCGCGATATCGGCGCCGGCCTCGGGCCCTTGCTCGCCGGCGTGTTGCTGCCGATCGCCTCGGCGCCCTGGGTGTTTGGCCTGGCCGGTGCGGCGATTGCCGTCAGCGCGGTGTTCTGCTGGCGGGCAAAAAATTCCAACTGACGATGTGAGGGTGTGCGTGTCCCATCAAGAAGACTTCGTAGGCGTGCTGGCCTAAGCGCTTTTAAACGCGTCCAGCCAAGCGGGGTCGAACCGGGTCTGCTCGGGATCGATCCCCAGCGCCTGCATCTTGGCCTTATGCGCTTCGACCTCAGCCACCAGTTGCACCTGGGCGCTGGAGTTTGCGTCCAGTTCATGCATTTGCGTAAGGCCCAAGTGATAAAAGCGCAGCACCTTGATCGCCGTCGGGTCATTCGCCTGCACCCGCTCGGTGACCTTGTGCATCACATTGGTCACGCTCATCAGGTTGCGCTTGAGCTGCCAGCCATACACCGCCGCCGCCAGCCACGGCTGAGACCAGAACGGACCGCGCACCAGCGCCACCGTAATCAGCACCCCGGCGAACACCCCGCCGATATTAAAGCGGAAATTATCCCCGCCAGGCTCGCCAAACAGCATCACCGCCAGGCTCGACAGCAACATCGCCAGGGCCACGAACAGCACCGCCACAATCAAGGTGCTGCGCCGGGTTTGTTGACGGAAGGTGACAGGGTCGCAGGGTTTGAGCTCGAACATCCGGTTCATGCCTCAAGAAGGGGTGGGCATCATCTCACGCTTGGGCAAACAAGTTGAACGATGGCGCACGGCGGTTTCTCTAAACTTGTGTAGACCCCTTGAGGTGAACCATCATGTCCGACTACAACCAGCCGCCCCCCGGCACCCCAAACCCTGACCGCACACCCGGAGAAGAAGAGCGCGACAACGATGCGTTGCGCCCCAACGACCCGGCGGAGCGTCAGGACGACGACGTGGAACGCATCGAAGGCGACCTGGAAAACCTGCACGACAAGGCCCGCCCGCTCTGAACGAGGAGAACACCGTGAGTAACACACCAAAAGGTCCGGCTTCGGGCGAGCATTCCAGTGGCAAGGATGAGTTGGGGTTTGACCCGGATTCGCCGGATGTGGCGGATCCGCAGGTGGATCCTATCGGACCGGCGATTGCGCCGTTGGATAAGGAGAAGAAAGACAAGGATGAAAAAAAGCCGCCTTATGATCCGTTGGGCGACTTGAAGCCATAAAACTAGCCCCGCCATTGAGCGGGGCTTTTATTTACTTGGGCGCGATCCAGGTGACTTCAGTGATGCCATATTTCTCCGCCCAGGGCCGAGTCGTCTTCTTCACTTGCTCGTGCCCAACTCGCCCCACGCGGCTCACATGGGCGATATCGGCATCCACCGCCGCCCAGTGCCAAGCCTCGGCGTTGTTCATCACTTCGGCGCGCACCACAAAGGATTTCGGTTTGCCGTGCAGCTGATAATTGATGGTGTAGATTTTTGCGGTACTCATGTTGCCTCCCTGTGTTGTTATAGATGGATAGGGCAGCGCTTAAAAAGGTTCATTCAAAATGACAATCTGCACGTCGACGCGGCATAGTGTCTGCTTCATCCCGTGCCCAAGGATTGCGCCATGTCACTGTTGACCCATAGCCGCCTCTATCTGCAACGCCTGGGCTATGACTCGCCGCCAGCGCCGACCCTGCAAACCTTGCAGGACCTGCAATTGCGCCATGTGTGCACCTTTGCTTTCGAGAATTTGTCGAGTCTGATGCGCCTGCCAGTGCCCATCGACCTGCCGAGCGTCGAGCAGAAAGTGCTGCTGGAAGGGCGGGGCGGGTATTGCTACGAGTTGAACCAGATGTTCCTGGCGTTATTGCAGGAACTTGGCTTTGACGCGCGCGGCATCACCGGGCGGGTGGTGATGGGCGGGGCGCCGGATGCGCGCACGGCGCGGACTCATCGTTTGAGCCTGGTGACGTTGGATGGCGTGCGCTATATCACCGATGTCGGCTTTGGCGGCATGGTGCCCAGCAGTCCGTTGCTGTTGGACACCGAGGCGGTGCAGGCCACGGCCCATGAGCCTTATCGGTTGACCTTCGACGGGCAGGGCAGTTACACCCTGTGGGCACAAGTGGCCGAGGAGTGGCGTGGCCTGTATGTGTTCGATCTGCAGGTGCAGGCGGCCATCGATTATGAAATCGGCAACTGGTATGTCTCCACCCATCCGGATTCGGTCTTCATTGGCCAGTTGAAAGTCGCGCGCTTGGCTGCGGGTAAGCGCCATACCCTGAACAACGCCCATTATGCGATTCACTACCTGGACCGGCCGAGTGAAAAGCGCGCCCTCGCCAGTGCCGACGAGGTGTTGCAGGTATTGACTGAAACCTTCGGGATTCGCGTGCCGGAAACGCCGGCGCTGCGGGCAGTCCTTGATGGCTTGGTAATGGCTAATTCGTAACAGTATTGAGATAGAGCCTTCGCTGAACCGTTTTACCTCCAAATCAACGCAAATTAATTCGAACCTTTGGCGCCGGCCGGGGTTCGAACCGGTTCCTGAATAATTTGCTCACCAGACAAGGAGATGTAAAACGATGTCCAAGCTATTCGGAAAATTCCTCAAGGGTTCCTCGCTGCTGGCGCTGGTCGCTGCGCCTGCTGCGGTGTTCGCCGCACCGTCCACTGACCCGATTTCCACCTTCGGGATCCTGGGCAGCTATAACGATTTCAAATTCGAAGGCGGCAGCGAAAGCGACAAGAGCCACATGCCCGAGGCCGGCCTGTTCTACAACTTCGGTAACAAGCTCACCGCCGAATCCGGCTTTATCTACCAGGCCGGTATCGAAGCCAAGTACGGCGAAAAGAGCGACAACAAGCTCAAGGAAGGGCAGGCTGACCTGGACCTCGGCTGGCGTGCCGCGCTGGATGCGCGCAACTTTGTCGACGTGATCGTTGGCGGTGGCTACAGCTGGACCCGTTACGAGCCAGAGATCAACGATCTCGACGTGAAACTCACCAACAAATCGCCGTTCGCCAAGGCAGCCCTGGGCTACAACCATCAGTTCGATGACATGACCCTGCGTGTCGAAGCCGGCGCCCGTCGCACCATCGACGGCCGTACCAAGCTCAAGGTCGATGATTTCGGCAGCGACACCGTGGACCTCAAGGACCGCACCAACCCTTACGCTGAGGTCAGCCTGCTGATGAATCAGAAGGGCGACCTGCCGGTGGTCGCGGGCCTGTACTACACCCGCACCGAGTACAAACTCGACGGTGATTCTGAAGTGGCCGATAACACCAAGCTCAAGCGCAACGAGTACGGCTTCAAGGTCGGTATCGCGTTCTGACGCCATGCACCGAAAAACGCCCCGAATATCCGGGGCGTTTTTTTTAAGGCAATTGCAGATCAACCCAAAGCGGCAAGTTGCGCCACGGTCTCAGGAAAACGTGCCACCAGGCGAATCAGCGTGGCAGCCTGGGCATTCGGCTTGGCCCGGCCTTGCTCCCAGTTTTCCAGGGTGCGGGTATTGGTGCGCAGGTACATGGCGAACACCGACCGGGAGAGGTTGAGTTGTTGGCGCACGGCGACCACTTCCTCAGCGGTGAGTGGCGCCAGGTTTTTGAGGTGAACCTTGTGGGTTCGCAAGGTGACTTTGCCTTGGCGTTCGTCTGCCAGGGCGTCGAAGCCTTCGACAAGTTCGGAAAAGATTTCACGTTTCATGATGTGTTCTCGCTTTGATTTCCCTGTCCAGCATGTGTTTTAGGGCTTTTTTGTGCTGTGGTGTCAGGTCATCCTGTTCGTGCTTGCGGTACAGGGTGAACAGCCAGAATTGCGTGCCGCCCGACCACCAGTAGTAAATGACTCGCAGGCCACCGCGCTTGCCTTTGTTGCGTCGCTCATCGATGAAGCGAACTTTGCGCAGTCCGCCTGTTCCCTCGCTCACATCTCCTGCTTCCGGGTTCTTCATCAACTCTTGTTGAAAACCCTGGAAAAGCTCGTCACTCAGATAGTCCTTGCGATGCCGCTCGAAGGCCGGCAGTTCGATAAATAGAGCATCCATGTTCTGTACGTAGCCTGCGTATAGTTTGGTGGCCCACTCGCAAAGGGTCAAGTGACCCTGCCGTGGGAACTTTCCTAAAACGCAGACACCATACGGCGGCCTTCATCGGGTAGATGCCGGATGGGGAGGCAGATGGGCGGGGAAATTTCTTTGATTAGGAGCGTCGAACAGCATCGATGCAGAACGGAGCAGTTTTGTTTGAACTTTGTAAGCAGCCTGCTTAAAAAGTCACGAAACCAAATAGGCTAATTCGTCTTTTCAAATTGGCTCGTATTACGAATGTCAAGAGCTCCACGGTTAACCCTCCTGACCCTCCTGACAACGCTGGCGGTTATGCTTCCGCTCGCCAGCTGGTATTTGTCCGTTTATGTGGACGAGCAACCCGCTGGCGTGCGTTGGCAGCCCTGCGTGAACAGCGAGTTCGCTACCTGGTTCGACGATCAGCCGCCACAAGGGATGCTATGTGGTTACGTTGAAGCACCGTTGATTTACTCGTCATCCGCGCAAGCAGGCAGCGTCCGACTGGCCTTGACCCGGCTTCCCGCGAAAGGCGTCAGGAAAGGCAGTGTAGTTGTTGTTAGCGGAGGGCCAGGGCTGCCGGGGATTAACCCTTATCTGTCCGGCGACAGTACGGTGGGCAGGTTGAAGCAGTCCTACGACATCATCGGTTATGACCCCCGGGGCGTAGGTCGGTCCACACCGACTATCTCATGTGAGCGCTCTGATCATGATGAAGACGTTACGGTGGAAGGCAGCGATAAGGCTGAATCTGAATTTCAATTACGTCGGACTATTGCCGAGTGCATCAAACAGACTGGCGCGCTGGTTCTGCAACATATTGGTACTAATGAAGCAGTCAACGATCTGAATGTCATTCGTGCTGCGTTGGGTGAGCCTAAGTTGACTGCCGTGGCGTACTCCTACGGCACTCAAGTCGCAGCGCTGTTCGCTGAACGCTTTCCCGAACAGACGCGCGCCATGGTGTTGGACGGCGTGGTGGACCTTTCGGAGGACGAATACACCCAGCAATTGAATCAGGCGCGCAGTTATCGGCAGACTTTCCAGCGGTTCTTGGCGTACTGCGCCCAAACGCGTGATTGCCCTTTGCCGGGTGATGAGCGTGGCGCGGTCGAGGCATTTCAAACAATATTGCGCGACGTCGACGAGTCGCCGTTACCCTTGAAGGATGGCAATGAAATGACCGTCGAAGACCTGGTCTCCACGGTTCAATCACTGCTGTTGTGGTATGAGTTTTGGCCTGATCTGATTGCGCTATTGCGTCAAACCCAGACAAAGAATGCTGACGAACAGCTGGCTCAGCTGGTTACGGACCATGCGGGACGCGAGACCAATGAGGCGTTGGGCGTCATTACTTGTGCGGACAGCGCCGTTCCAGGGAGCGATATCCAGGAAATACGCAAGCAACGGCAGGCGATCGTCGCGGCATCGCCCCTCTTCAACTATCTCGGAAAACAGAGTCTACCCTTGAGTATGTGCGATCTGTGGCCGTTCCAGGGTAAGGTCCAGGCACATATTCCAGTGGTCTCGCTAACCTTGCCGCCGTTGCTGTTTGTCGGTCAACGTTATGACGCAACGACACCCTATGCGAATGCCAGGCAGATGGCAAAATGGTTCAGAAGCCCACTCGTTACCCGAGAAGGTGACGGGCATACGTTGGCACTCACTGGAACCGACGGCTGTGTGGATGAGGCGGTAGTGGACTACTTATTGACGCCCAATGCGGGTGTTCTTGATAAAACCTGCCCTTGATGAGGCCGGTTTCGCAGACCCCTATGCTTCATACTCTTTGAGCTGGCCAGCGGCGTACTCATCACTCCAATAACGCAAAACGGCGCCCGAAGGCGCCGTCTTGTTTACTGCATCCCGCTAAGCGATCAAACGCCCAGCACCGCGTGCTGCACCAGGGTGAGCAACGGTTGTGGGTACACGCCCAGGAAGAACGCGAGCAGGGCGATGGCCAGCAGCATCACGCCGCCTGCCTTCTGTTCCCAATGCAGCTCGGCATCCACACGGCGCAGGTTTGGCTCGATCAGGTACAGGGTGACCATCACGCGCAGGTAGTAGAACACGCCGATGGCGCTGCCCAGTACCAGGGAGGCAACCAACCACCATTCGTGGGCTTCGACACCGGTGGCGACGATGTAGAACTTGCCGATGAAGCCGGCAGTCAACGGGATACCGGCCAGGGACAGCATCATCACGGTCAGTACGGCGGTCAGGTACGGACGGCGCCAGAACAGGCCGCGATATTCGTACAGGGCGTCGGCATCACGGCCTTTGAACGGCGAGGACATCAGCGTGATCACGCCGAACGCACCCAGGCTGGTGATCACGTAGGTAACCAGGTACACACCCATGGCTTCCACGGCCAGGCCTTTGCTCGCCACCAGGGCGATCAGCAGGTAGCCGAAGTGAGCGATGGAGGAGTAACCCAGCAGACGCTTGAGGTTGTTCTGAGTCAGGGCCAGCAGGTTACCGAACAGGATCGACGCGATGGCGATCACGGTCAGCACAGTGCTCAGCACACCGGTGTTGGCAGCAGGGGAGATCTGGAACAGACGCACCATCACCGCAAACACTGCAACCTTCGACGCGGTGGCCAGGAACGCTGCTACCGGCGCCGGGGCGCCTTCGTACACGTCCGGGGTCCACAGGTGGAAGGGTACCAGCGACAGCTTGAACGCCAGGCCGATCAACATCATGGCCAGGCCCAGTTGGGCGATTGGCGCAGGCATGTTGGTGGTGGCCAGGGCGTGACCGATACCGGTGAAGCTCAGGCTGCCGGCTTCGGCGTAGAGCAGGGCCATACCGAACAACAGGAACGCGGAACCGGCGGCCGACAGCACCATGTACTTGATGCCGGCTTCCAGGGAGCGCTTGTTGAAGAAGGCGTAGGCCACCAGGCCGTAGGTCGGGATCGACAGCAGTTCCAGGCCGATGAACAGGCCCGCCAGGTGCTGTGCGCTGACCAGCACGATACCGCCGGCCGCAGCCAGCAGGATCAGCAGGTACAGCTCTTCCTTGTTGCCTGGGTAGCCGGTGCCGCCTTCGCCCATATAGGCGTGGGCGAGGGTGACGCACGCCAGGGTCGCGACCAGGATCAGCGCGATATACAGCAGGGCGAAGTCATCCACCATCATCAACGGCGTGACCGCCAATGGTGCGACCTTGAGGGCCGGGATGATCGACAGCAGGGCCAGGTTGAGGCCGGCACAGGACAGCAGGAACGTTTGCGAATGATTGCGGCGCCAGGCGATTGCCAGCATCACCACCACGATGGTGAGGCTGGTAATCAGCAGCGGCGCAAGCGCGATAAAGTGTTGGATCGTGAATTCCATAGCGCTCTTACCGGGCCGAAGCGAGTTGAGAGAAGGCGGTGCCGAACCACTGCTGCACGCCATGCATCGTCGCGGCAGAAGTGTCCAGGAACGGTTGCGGGTACACGCCGATGTAGATCAGCAGCACCGCAAGGCCGAGCACCATGATCAGTTCGCGAGCATCCATCCCTTGCAGGACGGTGTCGGACTTGGCCGGGCCGAAGTAGGCGCGGTGGATCATGATCAGCGAGTAAACCGAACCAAACACCAGGCCGGAGGTAGCAATCGCACTGATCCACGGTGTTTGCACGAATGCACCCATCAGGATCAGGAACTCGCCGATGAAGTTGCCGGTGCCCGGCAAGCCCAGGGACGCGGCGGCGAAGAACAGGCTGATCGCCGGCAGGTACGCGATGCGCGACCACACACCACCCATTTCACGCATGTCACGGGTATGCAGGCGCTCGTACAACTGGCCACTCAGGATAAAGAGGGCAGCGGCCGAGACACCGTGGGCCAGCATCTGGATGACTGCGCCTTGCAGCGCCAGTTGGCTGCCGGAGTAGATACCGATCAGTACGAAGCCCATGTGGGACACGGACGAGAAGGCAATCAGACGCTTGATGTCAGTTTGTGCGAAGGCCAGGAACGCACCGTAGAAGATCCCGATCAGACCCAGGGTCATGGCGATCGGCGCGAACTCCGCCGAGGCATTCGGGAACAGCGGCAGGGCGAAACGCAGCAGGCCGTAGGCCGCAGTCTTCAACAGGATACCGGCCAGGTCCACGGAACCGGCAGTCGGCGCCTGTGCGTGGGCATCCGGCAGCCAGGAGTGGAACGGCACCACCGGCAGCTTCACCGCGAACGCGATGAAGAAGCCCAGCATCAGGATGTACTCGGTGGTGAGGGACATCTTGGTTTTCAACAGGTCGGCGTAGTTGAAGGTAATCACGCCGGTGTTGTTGAAGTTGACCAGTACCAAGCCCAGGATCGCCACCAACATGATCAGGCCGGAAGCCTGGGTGAAGATGAAGAACTTGGTCGCCGCGTAGATCCGGGTTTTCTTGCCGTCCGAAGAACTGTGACCCCAGAGCGCGATGAGGAAGTACATCGGCACCAGCATCATTTCCCAGAAGAAGAAGAACATGAACAGGTCGAGGGCGAGGAACACGCCGACAACGCCGCCCAGGATCCACATCAGGTTCAGGTGGAAGAAGCCCACGTGACGCTGGATCTCTTTCCAGGAGCAGAGTACCGAGAGGATACCCAGCAGGCCGGTCAGCAGGATCATCAACAGCGACAGGCCATCGAGGGCCAGGTGCACGTTGATGCCGAAGCGCTGGATCCACACGTGCTTGAATTCAAGCGCGAAGGTCGGATCGACACCCGGTGCAGGAGCAAATGAATAGTCGCCATGGGCCCACAGCCAGAGGCCGAGTGCGAGTTCCAGGGACATGGTCAGCAACGCAATCCAGCGGGGGAGGGTGGCGCCGAAGCGTTCACCCATCCAGCAGAGCAGGCCGCCGATAAAGGGGATCAGGATTAGCCAGGGCAGAATCATGACAGGCTCGTTTCCTTTCGCAAGTTCGCAAAGTTCATATCAGACCGCTACCACTACGATGGCGCCGATCACCAGCACGGCACCGGCCGCCATGGAAGCTGCATACCAACGCAACTGGCCCGTCTCGCTGCGGCTCAGGGCGGTGTGACCGGCCTTGGCAGCACGCGGGATCAAACCAATGGTCTGGTCGAGCGGGTCTTTACGCAGAATGTGGCTGATGGCCAGGTACGGTTTGACGAACAGTTTGTCGTAGATCCAGTCGAAGCCCCAGGCAGCGAACCACCAGGCCGACAGGAAACGGCCAATGCCACTGTTGGCCACGGCGGTCACGAAGCGACGCTTGCCGAGGAAAAGCAGCGCGGCCAGCAGGATTCCGGCAATGGCGATGGCGCCCGAGGCGATTTCCAGGCTGTGCTGGGCTTCGCCGCCGGCATGGCCGACGCTTTGCGGCAGTACACCGTGCAGAGGCGGGGTGATCATGGCGCCGACGAAGGTCGACAGCACGATCAGCACCGACAATGGCAACCAGTGCGAAATGCCGTGGCCTGCGTGTGCTTCGGTCTTGGCTTCACCGTGGAAGGTGATGAAGATCAGGCGGAAGGTGTACAGCGAGGTCATGAACGCACCCACCAGGCCTGCGTACAGCAGGTTCTGGTTACCGCTGGCAAAGGCTTCCCAGAGGATTTCGTCTTTCGAGTAGAAACCGGCGGTCACCAACGGCAGGGCGGCCAGGGCGGCACCACCGACGATGAAGCTGGCGTAGGCCAGTGGCAGTTTCTTCCACAGGCCGCCCATCTTGAAGATGTTCTGCTCGTGGTGGCAGGCAACGATCACCGCACCGGAAGCGAGGAACAGCAGGGCCTTGAAGAAGGCGTGGGTCATCAGGTGGAAGATCGCCGCGTCCCAGGCGCCAACGCCCAGGGCCAGGAACATGTAGCCGATCTGGCTCATGGTCGAGTAGGCGAGGATGCGCTTGATGTCGGTCTGCACCAGCGCGGCGAAGCCGGCCAGGACCAGGGTCACGCCGCCAACGATGCCCACCAGGTGCAGGATATCCGGCGCCAGGGTGAACAGGCCGTGGGTACGCGCGATCAGGTAGACACCGGCGGTAACCATGGTTGCCGCGTGGATCAGTGCGGAAACAGGGGTAGGACCGGCCATCGCATCCGCCAGCCAGGTTTGCAGCGGCAGTTGCGCGGATTTACCCACGGCGCCGCCCAGCAGCATCAGGGTCGCCAGGGTGATCCAGAAGTCGCCAACCTGGAATTTCTGCGGTGCCAGTACCAGCAGTTCCTGGATATTCAGCGTGCCCACCTGTTGGAACAGGATGAACAGGCCGATGGCCATGAACACGTCGCCGATCCGGGTGACGATGAAGGCCTTGAGTGCCGCGTTACCGTTGTTGCGGTTGCTGTAGTAGAAACCGATCAACAGGTACGAGCACAGGCCCACGCCCTCCCAACCGAAGTACAGGAACAACAGGTTATCGCCCAGTACCAGGAACAGCATGCTGGCGATAAACAGGTTGGTGTACGAGAAGAAGCGCGAGTAACCGGCTTCACCGCGCATGTACCAGGACGCGAACAGGTGGATCAGGAAGCCCACACCCACCACCACGCCGAGCATGGTGATCGACAGACCGTCGACGTAGAGGGCGAAGTTGGGCTTGAAACCCTCCACCGACATCCACTGCCACAGCACCAGGGTGTAGTGACCGCCTTCTGGCGGCGCCACGTTGAATTGCCAGATGACGTAGGCGGCCACAATGGCCGACAGGCCAATGGAGCCCACGCCGATCAAGGCCGAGAGGTTTTCCGACCAGCGCCCGCGAGAGAACGACAGCAGCAGGAAACCGATCAGGGGAAATACGAAAGTCAGAAAGATCATGTTCATCCGCGCATCTCACTGGCAGCGTCGATATCAAGCGTGTGGAAGCGACGATACAGTTGCAGCAGGATCGCCAGGCCAATACTGGCCTCGGCGGCTGCCAGGCTGATCACCAGGATGAACATGACTTGTCCATCCGGCTGGCCCCAACGTGCACCCGCTACGATGAACGCCAGTGCCGCGGCGTTCATCATGATTTCCAGGCTCATCAACACGAACAGAATGTTACGGCGAACCATCAGGCCGACCAGGCCAAGGCAGAACAGGATGCCGGCGACCGCCAGACCATGCTCCAAAGGGATAGCAGGCATCGTCATTGCTCCTTGGCTTCGTTGCGGCCCAAGTGGAAGGCGGTGATGGCTGCGGCGAGCAGCAGCATCGAAGCCAGTTCGACCACCAGCAGGTACGGGCCGAACAGGCTGATGCCCACGGCCTTCGCGTCTACGGTGGTGTGGCCGATGGCCTGGCCGCTCTGGTGAGCGAACAGCACATACAGCAGTTCACCCAGCAGCAGGGCTGCGAGGATAACCGGGCCGAGCCAGATGCCGGGCTTGAGCCAGACGCGTTCCTGGGCGACCGAAGCCGGTCCCAGGTTGAGCATCATCACCACAAACACGAACAGCACCATGATTGCGCCAGCGTAGGCGATCACTTCCAGCACACCGGCGAACGGTGCGCCGAGTGCGAAGAAGGTCATGGCCACGGCGATCAGCGAAATGATCAGGTAGAGCAGGGCGTGCACAGGATTGGTGTTGGTGATCACGCGAAGCGTGGACACCACTGCAATACCGGACGCGAAATAGAAAGCGAATTCCATCTTTCTTCCTTAAGGCAGCAAGCTCTTCACGTTGATCGGCTCGGCTTCGTTTTGTGCGGCGCCTTTCGGCTTACCGGCAACGGCCATACCTGCAACACGATAGAAGTTGTAATCAGGGTTTTTACCGGGACCAGAGATCAGCAGATCTTCTTTCTCGTACACCAGGTCCTGACGTTTGAACTCGGCCATCTCGAAATCCGGCGTGAGCTGGATCGCGGTGGTCGGGCAAGCTTCCTCGCAGAGGCCGCAGAAAATGCAGCGCGAGAAGTTGATGCGGAAGAAGTCCGGGTACCAGCGACCGTCTTCGGTTTCAGCTTTCTGCAGGGAGATGCAACCCACCGGGCACGCCACGGCGCACAGGTTGCAGGCTACGCAACGCTCTTCGCCATCGGGGTCGCGAGTCAGCACGATACGGCCGCGATAGCGCGGCGGCAGGTACACCGCTTCTTCCGGGTATTGCAGGGTGTCGCGTTTGCGGAAGCCGTGACCGAACACCATCACCAGGCTTCGCAACTGGGTACCGGTACCCTTAACGATGTCGCCAATATATTTGAACATGGGTCAAATCCTCACTGAACCGCGCCGGCTGGCGTGTTCAACAACACAACAGCAGCCGTCACCAGCAAATTGATCAGGGTCAGTGGCAGGCAGAAGCGCCAGCTGAAATCCATCACCTGGTCGTATCGTGGGCGCGGAATGGAAGCGCGCAGCAGGATAAACAACATGATGAAGAACGCGGTCTTCAGGAAGAACCAGAAGAACGCCAACTGCGGCAGGATGCCGAACGGACCGTGCCAGCCGCCGAAGAACAGCGTGACCAGCAGGGCCGAGATCAAGATGATGCCGATGTACTCACCGACGAAGAACATGCCCCATTTCATGCCGGCGTATTCGATGTGGTAGCCGTCGGCCAGTTCTTGTTCCGCTTCCGGCTGGTCGAACGGGTGACGGTGAGTCACGGCGACGCCAGCGATGAAGAAAGTACAGAAGCCGAAGAACTGCGGAATGATGAACCACAGGTTCTGCGCCTGGTACTCGACGATATCGCGCATGTTGAACGAGCCAACCTGCACCACGATGCCCATCAGCGCGAGGCCCATGAACACTTCGTAGGACACGGTCTGGGCCGAAGCCCGCAAGCTGCCCAGCAGGGCGAACTTGTTGTTGCTCGACCAACCGGCGAACAGCACCGCGTAGACCGACAAGCCGGCCATGGCGAAGAAGAACAGCAAGCCGATGTTCAGGTCCGCCACGCCCCAGGTCGGGGTGATCGGGATGATCGCGAAGGCGATCAGCAAGGCGCTCATGGCCACGACCGGTGCCAGGGTGAAGATCACCTTGTCGGCAAACGGCGGGGTCCAGTCTTCCTTGAAGAACATTTTCAGCATGTCGGCCGCGATCTGGAACATACCGAACGGGCCAACGCGGTTCGGACCGTAACGGTCCTGCCACCAGCCCAGCAGGCGACGTTCGACGAAGCTGAGCAGGGCGCCCGCGACGACCACGGCCAACAAGATCACGATGGCCTTGACCACCGAGATGATCACGTCGATCACTTCAGGAGTGAACCAAGTCATTGCGCTGCCTCCTGCAGACCGTCAACGGTTTTGCCGAAGATCGCCGCTGGAATGCCGGCGATGCCTTTAGGCAGTGCAACCAGGCCAGCGCCCAGCTCTTCATTGATGCGCAGCGGCAGACGCAGGGTCTGGCCGGCCACGTTCAGGCTGAGCAGGGCGCCGTCGTTGACGCCCAGGCGGTCGGCTTCGGACTTGGCCAGGGAAACGTAGGCGGCTGGGATACGTTCTTGAACCGGTGCGGCTTTCGAAGAGTTCTCTTCGCTGCCGAACAGGTGGAAGAACGGCACAACCTGCCAGGTGCCTTGGGCCGGGTTGAACGGACGCGGTACGGCAGAGAACCAATTCAGCGAATCACCGGTGCTTTCGATCAGGCGCGTGCCCGGGTCGCCAGCTCGGATGTGACCACCGACTTCGTCCTGGAACTTGTTCCAGGCCTGCGGCGAGTTCCAGCCCGGCGACCAGGCGAACGGCACCTGTTGGCGCGGTTCGGCAGAGCCCGAGTAACCTTCCATGGAGAAGGCGAACGCGGTGTCCGGGTCTTGCGGAGTACGTGGCTCGTGCACGCTGATGTTGGCGCGCATGGCCGTACGCCCGGAGTAACGCAGCGGTTCACGGGCAAGCTTCATGCCCTTGATGCGGAACGCGGCGGACGGTGCAGCGTCGACGATACGTGCCAGTTGCGGCGCGCTCGCGGCGGCAGCGGCGGTGACGTGGTCGAGCTGGGTCCAGTCGATCGGCTGGTTCAGCAGGGTGGCGCGCAGGGCATGCAGCCAGCGCCAGCCTTCGTGAACCAGGATACTGGCGTCCATGTACTTCGGATCGAACACCTGGAAGAAGCGCTGGGCGCGGCCTTCCTGGCTGACCAGGGTACCGTCGCCCTCGGCAAAGGTGGCGGCTGGCAGCACCAGGTCGGCGCGCTCGCTGGTAGCGGTCTTCTGGTGGTCGGCAACGATCAGCACTTTGGCGGCGTTCAGCGCAGCGTCAACCTTGGCGGCATCGGTGCGGGTGTAAAGGTCGTTTTCCAGCACCACGATGGCGTCGGCATTGCCGTCGATCACCGCTTGCAGGGCCGCGTCCAGGGACTCGCCACCGAGCATGGCCAGGCCAAGGCTGTTGGCTTCCGGCACGACCAAGCTGATGGAACCGTTCTTGTCGCGCAGCTTCAGGGCCTTGGCGATGTTGGCAGCGGCTTCGATCAACGCCTTGGAACCCAACGAGGTGCCGGCAATGATCAATGGGCGCTTGGCCGCCAGCAGTGCGTCGGCGATACGCTGGGCCAGTTCAACGGCTTCAGCGTCCAGGCCTTCGACGGCAGGCGCGCTGGCGTCGAGGGCGTGGGCCACGGCGAAACCGATGCGGGCCAGGTCGTCCGGTGCTGCGTGCACACATTCTTCGGCGATGTCGTCGAGCTTGGTTTCAGCGATGCTTGCAATAAACAGCGGGTTCAGCGCGTGCTGGCCGATGTTTTTCACGGCGGCGTCGAGCCAAGGCTGGACGCGCATGGCGTCGGCCATGTCTTCGGCCTTGCCTTTGACCGACTGGCGCAGCGACAGGGCGATGCGTGCGGCGGTCTGGGTCAGGTCTTCACCGAGCACGAAGATGGCATCGTGGTCTTCGATGTCGCGCATGTTCGGCACCGGCAGCGGGCTGTCGTTCAGCACTTGCAGGACCAGGCGGATGCGCTCCAGCTCACCGGCTTCGATGCCGGAGTAGAAGTGCTCGGCGCCGACCAGCTCGCGCAACGCGTAGTTGCTTTCGAGGCTGGCACGCGGCGAACCGATACCGACGATGTTACGCCCGCGCAGCAGGTCGGCGGCTTTATCCAGGGCGTCGTCCAGGCTCAGCTTGCCGCCATTGGCCAGCAGTGGCTGGCGTGGGCGGTCTTCGCGGTTGACGTAGCCGTAGCCGAAACGGCCACGGTCGCACAGGAAGTACTGGTTGACCGAACCGTTGAAGCGGTTTTCGATCCGACGCAGTTCACCGTAGCGCTCACCTGGGGAGATGTTGCAACCGCTGGAACAGCCATGGCAGATGCTCGGGGCGAATTGCATGTCCCACTTACGGTTGTAGCGCTCGGAGTGAGTCTTGTCGGTGAATACACCGGTCGGGCAGACCTCGGTGAGGTTGCCGGAGAACTCGCTTTCGAGCACGCCGTCTTCAACGCGACCGAAGTACACGTTGTCGTGGGCGCCGAATACGCCGAGGTCGGTGCCGCCGGCGTAGTCTTTATAGAAGCGCACGCAACGGTAGCAGGCGATGCAGCGGTTCATTTCGTGGGAAATGAACGGGCCGAGGTCCTGGTTCTGGTGGGTACGCTTGGTGAAGCGATAACGGCGCTCGTTGTGGCCGGTCATCACCGTCATGTCTTGCAGGTGGCAGTGACCGCCTTCCTCACAGACTGGGCAGTCGTGAGGGTGGTTGGTCATCAGCCATTCGACAACGCTGGCGCGGAACGCCTTGGATTCTTCATCGTCGATGGAAATCCAGGTGTTGTCGGTGGCTGGGGTCATGCAGGACATGACGATACGACCACGGGTGTCGTTCTCGTCGGTGTATTGCTTGACCGCACACTGGCGACAGGCACCGACGCTACCAAGCGCGGGATGCCAGCAGAAATACGGGATGTCGAGGCCTAGTGAGAGACATGCCTGTAACAGGTTGTCTGCCCCATCGACTTCGAGCGCTTTGCCGTCTACGTGGATAGTGGCCATGGTTCAAAGTTCTTCGTTGGCCCGTTGTCAGCGGGCGTGGCTAATGGAATCTTGTTATTCATGGGCATCAACACAGCCTTTACGGCGTCAGCCCATGAGAAAGCGAAGGGCACGGACCCTTCGCCTTTTAAAGCGTTACGCGCCGACTACGATCGGCTTTGCCAGAGGCGGGACGGCGGCGCTGGTAGGCGCGATGCCGGCTTCGAACTCCGAGCGGAAGTATTTGATTGCGCTGCCCAATGGCTCCACGGCGCCCGGTGCGTGAGCACAGAAGGTCTTGCCTGGGCCGAGGAAACCGACCAGGCCGAGCAGGGTTTCGATATCACCCTCGCGGCCTTCGCCATTTTCCAGGGCCATCAGCAGCTTCACGCTCCACGGCAGACCGTCGCGGCATGGGGTGCAGAAGCCGCAGGATTCACGGGCAAAGAACTGCTCCATGTTGCGCAGCAGCGAGACCATGTTCACCGTGTTGTCCACCGCCATCGCCAGGCCCGTACCCATCCGGGTGCCGACCTTGCCGATGCCGCCGGCATACATCTGTGCGTCGAGGTGCTCGGGCAACAGGAAACCGGTGCCGGCGCCGCCTGGCTGCCAGGCTTTCAAGGTGTAGCCGTCGCGCATGCCGCCGGCGTAGTCCTCGAAGAGCTCGCGGGCGGTCACGCCGAACGGCAGTTCCCACAGGCCAGGGTTCTTGACCTTGCCGGAGAAGCCCATGAGCTTGGTGCCCATGTCTTCGCTGCCTTCGCGGGCCAACGATTTGTACCAGTCCACGCCGTCGGCAATGATCGCCGGCACGTTGCACAGGGTTTCGACGTTGTTCACGCAAGTCGGCTTGCCCCACACGCCGACAGCGGCGGGGAAGGGCGGCTTGGAGCGCGGGTTGGCGCGGCGGCCTTCGAGAGAGTTGATCAGTGCGGTTTCTTCACCGCAGATGTAGCGCCCGGCGCCGGTGTGCACGAACAGTTCGAAGTCAAAACCCGAACCCAAGATGTTCTTGCCCAACAGGCCGGCGGCCTTGGCTTCTTCCACGGCACGGTTGAGGTGCTTGGCGGCGGTGGTGTACTCGCCACGCAGGAAGATGTAGCCCCGGTAGGTTTTCAGCGCGCGGGCGCTGATCAGCATGCCTTCGATGAGCAGATGGGGCAGTTGCTCCATCAGCATGCGGTCTTTCCAGGTGTTCGGCTCCATTTCATCCGCGTTGCACAGCAGGTAGCGGATGTTGATGGATTCGTCCTTGGGCATCAGGCCCCACTTCACGCCCGTGGGGAAGCCTGCACCGCCGCGGCCTTTGAGGCCAGCGTCTTTCACGGTCTGGACGATATCGTCCTGGGCCATGTCGGCGAAGGCCTTGCGCGCAGCGGCGTAACCGTTCTTGGCTTGGTACTCGTCGAACCATACAGGCTCGGCATCGTCACGCAGGCGCCAGGTCAGGGGATGGGTCTCGGGCGAACGCTTGATCAGGTTGGCCGGGCCGAAAGATGTAAGGGTCATGGGTAGCCCTCGAGCAATTGGGTCACGCCAGTTGCCTGCACGTCACCGAATGTGTCGTCGTCGATCATCAACGCCGGCGCCTTGTCGCAGTTGCCCAGGCAGCACACTGGCAGCAGCGTGAAGCGGCCGTCAGGGGTGGTCTGGCCGAGGCCGATACCCAGTTTGGTCTGGATCGCGTCAACCACCGATTCGTGGCCGCCGATGTAGCAGACCATGCTGTCGCACACGCGAATGATGTGGCGACCGACCGGCTGACGGAAGATCTGGCTGTAGAACGTGGCCACGCCTTCAACGTCGCTGGCAGGGATGCCGAGGATCTCGCCGATGGCGTAGAGCGCGCCGTCCGGCACCCAGCCACGTTCCTTCTGGACGATCTTCAGGGCTTCGATCGACGCCGCGCGCGGGTCTTCGTAGTGATGCAGCTCGTGCTCGATGGCCGAGCGCTCGGTTTCACTCAGGGTGAAACGGTCTGTCTGGATAAGCGTGCTGTTCATGCTTAGCGGTCCACGTCGGCCATAACGAAATCGATACTACCCAGGTACGCAATCAAGTCCGCGACCATCTCGCCTTTGATCACCGAAGGGATCTGCTGCAAGTGGGCAAAGCTTGGGGTACGGATCCGGGTGCGGTAGCTCATGGTGCCGCCATCGCTCGTCAGGTAATAACTGTTGATACCCTTGGTCGCTTCAATCATCTGGAAGGATTCGTTGGCCGGCATGACCGGGCCCCACGAAACTTGCAGGAAGTGCGTGATCAGGGTTTCGATGTGCTGCAGCGTGCGTTCTTTCGGCGGCGGCGTGGTCAGCGGGTGATCCGCCTTGTACGGGCCTGCCGGCATGTTGCGCATGCATTGCTCGATGATCTTCAGGCTCTGGCGCATTTCTTCGACGCGCACGATGCAACGGTCGTAGGCATCGCCATTGGCGGCCAGCGGGACTTCGAATTCGAAGTTTTCGTAGCCCGAGTACGGACGCGCTTTACGCAGGTCGAAGTCGCAACCGGTGGACCGCAGGCCAGCACCGGTGACGCCCCATTCCAGGGCTTCTTTGGTGTTGTACTGGGCGACGCCAATGGTACGACCCTTGAGGATGCTGTTATCCAGCGCAGCCTTTTGGTACTCGTCCAGACGCTTGGGCATCCAGTCGATGAATTCCTTGACCAGGCGCTCCCAGCCATTCGGCAGGTCGTGGGCAACACCGCCGATGCGGTACCAGGCCGGGTGCAGGCGGAAGCCGGTGATGGCTTCGATGACCTTGTAGGCGCGCTGACGGTCGGTGAAGGTGAAGAACACCGGGGTCATGGCGCCGACGTCCTGGATATACGTACCCAGGAACAGCAGGTGGCTGGTGATCCGGAAAAACTCGGCCATCATGATGCGGATGGTGTCGACGCGGTCGGGCACCTTGATGCCGGCCAGCTTCTCGACCGAGAGCACGTACGGCAGGTTGTTCATCACGCCGCCGAGGTAGTCGATACGGTCGGTGTACGGGATAAAGCTGTGCCAGGACTGACGCTCGGCCATCTTCTCGGCACCACGGTGGTGGTAGCCGATGTCCGGGACACAGTCGGCGATTTCTTCGCCGTCCAGTTGCAGGATGATACGGAAGGCACCGTGAGCCGAAGGGTGGTTCGGGCCCAGGTTGAGGAACATGTAGTCCTCGTTGGTGCCAGAGCGTTTCATACCCCAGTCTTCCGGACGGAAACGCGCCGCTTCCTCTTCAAGCTGTTGCTTGGCGAGGTTGAGGCTGAACGGATCGAATTCGGTGGCGCGGGCAGGGAAGTCCTTGCGCAGCGGGTGACCTTCCCAGGTCGGCGGCATCATGATGCGCGTCAGGTGCGGGTGGCCCGGGAAGTCGATACCGAACATGTCCCAGACTTCTCGCTCGTACCAGCTGGCGTTCGGCCAGATACCGGTGACGGTCGGGACGCTCAAGTCGCTTTCGGACAGCGCGACCTTGATCATCACGTCGCTGTTACGTTCCAGCGACATCAAGTGGTAGAACACGGTGAAATCGGCGCCGCTCGGCAGGCCCTGGCGCTTGGTGCGCAGACGCTCGTCCACGCCATGCAGGTCATAGAGCATGACGTACGGCTTGGGCAGGTTGCGCAGGAAGGTCAGGACTTCGACGAGCTTGGCGCGCGCCACCCACAGCACCGGCATACCGGTGCGTGTGGCCTGGGCGGTGAAGGCGTCAGGGCCAAAACGGTTATTGAGTTCGACGACCACATCCTGGTCGTCTGCCTTATAAGGCGGGATGTACAGAGCGCTGCCTGTAGTCATGGTTTTTTTATCGCTTTCGGTCAACGTAAAGAATGAAGCCAGGTGTTCGTTCTATAAAAGAAGCGGTCTGGATCAGACTTCGTCAGGGCTGCGCAGATTGGTGACTGCGATTCGCTGTTCGCGGCGCTCTTCCTTTTGCGAAGGCATCTCGGCGCGGTACACGCCTTGATCGCCTACGACCCAGGAAAGCGGGCGACGCTCCTTGCCAATCGATTCCTGCAGCAGCATCAAGCCTTGCAGGAATGCTTCAGGGCGGGGCGGGCAGCCAGGCACGTAGACGTCCACGGGCAGGAACTTGTCCACCCCTTGAACGACGGAATAGATGTCGTACATGCCACCGGAGTTGGCGCACGAACCCATGGAGATAACCCACTTCGGCTCGAGCATTTGCTCGTAGAGACGCTGGATGATCGGCGCCATCTTGATAAAGCAGGTGCCGGCGATAACCATGAAATCCGCCTGACGCGGTGATGCCCGGATAACTTCGGCGCCAAAGCGCGCGATGTCATGGGGCGCCGTGAAGGCGGTGGTCATTTCCACGTAGCAGCACGAAAGGCCGAAGTTGTACGGCCACAGGGAGTTTTTACGTCCCCAGTTGACCGCGCCACTCAGCACGTCTTCGAGCTTGCCCATGTAGATGTTTTTGTGGACTTGATCTTCTAACGGATCGGAAACGGTTTCCCGTTCGCCGATAGGGTATTGATCGTTAGGAGCATCCGGGTCGATCCTGGTGAGATTGTATTGCATCGCCAAAGCCTCATTGTTTCAGCTTCGCTTGCCGCTTACGACGAGCTTCCGGAGCCCAGTCAAGGGCGCCCACTCGGAATAGGTAGACAAGGCCTGCCAACAGAATTGCTATGAAAACGAGAGCTTCGACGAATCCGGTCCAGCCGCTTTCGCGGACGGACACAGACCAGGCAAAGAGAAAGAGGGCTTCGATATCGAAGATCACGAAGAGCATCGCGACCAGATAGAATTTGGCTGAGAGCCGCAAGCGGGCGCCACCTGTAGGCAGCATGCCGGATTCGAACGGTTCATTTTTGCTGCGGCCCCAGGCTTTTGACCCGAGGAGGCTGGAGACACCAAGCATGAAGGCGCAGAGGCCGACAACACCGAGGAGGAAAATGGCAAAGCCCCAGTTGTGGGCCATGAGTCCTGTCGCTTCGGTCATGCTGGAAATCCTTAACAGAGAGCAAAGGTCTCTGAGCTCGAAAAAGTAACAATGCAGTGACGATATGTCGCACTGCAATCAATCGCGGTGATTTTATGGCTAAACACCGGGCAAGTAAAATTCCTATAGCGAAATTATTCGATGGAATAAGGACATAGTGCACCTTCGTGGGGCTGTAGCCCTTGCGTGGCGGGCATTAGCGGGCATTTAATCAAATGTGTTTTGTTTAGCCTGTAACGAAGTTTTCATGCGCCAAATGATAATGAATATTGTTTGCGTGGGGTTTAAGCGAATGTTTCTCGTGTGGCGAGGGAAGTTGCCGTTACTTGCTAGAGTGTCGCTTAGTTGCTGACGGGGATCTTTTAACCGATCTGATCCACGCGAATACCGCTCTGGATCAATGTTTTGCACAAAATCATCAAGCTGAATGCATTTCCCCTGTGGGAGCGGGCTTGCTCGCGAAAGCGGTGTGCCCGGCAAAGATGTGCTGACTGAACCAGCGCTTTCGCGAGCAAGCCCGCTCCCACATTTGGATCGCGGTGCTTCAGATAGATTTGTGCGGGCAAAAAAAACGCCCCGAGCGGGTCGGGGCGTGATTGTTGTGCGGCACTGCGGTTAGCTTTTGAACGGTTACGCAGTGGCCGTGTACGCGGTGCTTAGTGGAACTGCTCTTCTTCGGTCGAGCCGGTCAGCGCGGTCACGGACGAGGTGCCGCCCTGGATCACGGTGGTCATGTCGTCGAAGTAGCCGGTGCCCACTTCCTGCTGGTGCGCCACGAAGGTGTAACCCTTCGATGCGTCAGCGAACTCCTGCTCTTGCAGCTTCACGTAGGCGGTCATGTCGTTGCGGGCGTAGTCGTGCGCCAGGTTGAACATGCTGTGCCACATGTTGTGGATGCCGGCCAGGGTGATGAACTGGTGCTTGTAGCCCATCGCGGACAGTTCGCGCTGGAACTTGGCGATGGTCGCGTCGTCCAGGTTTTTCTTCCAGTTGAAAGAAGGCGAGCAGTTGTAGGACAGCAGTTGGTCCGGGTATTCCTTCTTGATCGCTTCGGCGAAACGACGGGCTTCGTCCAGGTCCGGCTTGGCGGTTTCGCACCAGATCAGGTCGGCGTACGGCGCGTAGGCCAGGCCACGGGCAATCGCCTGGTCCAGGCCGGCACGTACCTTGTAGAAACCTTCCTGGGTGCGCTCGCCGGTCACGAACGGTTGGTCGTACGGGTCGCAGTCCGAAGTCAGCAGGTCAGCCGCGTTGGCGTCGGTACGCGCCAGGATGATGGTAGGAGTACCGGCAACGTCAGCAGCCAAGCGGGCAGCGGTGAGCTTCTGTACCGCTTCCTGGGTCGGAACCAGTACCTTGCCGCCCATGTGGCCACACTTCTTCACGGATGCCAGTTGGTCTTCGAAGTGCACGCCGGCAGCGCCAGCCTCGATCATGCTCTTCATCAGCTCGTAGGCGTTCAGTACGCCGCCGAAACCGGCTTCAGCGTCAGCCACGATAGGCGCGAAGTAGTCGATATAACCTTCATCACCCGGGCCTTTACCGGCTTTCCACTGGATCTGGTCGGCACGACGGAACGAGTTGTTGATGCGCTTGACCACGGTTGGAACCGAATCCACCGGGTACAGCGATTGGTCGGGGTACATGGATTCAGCGGAGTTGTTGTCCGCTGCCACTTGCCAGCCGGACAGGTAGATTGCCTGGATACCGGCTTTCACCTGTTGCACTGCCTGGCCGCCAGTGAGGGCGCCCATGCAGTTGACGAAATCTTTGTCGGGACGGAAGGAAGGCTTGGCACCTTGGGTCACCAGGTTCCACAGCTTCTCGGCGCCGAGTTTTGCAAAGGTGTGCTCAGGTTGAACCGAGCCACGCAGGCGGACGACGTCAGCAGCGGAATAAGCGCGGGTCACGCCTTTCCAGCGTGGGTTTTCAGCCCAGTCTTTTTCGAGGGCTGCAATTTGCTGTTCGCGTGTCAGTGCCATGGAAGTAAACCTCGTCGCGTCTTCTTGTGGTGGAAAAAATCCATTTGCCAGCCCTGCATTCAAATGCGTGGGCAGGGCTGCTCGCTGACCAGAAGCTTAGGCGGTCATGTCGGGTCTGGCGGGGAATGCGACGGGATGAACGATTGGCGAGAGGGGCGGTAGGTAAAGGCGGGCCGCGAACAGTCTGAGGGCGTCGTGGGCCCTTGGGTGTTCAACAGCGTGTAGCCGGGTTACCTGGTTAGCTTCCGTCCCTCGGGACAACTTCGTTCCAGTCGCAACCTCGTCAAACACGCCTTGTGGGCGGTACAGACACGAATCGGCTCAGGTGGGTAGCTTAGAGCGGCGATCCGAAGGCCCTTGCCAGGGCCCCTGATTAGCGGGAGCGAGGCCATCATGCCCATGCTTTTTTGGATCGTCAAATGTTTTGTAGTGCTTTTTTTCAAGCACTACATCTTTAGTCTAATACGACTCGTCAGTCAGTTTTTGGTGCTTCAGTTCAGGGTGTCGACCTTCACTCGTACAGTCAGGTCGTCGCGGCCTTGAGTAGAGTAGCTGCGGGTTGTAGAGGATTTGTCGGCCTGGGTTTCGCGATTGATGCCGGCCAGGGGAATCCATTCGCCTAGTCGCCCGCTGACGGTTGTGTCGGTACTTTGTACATTCACTACATCGGGACGTTCCTGGCTCATGCGGTCACGGTTGGTACTGATCGCCAGGTGCACGGTTTCGCCAGTGACGCTGGCCGTCACGTAGAACCCCTGGGTGACGTTGCGATACTGGGTCTGGTTTTGCGGGCGGCCGTAGCTGTCTTGCTGGGTGGTGGTCAGCGGTACGCTCTGGCCGACCTGGATCAGCGCGGGCACGCCTTCACTGGCCTGGATCTGCTGGATGCCACCGTCACGACTGGCGGTGCCGTAGCTGATGATGCGCGTCTGGCTGTCGCCGCTGTTCTGCTGATTGTTTTCGTTGGTGTCGACGGTGATCAGCAGGCGCTTGGCGGGTGTGTCGAGTTGAGAAAGCAGGGCGCGCAGATTCTGGATCTTGGCCGGGTCGGCGTTAACAATCAGTTGGTTGCCGTAGGCGCTGACGGTGCCGTCCTTGCCGATGAAGTTCTGCGCCACGGGCAGCAGGTCGGCGCTGGTGCGGTTGCTCAGGTTGACGACTTCAGTGTCGGCCATGGCCGAGACGCTGGCGGTCAGGAGGAGGGCGGTGAGCAGGGTGCGTAGGGACATGTCCGTTATCTCTGCGAGTCATTTAGGCTGGATAGTGCCAGTTTGTCGGCCTGGCAGGTCGCAAATTTAGTGAGGATTGAGCCTGCTGTGCCGGGTAGAGCTGTTGTGGTGAGCGGGCTTGCCCCGCGCTGGGCTGCGCAGCAGCCCCCATAAAAAACGCCGCGTTCTTTCAGAAAGAACGCGGCGTCTGGTTTTTAGGGCTGCTACGCAGCCCAGCGCGGGGCAAGCCCGCTCACCACAGCAAGCCCGCTCACCACAGGGGAGTCATCCCTCGCGCACCATGTCCACATGCGGAATCCCGACTTCAAGGAATTCGTCACTGACGATCTTGAAGCCCAGTCGCTCATAGAACGGCGCCGCATACACCTGCGCACTCAGGAACTGCTTGGTCTGGCCGCGCTGCTCGGCCACGCCGATCACCGCTTCCATCAGCTTGTCGCCGACCTTCAAGCCGCGCCAGTCCTTGAGTACCGAAACGCGTCCGACCTCGCCACTGGGCAGCAGGCGCGCGGTACCAATCGGAAAATCGCCTTCGAATGCAAGGAAATGCACCGCGCCAGCGTCATCCGCGTCCCACTCCAGCTCCGGTGGAACCGATTGTTCAGCGATAAACACCGCTTCACGAATGCGCCGAATCTCGGCGATATCCTTTTGCCAGTCCGCGACACTTACGTGAATTTTATTCATCGGCAAATCCCAGGCTTCCTTGCTTGACCAGTTCGCACAGCAGATCGCGACCGTCTTCGTCCGCCAGCCACGGGCCGAGGTTTTCGGCGTGCAGGGCGTCGGCGGCGCAGATCAGCTTGAGCAGTTCGCGCAGTTTGCCCGGCAAGTAACGGCTCTGGCCGCTGGCGAACAACAGCACGTCGTCGTCGACTTCCGACCAAGCCATGCGTGCGCTCGGGTTGCGCACCAGGATCGCGCCGTCTTGCAGGGCGCTGATGAAGTCTTCTTCGCCCAGTTCCTCGCCGGCTACCAGTTCAGGATAGCGTGGTTCGGTCATGAACTGGCCGAACCAGGTCAGCAGCATGCGCTCGTCGCTCATGTGCTCGGCCAGCAGGCTCTTGAGGCGGTCCAGCGCGTCGCCCTGGATCTGGTGCGGGTCGCTGACCGGCTGGGCGTCGGCGTCGGTGTAGCGTTCTTCGTCAGTCAGGTACTGGCTGAGGAAGTCGGTGAAGTGGGTCAGCACTTCGGCGGCGCTTGGAGCGCGGAAACCGACGGAGTAGGTCATGCAGTCATCTTCGGCAATGCCGAAGTGCGCCAGGCGTGGCGGCAGGTAGAGCATATCGCCCGGTTCCAGGACCCACTCAGCGCTCTCTTCGAATTCGGCGAGGATGCGCAGGTCGGCGTGCTGCAGCAGCGGGCTTTCCGAGTTGCACATCTGGCCGATCTTCCAGTTGCGCTTGCCTTGGGCTTGCAGCAGGAACACATCGTAGTTGTCGAAGTGTGGACCCACGCTGCCGCCGGGCGCGGCGAAGCTGATCATCACGTCGTCGATGCGCCAGCTTGGCAGGAAGCGGAACTGCTCCAGCAATTCGGCCACTTCCGGCACGAATTGGTCGACGGCCTGCACCAGCAGGGTCCACTCGCGCTCAGGCAGGGTGCTGAAGGCATCTTCAGCAAACGGGCCGCGGCGCAGTTCCCACGGACGCTCGCCGTGTTCGATCACCAGGCGCGATTCGACTTCTTCTTCCAGGGCCAGGCCGGCCAGTTCGTCGGCGTCGATCGGGCTTTCGAAATCAGGGATGGCCTGACGGATCAGCAGCGGCTTTTTCTGCCAGTAGTCGCGCAGGAATTCCCGTGCCGTGATGCCGCCCAGAAGTTGAAGAGGGATATCAGGATTCATGTGTAACCTATTGAAAAAAAGCACTTTTCAGACTGGAATAAAAACGCCCGGCGCGGCCGGGCGTCTCAAAGGGTCAAGCAACGATCAGATGCGCTTGGCTTGCTCTACAGCGTTGCCGATGTAGTTGGCCGGGGTGAGCAGTTTCAGCTCGGCCTTGGCCGCGGCTGGCATGTCCAGGCCATCGATGAAAGTCTGCAGTGCTTCAGGGCTGATGCCCTTGCCGCGCGTCAATTCTTTCAGCTTCTCGTACGGGTTTTCGATGTTGTAGCGACGCATCACGGTCTGGATCGGCTCGGCCAAGACTTCCCAGCACGCGTCCAGGTCAGCGGCGATCTTCTGCTCGTTGAGCTCCAGCTTGCTGATGCCTTTGAGGCTGGCTTCGTACGCGATCACGCTGTGAGCGAAGCCCACGCCGAGATTGCGCAGTACGGTGGAGTCGGTCAGGTCGCGCTGCCAGCGGGAGATCGGCAACTTGCTGGCCAGGTGCTGGAACAGTGCGTTGGCGATGCCGAGGTTGCCTTCGGAGTTTTCGAAGTCGATCGGGTTGACCTTGTGCGGCATGGTCGACGAGCCGATTTCACCGGCAATGGTGCGCTGCTTGAAGTAGCCCAGGGAGATGTAGCCCCAGATATCGCGATCGAAGTCGATCAGGATGGTGTTGAAGCGCGCAATGGCGTCGAACAGCTCGGCAATGTAGTCGTGCGGTTCGATCTGCGTAGTGTACGGGTTGAAGCCCAGGCCTAGTTCGTCTTCTATGAAGGCGCGGGCGTTGGCTTCCCAGTCAATCTCAGGGTAGGCCGAGATGTGGGCGTTGTAGTTGCCTACGGCGCCGTTGATCTTGCCCAGCAGCGGTACGGCGGCGACTTGAGCGATCTGGCGCTCCAGGCGGTACACCACGTTGGCCAGTTCTTTGCCCAGGGTAGTCGGCGAAGCCGGTTGGCCGTGGGTGCGCGACAGCATCGGCACGTCGGCGAAGCGGATAGCCAGCTCGCGGATGGCGTTGGCGGTCTGGCGCATCAGCGGCAGCATCACGTCATCACGGCCTTCGCGCAGCATCAGGGCGTGGGACAGGTTGTTGATGTCCTCGCTGGTGCAGGCAAAGTGGATGAACTCGCTGACCTGGGCCAGTTCCGGCAGCTTGGCCGCTTGCTCTTTGAGCAGGTATTCGATGGCTTTGACGTCGTGGTTGGTGGTGCGCTCGATCTCTTTCACACGCTCGGCGTGCTCCAGGGAGAAGTTTTCCGCCAGGGTGTTGAGCACAGCGTTGGCTTGCGCGGAGAACGCCGGCACTTCGCTGATGGCGGGGTGAGCGGCCAGGCGCTGGAGCCAACGCACTTCAACCAGTACACGAGCACGGATCAGGCCGTATTCGCTGAAAATAGGGCGCAGGGCCTGGGTTTTGCCGGCGTAGCGGCCGTCTACAGGGGAAACCGCAGTGAGCGAAGAGAGCTGCATGGGGTGTTCTCGGACAGTCGGGCAACGAAATGGGGCGCGTATCATACATGAAAAAATCCGCCGGTCCGTTGCCAACTGACCGGCGTATTACGCGTAACGGCTTGAAAAAGGCCTGCTGGTGCGACTTATTCGTTGCGCATCAACGGGTAAAGCTCTTTGAGCAATTTGCGACGACTGATCACCAATTGCCAACGATGACCGCCCAACTGGCGCCATAACCGCGCCGAACGAATGCCGGCCAGGAGCAGGGCGCGGATTTTCGAGGCGTTGTTCGGTTGCTGCAGGTTGCGCATGTCGCCGTGGACCTGGATGCGTTGGCGCAAGGTGCTCAAGGTGTCCTGGTACAGCGCACCACAGGCCGCGATCACGTTTTCGTGGGCCGGGCCGAAGTGTTCCACCTGGGATTGAATCTGTGGCAAGCGCTTGCCGATGACCTCGAGCATTTCGTCGCGCTTGGCCAGTTGACGCTCAAGACCGAGCATCGACAGGGCGTAGCGCAGCGGCTCGCGCTGCAGGGTGCTGGGGTCGCGTTCCAGTGCGCCGATCAACGCGCGATAGCCTTCACGCAGCGCGAGGTCGTCGCCGCCGTAGACTTCCAACGTGTCCTTGGGGTCACGGATCAGCAGGCTGCCGAGCATGCAGGTCAGGCCGGCCTCGGTGACCTGGCCGGTCTTGGCGATCTTGTCCACCAGTACAGCGGCGAGAAAGACCCCACCTAGCGCTGTCAATTGCTCCTGGGTCGGGCTCATGCCGATTTGCTCCAGGCTTCGGCCACTTCAATCACGCCGCCGCCCAGGCAGATTTCGCCGTCGTAGAACACCACGGACTGGCCAGGCGTGACTGCGCGTTGCGGGTCATCAAAGGTGGCGCGGTAGCCGGTGGCAGTTTTTTCCAGGGTGCAAGGCTGGTCGCTCTGGCGATAGCGCACTTTGGCGGTCAGGCGGCGCGGGGTGCTCAGGTCGATCGGGTTGACCCAATAGATTTCCGAAGCCAGCAGGGCGCCGGAGAACAGCAGTGGATGCTCGTTGCCTTGGCCGACGATCAGCACGTTGTTTTCCAGGTCCTTGACCAGCACGTACCACGGTTCTTCACCGGCATCTTTCAAGCCGCCGATGCCCAGGCCCTGGCGTTGGCCGATGGTGTGGTACATCAAGCCATGGTGACGGCCGATGACTTCACCTTCGGTGGTATGGATTTCGCCTGGTTGCGCCGGCAGGTACTGCTTGAGGAAGTCGCTGAAGCGGCGCTCGCCGATAAAGCAGATCCCGGTGGAATCCTTCTTCTTGGCGGTGGCCAGGCCGTGTTTCTCGGCGATCTTGCGCACTTCGGGCTTTTCCAGCTCGCCCACCGGGAACAGGGTCTTGGCGATCTGTTCACCGCCGACGGCGTGCAGGAAGTAGCTCTGGTCCTTGTTCGGGTCCAGGCCCTTGAGCAGCTCGGTGCGGCCATCGATATCGCGGCGGCGTACGTAGTGGCCAGTGGCGATCAGGTCGGCACCGAGCATCATGGCGTAGTCGAGGAACGCCTTGAACTTGATTTCACGGTTGCACAGGATATCCGGGTTCGGCGTGCGGCCTGCCTTGTATTCGGCCAGGAAGTGCTCGAACACATTGTCCCAGTACTCAGCGGCGAAGTTGGCGGTGTGCAGCTTGATACCGATCTTGTCACACACGGCCTGGGCGTCCGCCAGGTCGTCCATGGCGGTGCAGTATTCCGTTCCATCGTCTTCTTCCCAGTTCTTCATGAACAGGCCTTCCACCTCATAACCCTGCTCCATGAGCAGAACGGCGGAAACGGAAGAATCCACGCCGCCGGACATGCCGACGATGACGCGCTTCTTTTGTGTGTCAGAAGGGGCTGGATCACGCATAGGGTTTCAACGGGTGTCTTGAAAAAGGACGCGATTCTATCAGGCTCAGGCCTTCAAGGCTAAAGAGAAGGGCGGATCAATTCGAGGCTGTGGCGCTGGCCGGCCAGATAATCATCGATACAGCGGATGATCAGCTCGCTGCGCCAGTCGTCGCGCAGCTCCATCAGTTCGTCGCGGGTCAGCCAGCGGGCACGCAGTATGCCTTCGTCGAGTTGATAGCCAGGGTGGTGTTTCAGGGCTTTGGCGATGAAGCACACACGCTGGTAGGTCACGCCATTGCTGGGGGCGGTGTACAGGTAAATGCCGACGATGCCAGTGGCTTCGACGTCCCAGCCGGTTTCTTCGAGGGTTTCGCGGATGGCAGCTTCGGTCAGGGTTTCGTGTGGGTCGAGGTGGCCGGCAGGCTGGTTGAGTACGGCGCGACCGCCCTTGAGTTCCTCGACCATCAGAAAGCGGCCGTTGTCTTCGACGATGGTGGCGACGGTGATGTGGGGTTGCCAGGTCATGGAAAGTCTCAATGAAGAATGCGACGCGGTCTTTGGGCAGGATTGCAGTCAATGTGGGAGCGGGCTTGCTCGCGAATGCAGAGTGTCAGTCGCTGCAGGTGTAGGCTGACCCACCGCATTCGCGAGCAAGCCCGCTCCCACATTTTGATTCAGTTTTTTCAGTTAAAGAGTAAAAACAGAAACCCCGGCACAGGGCCGGGGCTTTTTTGCAGCCTTACAACCTTACTTCAACTTGGCAATTGCCGCATTGAGGGTGTTGCTTGGGCGCATGGCTTTGCTGGTCAGCTCCGGGTTCGGCGCGTAGTAGCCGCCGATGTCGACTGGCTTGCCCTGCACGGCGTTGAGCTCGGCAACGATGGTTGCCTCGTTCGCGGTCAGGGTCTTGGCCAGTTCGCCAAACTGCGCTTGCAGTGCAGTGTCTTCGGTCTGGGCAGCCAGGGCTTGAGCCCAGTACAGCGCCAGGTAGAAGTGGCTGCCGCGGTTGTCGATGTTGCCGACTTTGCGCGATGGCGACTTGTTGTTGTCGAGGAACTGGCCGGTGGCCTGGTCCAGGGTCTTGGACAGTACCAGGGCTTTCGGGTTGTTGTACGTCACACCCAAATGCTCAAGGGATGCGGCCAGGGCCAGGAACTCGCCCAGGGAATCCCAGCGCAGGAAGTTCTCTTCCACCAGTTGCTGCACGTGCTTCGGTGCCGAACCGCCGGCGCCGGTTTCGAACAGGCCACCGCCGTTCATCAGCGGCACGATCGACAGCATCTTGGCGCTGGTGCCCAGTTCCATGATCGGGAACAGGTCGGTCAGGTAGTCGCGCAGTACGTTGCCGGTCACCGAGATGGTGTCCAGGCCCTTGCGGGTGCGCTCCAGGGTGAACTTCATCGCGTCGACCGGCGACATGATGCGGATGTCCAGGCCTTCGGTGTTGTGGTCTTTCAGGTAAGCCTGAACTTTCTCGACCACGACGCCGTCGTGTGCACGCTTAGGGTCCAGCCAGAAAATGGCCGGGGTGTTGCTGGCGCGGGCGCGGTTGACGGCCAGTTTGACCCAGTCCTGGATAGGCGCGTCTTTGGTCTGGCACATACGGAAGATGTCGCCGGCTTCGACTTTCTGTTCCATCAGCAGGCTGCCCTTGCTGTCGGTGACGCGGACTACGCCGTCAGCCTTGATCTGGAAGGTCTTGTCGTGGGAGCCGTACTCTTCGGCTTTCTTCGCCATCAGGCCAACGTTTGGCACGCTGCCCATGGTGGTTGGGTCGAAGGCGCCATTGGCCTTGCAGTCTTCGATGACCGCTTGGTAGATGGTGGCGTAGCAGCGATCCGGGATCACAGCCTTGGTGTCGTGCAGTTGACCGTCGGTGCCCCACATCTTGCCGGAGTCACGGATCATGGCCGGCATCGAGGCGTCGACGATCACGTCGCTTGGCACGTGCAGGTTGGTAATGCCTTTGTCGGAGTTGACCATCGCCAGGGACGGGCGAGCCGCGTATACGGCCTGGATGTCAGCTTCGATCTGCGCTTGCTGCTCGGCCGGCAGGGCCTTGATGCGAGCGTACAGGTCGCCGATGCCGTTGTTCAGGTTGAAGCCGATCTGCTCCAGCGCGGTGGCGTGCTTGGTCAGGGCGTCTTTGTAGAACTCGGCAACGATCTGGCCGAACATGATCGGGTCGGAGACCTTCATCATGGTGGCTTTCAGGTGAACCGACAGCAGCACGCCTTGCTTCTTGGCGTCTTCGATTTCAGCGGCGATGAATGCGCGCAGGGCTTTCTTGCTCAGTACGGCGGTGTCGATGATTTCGCCGGCCTGTACCGAAGTCTTTTCCTTCAGGACAGTGGCGGTGCCGTCTTGGGCGATCAGCTCGATTTTGACAGCGTCAGCGGTTTCGATCTGCACGGCTTTTTCGCTGCCGTAGAAATCGCCACTGTTCATGTGGGCAATGTGCGACTTGGAGTCGGCAGCCCAGGCGCCCATCTTGTGCGGGTGCTTGCGTGCGTAGTTCTTGACCGACAGCGGCGCGCGGCGGTCGGAGTTGCCTTCGCGCAGTACCGGGTTCACGGCGCTGCCCTTGACCTTGTCGTAACGTGCACGGGTTTCTTTTTCCGCGTCGGTGGTTACGGTTTCCGGGTAGTCCGGCAGGGCGTAGCCCTGGGCCTGCAGTTCCTTGATCGCGGCTTGCAGCTGCGGGGTCGAGGCGCTGATGTTAGGCAGCTTGATGATGTTGGCTTCAGGCGTAACGGCCAGGTCGCCCAGTTCGGCGAGGTGGTCCGGGATAGCCTTGGCGCCCAGTTGCTCGGGGAAGCTTGCGAGGATGCGCGCGGCGAGGGAGATGTCGCGGGTTTCCACGGCAATATCAGCGGAAGCGGTGAAGGCCTCTACGATAGGCAGCAGTGAATAGGTGGCGAGGGCCGGGGCTTCGTCGGTGAAGGTGTAGATGATCTTCGAGCGGGTGGGCATATTCGGATTAACTCTCTTCTTTGCTGAAAGCGTGCGCAGAAACTCGAGATGCGCCGGGTGGAGCGCGTTCGTTCAAAGTCATCCATGAGCGAAATGTCGAGGTTTCTTCGCGGTGATGTTGGGTTGCATCAGTCGAGCGTCAAGCGGGTGGACTATTGTTTAGTCCGGCTTTTCTGGCGGAGGGCACTGTTATAGAGCGGTCGGCCGTCGTGACTCTTTGGTCAGCGGCGGCATTATACATAGGTCGCTATGCTTACGCCGAGCCTTCATACAAAAGGTGTGTCGTCCATTGGTCTAAAGGTCGCAGGGCCCAGGTTGCGACCAAAGTCGCACGATGTGCTCGAGATTGGCGATTTTGCCTTTGCTTTCAGGCTTGTAGGCGACAAATTATGCTGTTTTCGATGCAAATGAGCATGGCGTGAGGTTTCAGTCGCCATTTATCTGGAGTAGGCTCGAACGCAGCCAGATGTTCAATCCATAGATGGAGTTCAGCATGGGATACAAGAAGATTCAGGTTCCGGCAGTCGGCGACAAAATCACCGTCAATGCAGACCATTCTCTCAATGTTCCTGACCAACCGATCATCCCTTACATCGAAGGTGACGGTATCGGCGTCGACATCAGCCCGGTGATGATCAAGGTAGTCGATGCAGCTGTTGAAAAGGCCTACGGCGGCAAGCGCAAGATCTCCTGGATGGAGGTATATGCCGGCGAGAAAGCGACTCAAGTCTACGACCAGGACACCTGGCTGCCCCAGGAAACCCTGGATGCGGTCAAGGATTACGTGGTTTCCATCAAGGGGCCGCTGACCACCCCCGTCGGCGGCGGCATCCGTTCGTTGAACGTGGCCCTGCGTCAGCAACTCGACCTTTATGTATGCCTGCGCCCGGTGCGCTGGTTTGAAGGCGTGCCCAGTCCGGTCAAGAAGCCTGGCGACGTGGACATGACTATTTTCCGTGAAAACTCAGAAGACATTTATGCTGGGATCGAATGGAAGGCCGGTTCGCCCGAAGCGATCAAGGTAATCAAGTTCCTTAAAGAGGAAATGGGCGTCACCAAGATTCGTTTCGACCAGGATTGCGGGATTGGCGTGAAGCCGGTCTCCAAGGAGGGGACCAAGCGCCTGGCGCGTAAAGCCCTGCAATATGTAGTGGATAACGACCGCGACTCACTGACCATCGTGCACAAAGGCAACATCATGAAGTTCACCGAAGGTGCCTTCAAGGAATGGGCCTACGAAGTGGCGGCCGAAGAATTTGGTGCCACACTGCTCGACGGCGGCCCGTGGATGCAGTTCAAGAACCCGAAGACCGGCAAGAATGTGGTGGTCAAGGACGCCATTGCCGACGCCATGCTCCAGCAGATCCTGCTGCGTCCGGCTGAGTATGATGTGATCGCGACGCTTAACCTCAATGGTGATTACCTGTCTGACGCCTTGGCGGCGGAGGTGGGCGGTATCGGTATTGCGCCGGGCGCGAACCTGTCGGACACCGTGGCGATGTTCGAAGCGACCCACGGTACTGCGCCTAAATATGCGGGCAAGGATCAGGTGAATCCGGGGTCGTTGATTCTGTCAGCCGAGATGATGCTGCGGCACATGGGCTGGACCGAGGCGGCGGATTTGATCATCAAGGGCACCAATGGCGCGATTTCTGCCAAGACTGTGACTTATGACTTCGAGCGTCTGATGGACGGTGCCACCCTGGTGTCTTCGTCTGGCTTCGGTGATGCGCTGATCTCGCACATGTAAGCGAAGGGGGTAAAAAAAACCGGCCATACCGTAAACGGAATGGCCGGTTTTTTATTGGGCGCCTGCTCGGTGGTCGATTAGGCTAATTGCTCTTTTGATTTTTGAGCGACGCCCTCTTTGGCTGTGCCGATGGTGACTGGCGCACTGATTTCGACTGCGTGCTTGCCTTTGGGCCCCTGAATAATGTCAAAGGAGACCGGCTGCCCCGCCTTCAGCGTTTTATAACCTTCCATTTTGATCGCTGAGTAATGCGCAAAAAGGTCTTCATCCTTGCCGTCTTCAATAATGAAGCCGTACCCTTTGGCATTGTTGAACCACTTGACCTTACCGCTTGCCATGCCCATATCCCTCTGCACCAGACTCCATCACTGGAGTATCATCCAGTTTATCCGTCCTAACCCGAATAAATAAGGTTGACTGCGCGGACCTTTTTTACCCACTGTGGGTTCTATTGGTTGTAACACCGTTTCGCCGATAGTCAAGGCGACCGATCGGTCAGTAGTTGAAATTCTGACAGGTCGCCCCCACCACTGTATTTGAACCACTGACGAACCTTTCTTTCCATGCATGCAAACAGCCAGATTCGACTAACATTCAATCAGGATCGACCGGATCAGGAACATGATGACGACGGTTCTGCAGGCATTGCTGTTCAGGAGGCCAAGCCTGCCTTACAGGCGCCGCCGATGTACAAGGTGGTTTTGTTCAATGATGACTACACACCGATGGATTTCGTGGTCGAAGTGCTCGAGGTGTTTTTTAACCTGAACCGCGAGTTGGCGACCAAGGTAATGCTGGCCGTTCACACAGAAGGACGGGCAGTATGTGGAGTGTTTACCCGCGACATCGCCGAGACAAAGGCCATGCAGGTCAACCAGTACGCCAGGGAAAGCCAGCATCCGCTACTCTGTGAAATCGAGAAGGACGGTTAACGCCGACCACTTGGGTATGAGGTGAAGCTATGTTAAACCGCGAGCTCGAAGTCACCCTCAATCTTGCCTTCAAGGAGGCTCGTTCGAAGCGTCATGAATTCATGACCGTCGAACACCTGCTGCTGGCACTTTTGGACAATGAAGCTGCCGCCACCGTTTTGCGTGCGTGCGGCGCCAACCTCGACAAACTCAAGCATGACCTGCAGGAGTTTATCGACTCCACGACGCCACTTATTCCAGTCCACGATGAAGACCGTGAAACCCAGCCAACCCTGGGCTTCCAGCGGGTGCTTCAGCGTGCCGTGTTCCATGTTCAGAGCTCCGGTAAGCGTGAGGTCACAGGCGCCAATGTGCTTGTGGCGATTTTCAGCGAACAGGAAAGCCAGGCAGTGTTCCTGCTGAAACAGCAGAGCGTTGCGCGTATCGATGTCGTCAACTACATCGCCCACGGTATCTCCAAGGTGCCTGGGCACGGCGATCATTCCGAGGGTGAGCAGGATATGCAGGACGACGAGGGCGGTGAGTCTTCTTCTTCGGGCAATCCACTGGATGCCTATGCCAGCAACCTCAACGAACTGGCGCGCCAGGGGCGGATCGATCCGCTAGTGGGGCGTGAGCTTGAAGTTGAGCGCGTAGCGCAGATCCTTGCACGTCGTCGCAAGAACAACCCGTTGCTGGTGGGTGAGGCGGGCGTGGGCAAGACCGCAATTGCCGAAGGCTTGGCCAAGCGCATCGTGGATAACCAGGTGCCTGACCTGCTGGCCAATAGCGTCGTCTACTCCTTGGACCTGGGTGCGTTGCTCGCCGGGACCAAGTACCGTGGCGATTTCGAGAAGCGCTTCAAGGCGCTCCTCGGCGAGCTGAAAAAACGCCCGCAGGCGATCCTGTTCATCGATGAAATCCACACCATCATTGGCGCCGGTGCGGCTTCCGGTGGGGTGATGGACGCCTCCAACCTGCTCAAGCCGCTGCTGTCGTCGGGGGATATCCGTTGCATCGGCTCGACCACGTTCCAGGAATTTCGCGGCATCTTCGAAAAAGACCGTGCCCTGGCGCGTCGCTTCCAGAAAGTCGACGTGTCCGAGCCTTCGGTTGAAGACACCATCGGCATCCTGCGTGGCCTCAAGGGGCGTTTCGAGGCGCACCATGGCATCGAGTACACCGATGAAGCCCTGCGTTCAGCGGCTGAGCTGGCGTCGCGCTACATCAATGACCGGCACATGCCGGACAAGGCCATCGACGTGATCGACGAGGCGGGTGCCTACCAGCGCCTGCAGCCGGTTGAGAAGCGTGTGAAGCGCATTGATGTGGCTCAGGTCGAGGACATCGTGGCGAAGATCGCGCGGATTCCGCCTAAACACGTCAACAGTTCCGATAAGGAGCTGCTGCGTAACCTGGAGCGCGACCTCAAGCTCACCGTGTTCGGCCAGGATGCGGCCATCGATGCGCTGTCCACCGCGATCAAGTTGTCGCGTGCGGGCCTCAAGTCGCCGGACAAGCCCGTTGGTTCGTTCCTGTTCGCTGGCCCGACCGGCGTCGGCAAGACCGAAGCGGCGCGGCAGTTGGCCAAGGCCATGGGCATTGAGCTGGTCCGTTTCGACATGTCCGAATACATGGAGCGTCACACCGTGTCGCGCCTGATCGGTGCGCCTCCGGGCTATGTCGGTTTCGACCAGGGCGGTCTGTTGACCGAGGCGATTACCAAGCAACCGCATTGCGTGCTGCTGCTCGATGAAATCGAGAAGGCCCACCCGGAAGTCTTTAACCTGCTGCTGCAGGTGATGGACCACGGCACCCTGACCGACAACAACGGGCGCAAGGCGGACTTCCGCAACGTGATCGTGATCATGACCACCAACGCCGGTGCCGAAACGGCCGCGCGGGCTTCGATCGGCTTCAGCCATCAGGATCACTCTTCTGATGCAATGGAAGTGATCAAGAAGAGCTTCACGCCGGAATTTCGCAACCGTCTGGACACCATTATCCAGTTTGGTCGCCTCAGCCATGAGGTCATCAAAAGCGTGGTGGACAAGTTCCTCACCGAGCTTCAGGCGCAGCTGGAAGACAAGCGCGTGCAGCTGGATGTCACGGAAGCGGCGCGCAGTTGGATCGCCGAGGGCGGCTACGATGCGGCAATGGGCGCTCGCCCAATGGCGCGTCTGATCCAGGACAAGATCAAGCGGCCATTGGCCGAAGAGATCCTGTTCGGCGAACTTTCCGACCATGGCGGCGTGGTGCACATCGACCTGAAGGATGGCGAGCTGACCTTCGAGTTCGAAACCACGGCTGAAATGGCCTGATAGCTGACCGCAACAATGCAAAAGGCGCCGAAAGGCGCCTTTTTGCTATCCCGCGAACGCCGCGCCACCTGTAGGAGTCCGGCTTGCCGGCGATGAGGCCCGCAAGATCGGCGCTTGCCTCACGGTCGCCATCGCCGGCAAGCCGGGCTCCTACAAGAGCGCGCGCATGAAAATGGCGCGCACACAAAAACGCCCGGCATAACCGGGCGTTTTGTATTGACTTGCTTAGCGAGCGCGGTAAGTGATGCGCCCTTTGCTCAAGTCATAGGGCGTCAGCTCGACGCGCACTTTGTCACCGGTAAGAATACGAATGTAGTTCTTGCGCATCTTGCCGGAGATATGCGCGGTTACGACGTGCCCATTTTCCAACTCCACACGAAACATGGTGTTGGGCAGGGTGTCGACGACAGTGCCTTCCATTTCGAAGCTGTCTTCTTTCGACATGCAGTAAAGCCCTCGGTATCCAGTGAATGGCCCGGTGCAACTGCGCCAGGCAAAAGCGGCGTGCATTGTGCCCGAAAAAGGGTGTTTAAGCCAAGGGGTTCTAGTTAAGCACGACCCATCTTTGATTAATCAGCAGTTCTATGGGCCGATATTGGGTCTTGTAGTTCATCTTTTTGCAGTTCTTGATCCAGTAGCCGAGGTACACCGCCTCCAGTTCCAGGCGCAGTGCTTCGCCGATTTGCCACAGGATTGCAAAGCGTCCCAGGCTGCGGCGCTCTTCGGCAGGCTCGTAGAAGGTGTAGACCGCCGACAGGCCGTTAGGCAGCAAATCGGTCACGGCCACTGCCACCAACCGGCCGTCGGCGCGAAACTCATAGAAGCGCGAGAAGGGCAGGTCACGTACCAGGAACGTGGAAAACTGGTCGCGACTGGGCGGGAACATATCGCCGTCGGCGTGGCGTTCCTCGATATAGCGCTGGTAAAGGTCGAAATATTCTTCGGTGAAGCGTGGCTTGGTTGGCATCACCGTCAGGTCGGCGTTGCGCTTAAGGATGCGTTTCTGGTTGCGGTCCGGCAGAAACTGCGCCACGGGAATGCGTGCCGGGACGCAGGCATTGCAGTTCTGGCAATGAGGCCGGTACAGATGATCGCCACTGCGCCGAAAGCCCATCTCCGACAGGTCGGCATACACATGCACGTCCATAGGCTGGCTGGGGTCGAGGAACAGTGTGGTGGCCTGCTCGTCGGGCAGATAGCTGCAAGAGTGGGGTTGAGTGGCATAAAACTTCAAACGCGCCAACTCGGTCATGATCAACCCTCGGATAAGCTTTGAAATAAGTGTAAGCCAGGAGCGCGGAAGTCGCCTAGGAAACCCACGGTCCAGCGCTGCGCTGATCCAGATGGTCGCGCAGGAAACATGCGAAGTCGCTGCGGGATATGGCGCGGGCACCCAGGCTGTGCAGGTGATCGTTGGGCATCTGGCAGTCGATCAATACAAAGCCCCATTCCTGTAGTTGGCGGGTCAGCGTGGCAAAGCCGAATTTCGAGGCGTTATCGGCACGGCTGAACATGGACTCGCCGAAAAACAGCTGGCCCATCGCCAGGCCATACAAACCACCCACCAGTTTGCCGTCGTCCCAGACCTCCACCGAATGGGCGTAGCCGTGCTGGTGCAGTTCCAGGTAAGCGCTCTGGATGCTCTCGGTGATCCAAGTGCCATCGGCATACGCGCGCGGTGCGGCGCAGGCTTGGATGACGGCGGCGAAATCCTGGTCGAAGGTCACGCTGTAGCGCTGCTGGCGCAACAATTTGCCTAGGCTGCGGGACACATGCAGCTCGTCGGGGAATATCACCGTGCGCGGGTCGGGTGACCACCAGAGGATCGGCTGGCCGTCCGAAAACCACGGAAAGCAGCCGTGGCGATAGGCTTGTACCAGGCGTTCGGCCGAAAGATCGCCACCGGCAGCCAGCAGGCCATTGGGTTCGCGCATGGCCTTGGCCAGTGGAGGGAATGTCAGTGAATCGCGTTGTAACCAGGTCAGCATGGCATCCAGGCTTACGGAAGGGGAGGGGATGGCAGGTATGACACCTGCTTGCGCAGTGCTGATTATTGTCGACATGGCGCCATCGGGCCAGCCCGAATCGGCTATTGAGGTGGATTAGCGTGAGCAGGTGTTTCTGCAACTCTGCCTCGGCGGCGTGGTCGTAATCGGGTCTGTGCCATGCAGGCCATTTGCCAAGCTTGCCTGGATTGATAAAAACAGCGCATAAGCCTTTGTCAGCAAAGACAATGCATGCTCAAATTGAACATGTTGTGACACTAAATTGGCTATGCTGCCGAGTGAAAGGCAGGGGCGTGGCATCGCCGGCACAAACCCGTACAATGCGGGCATTGTGGCGCTTTCGTCATTTCATCCAGCAAGCGCCCAATGTTAAAAGTAGATTCAACGACGCACGTTCATTTTTCAGCTGCTCGGATTGGGCAGTATTTGCAGTCATTCAACAGATGGACGCGCTAAAGGCGCAGGAAAAGACCCGTTTTGAAGAAATCCGCCGCAACACCTAAAGCAGCAGTCGTGCCGGCCTGGCGCCAGCACCTGCATTATCGTCTCAAGGAAGGCGCGCTGATCGCTATCGGCGCGCTGTGCCTGTTCCTGATGATGGCCTTGCTCACGTATGGCAAGGACGATCCGGGCTGGAGCCACAACAGCAAGATCGAAGACGTGCAGAACTTCGGCGGGCCTGCCGGTTCCTACAGCGCCGATATCCTGTTCATGGTGCTGGGTTACTTCGCTTATATCTTCCCGTTGCTGCTGGCGATCAAGACCTGGCAGATCTTCCGCCAGCGTCATGAACCGTGGCAGTGGAGCGGTTGGCTATTCTCCTGGCGCCTGATTGGCCTGGTGTTTCTGGTGCTGTCCGGCGCGGCGCTGGCGCATATCCATTTTCATGCACCGACCGGCTTGCCGGCGGGCGCGGGCGGGGCGTTGGGCGAAAGCCTCGGTGACTTGGCGCGCAGGACCCTGAATATTCAAGGCAGCACGCTGATGTTCATCGCGCTGTTCCTGTTCGGCCTCACCGTGTTCACCGACCTGTCGTGGTTCAAGGTGATGGACGTGACCGGCAAGATCACCCTCGACCTGCTGGAGTTGTTCCAGGGCGCCGCCAACCGCTGGTGGGCGGCACGGGTCGATCGCAAGCGCATGGTCGCCCAATTGCGCGAGGTAGATACCCGCGTCAACGAGGTGGTGGCGCCGAGTACGCCGGATCGGCGCGAGCAGGCCAAGGTCAAGGAACGCCTGATCGAACGCGAACAGGCCCTGAGCAAGCACATGTCGGACCGCGAGAAGCAGGTGCCGCCGGTGATTGCCCCGGCACCGCCCAAGGCCCCAGAGCCGAGCCATCGCGTGCAGAAAGAGAAACAGGCACCGCTGTTCGTCGACAGTGCGGTTGAAGGCACGTTGCCGCCGATCTCGATCCTCGACCCGGCCGAAAAGAAACAACTCAACTATTCCCCGGAATCCCTGGCGGCCGTCGGCCACCTGCTGGAAATCAAGCTCAAGGAATTCGGCGTCGAAGTGTCGGTGGACTCGATCCATCCCGGCCCGGTGATTACTCGTTACGAAATCCAGCCGGCCGCCGGCGTCAAGGTCAGCCGTATTTCCAACCTGGCGAAAGACTTGGCGCGTTCCCTGGCCGTGACCAGCGTACGTGTTGTGGAAGTCATCCCCGGCAAGACCACCGTAGGTATCGAGATTCCCAACGAAGACCGCCAGATCGTGCGCTTCTCCGAGGTGCTGTCGACCCCGGAATACGACAACTTCAAATCGCCGGTCACCCTGGCGCTGGGCCACGACATCGGCGGCAAGCCGGTGATCACCGACCTGGCGAAGATGCCTCACCTGCTGGTGGCCGGTACCACCGGTTCCGGTAAGTCGGTGGGGGTGAACGCGATGATCCTGTCGATCCTGTTCAAGTCGGGCCCGGAAGACGCCAAGCTGATCATGATCGACCCGAAGATGTTGGAGCTGTCGATCTACGAAGGCATTCCGCACCTGCTGTGCCCAGTGGTCACCGACATGAAGGACGCCGCCAACGCCCTGCGCTGGAGCGTCGCCGAGATGGAGCGCCGCTACAAATTGATGGCGAAGATGGGCGTGCGTAACCTGTCGGGCTTCAACGCCAAGATCAAGGAAGCCCAAGAGCGCGGCGAGACTATCGATGACCCGCTGTACAAGCGCGAAAGCATCCATGACGAAGCGCCGAAACTGACCAAGCTGCCGACCATCGTGGTGGTGGTCGACGAATTCGCCGACATGATGATGATCGTCGGCAAGAAGGTCGAAGAACTGATCGCACGTATCGCCCAGAAGGCCCGTGCCGCCGGTATCCACTTGATCCTCGCCACCCAGCGTCCTTCGGTGGACGTGATCACGGGCTTGATCAAGGCCAACATTCCTACGCGAATGGCGTTCCAGGTATCGAGCAAGATCGACTCGCGGACCATCATCGACCAGGGTGGCGCCGAACAACTGCTCGGCCACGGTGACATGCTCTACATGCCGCCGGGCACCAGCCTGCCGATCCGGGTCCACGGTGCCTTCGTTTCCGACGATGAAGTACACCGCGTGGTGGAAGCCTGGAAACTGCGCGGCGCACCGGAATACAACGACGACATCCTCAACGGCGTCGAAGAAGCCGGCAGCGGCTTTGAAAATGGCGGCGGCGGTGGTGACGATGATGCTGAAACCGACGCGCTGTACGACGAGGCCGTGGCCTTCGTACTGGAAAGCCGTCGCGCTTCGATTTCCGCGGTGCAACGTAAGTTGAAAATCGGCTACAACCGCGCCGCCCGCATGATCGAAGCCATGGAAATGGCCGGTGTCGTCACTGCAATGAACACCAACGGCTCGCGCGAAGTGATTGCCCCCGGGCAGATGCGCGACTGATCCCGTGCCGCGTGGCAGCACGCGGCACGCCCTGAACACTCAATGAGGACTCCCATGCGCCTTATCCGCATGCTGTTGTTGCCGGCACTGGCCCTGACTGCTGTTTCGGCCCACGCTGACCCGGCTTCCGTGGCCAGCCTGAAGAACCTGTTGGACAAATCCCAGACCCTGACTGCGCGCTTCTCCCAACTGACCCTGGATGCCGGCGGCACCCAGTTGCAGGAAACCGCAGGCGAAATGGCCGTGCAGCGTCCTGGCCTGTTCTACTGGCACACCGAAGGCAAGGCTGAGCAGACCATCGTGTCTGATGGCCAGAAGGTCACCCTGTGGGACCCGGACCTGGAACAAGCCACCATCAAGAAGCTTGACCCGCGCCTGAACCAGACTCCGGCGCTGCTGCTGTCGGGTGATGTGTCGAAGATCAATGACAGCTTCGACATCACCTCCAAGCAAACCAGCAACGTGATCGAGTTCACCCTCAAGCCGAAATCCAAGGACACGCTGTTTGACACATTGTCCCTGTCGTTCGGCAATGGCGTGATCAACAACATGCGCCTGGTCGACAGTGTTGGCCAACGCACCGATATCCTGTTCTCCGGGGTCAAGGCCAACCAGCCGGTGCCTGCGTCCAAGTTCAAGTTCGACATCCCCAAGGGTGCCGATGTGATCCAGGAATAACACGCTGCCCATGGACCTGTTTCGAAGTGACCCGATTGCCCAGCCCCTGGCCGCGCGCTTGCGTTCGACCAACCTGGATGAGTACGTCGGTCAGGAACACCTGCTCGCTCGCGGTAAGCCTTTGCGCGAAGCGCTGGAGCAGGGTGCGCTGCACTCGATGATTTTCTGGGGGCCGCCGGGGGTGGGCAAGACTACCTTGGCGCGGCTGCTGGCGAAGGTCTCGGATGCGCACTTCGAAACGGTCTCGGCGGTATTGGCGGGGGTCAAGGAGATCCGCCAGGCGGTGGAAGTCGCCAAGCAGCAGGCCGGGCAGTACGGTAAGCGCACCATCCTGTTTGTCGACGAAGTGCATCGTTTCAACAAGTCACAACAGGATGCGTTTCTACCCTATGTGGAAGATGGAACGCTGATTTTTATCGGTGCCACCACGGAAAACCCTTCGTTTGAATTGAACAACGCCTTGCTGTCGCGTGCGCGGGTCTATGTGCTGAAAAGCCTGGACGAAGCGGCGATGCAGAAGTTGCTGCACCGTGCCCTGAATGAAGACAAAGGGCTGGGCAAGCGGCAACTGAGTGTGAGCGAAGAGGGCTTCAAGATTCTGCTTACCGCCGCCGATGGCGATGGGCGCCGCTTTCTCAACTTAGTAGAGAACGCCTCCGACCTGGCCGAAGACGGCAGCGAGATTGGCGTCGACCTCCTGCAAAGCCTGCTTGGCGACACGCGTCGGCGCTTCGACAAGGGCGGCGAAGCCTTCTACGACCAGATATCGGCGCTGCACAAATCCGTGCGCGGCTCCAACCCGGACGGCGCGCTGTACTGGTTCGCGCGCATGATCGACGGCGGCTGCGATCCGCTTTACCTCGCACGCCGCGTCGTGCGTATGGCCAGCGAAGACATCGGCAACGCCGACCCGCGTGCATTGAGCCTGTGCCTCGCCGCCTGGGACGTGCAGGAGCGCCTCGGCAGCCCGGAAGGCGAGTTGGCGGTGGCCCAGGCCATCACCTACCTGGCCTGCGCGCCGAAGAGCAACGCGGTGTACATGGGCTTCAAGTCCGCCCTGCGCGCCGCCGCCGAATACGGCTCCCTCGAAGTGCCGATGCACCTGCGCAACGCGCCGACCAAGCTGATGAAACAGTTGGGCTACGGTGATGAATACCGCTACGCCCACGATGAACCGGATGCCTATGCGGCCGGTGAAGACTACTTTCCCGATGACCTTGAGCCACTCCCGCTCTATCAGCCGGTGCCCCGTGGCCTGGAGCTGAAGATCGGCGAAAAGCTCAATCACCTCGCCCAACTCGATCGACTCAGCCCCAGACAGCGGAGAAAGTAGTGCTCAAGACGATTCTTGCCGTGTCCGCAGCCGGCATCGCTGGTACATTATTGCGTTTCGCCGCTGGCACATGGGTCAGCGCCAATTGGCCGAAGCATTTTTATGCGGCGACCCTGGCGGTCAACCTGGTCGGCTGCCTGATCATCGGGCTGTTGTACGGCTGGTTCCTGTTGCGCCCGGAAGTACCGATTGAAATTCGCGCTGGCTTGATTGTCGGCTTTGTAGGCGGTCTGACGACCTTTTCATCCTTTTCACTGGATACGCTGCGCCTGCTGGAAAGCGGGCAGGCCCTGATAGCCTTCGGGTACTTGGGCATCAGCGTGTTCGGCGGGCTGCTCGCCACCTGGGCTGGCCTGTCCTTGACCAAACTTTGATAAACGAGAGACCGACATGCTCGATTCCAAACTGTTACGTAGCAACCTTCAGGACGTAGCGGACCGCCTGGCATCCCGTGGCTTTGCCTTGGATGTTGCGCGCATCGAAGCGCTGGAAGAACAGCGCAAGACCGTCCAGACCCGCACCGAAGCACTGCAGGCTGAGCGTAATGCGCGTTCCAAATCCATCGGTCAGGCCAAGCAGCGCGGCGAAGACATCGCCCCGCTGATGGCGGATGTCGAGCGCATGGGCACCGAGCTGTCCGACGGCAAGGTCGAGCTGGACAAGATCCAGACCGAGCTGGATTCGATCCTGCTGGGCATCCCCAACATCCCGCACGAATCCGTGCCGATTGGCGCAGACGAAGACGGCAACGTTGAAGTGCGCCGTTGGGGTACGCCAACCGCCTTTGATTTCGAGATCAAGGACCACGTTGCCCTGGGCGAATTGACCGGCGGCCTGGATTTCGAAACTGCCGCCAAGATGTCCGGCGCGCGCTTTGCGTTGCTGCGCGGTCCGATCGCGCGCATGCACCGTGCCCTGGCGCAGTTCATGATCAACCTGCACACCGGCGAACACGGTTACGAGGAAGCCTACACCCCGTACCTGGTGCAGGCGCCGGCGCTGATGGGCACCAGCCAGTTGCCGAAGTTCGAAGAAGACCTGTTCAAGATCAGCCGGGACGGCGAAGCCGACCTGTACCTGATCCCGACCGCCGAAGTGTCGTTGACCAACATCGTCGCCGGCGAAATTCTTGATGCCAAGCAACTGCCGATCAAGTTCGTGGCCCACAGCCCATGCTTCCGCAGCGAAGCCGGTGCGTCGGGCCGCGACACCCGCGGCATGATCCGCCAACACCAGTTCGACAAAGTCGAGATGGTGCAGGTGGTCGAGCCGTCGACTTCCATGGAGGCCCTGGAAGGCCTGACCGCCAACGCCGAGCGCGTCCTGCAACTGCTGGAGCTGCCGTACCGTGTGCTGGCACTGTGCACCGGCGACATGGGTTTCAGCGCCGTGAAGACCTACGACCTCGAAGTGTGGGTGCCGAGCCAGGACAAGTACCGCGAGATTTCGTCGTGCTCCAACTGCGGTGATTTCCAGGCCCGTCGCATGCAAGCGCGCTTCCGTAACCCGGAAACCGGCAAGCCGGAGCTGGTCCACACCCTCAACGGTTCCGGTTTGGCCGTAGGCCGTACTCTGGTGGCGGTGCTGGAAAACTACCAGCAGGCTGACGGCTCGATCCGTGTACCGGAAGTGCTCAAGCCTTACATGGCGGGCGTTGAGGTCATCCGCTAAATGGAATTTCTGCCGCTGTTTCATAACCTGCGCGGCAGTCGTGTGTTGGTCGTCGGTGGCGGGGAGATTGCCTTGCGCAAATCCCGGCTGCTGGCCGATGCCGGTGCGTTGCTGCGGGTGGTTGCTCCCCAGATCGAAGACCAGCTCAAAGAGCTGGTACTGGGCAGTGGCGGGGAACTGATTTTGCGCGGTTATCAGGAGGCGGACCTCGACGGTTGCACCTTGATCATCGCGGCCACAGACGACGAGCCGTTGAACGCGCAAGTGTCCAGCGATGCCAAGCGCCGTTGCGTGCCGGTCAATGTGGTGGATGCGCCGGCCTTGTGCAGCGTGATCTTCCCGGCGATTGTCGACCGTTCACCCTTGGTGATCGCGGTGTCCAGCGGCGGCGATGCGCCGGTGCTGGCGCGCCTGATCCGGGCCAAGCTGGAAACCTGGATTCCGTCCACTTACGGCCAGTTGGCCGGGTTGGCGGCGCGGTTTCGTGCTCAGGTCAAAGGTTTGTACCCGGATGTGCAGCAGCGCCGCGCATTCTGGGAAGAGGTCTTCCAAGGCCCGATTGCCGACCGCCAATTGGCTGGACAGGGCGATGAAGCTGAGCGCCTGTTGATCGAAAAGGTCAACGGCGCACCGCCGAATGCACCGGGCGAAGTCTACTTGGTGGGTGCAGGCCCGGGTGATCCCGACCTGCTGACCTTTCGCGCCCTGCGCCTGATGCAGCAAGCCGATGTGGTGCTGTATGACCGGCTCGTAGCGCCCGCAATTCTCGAGCTGTGCCGCCGTGACGCCGAGCGTGTCTACGTCGGCAAACGCCGCGCCGATCACGCCGTGCCGCAAGACCAGATCAACCAGCAATTGGTGGACCTGGCCAAGCAAGGCAAGCGCGTGCTGCGCCTCAAGGGTGGCGATCCGTTCATCTTTGGCCGGGGGGGCGAAGAGATCGAGGAATTGGCGGCCCACGGCATCCCGTTCCAGGTGGTGCCGGGGATCACGGCGGCCAGCGGTTGCGCGGCGTATGCCGGGATTCCGCTGACTCACCGTGACTATGCGCAGTCCGTACGTTTCATTACCGGGCATTTAAAGGACGGGACGTCGGACCTGCCTTGGGATGACCTGGTGGGCCCCTCGCAGACCCTGGTGTTCTACATGGGCTTGATTGGCTTGCCGATCATCTGCGAACAGCTGATCAAGCATGGCCGTGCGTCGGATACCCCTGCAGCGTTGATCCAGCAGGGCACCACGTCCAACCAGCGCGTGTTTACCGGCACGCTGGCGGACCTGCCGCGCATGGTGGCGGAGCATGAAGTGCATGCGCCGACACTGGTGATCGTCGGTGAGGTGGTGGTTTTGCGCGAGAAGCTGAAGTGGTTTGAAGGCGCACAGTCCAAGGTCTGAGAACGCTAGGGTGGCCGGTAAGCCTGCTGTGGAGAGCAGGCTTTCTGTGGTGAGCGGGCTTGCCCCGCGCTGGGCTGCGAAGCAGCCCTACTAAAAAACGCCGAGTTCTTTCAGAAAGAACTCGGCGTCTGGTTTTGGGGGCTGCTGCGCAGCCCAGCGCGGGGCAAGCCCGCTCACCACAGTGACTGATCAGCTCCAGACAGTTTTGCCGTTCAGTTGTGCCCGATCATGCTGTCCATCAAATCGCTGCAGCGGCCCCTTCGGCACAATCCCTGTCGGATTGATCGTACGGTGGCTGGCATAGTAATGCCCTTTGATGTGCGCGAAATCCACCGTCTCGGCCACGCCCGGCCACTGGTACATCTCCCTCAACCAATTCGACAGGTTCGGATAATCCGCAATCCTGCGCAGGTTGCATTTGAAGTGGCTGTAATACACCGCATCAAAGCGAATCAGCGTGGTGAACAGCCGCACATCCGCCTCGGTCAGGTATTCGCCGGCCAGGTAACGGTGGTCGCTTAAGTGCTGCTCCAGATGATCCAGCTCCGCAAACACATCATCGAACGCACGTTCATACGCCTGCTGCGAGGTGGCAAAGCCTGCGCGATACACGCCGTTGTTCACGGCGGGGTAAATGCGCTCGTTCAGCGCGTCGATGGTTGCGCGCAGCGGCTCGGGGTAGAAGTCCAGGGTATTACCGGTCAATTGATTAAACGCGCTGTTGAACATGCGGATGATCTCCGCCGATTCATTGCTGACGATGCGCTTGAGCTTCTTGTCCCACAGTACCGGCACGGTGACGCGCCCGGTGTAGTCGGCCGTGTCAGCCGTGTAGCGCTGGTGCATGAAGTCGAAATCATCCAGCTTGTCGCCGGTGGAGCCGTGAGCCTTGTCGAAGGTCCAGCCGTTTTCCAGCATCAGCCAACTGACCACGGACACGTCGATCAGGCTTTCCAGTCCTTTGAGCTTGCGCAGAATCAGGGTGCGATGGGCCCACGGGCAGGCGAGAGAGACATAGAGGTGGTAGCGACCGGCCTCGGCCTTGAATCCACCTTCGCCACTCGGGCCTGGCGCGCCGTCGGCGGTCACCCAGTTGCGGCGTTGCGCCTGTTCCCGTTGGAATGCGCCGTCTGCGCTACTTTCGTACCACTGGTCTTTCCAGTGTCCTTCGATCAGCAAACCCATGACTGGCTCCTTGGCTAATAAGCGTTGGAGGCCAGTCTAAAGGGCTGAGTTCGATTTAAAAGCGCAAAGACCGGGGGTTAATTATCGATTAAATCGATTTTTCCCGCGCATCCCAGTATTGCTGGGCCAGGACAAACGCCTGTTCCCGTGAATGGCCCAGGCCACGCAAGGCCAGGGCCATGGTCGCGATCAAGGCCAGTTGCGGATAGCTGTCTTCGACGTCGCCGCGCCACACCGCCTTCAGGTGCTCAGGTTCGAGCGTGGCCGGCTTGACGTGACGCTGGGCGGAGAGGGCGGGCCACTCTTCGTCCCAACTTTCGCCGCCCGTGGTGCCGTACAGGTGGCTGGCCGAGTCGGGGTTGATCTCGATCTCGCCGCCGTCGCCCTTCACCACGATCACGTTGTCGCCGAGCAAGCCGCTGGCATCGCGGTGCACGCCCTGGTAACCCGGATGGAAAATACTCTGCAGGCCCAGGCGCGCATTCAAGGGATTGAGCAAACGCGCCAGGGAATGGATTGGCGAGCGCAGACCCAGGGTGTTGCGCAGGTCGATCATGCGCTGCAACTGTGGCGCCCAGTCGCCCAGCGGGATAAACGCCAGGTTGCCTTGCGCATAAGCCGCCTCGACCTGCTGCCAGTTGCGGCACAGTGGGATCTGCAAGCCTTCGAGCAATTGCTCGGTGTACAGCCGTCCGGCCGTATGCGCGCCGCCACCGTGCATAAGGATGCGCACACCGTTCTGCGCCAGGCATTTGGCCGCCAGCAGATACCACGGCAGATGACGCTTCTTACCGGCATAGGTCGGCCAGTCGACATCCACGTTCAGCGCCGGGGCATCCAGGCGTTCGCGCACGGCTTCGGTGAAGCCGGCGAGTTCTTCCGGGCTTTCTTCCTTGTGGCGCAACAGCATCAGGAAAGCGCCGAGCTGGGTGTCTTCGACCTTTTCGTCGAGCAACATGCCCATGGCTTCGCGGGCTTCCTCGCGGGTGAGGTTGCGCGCGCCGCGCTTGCCTTTGCCCAGGATGCGCACGAACTGCGCAAACGGATGTTCGGCAGGGGTTTCAAGGGTCAGTGGGGCAAAATCGGTCATAAGCAATTCGTCGGCCTGGGCAGGCCCGCCAGCTTGGCGGCGAGTTTGGCGGGAGTGCCGTTGAACAGTTTGTTGAGGTGCAGGCTGTTGCCCTTTTCCGGGCCGAGCTTCAAGGCGGTGTACTTGATCAGCGGACGCGTAGCCGGGGACAGCTGGAATTCGGCATAGAACTGGCGCAGCAGTGCGAGGATTTCCCAGTGGGCCGGGGTGAGTTCCAGCGCCTCGGCGGCAGCCAGGGCATGGGCGACTTCTGCGGACCAGTCGTTCAGGTCGGCCAAATAACCGTCCTTGTCCAGTTCCAGGGTACGTGCGCCTACGGTCAGGGTGTTCATAGCCAGGTGTTGACCTTGTCGTAGTCGATCGACAGTTGCACGAAACCTGGGTAGTCCACGCTGTCGGCCCAGTCCGGCAGCGGCAGATTGCGCGCCTGCATGTCTTCGGCCAGCACAAACACCTTCACGCCCTTGGTGTGCAGGGCGGGGGCGTGGAGCCCATAGGCGCCGTCGCCGCACAGCAGGATCGCGTCCTCGACGCCGCAGATACGCAGGCAGCTGTCGAGGCGACTATCGGAAAACGGGGAGTGAGACACCACGTGTAAAGTCGACATCAGAGGGTAATCACCTGGTCGTAACGGTCAATCAATTGGGAAATCGCATCGTTGCTCAACGGATGCGCCTCGGTGGGCGGCGTCAAGCCACGCACGGCCATGCTGTGGCGGCAGACAAATACATCGTCGATGCCGAACAGCCCCAGTGCCTGCAGGTTGGCACTGAGGTCCTTTTGTTGCACGGCCTTGGCGTTCTGGTGCGCAGCGAGCTGGAACACGCCGTCATCCATGAACAGCAAGCCGATGGGCAGATCGAACGCGCCACCGGCCAGCACGATGTCCAGCGCTTCCCGTGCGCTCGGCCCGGACCACGGTGCCTGACGGCTGATCACCAATAAGGATTTAGACATCTCACGGCCCTCCAAAACAGATCAGGCGGTCGGCATCCTGGATCGCATCATGTAATTGCCCCAGGCCAGACAGCGCCCAGGGCGCATCCAGATTCACCGCTGTGCGCTGATACCGCGTGGCTTCCTCCTGGTTGAGAACGCCACGGCGTAACGCAGCGGCAATGCACACCACGCCATCAAGCTGGTGCTGGCTGACAAACTCACGCCATTGGCGGGCGATGTCTTGCTCATCCTGGGGCGCGACGATGTTGTTGGACGCGCTGTACACGCCGTCCTGATAGAAAAACAACCGCACAATCTCGTGCCCGCCGGCCAGCGCCGCCTGGGCGAACAGCAGGGCGCGGCGCGAGGAGGGCGCGTGGGCGGCGGAAAACAGGGCAATCGCAAACTTCATGGAACACTCTGCAAGCAAACGTGGGCCAATGATAAAGCCGCCGCCACGAAAAAGCCCGCCGTGATCAAAACGGTCACTGTCGGTGACTGTTTCGGCGATTGCCGGCAGGCGCAGGGCTGCCTAGTCTGTGGGCAGTCGAAACGGAAATGGAGTGCCCATGTCAGGTCCCTTGGCGTCCCTCAAAGTGCTGGATTTTTCCACCCTGCTGCCCGGCCCGTTTGCCTCCCTGATGCTGGCGGACATGGGCGCCGAGGTGCTGCGTATCGAGTCGCCTACGCGCATGGACCTGTTGCGAGTGCTGCCGCCCCATGATCAGGGCACATCGGCCAGCCACGCCTACCTCAACCGCAATAAACGCAGCCTGGCGCTGGACCTCAAGCAGGTCGAGGCGCTGGAGATCGTGCGGGCGCTGGTGAAGGACTACGACATCCTGCTTGAACAATTCCGCCCTGGGGTGATGGAGCGCCTGGGTTTGGGTTATGAGGCATTGAAGTCGATCAATCCCCGGCTGATTTATGTATCGATCACCGGCTACGGCCAGACGGGGCCCTATAAGGACCGCGCCGGGCACGATATCAACTACCTGGCATTGGCCGGCGTGGCCAGCTACACCGGGCGCCAGGACAGCGGGCCGCTGCCATTGGGCGTGCAAGTGGCGGATGTGGGCGGTGGTTCGCTGCATGCGGTGGTGGGGTTGCTCGCGGCGGTCATCGCGCGGCAGCAGAGCGGTGTTGGTCAATACCTGGATGTGAGCATGACCGACTGCTCGTTCAGCCTGAACGCCATGGCTGGCGCGGGTTACCTGGCGTGCGGGGTGGAGCCGGAGCGGGAAAGTCATGTGCTCAATGGCGGCAGCTTTTACGATTACTACCGCTCGCGAGATGGCCGCTGGATGTCGGTGGGCAGCCTGGAGCCCGGGTTTATGCAGCAGCTCTGCGCGGCGCTGGGGCGGCCGGAGTTGGCGGCGCTGGGTTTATCGCCCAAGCTCAAGGTGGCGCTGCAAGTTGAATTTGAAAAGCGCAGCTTTGATGAGCTGTGCGCGCTGTTCGCCGGGGTGGATGCGTGCGTGGAGCCGGTGTTGAGCCTGAGTGAGGCGGTGGAACATCCACAGCTCAAGGCGCGGCAATTGGTCAGCCAGGTGCCACGGGGCGATGGGTCGACTCAGGCGCAACTGGCCTGTCCTTTGAAGTTTTCCGAGGGTTTGCCGCCGCCCCGACATATCGGTGTCGAGGTGGGGGCGCACAGTGACGAAGTGCTGGCGGAGTTGGGATTCAGTGTTCAGCGGATAGACGCCTGGCGAAAAAACGGCACAATTCTGTAGGAGCCGGCTTGCCGGCGATGGCGATCTTGAGGGCGCCATCGCCGGCAAGCCAGCTTCTACAGAAGAGTCACTCCACCCGCGTTTCCCCAGTAAACACCAAGGTCTGCCGGCACCGCCTGCACAAATACCGCCGCCCCTGAGCCACCATGCCATGGCGTTGTGACGAGAACGGAAAGTCACTGTCCGCACACGGGCATCGGTAGATATAGCGAGTCACCTGGCGACGCTTAACTTCATAAGTGTGGCAACGATCCGGCGGCAGTTCGTAAACCCCGCGCATGATCAATTGCCATTCCTCGCCATGGGGCTGGATGCGTTCGCCAAATAATTGGTGGGCAATCAGGTGCGCCACTTCATGGGCAACGGTCTGTTTCAGGAAGTGTTGGCTGTTTTCACGGTACAACTGTGGGTTGAAACGCAGCAGGTTCTCGTGCAAATGCGCGACACCGGCCTTCTGGCCCCGCAGCTTGAGGCTGACCTGGGGGCGTTTGAAGCTTCGTTTGAAAAAGGATTCGGCTTGTAGGAAACAATCTTCGACGCGGGTATTGAGTTGCTCGGGCATGCTGTACATATCTCCAGAGACGTCCAGTATGCCGCAAAGCTGGGTGTTTCCGAATCTGTCAGGCGCCGAATGGTCATGCATGATGCACAAAGCCACCTTGCGGTGGCTTTGCCTAAGGTTTTAAACGGTCAGTTGGTGTAGATCGGGCCCACGCCCAGCCCCCAGACGATCACGGTAAACGCCATGATCGCCACCAGTACCACCAGGCCCACGGCCAGAACCGAGCTGGAAAACAGGAAGCCTTCATCCGGGTCGATGTTCATGAAGGTCGGCAGCCCCACATAGAGCAAGTACACCGTGTAGCAGATGGCCGCCGTGCCCACGACCATGCCCAGCCACATATGCGGATAGAGTGCGGCCAGCCCACCGATAAACAGTGGCGTAGCGGTGTAGGTGGCAAAGGCTACGCAGCGTGCCATGCTGGGATTGGCGTCGTAGGTGCGCGCCATCCAGTGAATGAACGCCCCCATCACCGCCACGCCACCGAGCATGGCGGCGTAGGACATGATGGTCATCCACAAGGCGCTTTCCTGGGTCAGCATCACCGGCGCACGATTGCCGATGACCCAGCCGACCTGGGTGGTGCCGATAAAGGCGGAAACGGCAGGGATCGCCGCAAGAATCAAGGTGTGAGTGAGGTACATGTGGCCGATGCTTTCTTCTTTATCGCCACGGATTTCCCGCCATTCCTGGTCGGGATGGGTAAACAGCCCCACGACGTGATGGATCATGCCAGTCACTCCTGTCGTTATTACCATCGCCCCCCATCGGAGCGCCCACGGGCCAAATGGCCTCAAAGGTCTGGATAGATGTGCGACCTCTAGTCGCAGTATAGGAAGTGATGACCGGAATAACTGTAGGGCCTTTAGAGCAAATTGCGCTGTAAACATTGGGCTTAATCGCGGTGGGGTCTTTTACCGCTGGCCCTTTTGATGGTTTTTTTGCGTAAAATACCCGGCTTTTCGTCACACACCTCTAGCGGATCCAAGCGCCATGGGCACTCTTACGGTCAACCAGAACAAACTGCAAAAACGCCTGCGTCGCCTGGCCGGTGAAGCGGTCGCCGATTTCAACATGATCGAGGACGGCGACAAGGTCATGGTCTGCCTCTCCGGCGGCAAAGACAGTTACACAATGCTCGACGTGCTGCTGCACCTGCAAAAGGTCGCGCCGATCCGGTTCGAGATCGTTGCCGTCAACATGGACCAGAAACAACCGGGCTTCCCTGAGCATGTGCTGCCGGCCTACCTCAAGGAGTTGGGCGTCGAGTACCACATCGTCGAGAAAGACACCTACTCGGTGGTCAAGGAACTGATTCCGGAAGGCAAGACCACCTGCTCGCTGTGCTCGCGCCTGCGCCGTGGCACGCTGTACACCTTCGCGGATGAAATCGGCGCGACCAAGATGGCCCTGGGTCACCACCGCGACGATATCGTTGAGACCTTTTTCCTCAATATGTTCTTCAACGGCTCGCTCAAGGCCATGCCGCCCAAGCTGCGCGCCGATGACGGGCGTAACGTGGTGATCCGCCCGCTGGCGTATTGCAACGAGAAGGACATCCAGGCCTACTCCGACTTCAAGCAATTCCCGATCATTCCGTGCAACCTGTGTGGCTCCCAGGAAAACCTGCAGCGCCAGGTGGTCAAGGAAATGCTGGTGGACTGGGAGCGCAAGACCCCAGGCCGCACCGAAAGCATCTTCCGCAGCCTGCAGAATGTGCAGCCGTCGCAGTTGGCTGACCGCAACCTGTTCGACTTCACCAGCCTGAAAATTGATGAAACCGCCGCCTCGCGCTTCGTCAATGTGGTGAACCTCTGAGCCATTTCAATGCTCTGACACACGGCGCTCGCGGGCGCCGTTATCAATTCAACTGCCAGGAGAGGGCATGCGCGATTACAAGTGGCTTCACGAATACTGTCTGAACCGCTTCGGTTCGGCAGCCGAGCTGGAAGCCCATCTGCCTGTAGCCAAGACCCCGGCGCAACTGCGCAAGATCAGCGATGATCGCTACCTGTCGACCCTGGCGCTGCGCGTGTTTCGTGCGGGCTTGAAGCACAGCGTGGTGGATGCCAAGTGGCCGGCGTTCGAAAAGGTGTTTTTCGGCTTCGACCCGGAAAAAGTCGTGTTGATGGGCGCTGAGCACCTGGAGCGCTTGATGCAGGACACCAGCATCATCCGTCACCTGGGCAAGCTCAAGAGCGTGCCGCGCAATGCGCAGATGATCCTCGACATCGAGCAGGAGAAGGGCAGCTTCGGCGCGTTTATCGCCGATTGGCCGGTGACTGATATCGTCGGGCTATGGAAGTACCTGAGCAAGCACGGACATCAGCTCGGCGGGCTGTCAGCGCCGCGCTTCTTGCGCATGGTCGGCAAGGACACTTTTGTGCCGAGTTATGACGTGGTGGCGGCGTTGAACGCGCAGAAGATCGTCGACAAGGCACCGACCAGCCTGCGCGACCTGGCGACGGTGCAGGGCGCGTTCAACCAATGGCACGCCGAGAGTGGGCGGCCAATGTGCCAGTTGTCGATGATGCTGGCTTACACCGTCAACCACTGATTGTAGTGAGCGGGCTTGCCCCGCGCTGGGTGGCGAAGCCGCCCCATCCCAGGCACTGAGTTTTCCAGTTAGAGCCGAGGTGCCTGGTTTTGGGGCGGCTTCGCCACCCAGCGCGGGGCAAGCCCGCTCACTACAGGATCAGCTCGCGAGGCGGCGATTTAATTGATGCCGCCAGCGCACATACAACAACGCCGTACAAAACACCGCCAGGCTCGCCAGCATCTCCAGCACCCCGAACCACTGCCGGTTCGGGTCGTACGCCGCCAGCGCGCCTTTGATGAAATACAGGTTCACCACAAAGCACATCCACGAATGCCCGCGCGCGCTGCCCGTCAGCATGCCCGGCGTCAGCACCAGCAGCGGCACCAGTTCGATCAGCAGGATCACCCAAGGCCGCGCGCCATGCAGGTCGGCGACGAACAGGTAATACACGCACAGCAGACCCACCAGGCCCAAAAACGCCAGCAGGCTGAGCACGCGTGCCAGCTTGACCCGCGGCTCGAGCCACGCTTGGGGTGGCAGGACCTTAGGCTTTCTGGCCACTGCCGCTCTCCAGCAAGGTAGCGGTAGTCGCCAGGCGCAGGCCAAGGGCGCGGCACAGGGCGATTTCATGTTGATCGAGCATGCGCTTGCCATCGGGGCCGGCGTGATGGCTGGCGCCATACGGGGTGCCACCGCCCTGGGTATCGAGCAGCGCTTGTTCGCTGTAGGGCAGGCCGGTGATCAGCATGCCGTGGTGCAGCAGCGGCAGCAGCATCGACATCAACGTGGTTTCCTGACCGCCGTGCAGGCTGGCGGTGGAGGTGAACACCCCGGCCGGCTTGCCGACGAGGGCGCCGGTGAGCCATAGGTTGCTGGTGCCGTCGATGAAATACTTGAGCGGCGCGGCCATGTTGCCGAAACGGGTCGGGCTGCCGAGGGCCAGGCCGGAGCAGTGCTTCAGGTCATCCAGGCTGGCATACAGCGCGCCTTCGTCCGGGATGCTTGGCGCCACGGCTTCGCACTCGGTGGAGATCGCCGGCACGGTGCGCAGTCGCGCTTCCATACCGCCTTGCTCGATGCCCCGGGCGATCTGCCGGGCCATTTCGCTCACCGAGCCATTGCGGCTGTAATACAGCACTAGCACATAGGGCGACGTCACGGCAGGATCTCCAGCACGTTTTCCGGCGGACGGCCAATGATGGCTTTATCGGCGGTTTCCAGGATCGGGCGTTCCATCAGCTTCGGGTGCTCGGCGATGGCGGCAATCAACTGCGCTTCGCTGAGGCTGGCGTCGGCGAGGTTGAGCGCCTTGTATTCATCTTCGCCGGTGCGCAGCAGTTGGCGGGCGCTGATGCCCAGCTTGCCCAGCAGCGCCTTTAATTGCGCGGCGTTCAGCGGGGTTTCCAGGTAGCGCACCACGTTGGGGGTAAGGCCGCGGGCTTCGAGCAGTTCCAGCGCACCGCGGGATTTCGAGCAGCGCGGGTTGTGATAAAGCGTCAGATCGGTCATGTGCGGGTCGCATCTTGCGTAAGGTGGCGGGTATTCTACCCGCGCAGCGACCTGTCCTTAAACCGTAAGAGGCGATAGGTCGCAGCCAACGTTCATTTTTGCGAAGGATTACCCCATGACAAGGCGACTGATCGGTGCATTGGCGATCATCACAACCCTGCTGCTCAGCGGCTGCGGTAACGATTACGGCGTTGACCAATATGGCAAGAAGGTGGCTTCCGAACGCTTGGACAAGCAGTGGCTGGTGGTCAACTACTGGGCCGAATGGTGTGGTCCGTGCCGCACGGAAATCCCCGAGCTCAATGCCTTGGCCGAGCAACTGAAGGCGCAGAACGTGGGCGTATTCGGGGTCAACTTCGACAACGTGCAGGGCGAAGAGCTGAAAGCCGCCAGCGACAAGCTGGGCATCAAGTTCACGGTGCTGGCGCAGAATCCGGAAGAGATCTTCGATATCCCGCGCAGCGAAGCGTTGCCGGTGACCTACATCATCGATGACAAGGGCAAGGTGCGTGAGACGTTGATGGGTGAGCAGACGGCGGACGGGGTGTTGGCCAAGCTCAAAGCTCTGAAGGGCTGACACGCTTTTACTGTAGGAGCGAGCTTGCTCGCGAAGAACGTCAACGATAACGCGTTTATTCTGGTGACGCGCGTTGTCCTTTGGTTCTTCGCGAGCAAGCTCGCTCCTACACTGGAAGGAAGATCAGCCTTCTTCCAGCCACAGACGAATCGGCTTGCCCTCGGCCGGCCAGAACCGCGTCTGTTCGATCGGCGAGATGTCCCAGCGCTGCACCCCTTGCAGGGCCTGGAAGAAGCGGTGTTCCTGCTCCATCAAGGCCTCGGCGCAGAGTTTACGGGTGCTGCCGATCTGGCCGAAGCTGAGCTTTTCGCCGTCGACGGTGTAGGGCGCGAACCAGTGGTTGCAGCCGCCGTTGCCGTAGGCACGGCCATCGGCGCCGAGGGTGACGGTCAGGTGCGCGTAGTCCATCAGCGGCCGTTCACCAATCCATTCGACCACGTAGCTGTGATCCTGCTTGAGCTTGACTGCATCCCCGGCGCAGCCCGCCAGGGCCGCTCCGACGGCGGCGAGCAGAAGCAGGCCTTTCATTGCGCGGCCTTTTGGCATTTCGGGCAGCGGTGCTTGTCGCCCTCGCTGGCCCAGCCCAATTCGGCAATGCGTGCATTGGCGGCGGGTTGCAGCGGCGCTTTGGTCAGCTTGGTTTCCACCGCAAATTCGAACTCCAACACCGCATCGCAGCTATCGCAGTTGACCTTCCAGGTGTGAATCTCCAACTCGCCGAATTTCGGCCCCTGGGCCATGGCGACCCACTGGCCCGCCGGGCGGATGGAGTAGCGCGCATCACCTTCGACGGTGAGGCGCATCGACAGGGTTTTACTGCCGCGCAGGGAGACGATCAACACGTCGCCATGCTTGATCGAACCACCGTTGCCGGTGACCTGGTAACGGCCCGGCACCAGGGCGCGGCATTCGATCAGGGTGTGTTGCGGGCTCAGCAAACTGAAGCGGAAATCGTGTTCGGCCATGGATCCTCCAAATAGGCGCGGCATCCTATCACGGGTGCTGGCTCATCATGAGCCTGGTATGTGACCGCTGATCATCCTTCGACAAGGTTCCGCGCCTGGCCGTCGGCCCAGGCCGCGATGTTGGCCAAGGTGGTGCCGGCGATGGCCGCCAGGGCTTCGCGGGTGAGAAACGCCTGGTGGGCGGTGATGATCACGTTGGGGAAGGTCAGCAGGCGCGCGAGGACGTCGTCCTGTAGGGGCAGGTCGGAGCGGTCTTCGAAGAACAGCTGGGCTTCTTCTTCATACACATCCAGCCCCAAGTAGCCGAGCTGACCGTCCTTGAGCGCTTCGATCAGCGCCGGGGTGTCCACCAGACCGCCGCGACCGGTGTTGATCAGCATCGCGCCTGGCTGCATCTGCGCCAGGGAACGGGCATTGATCAAGTGCTTGCTGTCGGCCGTCAGCGGGCAATGCAGGCTGATGATCTGCGCCTGGTCCAGCAGTTCGGGCAGGCTCACGTAGCGCGCGCCCAGGGCCTGCACTTGCGGGTTGGGGAAGGGGTCGTAGGCGAGTAACTGGCAACCGAAGCCGGCCATGATCTTGGCGAAGGTGGCACCGATCTGCCCGGTGCCGACCACGCCGACGGTCTTGCCCACCAGGTCGAAACCGGTGAGGCCGTGCAGGCTGAAATCACCGTCGCGGGTGCGGTTATAAGCGCGGTGCAGGCGACGGTTGAGGGCGAGGATCAGCGCGACCGCATGCTCGGCCACCGCATGGGGCGAATACGCCGGCACGCGTACGATGGTCAGGCCCAGGCGCTTGGCGGCGGCCAGGTCCACATGGTTGTAGCCCGCCGAACGCAGCGCGATCAACCGCGTGCCGCCCTTGGCCAGGTGCTCCAGGACCGGGGCGCTGAGGTCGTCGTTGATAAAGGCGCAGACCACGTCGTGATGCTCGGCAAGGGCCGCGGTGTCGAGGTTGAGGCGGGCGGGCTGGAACTGCAGTTCCAGGCCGGGCGGCAGGGGTTCGCCGAGAAAACTGTCGCGGTCGTAGGTCTGGCTGCTGAAAAGAATGACGCGCATGGAAAAGCTCCCTGCAATTACAAATGAATGAGCAGGCTTTTGTGGTGAGCGGGCTTGCCCCGCGCGAGGCAAGCTCGCTCACCGCAAAAGCCTGTTCCTGTAAAAAGTCAGGCGTTGACCCGCGCTTCACTGGCGAGTCGGGCAATGGCCATGTCCAGTTCGTCCAACGCATGCTGGGCCTTGGCGTCGTCCTGCTTGAGCAGGGTTTCGGCGCGGTGGCACGCAGCCCGCAACTGCGGTACGCCGCAGTAACGGGTGGCGCCGTGCAGGCGGTGCACGCGTTCGATCAGGGCGTTGTTGTCATTGGCGTCACGGGCAAGGGTGATGGCGAGTCGGTCGGCCTCCAGGGAGGCGAGCAACATGGCGAGCATGTCCGCCGCCAGATCAGCCTTGCCGGCGGCCAGGCGCAGGCCCTCTTCATGGTCCAGTACGGGCACTTGTACGCCGGGGCCGAGGCCATCCGTTGCACGTTCCGGGCCTTGATTGCGCAGCGCCAGGCCGGTCCACTTCAACACGACCTGGGCCAGTTGCCGCTCGCTGATGGGTTTGGTCAGGTAATCGTCCATGCCGCTTTGCAGCAAGGCGCGTTTTTCGTTGGCCATGGCGTGGGCGGTGAGAGCGACCACCGGCAATGGCGTGCCGCTGCGCTCGCTTTCCCACTGGCGGATCGCTTCGGTGCTCTGGCGGCCGTCCATGCCGGGCATTTGCACGTCCATCAGCACGAGGTCGAAGGTGTCCTGTTTCACCGCGTCGATGGCGGCATACCCGCTTTCCACGGCGCGCACCCGTGCGCCCATGTCTTCCAGCAGGGTCTGTACCAGTAGCAAGTTCGCCGGGTTGTCGTCCACGCACAGCACACGCGGCGCGCGGCTGGACAACGGCTCGCCCGGTTCGCTGCGCGAAGGGCGCGGGCTGATCAGGTCGGACAGCGCGCGACGCAGCTTGCGTGTGCACGCCGGTTTGGCCTGCAATTGGCTGTTGGGATTGGGCACGGATTGGTTGAACAGCATCTGTTCGGTGGTCGGGCACAGCACCAGCACTTTGCAGCCCAAATGTTCGAGGTCCCATAGATGCTGGTTGAGGCGCTCGGGCGGAATGTCATTGGCGGTCACGCCGAGCACCGCAAGGTCAATGGCCTGCTCAGTCTGATGGGCGCTGGTAATGCCGTTGGTCAGGCTTTCCAGGCTATTGAACGGCGTGACTTCCAGGCCGCAGTCTTCCAGTTGATGTTGCAGCGCCTGGCGTGCCAATTCGTGGTTTTCCAGCACCGCCACGCGATGGCCCAGCAGCGGCGCGGAAGGCAGGTCTTCGACATCGTCACGGGTCTTGGGCAGGTTCAGGCTGATCCAGAATTCCGAGCCTTCGCCTGGCGTGCTGTCGACGCCGATTTCACCGCCCATCTGTTCGATCAGGCGCTTGGAAATCACCAGCCCCAACCCCGTGCCGCCGGGTTGGCGCGACAGCGAGTTGTCGGCCTGGCTGAAGGCCTGGAACAGCGCGCGCACGTCCTGGCTGGACAGGCCGATGCCGGTGTCCTGCACGCTGATGCGCAATTGCACGCTGTCTTCCTGCTCGTCCTCGATCATCGCCCGGGCGACAATGGTGCCTTCGCGGGTGAACTTGATCGCGTTGCTGATCAGGTTGGTAAGGATCTGCTTGAGGCGCAGCGGATCACCCACCAGCGCCAGTGGCGTGTCGCGGTACACCAGGCTCACCAGTTCCAGCTGTTTGGCATGGGCGGCGGGGGCGAGGATGGTCAGGGTGTCTTGCAGCAAGTCGCGCAGGTTGAACGGGATGCTGTCGAGCACCAGTTTGCCGGCCTCGATTTTCGAGAAGTCGAGGATCTCGTTGATGATGCCCAGCAGGTTGTCGGCGGACTTTTCGATGGTGCCCAAGTAGTCGAGCTGGCGCGGGGTCAGCTCGCTTTTTTGCAGCAAATGGGTAAAACCGAGAATGCCGTTGAGCGGGGTGCGGATTTCATGGCTCATGTTGGCCAGGAACTCCGACTTGATGCGGCTGGCCTCCAGGGCCTCCTTGCGCGCCAGGTCCAGCTCGATGTTCTGGATCTCGATGGTTTCCAGGTTCTGGCGCACGTCTTCGGTGGCTTGGTCGATGCTGTGTTGCAGTTCTTCCTGGGCGTTCTGCAAGGTCTCGGCCATGCGGTTGATGCCCGAGGCGAGTTGGTCCAGTTCCTGGCTGCCCAAGGGCGGCAAACGGGTTTCCAGGTTGCCGTCCTTGAGTTGGGCCACGGCTTGCTTGATCTGGCCGATGGGCGAGTTGATGGTGCGGCTGATACGCAGTGCCAGCGCCGCGGTGCAGATCAGGCCGATGGCGATCAGCAACAAGCTGGCGAACAGGCTGCGGTAGCCACGCAGCAACATACCGTTGTGGGACAGTTCCACCTCGACCCAACCCAGCAGGCGGTCGGCTTCATCCGGGATCAGTTCGCCGGCGAGGTTGCGGTGACGGCCAAACACCGGCAGCAAATAGCGGGTGGCGTCATTGCCGGTGCGCTGCAATAAATGGGAGCTGTTACCGACCGGCGGCTGGTTGAGCATGGTCGGGCCGGCGTGGGCGAGGGGCGCGCGATCCGGGCTAAGGAAAGACACGGCACGCACGTCCGGCTGTTCCAGGGATTGAGTGGCGATGCGCTCGAGCAAATCGGTGTTGCGCGCACTGAGGGCGGGCGCGACCAGGGGCGCCAACTGTTCGGCGATCATTTCGCCGCGTTGCAGCAATTGGGTCTGCAGTTCCGAGAGCTGCATCCAGGTGAAATAACCGCCCAGCAACGAGGCCATCAGGCTGGTCGGTAATAAGGTCAGCAACAGTACGCGGCCTTTTATCCCCATTCTTGTCAGCACGCCACTCTCCTGCTACCACATTGATATCTACGGAATTGCGCGGGCATCCGGCCCGCGCCACCTGCGCAGTGTAGCCATTTGCGCGGCGAAGAATCTTGCAAATTAATGACATACGGCAATCTTGAAGGCATTTGGCGGCCAGTGGCGATTGCCTGCTGCGGGGTTATCTTGAATAATCAGTCATTGAGAATGACTTGCAGATACTAATGAATCCTGTAGCAACTGGCCTACCCAGTATCCTGACCATCGAAGATGACCCCGTGCTGGGCGCTTACGTCCATGAGCACCTGGGGCGCTGTGGTTTCCATGTCACCTGGTGCCAGAACGGCCAGCAAGGCCTGCAGATGGCGCGCGACCAGGTGTTCGACGTGGTGTTGATGGACATTCTGCTGCCAGGGCTGGACGGGTTGTCGATCCTGACCCATCTGCGCCAGAGCCATTCGATCCCGGTGATCCTGATGTCGGCACTGGGGGCTGAGGCCGATCGCATCAGCGGTTTTCGCCTGGGCGCCGATGACTACCTGCCCAAGCCGTTCAGCATGATCGAGCTGCGCGTGCGCATCGAGGCCATCCTGCGCCGTGTCGCCTTGGACAGACGCCCATTGCCGAGCCTGGTACCCGCACGTGACGATACCCGCACCCTGCGCTTCGACGATGAACTGTGCGATGTCTGCCACCTGGAACATCGGGCTGGCCTGACCCGCAGTGAATATCGCCTGCTGGAAACTTTGCATCGCAACGCTGAAGAAGTCCTCAGCAAACCCTTCCTTTACCAGCAGGTGCTGCAACGTGGTTATGCGCCCCATGACCGCAGCCTCGACATGCATATCAGCCAGATCCGCCGCAAGCTCAAGGCCATCGGCTACACCGAGCGCGAAGTGCGCACGGTGTGGGGCAAGGGCTATGTGCTGAGCGGTGCTGATGACAGCCTTTAAAAGGCCCTTTAAAGGCCTGCCGGGCAAGCACTCGTTATTCTGGAAGCTGGCCTGCCTGTTGATCGCCTTCTGTTTGCTGATGATCTGGCTCAGTTGGTCGTGGGGGCGCTACATGGAGCAGAAGAACGCCTACCTGTCCGATGAAGCGCGGATCACCTTGAGTGGTTACGCGTTGCGAGCGGAGCAGGCCTGGAACCGAGACGGCAATGCTGGCGTCGATGCGTGGCTGCAGGAGATGGGCGAGCGCGAAACCACCTGGATCGGCGTGATCGGCAATGACTTGCAATCGCTGAGCAGCTACCCGCTGACCGACAAGGAAAGCCAGCGCCTGACCTTTCTGCGTGGCCTGGACTGGCCGGTGAGCCGGCATGCCAAAGGTCTGCCGTGGCTGAAAATCCCGTTTCCGGTCGACCCCAACGCAGGCTCGCTGGTGATCGAGTTGCCGCAGCGCTTCATGCCGGGGCGCTACCAACTGTTCTGGCGGGTGGTGACCAATGGCGTGATCCCCGGCCTGTTTACCCTGTTGCTGTGCGTCGGCCTGTATCGGCTGCTGATCATGCCCCTCAATCAACTGCGTGAGCAGGCCAACGCCTGGCGTGCTGACCAGTTGAACACGCGGCTGTCCCACGACGCGACCAGTCGTCAGGATGAATTGGGTGAGCTGGGCCGCGCGTTCGACCACATGTCCGAGCGCTTGCAGGGCACCGTGGTGTTGCAGCAGCAACTGCTGCGGGACATGTCCCATGAGCTGCGCACGCCGCTGAGCCGCCTGCGCGTGGCGTGTGACAGTGAGCAGGACCTGACGCAACTGCGCGAGCGGCTTGGCCGTGAGATCGATGCGATGCAACGCCTGGTGGAAGACAGCCTGCAACTGGCGTGGTTGGACACCGAGCGGGCGCCGCTGCCCCAGGAAGATATCCAGCTTCAGGCGCTGTGGGATATGTTGCGCGAAAACGCATGCTTCGAAAGCGATTGGCCCGCGTCGCGCCTGCCGTGTCTGCTCGGCCCGGAATGCTGGGTGCGCGGCAACCTGAATGCGTTGGCCCAGGCCCTGGAAAACATTCTGCGCAATGCCATTCGCCATTCACCCGTGGGCGGTGTGGTCAGCCTGGATGGGCGTCGCGAAGGTGACTATTGGCATGTATGGCTGGAGGACGAGGGCGGCGGGATCGATGACGGGGACCTGGAACGGATCTTCGCACCGTTCACCCGCCTGGACGGATCACGCCCCGGCGATGGTGGCTTCGGCCTGGGCTTGAGCATCGCGCGCAACGCCGTGCAGCGCCAGGACGGTAGCTTGTGGGCGCAAAACACCGGAAAAGGGCTGCGGGTGCATCTGCGTCTGCGGGCTTGCTAGGCGCGACGCTGTTTGCGTTTTTTCCATTGGTGGGCCACCCACCAGCGCCAATAGCCCATGGTCAGGCAATACGCGAGCGCACCCAGCACCAGCCCCAACACCACTGAACCCAGCAGGAACGGCTGCCATAACGTGCTCAATTGGCCGCTGATCCATTCCCAGGTCAGGTCATCCGGCAAGCTGCGCGGGGGCACATTCATCAACCAGGCGCCTGTCATGTAGGTGCAGATAAACACCACCGGCATGGTGATCGGGTTGGTCAGCCATACCAGGCTGACCGCGATGGGCATATTGCCGCGCACGGTGATCGCCAGGACGGCGGCCAGCAGCATCTGTAACGGAATGGGAATAAAAGCCGCGAACAAACCCACAGCCATTGCGCGCGCGACCGAGTGCCGGTTCAGGTGCCAGAGGTTCGGGTCATGCAGCAAGGTGCCAAGGAACTGTAATGACTTGTGTTCCCTGATACTGCTGGGGTCAGGCATGTATCGTTTGAATAAGCGCCGGGGCATAAGGGGTCCAGGTCAGTTCGAGGGGCAAGTATGCCCGCATTCTATAAACAGAAAATTCAGACTTTGTGACAAAACATCATAGGCCGTGCTGGGCATCCGGCTAAGACTGAGTGGATCACTTGAAAAGGATGATTCATGAGGACAGGGATGTGCGCGTTTGCGCTGGGGCTGCTGGCCTTGCGCTTTTTACCGGCATTGCCGACGACCGGTTGGCTGACCGCCTTGCTGGTGCTGGCCCTGATGCTGTTGCCGTTTCGCACGTATCCCTTGGCTTTTTTCCTGTTTGGGCTGAGTTGGGCGTGCATGAGCGCGCAGTGGGCGCTGGATGATCGCCTCAAGCCAGTACTGGACGGTCAGACGCGCTGGGTGGAAGGGCGGGTCAGCGGGCTTCCGCAACAGACGGACGAGGGCGTGCGCTTTGTACTGACCGACAGTCGGTCGCGTAATGCCCGGTTGCCCACGCACATCCGGGTGTCCTGGCGTGGCGGGCCGCCCGTGCGCAGCGGTGAACGCTGGCGCCTGGCCGTCACCCTCAAGCGGCCCGCCGGGTTGCTGAACTTCCACGGCTTTGATCAGGAGGCTTGGCTGCTGGCCCAGCGCATTGGCGCCACCGGTACGGTAAAGGATGGAGAGCGCCTGGCACCGGCTGCCAACGCCTGGCGCGACAGTGTGCGTCAGCGTTTGCTTGCGGTGGACGCCCAAGGCCGGGAGGCTGGCCTGATTGCCCTGGTGTTGGGCGATGGCTCTGGATTGGCGGCTGCTGATTGGCAGGTGCTGCAGGACACAGGGACTGTGCATTTGCTGGTCATCTCCGGCCAGCATATCGGCCTGCTGGCGGGGTTGATTTACGGTTTGATCGCTGGCTTGGCGCGCTATGGATGCTGGCCTCGAACCTGGCCATGGCTGCCCTGGGCTTGTGGGCTGGCGTTCACTACGGCACTGGGTTACGGCTTGCTGGCTGGATTTGGCGTGCCGGTGCAGCGCGCCTGCGTGATGGTTGGGCTGGTGTTGTTGTGGCGATTGCGCTTGCGTCACCTGGGGCTGTGGTGGCCTTTGTTGCTGGCGCTCAATGGGGTGCTGATCCTGGAGCCGTTGGCCAGCTTGCAGCCGGGGTTCTGGCTGTCCTTTGCGGCGGTTGCGGTGCTGATCCTGGCGTTTGGTGGCCGTCTGGGACCCTGGAGCCTGTGGCAGGTGTGGACTCGGCCGCAGTGGTTGATTGCCATCGGGTTGTTTCCGGCCTTGCTGGTGTTGGGGTTGCCCATTAGCCTGAGTGCGCCGTTTGCCAACCTGGTGGCGGTGCCATGGATCAGCCTGGTGGTGTTGCCGCTGGCCTTGTTGGGCACTGCATTGCTGGCGTTGCCGTTTGTAGGGGAAGGTCTGCTGTGGCTGGCGGGCGGGGCACTGGGTGCCTTGTTCAACGGCTTGGCGTGGCTTGCCGGACAGATGCCGGCCTGGATTCCGGCCGATGTACCGCTGGGGTATTGGTTGGTAAGTCTGCTGGGCGCAGTGCTGCTCCTGCTGCCCAAGGGCGTGCCGTTTCGTGTGCTGGGTTGGCCGATGTTTCTGCTGGCGGTGTTTCCCCCACGAGCGCTGGTGCCCGACGGACAGGTGGAGGTGACGCAGCTTGATGTCGGCCAGGGGCAATCGTTGATTTTGCGCACCCGTCATCACACGTTGCTCTACGACGCCGGCCCGCGTTCCGGCACGTTCGACTTGGGTGCGCGCGTGGTACTGCCGTCTTTGCGAAAGCTCGGGGTAGGAGAGCTGGATATGCTGCTGCTCAGCCACGCCGATGCCGATCACGCCGGGGGTGCAGCGGCGATTGCCAATGGCATGCCGATCAAGCGTGTGGTGGGCGGAGAAACTGAAGGTCTGCCCCCATCGCTCGCCACCCAGCCTTGCACCAGCGGCGAGCGCTGGATCTGGGACGGTGTGACCTTCGAACTCTGGCAGTGGCCGGACGCCATAAGTGGCAACGCGAAGTCCTGCGTCTTGCAGGTGCAGGCCAATGGCGAGCGCCTGCTGCTGACCGGTGATATTGGCCGTGCGGCGGAACAGGCCATGCTTGCGTCACCGCTGGCGGTGCCCACCGATTGGCTGCAAGCGCCGCACCATGGCAGTCGCAGTTCTTCGTCCTGGCCCTTTGTGGAACGGCTTGCTCCGCGATCCGTGCTGATCTCGCGAGGGCGCAACAATGCGTTCGGCCATCCCCATCCACAGGTGATGGAACGCTACCAGCGGTTGGGCAGCCAGGTATATGACAGCGCCGAGCAGGGCGCTGTACGTCTGCAGTTGGGTGCTTTTACGCCCCCGATAGTTGCGCGCAGTCAACGCCGGTTCTGGCGCGAGCGGTTACCCTAGCCGCGGCCGATGGGGTCTGTGGTCGACGCACCTATATGGTAAAGTGGCGCACTTTTTCGAGGGGATATTCACTGTGTGGGAATTGGTCAAATCCGGCGGCTGGATGATGTTGCCGATCATCATGAGTTCTATCGCCGCACTCGGCATCGTCGCCGAACGCCTGTGGACCCTTCGCGCCAGCCGCGTGACCCCCGAGCATTTGCTGGGGCAGGTCTGGTCCTGGATCAAGAACAAACAGCTCGATAAGGAAAAACTCAAGGAGCTGCGCGCCAATTCCCCGTTGGGTGAGATCCTCGCTGCCGGGCTGGCCAATTCCAAGCACGGTCGCGAGATTATGAAAGAGTGCATCGAGGAAGCCGCCGCCCGCGTCATCCATGAACTGGAACGCTACATCAACGCCCTCGGCACCATCGCCGCCATGGCGCCGTTGCTCGGCTTGCTCGGTACGGTGTTGGGCATGATCGATATCTTCAGCTCGTTCATGGGCTCCGGCATGACCACCAACGCGGCCGTACTGGCCGGTGGTATCTCCAAGGCGCTGATCACCACGGCCGCAGGCCTGATGGTGGGTATCCCCTCGGTGTTCTTCCACCGCTTCCTGCAACGCCGTATCGATGAGCTTGTGGTGGGCATGGAGCAGGAAGCCATCAAACTGGTGGAAGTGGTGCAGGGCGACCGTGACGTGGACCTGGTTGGGGGCAAAGCGTGAAATTTCGCCGCAAGCAACGGGAAAACGTCGATATCAACCTCGCGTCGCTGATCGATGTGGTGTTTATCCTGCTGCTGTTTTTTGTCGTCACCACCACCTTCACCCGGCAGACCGAACTGCGCGTCGACCTGCCGGAGGCCGTGAGCGGTTCGCCGGCCGAGGACCAGCAAGTCAAGCAATTGGACATCGCCATCAGCGCCGACGGGGTGTTTTCGGTGAATAACCAGTTACTCGAGAAAAACGACCTGGCCAGCCTGATGGATGCCTTGCAGAAAGAGTCCGGCGGCGACACTAAGCTGCCGCTGTCGATCAGTGCTGATGGCAAGACCCAGCACCAGGCCGTGATCACCGCAATGGACGCCGCCGGCAAACTCGGTTTCAGCCATTTGCGCATGACCACTGTCGAGGCGGCGGGCCAACCCTGATGGCCCTGTCTGATCGTTTGCTCAAGGCCTGGTACGAGGGCCATCCGGCGCTTGCGCTGTTGCGGCCGCTGGAGTCCTTGTATCGCCGGGTGGTGCAGCGCAAGCGTGCACGCTTCCTGGCGGGTGAGGGCGAGATCTATCAATCGCCGGTGCCGGTGGTGGTGGTCGGTAATATCACCGTGGGTGGCACCGGCAAGACGCCGTTGATCCTGTGGCTGATCGAACACTGCCGACGCAGCGGCTTGCGCGTAGGTGTGGTCAGTCGAGGGTATGGCGCCAAGCCGCCGCAGTTGCCATGGCGGGTCGAAGGCAGCCAGAGCGCCGAAGTGGCGGGTGATGAGCCCTTGTTGATCGTGCAGCGCTGCGGCGTGCCGTTGATGATTGACCCCGATCGCAGCCGTGCGGTCCAGGCGCTGCTGGCCAGCGAAACCCTGGACCTGATCCTCTCCGACGACGGTCTCCAGCACTACCGCCTGGCCCGTGACCTTGAACTGGTGCTGATCGACGCTGCCCGGGGCCTGGGCAACCGCCGTTGCCTGCCGGCGGGACCGTTGCGTGAGCCTGTTGAACGTCTGCAGAGCGTCGATGCGCTGTTGTACAACGGCGCCGCCAGTGATCGAGACGATGGTTTCGCCTTTCGCTTGCAGCCCACCGCACTGGTCAACCTGCTGACCGGCGAGCGGCAGCCGGTGGATCATTTTCCAGCAGGTCAGCAGGTGCATGCGGTTGCCGGCATCGGCAACCCGCAACGTTTCTTCAATACCCTTGAAACGCTACACTGGCAGCCGATACCCCATGGGTTTGCCGACCACGCGACTTACAGCGCCGAAGTCCTGAATTTTACGCCGTCATTGCCGCTGGTCATGACCGAGAAGGACGCGGTGAAGTGCCGCGCCTTTGCCCAGCCCGACTGGTGGTACCTTGCGGTGGATGCACTGCCGTCGCCGGCGTTCGTCGCCTGGTTCGACACGCAGCTGATGCGTCTGTTGCCTGCCCGCCTTTTGCCTTAAACCGCTGCTTTCCAGGAAACACTCATGGACACCAAATTGCTCGATATCCTCGCTTGCCCGATCTGCAAAGGCCCGCTCAAGCTCAGCGCCGACAAAACCGAGCTGATCAGCAAAGGCGCCGGCCTGGCTTACCCGATCCGTGATGGCATCCCGGTGATGCTGGAAAGCGAAGCTCGCACCCTGACCACCGATGAGCGCCTGGATAAATGACCACCGCCTTTACCGTTGTCATTCCTTCCCGCTACGCCTCGACCCGCCTGCCGGGCAAGCCGCTGCAACTGATCGGCAGCAAGCCGATGATCCAGCTGGTGTGGGAACAGGCCTGCAAGAGCAGCGCCGAGCGCGTGGTGGTGGCCACCGACGACCCGCGCATCATCGAAGCCTGCAAGGGCTTCGGTGCCGAGGCGGTGCTGACCCGCGAAGACCATAACTCTGGCACCGACCGCCTGGCCGAAGTCGCCACCCAGCTTGGCCTGGCGCCTGACGCCATCGTGGTCAACGTGCAAGGCGACGAACCCCTGATCCCGCCCAGTGTGATCGACCAGGTGGCCGCCAACCTGGCCGCCCATGGCGAAGCACGCATGGCGACCCTGGCCGAGCCGATTGAAGACATCGAGACCCTGTTCAATCCGAACGTGGTAAAGGTAGTCAGTGACATCAACGGCCTGGCGCTGACGTTCAGCCGTTCGACCTTGCCTTGGGCGCGCGACGCCTTCGCCAAGCAGCCTGACGTGTTGCCGGAAGGCGTGCCTTACCGTCGCCATATCGGCATTTACGCCTACCGCGCCGGTTTCCTGCATGACTTCGTCAGTTGGGGCCCATGCTGGCTGGAAAATACCGAGTCCCTGGAGCAACTGCGGGCCCTGTGGCATGGCGTGCGCATCCACGTGGGCGATGCGCTGGAAGCACCGCCGGCCGGTGTTGACACTCCGGAAGACCTTGAGCGCGTCCGTCGCCTGCTGGGGGCCTGATGGAGGTTCTGTTTGTCTGCTTGGGCAATATCTGCCGCTCGCCCACCGCAGAAGGCGTGCTGCGCCATAAATTGCGCGAAGCGGGGCTGGCGGGGCAGGTCGAGGTCGCGTCCGCCGGGACGGGTGAATGGCATGTCGGCAACCCGCCGGACCAGCGCAGCCAGCGTGCGGCGTTGGTGCGCGGCTACGATTTGTCGGCCCAGCGTGCCCAGCAGGTTTCTCGCGCCGACTTTGCGCGCTATGACCTGATCCTGGCCATGGATCACAGCAATCTGCGCAACCTCAAGGCCCTGCAGCCGGGCCAGGGCAAGGCTGAGCTGGACCTTTTCCTGCGCCGTTACGACGCCGAAGTGGACGAAGTGCCGGACCCGTATTACGAAGGCGAACAAGGCTTTGAACGGGTCCTGGACCTGATTGAACGTGCCTGTGATTTATTGGTGATCGAATTGAAGGGGCGGTTATGACCTTGCAGGTGCTTGCGCAGGTGTCGCTCAAGCCATTCAACAGCTTTGGCATTGACGTGCGTGCCCAGCTGTTCGCCGAGGCCCGCAGCGACGATGATGTCCGTGAGGCCTTGGCCTATTCGGCGGCACACGCGGTGCCGCTGTTGGTGATCGGCGGCGGCAGCAACTTACTGTTGACCCAGGACATTCCGGCGCTGGTGCTGCGCATGGCCAGCCAGGGCATCCGTGTGTTGCATGACGACGGCACTCAGGTGGTGGTCGAGGCCGAAGCCGGCGAAGCCTGGCATCCATTCGTGCTATGGACCCTGGAACAAGGCTTCTGCGGCTTGGAAAACCTCAGCCTCATCCCCGGCACCGTTGGCGCCGCGCCCATGCAGAACATCGGCGCCTACGGTGTCGAGATCAAGGATGTATTCGCCGGCCTGACCGCGCTGGATCGTCACACCGGCGAGTTGCGCGATTTCAGCCTGGAAGAATGCAACTTTGCCTACCGCGACAGCCTGTTCAAACACGAGACCGCGCGCTGGCTGATCTTGCGGGTGCGCTTTGCCCTGAGCCGCGCCAGCCGCCTGAAACTCGACTACGGCCCGGTGCAGCAGCGCCTGGCGGGGCAGGGGATCACCGAGGCAACACCGAGTGACGTCAGCCGCGCGATCTGCAGTATCCGCCGGGAAAAACTGCCCGATCCGGCCGAGCTGGGCAATGCGGGCAGCTTCTTCAAGAACCCGCTGGTGTCCCAGGTGCTGGCGGCTGAGCTGCAGGCGCGGTATCCGGACCTGGTGGCGTACCCGCAGGCCGATGGGCAGATGAAGCTTGCGGCCGGCTGGCTGATCGACAAGGCAGGCTGGAAGGGCTTCCGTGACGGCGATGCCGGCGTGCACAAGTTGCAGGCGCTGGTGTTGGTCAACTATGGCGATGCCACAGGGCACGATATTGCGAACTTGGCCCAACGTATTCAGCGCGACATTGCAGAGCGTTTCAAGGTCGATCTGGAAATGGAGCCCAACCAGTATTAAGCCCCTTCAAACAAAAATGCCCCGCATCTTTCGATGCGGGGCATTTTTTATTGTGCTGACAATCAGTCGTCGCGGCTCATGATGCCGAAGATCTGCAACAAGCTGATGAACAGGTTGTAGATCGACACGTACAGGCTGATGGTCGCCATGATGTAGTTACGTTCACCACCCTGGATGATCGCGCTGGTCTGGAACAGGATGCACACCGAGGAGAACAGCACAAAACCTGCGCTGATCGCCAATTGCAGGCCGCTGATCTGGAAGAACATGCTCGCAACCACAGCCGCCAGCAACACAAAGAAACCAGCGGTGATGAAACCACCCAGGAAGCTCATGTCCTTGCGGGTGATCAGCACGTAGGCCGACAGACCACCAAACACCAGTGCGGTCATGGCAAACGCCGAGCTGACCACTTCCGCGCCGCCGGCCATGCCGAGGTAACGGTTGAGGATCGGGCCGAGGATAAAGCCCATGAAACCGGTCAAGGCAAACGCCGACACCAGGCCCCAGGCCGAGTCACGCAGCTTGTTGGTCAGGAAGAACAGGCCATAGAAGCCGATCAGCACGACAAAGATATTCGGGTAGCCGACGCGCATCTGCTGGGCCACGAACGCCATCACGCCGCTGAATGCGAGGGTAAGGGCGAGCAGGCCATAGGTGTTGCGCAACACGCGGCTGACTTCAAGCTGCTCAGCCTGCGCGTTACCATTCACTGCGTAATTCTGTTCGCGCATGGCGACACTCCTTCGGTTTTGAAACGTTCAGTCGCAAAGATCATAACAGACGCTCTGTAACAAGCGATGGCAAGAGTTTGACAGTGTGTTTCATTCGGGTATTATGGCGCCCGCTGAGACGGGATGGGCTACTATAATCCTGTGATGCACAAGGGAAATTGGCAGAGTGGTTGAATGCACCGGTCTTGAAAACCGGCGGACGTTAATAGCGTCTCCAGGGTTCGAATCCCTGGTTTCCCGCCAAGATTCAAACAAAAGCCCCGCACTAGCGGGGCTTTTGCGTTTCTGGGGTACGAGAGATCAAGCCGCTCATCTACCGTTTCCGCATCAACTCAGGCTTTGCGTTTTGGGCGCCTTCCCCGGGATGATCTCCCGCTCGTACCGATCAAGCACTTGACCCAGTAGGGCGTTCTTCTTTGACACTGGCTTGCAGTCGAGCTTTGCCCATTCAGCCTTGGCGATGTCCAAGTCAATCCCGAGCGTGATCTCTACCCGCTTCCCGTCTTCATTCCTCCCGTCGTACCCAACCCACTCTTACCGCCTTTCAGCGTGCGCACGCGCCGAATCATTCGCGGCGGCAGGTCCCTGTTTGCCGCCTTTTTCGCTCGCATTTCTTCATCCTACCCGTGACAGGTCCAGCGACCAGGCTTCGGCCGCAATGTTTTCTGCTGATGGTTTAACCCCAGCCAGTTTCATGCGCGCGTAGACGCGTGCGACCACTGGGCATCTTGCCCGCGTCAGAACGTATTTGCAGCCGTTCCGGTTAGGCCACAGCGCGGTGGCTTGATCGTCATGCATGTGGGGAGAACGGTTCACCCGAATCATGCAGGGGTTTATCTGGGCACCGATCCGGCGTTACCTGGCGAAGAGTCGGGCGCATTCGGCCCAGGGCTTTTTCTACTGCACCACCTGTACGGCAGGCCGTCGGAAATTATCGTGTACGGCGGGCCATGGCATCACAGAGCTCGCCTGATACTCAGGCACAAAGATGCGAAACAACCAACATGACGCGGTATGTCCGCAGGGGTGAGATATGCAAGGCAGTCAAAACTACGAACTGACTATTCGAAATCTATTTACCAATTCCAGTGAAGGGGTAAGCGGTGCCGAGGCGGTGGTTTCCATCTTGGATGGCGCACTCGAAATCGATAGCGTCACGCTTTCTGGAAAGGTGCGCTTTGGCTTCTGCCGCAGCTTTGCTCGGGAAAGCTCCTACCATAATGTTGGGTTCGTCACGCACTACGCCCCATGTATATATCCAGTCCTTTTGCTTTGTGCGTGGTCGCCGTTGCTCACATTGACCTCCAAGTCATAAACGCGCCGATATTGGCGCAACCCCAGTCCTTGGGCTTGCAGGCGAAGAACTGGGGAACTTCTTTTACAAGGCCATAACTATGGCAGGAGTTTGATGTCGTGAGTAAGAGCAAGGTCGTCTGCAATATCGCTCAAATCCCATCGACTAGATTCCCTGATCAGTTCTATCAGCCTGCCAAAAACGTCTATTGCTTCATTGCTGAGACTGTGAGGTGGCCGATTTACATCTTTGATATTTAGATACTTTTGACAGAGTTTGATTGTGGGAATCTTCGTGCCTTCTAAGGCGCCGAAAATGATTATTCGTGCTTTCTCATGCTCTGTAACGGTTCTGCCTGCGTTTTGGATGGCATCTTTAATTTCCTTAGCACGATCAGCATTCTTGCTAGCGACACTGCAATTCATTTGCGCATCCGTATGTGAATGAGGAAGGCACAACGCTACTACAAGCATCCCAATTCCAGCCACTGGCATTTCATCCAAGCTGGATGTCTAGCCAGGCCGATAGCATGTAGTGCGCCCGCTTTCGACCCAAAACTGTCTTTAGCGAAAGGCAGCAATCGGCCGAAGCGGTCGATCATAAAATCAGGGGTGATTTACGGCTTTTGTAAAGAACATATTCACTTAGCGACTAATGCATTTTTTCTTATCGCGACTTCATCCTTGCTCCCCGCGGTTCTCAACTACCATTCATGTCGAATGGATATTGGATACGCCATGGAGGGCGGATCATGCAGAAGCGGATAATCATCGTCGGCGGTGGCATGGGCGGCACGATGCTTGCCAATCAACTAGTCACCAAGCTCTATCCTGAAATTCTTCGGGGGCAGCTGAAGATCGTTCTGCTCTCTAACTCTGAGGACCACTTCTACAAGCCCGCCTTCATGTACGTCGCATTCAATCTTTTTTTTCAGGAAGAGCTCAAACGTCCAGAGCGCTCATTGTTACGTCCGGAAATAGATTTTCAAGTCGACGAGGTAATTCGTTTTGACTTCGCCAGACAAGAGCTGAGAACCCTTAGTGGCAAGCGTCATGGCTATGATTTTCTGGTGATCGCCACCGGTTGCTTACCTGCTCCGGAACGTATCGAAGGCCTCAAGGAAGCCGGTGACCACTTCTACCAATACGAGCCAGCGCGACAACTGGCTCAACGTCTAAGTACCATTGAAAAAGGTCGAATTTTCGTCACCGTCTCCTTTCCCAAGACCCCCAATGTACCGCATCAGTGCGGTATCGCTCCCATCGAAACCACGTTGATGCTTGATGACTTCCTTCGTCGTCGCGGCGTCAGGGACAAGGTAGAAATCATTTACACCTATCCCACAACTGCACAGTTGTTGCGTAATTGCTTATTCCTACAACGACCCACCGGGGAGATTTTGCCGGGGATCTTCGAACAGAAGAATATTCGCTTTCAACGGGGTTTCACACTGAGCAGAGTCGACCCGGAACAACGAATAGCTTACTCGGAAGAGGGAGAGGCGCAGCCGTTCGACATTCTGATGGCAACCCCGCCGATTCGTGCAGTTGACGTGGTGCTTGAGTCTGGCGTTTCTCAGGCACAGAACAATGAAGGGTGGCTGCCAACTCATCATGAGACGCTACAGGTCTATGGGCTTGAAGGCGTTTATGTGATCGGTGACACGGTCGATCTACCAATCAGTAAGGCGGGTGGGGCTTGCCACAACCAGGCGCCGGTGATCGCCAACAATATTGCCGCTGCAATCCGCTTGGGAAGCCCCAATGCAGTTTATGACGGGCGTGTCCAAGCTGTGGCGCAGATGGGCCTTAATGCTGGGATGCCACTTTGGTACGACTATGCCCACGACGTGATGCCGACCCCGCCAAGTAAACTGGGTGGCCTTCTGCGCAATGGATTCAACCGCGGCCTTTACTGGGCTGTGGCTCGCGGAATGCTTTGACCGCGCACAGGGAGGCGTAAATTCACATGGATGTATTCAATGAGCCACTCGCAAAGAGTGCAGATGTTAATACCGACTCGCTAGACCAGAATGCTGGGATAGAGGCATTACTGGACAAGCTGAAACCGCTCCTGGATGGAGGGCGCTTGGATAATCTAGTCGACCTGGCCTCACTGATCTCCGACACCGTCGACATGCTTGACCTAGCGACTGTGGAAAAACTTGGCCGGTTGTTTGAGAGCACCACCGCCGTCACTTGGAGTCTGGGCAATGCGCTACGCATGGCCACGGCCGAGACTGCCGCGGAGGCGGCGCCTCCCAACATCTATGGGTTGCTGTCGCTCCTCCGCGAAAAGGACACCCGGCGCGGCGTTGCACTGCTCCTCAGAACCTTGAATGTCATCGGAAGACAACTCTGATCGGAAGGAATCACGTATGGACATTAAGGCTCAGCCGTCCACGGCAAGGCCTAGTAATACTCAATGGGACCCTCAGGCCTATTTGAAATTTGCTCGACTACGGGAGCGTCCGGTGGTCGAGTTGCTGGACCATATTTGCTTGGAAAATCCTGAACGAATCTATGACCTGGGATGCGGTACTGGCATTGCCACTCACCTCCTGGCCAAGCGCTGGCCGCATGCCGATCTGACGGGAGTCGATAGCTCGGCAGAGATGCTTGGTGAGGCCAGCTATTTGCCGATCAAGGCCCTTTGGTATAAAAGCGACTTACAGAGCTGGCAGGCAGAGCAACCTGCTGACCTACTGTTTGCTGCTGCAGTACTGCATTTCATCAGTGGTCACGACGTGTTGCTGCCACGCCTGTTGCGACAACTCAACCCTGGAGGTTGTCTAGCAGCACACATGCCTAATTGGCGTGACGCGCTGTGGTATCAATTGATGCTAGAAACTCTTGATCACGCAGGGCTCGACGGAGGTCCATTGGGTACAGTGGAGTTGCGTCGGTTCATGGCTGAGCGCCCAGTGTTATCACTGGATCGTTATTACCGTCTGCTGGCACCACTGACCAAGGATTTGGATATCTGGGAAACCGAACACTTACAGGTGGTGGAAGGTCTGTCGCCGATTTTCGATTGGGTCAAGGTTTCGGCGTTACGGCCGGTGCTCTTGGCGCTGGATGAGTTCGAGCGGCAGTGTTTCCTAGATCACTTCCTGAAGCTGGTTCATGAGTATTACCCGCCAGAAGGGGATGGGCGGACTTTATTTCCGTTCAAACGGATCTTTATTCTCGCTACCGTCTGAGTATTTCTGACGGGACGCGGTTGATGTGTGTCTTTGCTCCTTCTCCCCAGTGCTACAGTCCCGCCAACATGCGGATTTTGATAGCGGCGGTAGCAGTGGCGATGCTGGCGGGGTGTGCTTCAACGGCGATATCGGTAAGAGACGCAAAGCCGGTGCCGTCGGATGAAGTTTATGCCTTCCAGGCGTAGCCAGCCGGTGAAAGCGGGAAGATCACGGTTGTGCGCGATTCGGGCGCTGTGGGATCTGGCTGCGATATTGTCGTCTCTGTAGACGGTCGCAAAGCAGCGAAAATTGGCACAGGGCAGCGGGCTATGTTTTACCTTCCACCGGGATCACCAAATCTCGGTGCTGGCCTGGCAGGATCTGGCCTTTGTGCTGGATCGGCGATCCGCACCATTGCAACTTCCGTTCAGCCAGGGAAGGAAAGTCTGTACAGAATCAGTGGCGATATTGGCGGTTTTTATACTGGCCCCTACGTCGACTACAACTGAAAAACGAAATTCACAAGACCGCCTACGGGCGGTTTTTTCATGCTCGGAGAAATTGATGCAGGTATCGGCGATCAACTACCAGCCTATGAAAACGATCCGCCTCCACGGGCGGTTGCGGCAGTTTGGCAAGTCATTCAGGCTCTCGGTCAAGCAAAGTACTTGCCGCCCCCGGCACCGTCGGCGTGGTTCATGCAACCCGTCGAGCCCAACTTGACCCGGCGCATGCTCAACGAATTATCGCCATCACCGATGCTGGCGACTAAGGACTGATCGCGCTGCCGGCATGCTAGGCGTACGTCCGTGCAATTGCACCCTGAGATCAATGAACTACTCTCTCGGAGTTGGTTCGTATTGCGATGATTTGGTTTATTGAAGGGCGTCATGGATAAGAGGCTTGCAGGTCTGTCGTTTCTGCTGACTCTGGGCTGGGTTGCAGCGGTAGCGTTTGTGATGTGGTATTTCTCGGAGCCTTAGCTCAAGGGGCGAATCAGTTCGGGCCCTTTGTTCCTCACATTGCCCACGGCGATATCGACCTTGAACCACTCGAAGGCCTCGGCCGGCTCGCCCTGGTGCAGTACCATCTGCTCTGCGCGCTCTCTGGGCGTGGCCAGGTCCAACCATTCCCGAGCCAGTTCCGGAGTCAGCACCACTGGCCGACGGTCGTGGATATCCACCATGCCGCCGGCGCTGTCGGCGGTGATGATCACGAACCCGTCATGCTCGCCTGGGCCTTCGTCAGCATCTGGTAATTGGCCGATGGCAGCACATAGCACTGGGGCACCGTCGCGTCGACCGATCAGATAGGGCTGTTTCTTCGGCCCACCTTCATCCACCCACTCAAACCAGTTGTCGATTGGCGTGATTGCTCGATGCGGCCAGATCGCCCGGAAGAACGGGCCATGTGCAACCTTCTCGGCGCGCGCATTTATTGGCGCGGCGCGGTCTTTTGCCCAATGAGGGCGCCACCCCCACCGCACGAAGTCGGCGTGCAGTAGTTCGCCCTGGATATGCAATAGGGCGACCTGGGTGGATGGGGCGACGTTGTAGCGCTCAATCGGCTGATCGCCCACGGAGTTGGCCAGGGCATTAGGCATGCTAAGCGCTGCAACAAAGTCGTGGATTCCGCGATACTGTGTAAGCCTTCCGCACATGATTCTTCCCTCCAGGCATCTGTTCAGCCTAGTTGGCAATAGGGCTCTGAGCTTGACGAATCTCGGCCAGGAGTCGCTGGTTCTCCATGAGTAGGTGGTCGCGCTGCTGTGTATTCAAGTCGATGGGACGAAAGCTCAGGTCGTCAGATGTCTGATTGCTTATATCGGTCTCCACGTCAACGTTCATATTTCAAAACTCAAATACTGTATGCGCGCGCGGTAAGCGAGGCGCTTAGGATTTGGGAGTGGTGTTCGTCGGCAGAACGCCGGTGAGGGGGGAATCATTTCCGCAGCCCGATACGCGCCCCTTGATCTACGGGGCCTCCAGCGATTTCGGGAATGCTACGATGCGGAACGGATTTAAATCTAACTTGTTGTAATATATAGATAAAAAACCAGTCTTGAAAACCGGCGGACGTTAATAGCGTCTCCAGGGTTCGAATCCCTGGTTTCCCGCCAAACATGAAAAAAGATCCCGCGAGCCAATAGGCTTTGCGGGATTTTTTTGCCTGCTATTTCGTTATCGCCGGGTGGGGGGGTGGTAGTCCAATAGTGCATTGCTGATGTGTGTCGATGAAAGAATCGACCCGACATCCATTGCAGGAACGCACAGATGAGTTGCAACGACCCGATTAAAAACGAAAATGCGCGGGGCATCGACGTGTCGCGCTGGCAGGGCGATATTGACTGGACCCGCGTTGCGGCTGCGGGCATTACCCATGCAATCGCCAAAATGACAGAGGGTGGAGACTACACCGACCCAAAATTTGTCACGAACTTCCAAGGTATGCAGGCAAACGGTTTGAAAGCCGGGGTCTATCACTATTTTCGTGCGTTGAGCAGTACGCCGTGCGAGCAGTTGACCAATATCAAGGGGCGTCTGGCCGAGGTGGCGTTCAATGCCAAGCGGGATATCCTGGTCATTGATGTCGAGACCAATCGCAACGAGGGGGCCAGCCCGGATCAGATGGCCGATGCCCTGTTTCAGTTGGTGACGCTGATAAGGGTTTCTCTGCTGGAGGGGGCATACCCGCACATCTACGCCTCTCCCAGTATCTGGAGTAACCGCTTGGCCTGGCGCAAGTACGATTTCAGTGAGTGCCCGCTGTGGATTGCCCATTGGGAAGTGGCTCAGCCCACAGTGCCTGAAACCTGGAGCGCCAAGGGTAAAAGCTGGGAGTGGTGGCAACACAGCAGCAAGGGCCAGGTTGACGGTATCCACGGCCCGGTAGATTTGGATTGGGTCAAGTCTTAATGCCCTGCATCACGACGGCCCCATTCAGGGCCGTTGCTATTGACTACCTTTGCCTATTTGAAGGGCTTGGCGGTTGCACGAATTGCATTGACCTTCGCATCTGCTCTGCGATCGAGCTTTTACTCGTCATCTCTTTGTTTTTTTACTACTATTACCCGTCTGTGCGCTCAAGGAAGAGAGGCTGAGCGCCTTGAGTCTGGTAGAAAATCTACACTCGATCATTGAGTGAGCTATTGCTTTTACCCAGAACCTAACGACTCAGCCAACCATAATTACTTCTTGGTGAAACCGATGGATAAAATGTGTGGCATCGTTGTAGTGGTAGGACTTGCCCTCGCGGGATGCGCTACGAAAACTCCAGAAAAAACTGAAGTGACTCCACCTCCTGCCGTCGTCCATGAAGCATCACCTGAAGCCGTACCGTCGTCACCTAATTATACTGTGCGATATGAGTCTGAACCTGCTGCTGACGTTGCAGCCCATGCTTCTCCAGAGGCCGCTCAGCCAGAATCAGAAACAAGTCGCGCAGAGCAATGCCGTAAAGAGCTGGATGTCTTGAAGGTTTACAACAAGCCGTCTTACGTTAAATACGAGGCGGAATACCAAGCCATTGCTTCCAAGACCGCTAAATATATGCAAATCAAGGACTCGTTGGGTGCTGATTTGAACTATATGGTCATGCCCGCCTATCAATTTCAAATTCGTGAGTTCTGCTTCCGGGTGAAGACCCGTCTGTCGGAGCTTGTGCTTCGCCAAGCCAAATAATATAGGTAGACCCGCCGTGGGTGCTTCCTGGTCTAGAGAGGTCAGGTGGGCCCGTAAGGCTTAAAAGCGCTGTGGGTTTATCCAAGACTACAAAAGCCAATGCCCCGACCTGTCGGGGCATTGGCTTTTTATGTTTCGACACAGCCCGTGCCGACACTGAGCGTTCTACAAATAGCTCATCACAAAGGTTACCGACGCGTTTGCAGTACCCGCCTTGAGTTCGCCATTAGCCAGCCGGTAATAAGCCGCAGAAAGCGGGATGTTGAAGCTGGTGCCGGTGCTATTGAAGCCATTGAATGGGTAAGTGGTACCCAGGGCGATGGGTTGACCGCTGTCGTTCATCAGTCTCAGGCCGATGCCTTTGGCCGTTGAGCTGGCGTTCAACGCTACGATGCCCTGCTGCTGATCAATCACTTGAGAAGTTGCGTTAAGGGAATAAGTGACCTTCTGGATACCGGTCTGGCACTGGTTAAGGCCAATGTTGAATTTAACGGCTTGAGACGTATCACCGATATTGCTGAACTCATCCAGGTAGTAGTCATCTCCCATTTGAACAGACACGTCTGGTGTCTCGCAGGACGCGGCGTTCAAGATGATTGGATTGGCCAGGTTGATGCTCACAAGGTCAAGGTCACCGTACCGATGCGCCCCAAGATTGCCTGCGGGAACCTCATTTTTCGATGACAGTTCACCTGATTTAATAATTTCAATGGTGTATGTCCTGATAGGGTCTAAGTAAGACCCACTGAGAAGCCTGTCTGCAGTTAAATAACCATTCTGTGTGTTCTTGACTTTGAGTGATAGCCCTGTCTTGCCCAGGGGATAGGTGTTGCCAGTGGTAACGCTGCCGAGTGTCGGGTTGAGTCTAAAGATAAAAGGGGATGAACCGGTGCAGTTAAAACCTTGCTGTGGTGCTGTGATGGATTCTTGATACACCACCGTGCCTGCAGGCGCATCTCGAGGAACCGTCAAGGCAATCGGTGCAGCTGCGTAGTTAGCTGTGAACGTTTTCCCTTGGGTGAAAGCACAATTCGCGGCCAATGTATCCGTTGAATAAGCAGAGACTATTACGGCTGCGGTATTCAACAGTACACGCAGTCGGCGTTGTTTTTTTGAAACGCACATTTTGTTTGCGGCCGTGATGGGGAAAAGATGGACGGCCACCCTATCGATCACGCACACCTGAGAAAATCAGGCGATCCTTAGAGTGTGTGCTGCGATGATGCTTTTTGCATTGGAAGGGCGGGAAATCATTTGCGCGCCTTGATACCTACCCGCGACTTGATTAGCCCACCGTCTGCAACCATTCAATCAACGCCATTTCCACGCTGCCTTTCTCGGGCTCCGCCGGAGACAGTAGGCAATAGTTTGAGCCGTCTTCAACGAATCCCATGGGCGCAGCCAATACGCCGTTCTGGAGGTCGTCGCGCACTAGATGCCAGGGGCCGATGGCAACCCCGAGGCCTGCTACAGCCGCCTGGATGCTGAAGTAAAAGTGCTCAAATGCTTGCATCTCCATCACAGGGGGTGGCAGTTCTTTTGCCGTTGCCCATTCCTGCCACGCCGTCGGCCGGCTTTCCGTCTGAAGTCGTGGGGCCGATGAGCGCAAAATGTCCTTGCTTGTGTCGAACCATGTGTCGACTTTTTCCGGCCGACAGACAGGTCCAACTTTTTCCGGGAATAGCGCCACGGCGTGATAGTCGGGCGGACGGTAGAAGTCGTCACGTCGAATAGCGAGGTCTATGCCCTGGTCGAACGAAAATGGCCCACCACCCGCTACCAAGTGAATGTCCAACCCTGGGTAACGTGCCTGGAAGTCGCTCCAGCGCGGGATCAGCCAGCGCATCAACAGGGTGGGCTCGCAGGACAGAACAAGCTGTCGTGCGCGGCGGGATTCGGTGCGGATCTCGCGCACGGCGTGGCTCATCACCCCAAACCCTTCACTGACCGCCTTTGCGAGGCGTCTTCCGGTATCCGTTAGAAAAACCTTGCGATTACGTCGATCGAACAGGTCAACGCCCAAGTCCTCTTCAAGCAAGCGAACCGCGCGGCTGATGGCACCTGGCGTCAGGTGCAATTCCTCTGCTGCACGGGCAAAGCTTTCAAACCGCCCGGCGGATTCGAAGCAACGCAGTGCAAGTAAAGAGGGCATGCGCAGGTCAGAAATAGACGATTTAGAATCACCTTTTTCTTTAGAAAACATCGTTAGTGCCTGTCGTTAGAGTCTGAAAAAATAACGGCTGTGATCGATATTTCTCAAGGTACACCATGAACGAATGGATAGCAGTAATCACCATCACACTGTTGGCATGTATCAGTCCTGGGCCGGATTTCGCCATGGTTTCCCGCAACGGGTTGCTACTGTCCCGGCGGGCGGGCTTTTTCACGGCGCTGGGAATCGGAATGGGGGTGCTGGTACACGTGGGCTATACGCTGCTGGGTCTCGGGTGGGTACTTCAACAAAGCCTGTGGTTGTTCACCGTGTTGAAGCTGGCTGGAGCGGCGTATCTGGTCTACCTGGGTATCAACATGCTGCGTGCCAGGCCAGCGAGTGAGCATGCCGACACTCCGGCGCCGGCCCTGTACGATCTGGCGGCGCTGCGCAGCGGGTTTCTGACCAATGCGTTGAATCCTAAAACCGCGATTTTCATTGTCAGTCTGTTCATGGGGGTGGTGCGACCGGAAACGGGCGTAGCCGTGCAGATGGCCTATGGCGTGTTTATCGCGGGGGCACACGTCGCGTGGTTCAGCCTGGTCGCGCTGTGCTTCTCCGCTGGGCGGGTGCGTGAGAAGTTGCTGGCCGCACGGCATTGGATTGACCGAGTGTTTGGTGGCCTGCTTGTGGCCTTTGGTGCGTCATTGGCGATTGCTCAGCGTTCGAGCTAGGTCGTCACAGAAGATCATCGCCAGCCCGGTTGGCGATTAATTCCACCGCAACCTTTTCACCCGATACATCTCCCCGTCCGCATGACTCAATAGCGTATCCGCATCTTCCCCATCCGCCGGGTAAAACGCTACGCCGACGCTGCACGACGGCATCTTGACCCCGCCAAACTCAGTGCCCAGCGGCTCAGCCATGACCGCCAGTATCTGCGCCACCTTGCCGGCCATCGCATCCTGTGACTGAACATCCGTGATCAGCACGGTAAATTCATCTCCGCCCATCCGGGCTACCAGGTCGCTCTCGCGCACGCAGCGCTCCAGTCGCCGGGCAATCACACAGAGCACGCGGTCGCCCATGGCATGGCCATGCACATCGTTGATGCCCTTGAAGTCATTGATGTCCAGAAACAGCAAAGCGAGCGTTTGGTTGTGATGCCGTGCGGATTGCAGGGCTTGGTTCAGTCGCTCATTGAACAGCGAGCGGTTGGTGAGGGCCGTCAGCGGATCATGATGGGCGAGAAAGCGTAATTCTTCCTCGGCCTGGGTGAGCGCCGTCACGTCCCGCGCGACACCGATCCGCGCGCCGACTTCCTTGGACCAGAAGGCCGCCCACAGAATGTGCACGACGCTGCCATCCTTGCGCAAGTAACGATTGCGGAAGTCGACGTGGGGTTGGCCATTCATGACCCGCACAATGGAGGCGCGGGTGCGCGCCAGGTCTTCAGGGTGCATGTAGTCGGTGATCGGGGTGCCGGTCAACTCTTGGGCGCGGTAGCCGAGCAGTGCCTCGCAGGCATCGCTCACGAAGACAATCTGGTTATCGCTGTCGACGACGAAGACCGTATCCAGCATCAAGTGGATCAGTTTGGGATAAAGGGCTTGCAGGTCAACGGGCATGGGGCATAGGGCGTCCGGTTCAGATGGCCGATCATAGCCCGATCATCACGTAAGGCGCCTAGGGGGATTGCACATTTTTAATGCCGTTCATGCCAATTGTGCCCTGATTGTTAAAAACCGCTGGCCAAACGTATGATCGGAGCCAGCGCCTAATCTGGTCGCTGAGACTCACCCCTATAAAGGACATGAGCATGCAAAAGCACTTCGGCAATTCAGGCCTGTTCAAGGCTGCTTCGTATCGCTGCACCGAGACCCTCGGCAGCGGTATCACCCGCTGGGAGTTGAAAAACAGTGCGTTGAATACGAAGGAGTTTTTGATATGTCCAAAGAATTACTCGGAGTTTCTGCTCTAGGATTGATGGTCGTCGGTGAGTTTTGTGCAATCTACAGTGAGGTAGTCACTGCCAGGCTGGCTCAAGCCAGTGACGGCTTGTGGCAGGCATTCATCATGCCGGTGGTGGTGATGTGCTTTGCGGGGCTGTGTCTGTTGGGGGCTTATTGGCTGGGCTATCGGGCGGTCGGTGATATCTGGGTGGTCACAGTGGTTTCCGTCACCTCGTTATTGCTGCTGGAACCGGTCGTGATCTGGGTGCTGTTCCAGGAGTTTCCCGGGCGAGGTGCGTTGATCGGGTTTTGCCTGGGTGCCTTGGGCATGCTGGCCACTGTCTTGCTGTAGCTGCACGTGCTGGCCCGGCATTCGGATGTCGGGCCAGATTGGAGTGGGTAGTTGGCAATACCTTCCACCGCCGCAACGGCGGCTGAGTGTTGAAACGCTGACCTGCAGCTCAGCAAAAAAGCTGTGCCACCGAAAGCAGGCAAATCATCTGAACAACCATTTGCGCACGAATTGGATGTTTCATCGCCATCACCCTTTGTACTGCTGTTTTAATGAGTATAGATCCTGAAAAGAATTATTCAGAATCAAGCCCATTCATCTGCCCAGCGGTCTTTAGTTACAACTATCTGCTCTCGACCGCTGCACTTTTCTGGATTTCTCCGCTCTATCCTTGTCCCAGTCCCGCCGATCCCCCGCGTGGGCGGATGAATCAGATCGGGTGCCGATGGATCGCACGTTTCCTTGTTTTAACAGTCGACGGATGCGCCAGCCGTTGCTGCTGGCGGTCTTGTTAATGCTGTGTGCCAGCGGTTGCAGCCAGCAACAGGGTCGGGATATCGCCAAGCAGTTCAGCAATGGCAAGCCCGATGAGTTCTTCCAGACCAGTGTCGATCGCATGGCGACACTGGGTATGCGCGACAACCTGCAGAGCCTGTATTTGCTGATGAACAAGCTCTATCTGCGCAACCCCAGCCAGTGGCGGCAGTCGGGGTACCCAGACGCTGTGACGGCGGCGCGGGAGATTCGCCAGGCCATTGAGCAGCGTCGATCCCTGCCCGCGTTGGGCGATCGGCGTGATCTGGAGGCGCTGAGCTATTCCTTGGGGCCGGACTTCAAGGGCGATCGGGTCGGCGCTTTTATCTATGCCATCGGCAGCATGATCGTGACCGCCCACGGCGGACGTACCGAGTTCTACATCACCGACTCGATCGACCCGCAGTTCGTCAGCAATGCTGCGCGCAATATCGAGAAGGCCACCTGGCTGCTGAGCAAACGCCAGGATGCGAATGGCGTGCTGCTGCTGTTTTCCAACGAGATATCGGAGGAGGGCAGCAACCTCAGTTTCGCGGTGGAGTTCGGCAAGATCGTCGCGCGTCTCGACCTGCTGACCCAGATGCTCGACGAACGCTACCGGCGTATTGGCCTGAACTATGCGCAGAGTTTGTTGCTGATGAATTTTTTGCCGGTGCAATAAACGGGTCAGCCTCAGGATAAGTGTACGGTGTTTCCTTTTGACGTGTAGGACTTTGCCTATCTTGCCGCCCCATGCTTGAAACACTTCGCGCTCATCAATAGCCTCGGATTTTTCTGAAATCTGAGGCCTTTACCATGGGAAAGCGAAAAACGGTTTGGCCTACTGAAAGAGAAATACGCTTGCGTTTTATCCTGTTTGCAGTGATCGACGCGGCGAGCGTTCAAGGCGTTTCGTCCGATTTGCTACTGCCCGCGCACAAGTTACTGCGTGATTCACCGACTGAGGCGCAATTGCTGGAGGTATTGGGCGAAATTCTCAACACTGATGAGATGTATGGCTTCCGGTTTGTTCCTGGATCAGAAGCGGAAGAATTGATGCGGGTGCTGAAAGTCTTCGATAGCTGAGGGTTTTGTGTGTGGGGCGGCAGCGTCTACGAACCAGCTACAGGTGAACATACTGGGCTGCAGTTTGGCTTTCACAGTATTTCGAACTAAACGCTGGATTTAGATGACGTGGTCGGGAGGCTGGGGTTTTAGCTTCCCAGGTCATGAAGTGTCGAATGGTTGCGTCTCCCCATCCGTTAGAACGTTTATTTCCTTAAGATTGGTCTCTATTCCTCCATCGAATATCCATAGCGTCAAATGGCGAAATACAGCAGTTATTGACACTGCAAGAGTGCCGAAATCGTCGCTTTTACAACCATTACAGCTGTTCTATTCAACTAAGCTTCCCTCCGAACATCCATTCCTGCTGCTCTGCCGTCGTCTTGCGCCGCCGTTCTCCGGCTTTAGAATCGACGCCAGAACTTACTCATTTCTTGTCGATTATGGAGTTTCGAAGATGATGAATGCCATGCAGATGCCAATGAACACCGCCATGCCAATGATGCCGATGATGGGCATGCCGATGATGATGGCCACCATGAAATGCGAAATGGCGGCGGACGCCATGATGTGCACCATGAAGCCGGCCGCGGGCATGGACATGGCTCAGTTCAAGACCAACGCCGAAATGATGGCAATGATGATGAACTGCGGCATGCCGATGATGATGCAGTGCGCCAATATGTCGATGATGTGCATGTCGGCCGATGCCATGGCCATGATGACGGGCATGAACATGATGCCGATGATGGGCATGCCAATGCCGATGATGAAGTGCGTGATGGAATGCACGCTGATGGGTGACAGCATGATGTGCAAAATGATGCCAATGCCGGGCATGAGCATGGACATGATGAAAAACTGCTGCATGCTGATGAACAAAATGATGAACGACTGCGCTATGCCGATGATGATGAGCTGCAACGGCATGCCGATGATGTGCTGCACCTGCTGATAGGTCCGGCGCAATAAAAAACGCCCCGATTATTCGGGGCGTTTTGCATTTCAATCCAGGTCAATCCAGGCGCTCGGGGTAAGTGATCACCAGGAAGGCCACTGCCTCGCTGTCTGCCGGGTTGCGGTAGCGGTGGGGCTGATCGGCGTAGAACAAGATCGAGTCGCCGGTTGAAAGGAGGTAGCGCTCATCGTTGACGCTGACTTCCAACACCCCTTGGGCCACCACCAGGTTTTCCTGGATACCGGGCCCGTGGCCTTTGGAAATCTCCTCGCCCAGCGCCCGCAGGCGGATCTCGTAAAACTCTGACTGGCGTGCCGTATCGTAGGGGAACAACGCTCGGCTGATAAACGCACCATCGGCACTGACCAGGCGCTTGCTCTGTTGCGCCGGCAGCACCTCCACCCCCTCAAACGCGCGGTCCTCCAGAAACGCTGCCACAGATACCTTCAGACCCTTGGCGATCTTGCACAGAACCTTGATCGACGGCACGCTGCGCCCGGATTCGATCTGCGCCAGCATCGCTCGGCTCACGCCACAGGCGCGCGCCAACCCGTCCAGGGACAAATGGCGCTTACTGCGCAGGCGTTGCAGGTTGTGGGCGACGCACTGGCCGATTACATCGTCGTCAGTGCCGGGCTTGGGCAGCGGTTCAGGTGGTTCTGGAATCACGTGCAGGAAATTCATCGGCCTTACGCCCGGCGGGTATCGCTGGACGTGGCGGCTTGAGCGGTAAATACCGCCAGCCCGGCACGCGCTGCGTACATCGCCCACATCAACTCGGCCGCTGCACGCGCTTGGCGGCGTTTACGGTGGAGTGTGAAGTCGATGACGGTGGCGGATACGTGCATGGGGGCGATCTCTGGGTACGTGGTTGACTCAGTGACTCCACAGTAATGCGTGGCGGTTATTTCTTTAAATACTGAGTTTGCATGTGGTAATTCGATTTCGGACTTAGCAAAGGATTCCGGTCCGGCGCTGTTGTAGGAAGGCTCTGGTCCGTTAATAAGGAGTGACCTGGCGAGCGTCCCAGCCTTCCCACCACGTGCCCCCCGAATTCCAAGGACCTGCCTGATGCTGTTGCGCCACCCTCCGTTGCTGTTTGCCGCCCTGACGTTAAGCTCGCTGGTGCACGCCGAAGACCTGCAATTGGCCCCGGTCGAAGTTACCGGCAGCGAAGCCAGTGCGGGTGAAGTGGCTGAGGCGCAGCTCAAGAGCGTGCCCGGCGGCACCAACTACATCGACATGAATAGTGTGCAGCAGGGGCGGGTGAGCACCAACGAAGACGTGTTCAAGTACCAGGCCGGGGTATACGCCAAGGCGGCGAACAACGAAGGGGTGAAACTCTCGATTCGCGGTTCGGGCCTGAACCGCAGCCCCGGTTCCCATGCCTCCGGTCTATACGAAATGTTCGATGGCCTGCCGCTGACCGGTCCCGGCGGCACACCTTATGAGCTGAAAGACCCGTTGTGGCAAAGCCGCGTCGAGGTGCTGCGGGGCGCCAACGGTTTAGACCAGGGTGCCTTGGCCCTCGGCGGCGCCGTCAACTACGTGACGCGCACCGGCTACGACGCACCCAAGCTGCAACTGCGCTATGAAGCGGGCAGCAAAGGCTACGCCCAGCGCGAGATCAGCTCGGGCCAGGTGATGGGGGACGCTGACTACTACATCAGCCTCACCGACTCCGAGTCCGACGGCTACCAGCGCCAGAGCGCCGGCACCGGCAAGGGCGTGGCCGCCAACTTCGGCTACCGCTTCAACCCGGACCTGGAAACCCGCTTCTATTTCCGCTACCGCGAAACCACCAACGACACCCCCGGCAAACTCACGCGCAGCCAGATCAGCCATGATCCACGCGCGGCCAACAGCCTCAACGCCGCCCGCGATTCCAAGCGCCTGCAACCAGGGTCTACCTGGATCGCCAACAAAACCACCTTGCAGTTGGATGACAATGCCCGGGTCGAAGTCGGCCTGGCGTACCACGACTACCCGATGGACCTGCGCGAAGGCACCAACCGCCTGAAAGTCGCTTACACCGATATCAGCAGCACCCTCAATTACATCCGCCAGGACACGCTGTTCGGCCACGACAGCAAAACCACCGTTGGCCTGCGCACCACCCAGGCGATGCCCAATAACGGCGCTTCGGAATACGTGCGCACGCCGGCCGGCAATACTGCCGGCTACGCGCCCGGCACCAAGACCCGTGACTACAGCTACCTGGGTTCCGACACCGTGTTGCATGTCGGTAACGACCTCGAACTGGTCCCCGACCTGTGGCTGACCACCGGCCTGGCGGCGATCTACACGCGTCGCGAGACCCAAGTCACTTACCCAGAAGGGCAGGCGCCGCTCAGCCAGCATGACTGGGACTACGCCCCGCGCATCGGCCTGCGGTATGACTTCACCCCGCAACTGCAGGTGTATGGCAACCTGAGCCGTTCGGTCGAGCCGCCGCATGCGTGGTCGATGATCTGGGGTTCGAACAAATACTTTCCTAAAAACAGCGGCCCGGCCACCGGCCTGCAGCGCGAAGGCGTGAGCCTGAAAAACCAGACCGCCACCACTTTGGAAATCGGCGGCCGTGGTGAAACGTGGCTCGGCCAGTGGGACCTGGCGCTGTACCGCTCCGAAGTACGCCATGAGTTGCTCACCGTGGAAACCCAGGCCCAGACGTCGACCAGCAACGCCATCGTCGCTGAAAACAATGCCAGCCCGACAATTCACCAGGGCGTGGAACTCAGCGTGCTCAGCCCGTTATGGGAAGGCGGCCGCAACGGCCAGCTCACCCTGCGCCAGGCTTACACCTTCAGTGACTTCCACTACCGCGACGACGACCGTTTCGGCGACAACACCTTGCCGGGCATCCCTAAGCATTACTATCAGGCGCAAGTGCGCTACAGCCATCCGACCGGTTTCTACACCAGCCTCAACACCGAGCATTCATCAAGAGTGGCGGTGGACTACGCCAATTCCTACTACGCCGCGTCCTACACCATTCTCGGCGCTACCTTCGGCTACGACGCACCCAAGCAGGATTGGCAAGCTTGGGTTGACCTGCGCAACCTGACCAACCGGCGCTACGCCAATACCGTCACGCCGGGGTATGACGACAAGGGCGTAGACATGGCGCGCTCCACGCCAGCGGACGGCCGTGGCCTCTACACCGGCGTGTCATGGAGCTGGCGCTAAAGGAACGTAGTTTTTAAAACACCCCCGTTCCACTGTATGAGCCCGGCCTGCCGGCGATAGCGATCTTAAAGGCGCCATCGCCGGTAAGCCGGGCTCCCACAGTCGGCAGCATCCGACATAGGAGCGGCACTTGCTCCTACACCGTTTTACTGGCATTGTTTGCGCAATTGGCAACTATTCCCATTTGAGATCTTTTTGCGCATGCATGACATTCCGGCCGCGCTGGGCGACTCCGTCCGGCAGCAGACCCTTACGGCGATGTACAGCGAGCACCACGGTTGGTTGCATGGCTGGCTGCGCAAGAAGCTCGGGTGTTCCCAACATGCTGCCGACCTTGCCCATGACGCCTTCATTCGCGTCTTGATGCTGGCCGAACCCCAACAGATCAAAGAGCCGCGTGCATTCCTCGCCACCACGGCAGGGCGGTTGCTGATCGATGGCGCCCGTCGTCGTCGCATCGAAAAAGCCTACATGGAAGCCCTGGTGATCCAGAGCGAAGACGCAGGCATGCCCGACCCGGCCGCTATTCATGTGGCGCTGCAAGCCCTGGAACGCATTGCTGAGATGCTTGCCGGATTGCCGGCCAAGGCCCGCGAAGCGTTCCTCTTGAGTCGTCTCGATGGGCTGACCTACAGCGAAATCGCCACACGTCTGGACGTGTCACCCAGCACGGTCAAAAACTACATCTCCAGTGCCCTGGTGCACTGCTACCACAGCCTGCACCCGGCAGACCCGCTGGCATGAGTTCCGAACAGATCATCCAGCAAGCGGCGCAGTGGCTTACCCGCCTGCACGACGAAGGCGTCACCGAAGCCGACCGCCAGGCGTTCAACACCTGGCGGTCGGCCGACCCGCGTCATGCCGTGGCCATCGAACGCATGGGCGCGTTATGGGGCAGCCTCGATACGCTGCCGGCCAAACCCGCACGCATTGCCCTGAACCGCGCATTCACTCCACGACGCCCGCGGGGGGCGCAGGTGGCGGGCTTGCTTGGCGTAGTCTTGTGCGGCTGGTTGGGCCTGCAACACCTGCCGGTTTGGATGGCCGACCAGCGCACCGGCGTTGGCGAGCGCCGGCAGATCGCCCTCGAAGACGGCAGCCAGTTGCAGCTCAACAGCAATTCCGCGGTGGACGTGAAGTTCGACGGCCATCAACGGGTCATCGAACTGCTGCAGGGCGAGCTCTGGGTGGACGTGGCCAAGGATGCGCAAAGGCCGTTCGTGGTGCGTACCGACCAAGGGACGGCCACGGCATTGGGCACGCGTTATCTGGTCAAGCGTGCGGCGGATGGCACCACGGTGGTCACGGTGATCGAGTCCACCGTCGCGGTCAAAGGCGACACCCGCGATGGGGTCAAGGTCACGGCCGGCCAGCGTACGGTCCTCGACCATGGCCGTGCCCAACCGCCGCAAGCCATCGGCAACAGCGACCCGGACGCCTGGACCCGTGGCCTGCTCAAGGTCAATGACCAACCCTTGAGCGAGGTGCTGCAAACCCTCGCCAGCTACCGCCACGGCATGCTGCGCTTCGATCCCCAGGCCTTGCAGAACCTGCGGGTGTCCGGCGTGTTCAAGCTGGATGACACGGCGGCGGCGCTCTCGTCACTGGCTGACAACTTGCCGATCCAGGTGGAGTACTTCACCGACCTGCTGGTGGTGGTCAAGCCGCGCTAGCGTTCGTGCTGGCGCAGGCGTTTGTACAGGGTATTGCGGCTCACCCCCAGCTCCCGCGCCAAGTGGGAGATGTTGCCGCCGGCCGCCTTCAAGCGCTGGTTCAGGTCAATGCTGTCATCCAGGTATTCACTGGCGGGCAGCGGCGGCTCCACCTTCAAGTCGACAAAGAAATCATCCGGCAGATGCTCTGCGCGGATCGGTTGTTCTTCGGCCATGGCCAGCGCCACCTGCAACACGCTGCTCACCTGACGCAGATTCCCCGGCCACGGATGCTGCTCGAATAGCGCCAGCACTTCGGCGCTGAGGCCCGCCCATTGAGTTGGCTCGCGGTGCTGCTGCCACAGTTGCTGGAACAGCGCCTGCTTGTCGGTCCGTTCGCGCAACGGCGGCAGTTCCAGGGTCAGGCCGCCGATGCGGTAGTACAAGTCTTCACGGAAACGTCCGGCCTGTACCAGCTCACGCAACGCGCGGTTAGTGGCCGAGATGATGCGCAAGTCCACCGGGAACAATTCGCTGCTGCCCACCGGCTGCACACAGCGTTCCTGCAACACCCGCAGCAAACGGGCCTGGGTCGGCAGGGGCATATCACCGATCTCATCGAGAAACAGCGTGCCTTTGTCGGCCTTGCGGATCAGGCCGATGCTGCCTTTCTGATTGGCGCCGGTAAAGGCGCCTTTTTCGTAGCCGAACAGTTCCGATTCCACCAGTTCGGCGGGAATCGCCGCACAGTTCACCGCGATAAATGCCTTCTGGCTGCGCGAACTGGCCTGGTGCAGGGCTTTGACGAACACTTCCTTGCCCACGCCGGTCTCGCCGTGGATCAGCAGCGGAATGTCCTTCTCCAGTAAGCGTTCGGCCTGACGCACGGCTTTTTCCACGCGCACATCGCCAAAGTGCAGGGTCTTGAGACCGATCGACGCAGGCTTCGGCGGCGTTGGCTCGGTGAACACGCGTGCCTGCACGGGTACCTGCTTGGGGCGTCTCAACAAACATTGGAAACGGTTGCGTCCCGCGGCTTGCAGGGAGAAGGGCAGCCCTTCCGGCTGGTTCAACAACTCCAGCAATGACACCTTGAACAAACTGTCGATCATCACCCGCGACAAGCTGATACCCAGCAGGTTGTCGGCACGCCGGTTGGCCGACAACACCTGGCCGCTCTCATCAAAAATCAACAAGCCCGCCCATTGACTGTCGAGGTTGCTCAGGCCGGTGTTGAAGGTCAGTTGGAAGTGCTCGCCGCGAAACAGGTTGAGGATCAGCCGGTTTTCCACGGTCTGGCTCATCATCTTGACCATGCCCAGGGTGTGGGAGGGCGGCAGGTAGCTGTCGCTGGACACATCCAGCACTGCGATGATTTCGCGCTGGGCATCGAAGATCGGCGCCGCCGAGCCGGTCATGAAGCGGTTAGCCTTGAGGAAGTGTTCATCGTGTTCGATATGCACCGCCTGGGCACACGCCAGCGCGGTACCGATGGCATTGGTGCCGCTGGAGCGCTCCATCCAACTGGCGCCAGGGTTGAAGCCGCGCGCCAGCTTGGGCTCGATAAAACGCTGGGTGCCCCAACTGGTCAGCACCTGGCCCTGGTTGTCGGCCAACATGATCAGGCAATTGGAATTGCTGAGGATGTTTTCGTAGTAGGGCAGTACTTCCTGATGGGTGGTCTGCACCAGCGAATGCTGGCTTTCCAGCAATTGGCTGATGCCCTCGGCGGGGAGTTGGTCGAAGCTGGGCGTGCTCTGGTGATCCAGGCCGAAGGCGCGGCAACGGCGCCAGGATTCCTGGATAAGGGTGTCGTGAGCCATTGGTTCGGCCATGGGCGACCTTCTGCTTTTTATTGTTTTTATGGGGGCCCGCAGGCGCGGGGGCCTAACTAGTGTTGTTCAGTACTGTTCATTGTCAACCCCCTGATTGTTCAGTTGTTCAGCCAGGGTTGTTCATTTCTGTTCACTCCTGAACATCGCTCTCTCGTCATTTCCTTGTGGATCAAGCACCTGCCAGTTCTGGCACGAAACTCGCTCTAGCGGATTGCCAGATTCATTCCAATAATAAAAAGGTCGTGTCATGTCATTGACCCTGGAAAATGTCTCCCGTGTTGTCGAAGGCCAAACCTGGATCGACGACGCCACCCTGCGATTCGAAGCCGGTTCCTTCAACGTCCTGCTCGGCCGCACCTTGTCCGGCAAGACCAGCCTGATGCGCCTGATGGCCGGCTTGGACAAGCCCAACAGCGGCCGCATCCTGATGAACGGCGTGGATGTCACGCAAAAACCGGTGCGCCTGCGCAACGTGTCGATGGTGTACCAGCAGTTCATCAACTACCCGACCATGACCGTGTTCGAGAACATCGCCTCGCCCTTGCGCCAGGCCGGTGTGTCCAACGAGGTGATCCAGGGCAGGGTGCTGGAAACCGCGAAAATGCTGCGTATCGAAAAATTCCTCCAGCGCCACCCGTTGGAGCTCTCCGGCGGCCAGCAGCAACGCACGGCCATGGCCCGTGCGCTGGTCAAGGACGCCGAGCTGATCCTGTTCGACGAGCCGCTGGTAAACCTGGACTACAAACTGCGCGAAGAGCTGCGTCAGGAAATGCGCGAGCTGTTCGCCGCGCGCCATACCATTGCCATCTATGCCACCACCGAGCCCAATGAAGCCCTTGCCCTCGGCGGCACCACCACCATCCTGCATGAAGGCCGGGTGATCCAGAGCGGCAAGGCCGCCGAGGTGTATCACCAGCCGCAGACGGTGCTGGCCGCCGAGCTGTTTTCCGAGCCGCCGATCAACCTGATGCCAGGTCGCATCAGTGGCAATGAAGTGAGCTTCGCCAATTTCGTGCACTTCCCGCTGAACGTCGACCTGCGCCCCATCGGCGAAGGCGAGTTCCGTTTCGGCGTACGCCCCAGCCATATCAGCCTGGTGCCGAGCAACGATGACGACCTGGAGCTGGCGGTCACCGTGGAAGTCGCGGAGATCAGCGGTTCGGAAACCTTTCTGTACGTGCGCAGCGAGCATTTCCTGCTGGTGCTGCATCTGCCGGGGGTGCACGAATACGACGTCGATGCGCCTATCCGTGTGTACATCCCCACCCATAAACTGTTTGTGTTCGATGGTCAGGGCCGTTTGGTCCAGGCCCCCGGGCGCCGTGTCGCGAGGGTTGCCTGATGGCCGAGATCCATTTGCAGAACCTGGCACACAGCTACAGCCCTACGCCGAGTGGTCCTGAGGACTACGCCATCCGGGAAATGAACCATGTGTGGGAGCAGGGTGGAGCCTACGCTTTGCTTGGGCCGTCGGGCTGCGGCAAGTCGACCTTGCTCAATATTATCTCCGGCCTGCTGAGCCCGTCCGAAGGCCAGGTGTTGTTCGACGCCAAAGTCGTGAACGACCTCACCCCGGAAAAGCGCAACATCGCCCAGGTGTTCCAGTTCCCGGTGGTGTACGACACCATGACGGTATTCGACAACCTGGCGTTCCCGCTGCGTAACCAGGGCATGGCCGAGGCGAAAATTCACAGCAAGGTGCAGGAAATTGCCGAGGTCCTCGACCTGCAAAACCTGCTGACTAAAAAGGCCCGCAACCTCACCGCCGATGAAAAGCAGAAGGTCTCCATGGGCCGTGGGCTGGTGCGTGACGACGTGTCGGCGATCCTCTTTGACGAACCGCTGACGGTGATCGACCCGCACCTCAAGTGGAAACTGCGGCGCAAGCTCAAACAGATCCACGAGCAGTTCAACATCACCATGGTCTACGTCACCCACGACCAGTTGGAGGCCTCGACCTTCGCCGACAAAATCGCGGTGATGTACGGCGGGCAAATCGTGCAATTCGGCACGCCGCGTGACCTGTTCGAACGGCCTAGCCACACTTTTGTCGGCTATTTCATCGGCAGTCCTGGGATGAATCTGATCGAGGTGCAGGCGGAGGCGGGCGGGGTGCGCTTTGCCGGCACCCATCTGCCGTTGTCCGAGGCGCTGCAGCAACGCATTGCCAGCACCGACTACCAGAAACTGCAGGTCGGCATCCGCCCGGAATTCATCCACGTGTGGGACGAGCACAATCCCGACGCCCTGCAGGCCGAGGTCACACACCTGGAAGACCTTGGCACCTACAAAATCATCACCCTCAACCTGGATGGCGCGTTGCTCAAGGTGCGCCTGGCCGAAGACAAACCGGTGCCCGAAGGCAAGGCCTCCATCAGCTTTCCCGCGCAGTGGCTGATGGTGTACGCCGACGATTACCTGCTGGAGGTGCAGCCATGAACAAGGTGCAGAACAACAAGGCCTGGTGGCTGGTGTTGCCAGTGTTCCTGCTGGTGGCGTTCAGCGCGGTGATCCCGATGATGACCGTGGTCAACTACTCGGTGCAGGACATCTTTGACCAGTCCAGCCGCTACTTCGTCGGCGCCGACTGGTACAAGCAGGTGCTGCTTGACCCGCGTCTGCACGACTCGCTGCTGCGCCAGTTCATCTACTCGGCCTGCGTGCTGCTGATCGAAATTCCGCTGGGCATCGCCATCGCCCTGACCATGCCGACCAAGGGCCGCTGGTCGTCGCTGGTGCTGATCATTCTCGCGATTCCGCTGCTGATCCCTTGGAACGTGGTGGGTACGATCTGGCAGATTTTTGGCCGCGCCGATATCGGTTTGCTGGGTTACAGCCTCAACGCCCTGGGCATCAGCTACAACTACGCGGCCAACACCATGGACGCCTGGGTCACGGTGCTGGTAATGGATGTATGGCACTGGACGTCGCTGGTGGCGCTGCTCTGCTACTCCGGGCTACGCGCGATTCCGGACGTGTACTACCAGGCTGCGCGGATTGATCGGGCATCGCCTTGGGCGGTGTTCCGACATATCCAGTTGCCGAAGATGAAAAGCGTGCTGCTGATCGCGGTGATGCTGCGCTTCATGGACAGCTTCATGATCTATACCGAGCCGTTCGTCCTCACTGGCGGCGGGCCGGGTAATGCCACCACGTTCCTGAGTCAGACGCTGACCCAGATGGCCGTAGGCCAATTCGACCTGGGCCCGGCGGCGGCGTTCTCGCTGGTGTATTTCCTGATCATCCTGTTGGTGTCCTGGCTGTTCTACACCGCCATGACCCACTCCGACGCCAACCGCTGAGGCCGCCAACATGAGCAAGCGCAAGCTTATTCCGCTGCTGATCTACATCCTGTTCCTGCTGGTGCCGATCTACTGGCTACTGAATATGTCCTTCAAGAGCAACACCGAAATCCTCGGCGGGCTGACGCTGTTTCCGCAGGATTTCACCTTGGCCAACTACAAGGTGATCTTTACCGACCCGAGCTGGTACACCGGTTACCTCAACTCGCTGTACTACGTAAGCCTGAACACGGTGATCTCCCTGAGCGTGGCGCTGCCGGCGGCCTATGCGTTTTCGCGCTACCGTTTCCTGGGTGACAAGCACCTGTTCTTCTGGCTGCTGACCAACCGCATGGCGCCGCCGGCGGTGTTTCTGCTGCCGTTCTTCCAGCTGTATTCGTCGATTGGTTTGTTTGACACCCATATCGCCGTAGCCCTGGCCCACTGCCTGTTCAACGTGCCGTTGGCGGTGTGGATCCTCGAAGGCTTCATGTCCGGGGTGCCCAAGGAAATCGACGAAACCGCCTACATCGACGGCTACTCGTTTCCCAAGTTCTTCGTGAAGATCTTCATCCCGTTGATTGGCTCCGGCATCGGGGTGACCGCGTTTTTCTGCTTCATGTTTTCCTGGGTCGAACTGCTGCTGGCGCGCACCCTGACCTCGGTCAACGCCAAGCCCATCGCGGCAGTAATGACGCGCACGGTCTCGGCGTCGGGTATCGATTGGGGCGTGCTGGCGGCGGCGGGGGTGTTGACTATCCTTCCCGGCATGCTGGTGATCTGGTTTGTTCGCAACCACGTGGCCAAGGGCTTTGCCCTGGGCCGGGTCTGAGGAGTCGATGATGGAATGGATGGCCTGGACCACCCCCACCGCGCTGTTCTTTGGTGCCATAGCCCTGATCCTCGCGGGCATGACCACCTGGGAATTGCGTTCGCCGAGCATTCCTCGGCGCGGTTTGTTACCGATCAGCACCACCCGTGGTGATCGTTTGTTTATCGGTCTTCTCGGCAGCGCCTACCTGCATTTACTGGTCATTGGCGCTACCGACTGGAGCATCTGGGTGGCGTCCGCGCTCTCCCTGGTATGGCTGTTGAGTGTGATGCGTTGGGGCTGATGCCCTTGTGAATAAACAACCTGGAGGTCTCTATGTTGAATAAGAACAATAAGCTGCGACATAGCATTTCATTGGCCGCCGTACTGGCCCTCAGCGGTTTGAGCGCTTCGGCCTGGGCCGATGCGTACGAAGATGCCGCGAAAAAATGGATCGGCAGCGAATTCAAACCGTCCACCCTCACCGCTGAACAGCAGCTTGAGGAACTCAAGTGGTTTATCAAGGCGTCGGAACCGTTCCGTGGGATGAAGATCAACGTGGTGTCGGAAACCCTCACCACCCACGAGTACGAGTCCAAGGTGCTGGCCAAGGCCTTCAGCGAAATCACGGGGATCAAGCTGACCCACGACCTGCTGCAGGAAGGCGACGTGGTGGAGAAGCTGCAAACCCAGATGCAGTCCGACAAGAACATTTATGACGGCTGGGTCAATGACTCGGACCTGATCGGTACGCACTTTCGCTACGGCAAGACCGAATCCATCACCGACCTGATGGCCAACGAAGGCAAGGACTTCACCTCGCCGACCCTGGATATCAAGGACTTTATCGGTATCTCCTTTACCACCGCGCCGGACGGCAAGATCTACCAGCTACCCGACCAGCAGTTCGCCAACCTGTACTGGTTCCGCGCCGATTGGTTTGAGCGCGCGGACCTGAAAGCCAAGTTCAAGGAAAAGTACGGTTATGAACTCGGCGTGCCGGTGAACTGGTCGGCGTATGAAGACATCGCCAAGTTCTTTAGCGAAGACGTCAAGGAAATCGACGGCAAGCGCGTGTACGGGCACATGGACTACGGCAAGAAAGACCCGTCCCTGGGCTGGCGCTTCACCGATGCCTGGTTCTCCATGGCCGGTGGTGGCGACAAGGGCCTGCCGAACGGCTTGCCGGTGGACGAGTGGGGCATTCGCGTGGAGGACTGCCACCCGGTCGGCTCCAGCGTCACCCGTGGCGGCGACACCAACGGCCCTGCCGCCGTGTACGCCACCCAGAAATACGTGGACTGGATGAAAGCCTACGCGCCACCGGAGGCGGCGGGCATGACCTTCTCCGAATCCGGCCCGGTGCCGTCCCAAGGCAACATCGCCCAGCAGATTTTCTGGTACACCGCGTTTACCGCCGACATGGTCAAACCGGGTTTGCCGGTGGTGAATGCCGACGGCACGCCGAAGTGGCGCATGGCGCCGTCGCCGGTAGGACCGTACTGGGAAAAGGGCATGAAGAAGGGCTATCAGGACGTAGGTTCCTGGACCTTCCTCAAGTCGACGCCTGAGAAGCAGAAACTCGCGGCCTGGCTCTACGCGCAGTTCGTGACCTCGAAAACCGTCTCGCTGAAGAAGACCATCGTCGGCCTGACGCCGATCCGTGAGTCCGACATCAACTCCCAGGCCATGACCGACATGGCGCCGAAACTGGGTGGCCTGGTGGAGTTCTATCGCAGCCCGGCCCGTACCGAATGGTCGCCGACCGGCACCAACGTGCCCGACTATCCACGCCTGGCACAACTGTGGTGGAGCAACATCGCGGCGGCCGCCAGCGGCGAGAAAACCCCGCAGCAGGCGCTGGACAACCTGGCCAAGGAACAGGACGCGATCATGACGCGCCTGGAACGCTCCAAGGTGCAACCGGTGTGCGGCCCGAAAATGAACCCAGAGCGTGACGCGCAATACTGGTTCGACCAGCCGGGCGCGCCGAAACCGAAACTGGCCAACGAAAAGCCGAAAGGCGAGACCGTGGCTTATGGCGACTTGCTCAAACAGTGGGAGGCGGCGCGCAAGTAAACGCGTTGAGTGGAGCAAAACGGCACTCACGTGCCGTTTTGTTTTTCCATCACGGAAAGCATGCAAATTTCAAAACAATACAAATCAAATGTGGGAGCTGGCTTGCGGTGATTTTAAGATCACGCCGCCTGCGGCTGAACCTGCAACACGCCCTCTACGTCCTTGACCAACCCACTGGCCAAAAACAGCGGTGCCAGGCGTTTGTGCAGTTGCGGCTCGACAAACTCCTTCACCGTGTCCAGCGCCAGTACACCGCTCAATGGCAACTCCGCCTTGGTGTACGACAACCAGGCTTTCTTCAACGCTTGCAACACATCGCTGCCCGCCGTGGTGGCGAAGCGGCGGTGGGTGGGTTTGCCGTCGAAGGTGAAGGTGTGCTGGAACTCGTAGCCGGTTTCATCACCTTGGCTGGCGGTGCAGCGGATGCAGCTGCACGGGCCGTCGCCGAAGGCGCTGCGCAGGTAGGCGTTGAAGTCCACCACGGGTTTGAGTGACAGGCGCTTATCCACCTCGAACAGGTCCCCGGTCATTTTTTCGTCAGTGTTCAACGTCCATTTCCTCGCAGTGTGCGGCAGGTTTTCAAAGCGCGGCACAATACCAGCCGAGCGCCTGTTTGTGGGTTATTTGCATAACAATAGATCCCGATATTCTTTTCCAGTATTAAAAATCGCCGCTAGGCTCCATCACCTTATTAAAAACGCGGCAGACTCCTATGACTTTCAAGCGTTCTTCCCTGACCCTGCTGGCTGCTGCGACAGCCTTGATCAGTATCGGCGCCCACGCCGAAGGCAAGATCAGCATCGCCCAGCAATTCGGCATCGGCTACCTGATCCTCGATGTGGTGCGTGACCAGAACCTGATCGAAAAGCACGGCAAGGAACAGGGCCTGGACATCAAGGTGGAGTGGAACAGCATTTCCGGTGCCACCGCGATGAATGAGTCGCTGTTGGCCGGTGCCTTGGATGTGGTCTCGGCCGGGGTGCCGCCGATGCTCACCCTGTGGGACCGCACGCAGGGCAAGCAGAACGTCAAGGCCATCGCCTCCCTCGGCTCGATGCCCAACTACCTGTTGACCAACAACCCCAACGTGAAAACCCTCAAGGACTTCACCGAGAAAGACCGCATCGCCGTGCCCGCCGCTGGCGTGGGCTTCCAGTCGCGCACCCTGCAGATCGAAACCGCCAAGCAGTTCGGCGACGCCAACTACAAGAAGTTCGACGACATCTCCATCAGCCTGGCCCACCCTGATGCGACTGCCGCGCTGATTGCCGGTGGTTCGGAGATCAATGCGCATTTTTCCAGTCCGCCGTTCCAGTACCAGGAACTGTTGAATCCCAACGTGCACAAGGTGCTCAGTTCCTATGACATCCTGGGTGATCAGGCGACGTTCAACGTGCTCTACACCACGCAGAAATTCCACGACGAAAACCCCAAGACCTACAAGGCGTTCTATGACGCGCTGGCCGAGGCCGAAAAGATCATCAAGGCCGACAAACCGGCTGCGGCCAAGGCCTATATTCGCGTAGAACAGTCGAAATTGCCGTTGGACCTGGTAGAGAAGATTGTCCAGGACCCGGAAATCGATTTCACCATCGTGCCGCAGCGTACCTACATCTACGCCGAAAAATTGCAGGAACTCGGCGTGCTGAAAAACAAGGCCGCCAGTTGGAAGGACTACTTCTTTGAAGAAGCCCATGGCGGCAATGGCAGCTGAAATCGCTTTCTGTAGGAGCGAGCTTGCTCGCGAAGGTCGTTAACGATAACGCAGCGCATCGGGTTTGACGCGGCGCTCTTGGGTTCTTCGCGAGCAAGCTCGCTCCTACAGTAGGTTGGGTTAAACGGCGATCAGACTGCGCTTGATCCAGTCATACAAGTCATTCCCCTCGCTCGACAATTCACTGTTGGCCCGCCGGCACAGGTAGTACTGGCGGCCATCATTGACCTCCAGTTCAAACAACTTCACCAGCTCGCCACTGGCCACCAGTGGTGCCACCAGCGGCTCGCGCAGCAAGGCGCAGCCGAGGCCGGTGAGGGTGGCGGTGAGCGCCAGTTGGCCGTCTTCCAGCAACAACCCATTCAGTGCCGTGGTGTCGACATCGGCCGCTTCGAACCACTGGCCCCAAGTGCCACGCTCTTCGTCGTGCAGCAGTGGCAGTTGGCTCAGCGCCTCGGGTGAGTCGATAGGGCCGTGCTGCGCCAGGAAATCGCGGCTGCAATAAGGCGTCACCGCGCCGGAGATCAGCGGCTCACTGTAATAACCCGGCCAATGCCCGGTGCCGAAGCGGATCGACAGGTCGGCTGCATCGCTGGGGTAACTGCGGTGGTTGGCGTAGGTCACGTTGATGTCCAGCGCCGGGTGGTCCTTCAGAAAATCCGCCAGGCGCGGGATGAATAGGTTGATGCCAAACAGCGGGATCAGGCTGATGGTCACCTGGCGCGTGGCGCTTTTTTCGCGCACGTGCTCGGTGGCGCTGCGCAGTACGGCGAAGGCCGAACGAATCGCGCGGTAATACTCACGGCCTTCATCGGTAAGCACCAGGTTACGGCCCTGGCGCAAGGTCAGCGGCTGTTGCAGGAAATCTTCCAGCAAGTGCAATTGATGGCTGATGGCCGAGGCGGACACGTCCAGCTCGCGCGCGGCGGCATTCACTCCGCCATGGCGCGCGAAAGCTTCGAACGTGCGCACGGCACGCAGGGGAGGGTCGTTGGCTAACTGTTCTGATTTATTCATGTATTGAATTAAATACTAACTTTTAACCTGAATAAAGAGCCATAAATGCCGTATATCTGGCATAAATAGCCTGTTATTCGTTTGATATATGCATATGACTTTCTGATATTTGATAAAAACAGAATAGATGCTTAGTGTGCCGCCCTTGCACGCACTGAGGTTTCTGGTCCTGATGGATGGGTTTATCCAACAACTGCTCAACGGTCTGATGACGGGCAGTCTCTACGCGCTGGTGGCCTTGGGTTACACCATGGTCTATGGCATTTTGCGCATCATCAACTTTGCCCACGGCGATGTGCTGATGATCGGCGCGTTGGTGGGGTTGTCGGTGATCCGCCTGGTGCAGGCCGCTTGGCCTGCGCTGCCGCCGGTGCTGGTGCTGCTCTGTGCAACCTTGGTTGCCATGGCGTTTTGCGCGGTACTCGCGGTGGTGATCGAACGCGTCGCCTATCGTCGCCTGCGCCATGCCCCGCGCCTGGCGCCCCTGATCAGCGGGATTGGCGTGTCGCTGCTGCTGCAAACCATCGCCATGCTGGTGTGGACCCGCAACCCGCAGATGTTCCCGCAACTGCTGCCGCTGGCGCCGATTGAAGTGTTGGCCGGTGCCTCGGCGCATCCAGCGATTACCAACGTCACGGCGCTGACTACTATCGCTATCGCGCTCTCGGTGATGGTCGCGCTGCTGGTGCTGGTGGAGCGCACGCGCTTCGGCCGGGCCATGCGTGCGGTGGCGGAGAATCCCCAGGTCGCCAGTTTGATGGGTATCAGCCCCAATCGGATTATCGTCATCACCTTTGCCATAGGCGGCGCCCTGGCAGCACTCGCCGGGATCATGATGGCCAGCAACTACGGCAGCGCGCATTTCTACATGGGCTTCCTGCCCGGCATCAAAGCCTTCACCGCAGCAGTGCTGGGCGGCATCGGCAACCTCAAGGGCGCCATGCTTGGTGGCCTGCTGCTGGGGCTGATCGAAGCCCTGGGCACGGGTTACCTGGGCGCGGCCACGAATGGCGTGTTCGGCAGTAATTACCAGGATGTGTTCGCCTTTATCGTGTTGATCGCGGTGCTGGTGTTCCGTCCTTCGGGGTTGTTGGGCGAACGTTTGGCGACCCGCGCATGATCAAGTCTCTGTCTCCCAACAAGCGTGCGAGTCTCGGCTTGCTGCTGTTCGCCGTGGCCCTGGTATTGGCGCCTTGGATCGTCGGGCATGCCGGCGGCAACACCTGGGTGCGCACCCTGGACTTTGCCCTGCTGTACATCATGCTCGCCCTTGGCCTGAATATCGTGGTCGGTTACGCCGGGCTGCTGGACATGGGCTTCATCGCGTTTTACGCGGTGGGTGCCTATCTGGCAGCGTTGCTCTCGTCACCCCATCTGCTGCAACAGTTCCCGGCATTGGCCGCGCTGTTGCCGGCAGGGATGCACACCTCGATCTGGCTGATCCTGCCGTTGGGCGCGCTGCTTGCTGCCGGTTGCGGCGTAGTGCTGGGTGCACCGACCCTGCGCCTGCGCGGCGATTACCTGGCCATCGTCACCCTGGGCTTTGGCGAAATCATCCGCATCCTGCTGCGCAACCTCGATCGCCCGGTAAATATCACCAACGGGCCCAAAGGCATTGCCCAAGTCGATCCGGTCAGCCTGCTGGGCGTGAACCTCGGTCGCACCCAGGAACTATTCGGTCTGCGCCTGCCGTCGGTCTATCTCTACTACTACCTGTTCACCGCGCTGGTGGTGCTGATCCTGTTTGCCTGCATCCGCCTGGAGCGCTCGCGCATCGGCCGCGCCTGGGTGGCGATCCGTGAAGACGAAGAAGCGGCGCAGGCCATGGGCGTGAACACCGTGCGTCTCAAGCTGTTGGCGTTTGCCATTGGTGCCGCGTTCGGCGGGGTGAGCGGGGCGCTGTTCGCTTCGTTCCAGGGCTTTGTTTCGCCGGAGTCCTTCACCCTCAACGAGTCCATCGCCGTGTTGGCCATGGTGGTGCTGGGTGGCATGGGCCATATCCCTGGCGTGATCCTCGGCTGCGTGCTGTTGGCGGCCTTGCCCGAAGCCTTGCGCGCCAGCATGGGCCCGCTGCAGCAGGCGCTGTTCGGCCAGGTGCTGGTGGACCCGGAAATCATCCGCCAGTTGTTTTACGGCCTGGCGCTGATTCTGGCGATGCTCTATCGACCGGCCGGGCTGTGGCCCAAAGGAGTGGCACGATGAACGCACCGCTGTTGCAGATAGACCACGTCAACAAGCACTTCGGCGGCGTCGCGGCGCTGACCGATGTGAGCCTGAGCATCCAGCCCGGTGAGATTTATGGGTTGATCGGCCCGAACGGCGCGGGCAAGACCACGTTCTTTAATGTGATGACCGGCTTGTATACCCCGGATTCCGGGCGTTTCCAGTTAGATGGCCGCGACTACCAGCCCACCAGCGTGCATCAGGTGGCCGAGGCGGGCATTGCCCGCACGTTCCAGAACATCCGCCTGTTCAATGCGATGAGCGCCCTGGAAAACGTTATGGTCGGGCGCCATGTGCGCACCCGCAACGGCCTGTGGGCGGCCTTGAGCCGCCACCGCCGCGCGCAGGAAGAAGAGGCGCAAACCCGCGCCCATGCCCATCGTTTGTTGGCGTATGTAGGCCTGGCCGGCTTTGCCAATTACCGCGCCGACAGCCTCAGCTACGGCCATCAACGCCGCCTGGAAATCGCCCGCGCCTTGGCCACCGAGCCACGCCTGTTGGCCCTGGATGAACCGGCGGCCGGCATGAACGCCAGCGAGAAAGTGCAACTGCGCGGCCTGCTGGAAAAGATCCGCGATGACGGCCACACGCTGTTGCTGATCGAACACGACGTCAAGCTGGTGATGGGCGTATGCGACCGCATCAGCGTGCTCGACTACGGCCAGGTCATCGCCGTCGGCCCACCAGCCGAAGTGCGTCAGCATCCGGCGGTGATCCAGGCCTATCTGGGAGCCAGCGCGCATGTCTGAAGCCTTGTTGAACGTCAAGGGCTTGCAGGTGCGCTACGGCGCCATTGAGGCCGTCAAATCCCTGGACCTGCATATCGCTGAAGGCGAGCGTGTCACGCTGATCGGCGCCAATGGCGCGGGCAAGTCCTCCAGCCTCAAGGCCTTGACTGGTTTGCTCCCAGCGGCCAAGGGTGAGATCCGTTTTGCCGGGCGATCGATTCTCGGCCAGGCGCCGGAAAAACTGCTGCGCCAGGGCATCGCCATGGTCCCGGAAGGCCGCGGGATTTTCGCGCGCATGAGCGTGCTGGAAAACCTGCAGGCTGGCGCCTTTCTGCGTCGCGATAACGAGCAAGTGCAGCGCGAAATGCGCCAGTTGTTCGAACACTTCCCGCGCCTGGAAGAACGCCTGCATCAGTCCGCCGGCCTGTTGTCTGGTGGCGAGCAACAGATGCTCGCCCTGGCCCGTGCGCTGTTGTCACGCCCGCGCTTGTTGATCCTGGATGAGCCGTCCATGGGCCTGGCGCCGATCATGGTCGAGAAGATCTTCCAGGTGATCGACGACGTCTGTCGCCAGGGCATGACCCTGTTGCTGGTGGAACAGAACGCACGGCTGGCGCTGCAAGTCACCGACCGTGCCTACGTGATGGACACCGGGCGCATCACCTTGACCGGCCCCTCCCAGGCTTTGCTTGAACACCCCGAGGTGCGCAGTGCCTACCTCGGTGAATAAAACCATGACGCTACCGGACGCCCGGCGTGTTCCGACCCGCCCGACACTTAGCAGGAATAACCCATGAACACGTTGAAAAAAAACGCATTGATCGGCCTGGCCCTGAGCAGCCTGGCCAGCGCCGTGGCCCAGGCCGACCAGACTGTGTTGATAGGCCTCGCCGGTCCGCTCACCGGCCCCTCGGCACGGATCGGCAAGGACCTGGAAAACGGCGCGCAACTGGCCATCGACCAGGCCAACGCCAAGCACCCGAAAATCAACGGTGAAGCCGTGACCTTCAAGCTAGTGTCCGAAGACGACCAGTCCGACCCACGCACCGCCGTCACCGTGTCCCAGCGCCTGGTGGATGAAGGCGTGGTGGGCGTGGTCGGCCACTGGAACACCGGCACCAGCATCCCGGCGGCACGGGTTTACCACGACGCGGGCATCGCCCAGGTCGCACCGGTGGCTACCGGTCACGCTTACACCCAGCAAGGGTTCGACACCAGTTTCCGAATCATGGGCCATGACGACGATGGCGGTCAGGTAGCAGGCGACTATGCCTTGAAAACCCTGAAAGCCCAGCGTATCGCCGTGATCGACGACCGCACCGCGTTCGGCCAGGGCCTGGCGGACCAGTTCGTCAAATCCATCGAAGCCGGAGGCGCCAAGGTGGTGTCCCGCGAATACGTGGATGACAAGACTATCGACTTCAGCGCCGTGCTGACCAATATCCGCAGCCAGAACCCGGACCTGATCTTCTTCGGCGGCGTCGATGCCCAGGCCGCGCCGTTGGCCCGTCGCATCAAGCAGTTGGGGATCAAGGCGCCATTGATGGGCGCCGGGGGTTTCGTCAGCCAGACCTTCCTGCAATTGGCGCAGAACGAAGGCGAGGGCGTAATCGCCCTGGAGCCGGGCCTGGCGATTGCGCAGATGCCGGGCGGCAAGGCATTCGAGCAGGCTTACAAGGAACGCTACAAAACCAACATCGAGCTGCACGCGCCGTTCGCCTACGACGGTGTGGGGGTGTTGGTGGCAGCGATCGAAAAGGCCGATTCGGTGGACCCGCAGAAATACCTGCCGGTGCTGCGCGCCATTAGCTATGAGGGCGTGACCGGCACCATCGCCTTTGACGGCGAAGGCAACTTGAAGAAACCGTCGTTCACCGTTTACCAGGTCAAGGCCAATCAATGGCAGCCGGTGAGCGTGGCAGGCGGTCAATAACCGCTGATCTGGGGTGAGCATACTTTAGTGTGGTGAGGAGGATTAGAGTGGTGAGCGGGCTTGCCCCGCGCTGGGCTGCGAAGCGGCCCCAAACCAGGCGCTGAGGAGTTGTCTGACACACCGCGGCGTTCCCAATGGGGCTGCTACGCAGCCCAGCGCGGGGCAAGCCCGCTCACCACAACAAGCCCGTTCACCAGAGAGAGCCCCCCTTTGAGCTTGGGGGGAATTAATAGGTTTTGTGGAGCTGATGGAGGCACACAATGAGCAAACTGGAAGGTGAACTGGGCATCCTCGCCCGGCGGCGCATCGAGGCCGAAATCATCAAGCCGATCTACGAGATCCTCAAGCGCGAGCAGGGCAAGGACTTTGCCGCTGCGGTGATCGGTGAAGCCGTGGGCAATGCCGCGATCCAGGCCGGCAAGCATTTTGCTTCGCTGGAAGAGCAGGGCGCTGACCTCAAGAGCTTCGTCGAGCTGCAAGTGCTGTGGGAAAAGGACGACGCGCTGAAGGTCGAGATCATCGCCAGCGACGCAGAGCACTATGACTACGACGTCAAGCGCTGCCGCTACGCCGAGATGTACCACGAGATGGGCCTGGGCGAGATCGGCCATCTGCTGTCGTGCAACCGTGACGAGCTGTTTATCGTCGGCTACAACCCGGACATCAAGTTGACCCGCACCCAGACCATCATGGGCGGCGATCACCGTTGTGACTTCCGCTATCGGGCCAAACCTCATGAGTAAGCTGGCGCGTGTGAACGGCGAACGCCTGTGGGCTTCGCTGATGGAAATGGCGCAGATCGGCGCCACCGAAAAAGGCGGCGTCTCGCGCCTGGCGCTGACCGACGAAGACCGCCGTGGCCGCGACCTGTTCGTGCAGTGGTGCGAGGCGGCCGGTTGCAGCATTCGCGTGGACGCCATGGGCAATATCTTCGCCCGTCGTGCGGGGCGCTTCGATGATTTGGCCCCGGTGATGACCGGCTCCCACGGCGACTCCCAGCCCTTTGGCGGCAAGTACGATGGCATCTACGGCGTGCTTGCAGGGGTGGAAGTGCTGCGCACCCTGAACGACCTGGGCATTGAAACCGACCGGCCCATCGAAGTGGTCAACTGGACCAACGAAGAAGGTTCACGTTTTGCGCCGGCGATGATTTCGTCGGGCGTCTATGCGGGGGTGTTTGACCTGGAATACGGGCTGTCCCGGGAAGACAAAGCCGGCGTGACCATTGGCCAGGCGCTGCAGCAAATCGGCTACGCTGGCACCGAGCCGGTGGGTGGCCAAGCGATCCACGCCGCATTCGAACTGCATATTGAACAAGGCCCGATTCTGGAGGCACAGGGCATTACCATCGGCGTGGTCACTGGCGCCCAGGGCCAGCGCTGGTACGAAGTGGAACTGAGCGGCCGCAGTGCCCACGCCGGCACTACGCCCATGGATCATCGCCTGGATGCCTTGCTCGGTTTTGCCCGTGTGGTCGAGGCCGTCAACGGGCTGGGCCTGGAGCAGGGCGCCGAAGGGCGGGCCACGGTGGGCATGGCGAATATCTTTCCTAACTCGCGCAACGTGGTGCCGGGGCGGGTGTTCTTCAGTGTGGAGTTCCGTCACCCGGACGAAGCGGTGCTGGCGCGCCAGGACCAGCAGTTGCGCGATGCCGTGGCGCAGATTGCCGACGGGATTGGCTTGCAGCACAGCGTGAAGCAGATTTTCCAGTACGCGCCGATTGCCTTTGACGCGGGCTGTGTCGAGGTCGTGCGGGCGTCGGCTGAGGCATTGGGCTACAGCCATCGGGCGATGATTTCCGGTGCTGGGCACGATGCCTGCTACCTGAACCAGGTGGCGCCGACGGCGATGATTTTTGTGCCCTGCGTGGATGGGTTGAGCCATAACGAGGCGGAAGAAATTTCTCAGGAATGGTCGACGGCGGGGGCGGATGTGTTGCTCCAGGCGATGCTGGCGAAGGCCTCTGCCTAGCGAAAGAACTCACCCGGCGTCGCCTCGAACTGCTGGCGAAACGCATTGATAAACGCCGAGGTGGATTCGTATCCACACCCCAGCGCCACATCCGTCACCCGCTCGCCTTGCTCCAGGGCGGGCAGGGCGGTCAGTAACCGCAAACGCTGACGCCACGCCCGAAAGGTCAGCCCGGTGTCGCTCAGGAACAAGCGGCTGAGGGTCTTCTCGCTCACCCCCAGCTGCTGGCTCCACTGGCCCAAGGTCGTCTGCTGCTCCGGGTGTGAGTTGAGGCTGCGATAGATCTGGCGCAAACGCGGGTCCAGTGGCAGCGGCAGCATCAAGTCGACTTGCGGCGCCGCCGCCAGTTGGTCCAGCACCACCTGGGCCAAACGCCCATCCGGTCCATCCTCAGCATATTCCACCGGCAATTCGCTGAAGCTGCGGATCAACTCCCGTAACAAACTGCTCACCTCCAGCACATGACAGCGCTCATCCGCCCAGGTGGTGACGCTGCAATCCAGGTACAAACTGCGCATTTCCGTGTGGGGCGAGCTGAACACGCGGTGCGGCATGCCGGCCGGAATCCACACTGCCCGCTGAGGCGGCGCGACGAAGCGGCCGACGCTGGTCTGGATCTCCAGAACCCCGGAAATCGCGTAGGACAATTGCACCCACGGGTGGCTGTGGCGACGGGTCAGCGCACGATTGGGCAAGGATTCGGTGCGTCCGTACACCGGCCGTGGCAGGCTGGAAAGCCCGGGCACACTGCGGCGGACGGTCTTGTCATGTCCTTTTGGCGGCATTTACTGGCTCATTGGCGTTAGTCGGTAACAAGCCGTTACGTTAGAGTCGCGACGACGCTCTTGGCAACTCCCGGAAGATCCTGCTTATGACTCGCCCCCGATTTCTGCCCGACAACTTCACCCTGACGCTGATCGCCACGGTGATCCTCGCTTCCCTGCTGCCCGCCAGCGGCCAGACCGCCGTGGCCTTCGGTTGGGTCACCAACCTGGCGATTGCGCTGCTGTTCTTCCTGCACGGCGCCAAGCTGTCGCGTCAGGCGATTGTTGCCGGTGCCGGCCACTGGCGCCTGCATCTGTTGGTGTTCAGCCTGACCTTTGTGCTGTTCCCGCTGCTGGGCCTGGCCCTCAAGCCGGTGCTGTCACCGTTGATCGGCAAAGACCTGTACATGGGCATGCTGTACCTCTGCGCCTTGCCGGCCACGGTGCAATCGGCGATTGCCTTCACGTCCCTGGCTCGGGGCAATATCCCGGCGGCGATTTGCAGTGCGGCGGCGTCCAGCCTGTTCGGGATCTTTCTCACGCCGTTGTTGGTGACGCTGTTGCTCAACGTGCACGGCGAGGGCGGTTCTACCGTCGACGCGATCCTGAAGATCAGCGTGCAATTGCTGTTGCCATTCATCGCCGGGCAGATCGCCCGGCGTTGGATCGGTGAGTGGGTCGGCCGCAATAAATCCTGGTTGAAGTTTGTCGACCAGGGCTCGATCCTGCTGGTGGTGTACGGCGCGTTCAGCGAAGCGGTCAACGAGGGCATCTGGCACCAGATCCCGCTGTGGGAACTGGGCGGTCTTGTAGTGGCGTGCTGCGTGCTGCTCGCCTTGGTGCTGGTGGCTTCGACCGTGCTGGGCAAAGCCTTCGGCTTCAACCAGGAAGACCGCATCACCATTCTGTTCTGCGGTTCGAAAAAGAGCCTGGCAACCGGCGTGCCGATGGCCCAGGTGTTATTTGCCGGAGCCTCCATGGGGGTGCTGATCCTGCCGCTGATGCTGTTCCACCAGATCCAGTTGATGGTCTGCGCGGGGCTGGCGCAGCGTTATGCCAAGCGGCCGGAAAGCATTCCGGAACTGATGGGCCAGGTGGATCCATGATCCCTGTCACAACCTTCGGCGAATAGGCTCAAGTAAACGCCGGCCCAGGCGACTACCTTCTTAACTACCCAAGAAGGAGCGTCGACATGAACGTTAAGCGTTTGTCACTGGTTACCGGCGTTCTTGCGGTATGGGCGGGGGCTAGCCTGGCAGGGCCCTCAGGCGTCATTCAGTTTCACGGCAGTATCGTCGAGCCCGGCTGTCATGCAGCTGCACCAAGCGGGTCGACGCTGGAACTCAAGGGCTGCCCGCAGGCCTTGCGTGGCAGCCAGTTCGCGGTGCAGCCCGTGCGCACGGTGACGGCGCTGGGCACTGCGCAGGCAGACGTCAAGTTGGTCGCCCAAAGCAGTGATGGGCGCTATTACGACCAGCGGTATGTGCTGGTGGACGCCCTCGGCAAGCCCATTCAATCGGGGGCCTACGTGGTCACCATGACCGCGCCGTGACGCCCTGAGGTGGTTTTGAGCCGGATCGGCGTCAACAGCCGCGCCAGAAACCTATAGAATGCTCGGCGGCGGCGCTTGTCCTGGGTGGCCGTCTGATCATCGTCCGAGTACCGCGCCCTTCAATGAGCATTTCAGCCGCAACGCCCCAAGCCAACTGGCAACCGGTCATCGCCCTCGCGTTGGCCGCCTTTGTGTTCAATACCACCGAATTCGTGCCCGTCGGGCTGCTCAGCGCCATCGGCGCCAGCTTCGACATGCCCGTGTCCAGCGTCGGGTTGATGCTCACCATCTACGCCTGGATCGTGTCCCTGACCTCGCTGCCGGTGATGCTGCTGACCCGCAACGTCGAACGGCGCAAGCTGCTGATCGTGCTGTTCTGCATGTTTATCGTCAGCCACATCCTTTCCAGCGTCGCTAACAGCTTCGGCCTGCTGATGCTCAGTCGCATTGGCATTGCCTTGTCCCACGCCTTGTTCTGGTCGATCACCGCGTCCCTTGCTGTACGCCTGGCGCCGGAAGGCAAGCAGGTGCAAGCCCTCGGCCTGCTGGCTACCGGTACTTCTCTGGCGATGGTCCTGGGCATTCCACTGGGCCGCCTGCTGGGCGAAGCCATGGGCTGGCGCACCACGTTCCTGGTGATCGGCGCGTTCGCCGCCGCCCTGGTGTTCTGGCTGGCGCGCACCTTGCCGCTGCTGCCGAGCCAGAACTCCGGCTCCTTGCGCAGCCTGCCGCTGCTGTTCAAGCGCCCGGCGCTGGTGGCGTTGTACGTGCTCACGGCCATGACCGTGACCGCGCAATTCACCGCCTACAGCTACATCGAGCCTTTCGTCGAAGGCGTGGCCGGCATGAGCGGCAGCGCGGTGACCCTGATCCTGCTGGTGTTCGGCGGCGCGGGCATCATCGGCTCGCTGTTGTTCAGCCTGGTGCACCGCTTCAATCCGCACCTGTTCGTAGTCGGCGCGGTATTCATCCTCGCCGCGTGCCTGGCGCTGCTGCTGCCGTTAAGTGGCGCAGAATCCTACCTGGTGGTGCTGAGCGTGTTTTGGGGTATGGCGATCATGGGCTTCGGCCTGGCGATGCAATCCAAGGTGCTGGTGTTGGCGCCGGATGCGACCGACGTGGCCATGGCGATGTTTTCCGGCATCTACAACATCGGCATCGGCGGCGGCGCCCTGATGGGCAGTTGGGTGGGTAGCCAGTTCGGCTTTGCCTGGATCGGCGCGGCGGGCGGTTTGCTGGCGGCGCTGGCGTTGATTGGCTACTGCCTGGCGATCCGCCGGTTTGGGCAGGGTGTCGTAACCCGATAAAACAGGACAAGTCTTACACAGCAATTTGATACCCATTGCTACCGTCGCCCAAGACCGCCCACGGCCTGTGGTGACGGCACTTGAACAGCAATGGAGTCGATTGTGCAAAAGCGTTTGACCGCCGAGTTTATCGGTACTTTCTGGTTGACCTTCGGCGGCTGTGGCAGCGCCATCCTGGCGGCGGCTTTCCCGGAACTGGGCATTGGGTTTGTCGGCGTTTCGCTGGCGTTCGGGCTCACGGTGCTGACCATGGCCTATGCGGTAGGCAGTATTTCGGGTGGGCATTTCAACCCGGCGGTGACCCTGGGTTTATGGGCGGGGCGTCGTGTGGCGGGGAGTGATGTGCTGCCGTATATCGCGGCGCAGGTGGCTGGAGCGCTTGGCGCTTCGGCAGCGTTGTACCTGATTGCCAGCGGGCAGCCGGATTTCGCAGTGGGAGGTTTTGCCGCCAATGGTTATGGCCCACTAAGCCCTGGCCTCTTTGATATGAAGGCCGCGTTGCTCGCGGAATTCATCGCCACGTTCTTTTTCTTGTTCATCATCATGCGCGTGACCGCACCAGGCGCGGTGCCTGGCTTTGCGCCGATTGCGATTGGGCTGGCCCTGACCTTGATTCACCTTGTGTTGATTCCGGTGACCAATACCTCGGTGAACCCTGCACGCAGCACCGGGCCTGCGTTGTTTGCCGGCGGCGAGTACCTGGCGCAGCTTTGGCTGTTCTGGCTGGCGCCGATGGTAGGCGGAGTGATGGGGGCCTTGGCGGCGTATTCGTTGGGTGAGTGCGCAAAAAAAACACCCGCCTAACAATTATCGGCGGGCGCTCGGGAATGACCGGATCAGCACGGAGTGAGCTGGCCGGTGTAGGGCGTACGGGGATCAGGCCACCGGAATCAACGGGTCTGCCGCCGCCAGCGCCACCGCACGATCAGCGGTCGGTGGGTAGATCCACACGGTGTTGATCTGGTGCTTGAGGTCCTTGGCTTCCTGGCCGACCAGTTTCAGCTGGCGGTCCCAGCCTTCGGTGAACACGGCGCCCCAGGCGCCAAGATCGAGTTGCCCAGGGTGTCGGTGGCGGCGTAGGCCACGTCACCGGCGGCGAACACGTCGGCCTGGCCCTTGACCTTGAGGGTGCCGTCCACATGCAGGCGGCCCTGGGGATCGCGGGTGCCGCTGACCTGTTCGGTGAGCGGGTTGGCCCAGAACACGGTCTGGGCACCGGTCAGGTCAAGCAGGCCCATTTGCAGGGTGCGCGGTTGAACGAGTGGAGCGATGGCGGTCATGAAAGACGGTTTCCTGGGGCGAGTACAGGGTCGCCCTTTGTACCACTTAACCGGGTTCGCCCGCTCAGTCCGTCAAGGCTTCCAGGTCTGCACATCCTTGGCATCCACGGCCTTGGGCAGTAGTCCTGCCTTGAAGAACGCATCGGCGATTTTCTGCTGCTCGCCCAGTTGGTCGAGCGTCACCGGCTGCACCTGGTAACTGCGGTGTGCATTGGCGGCTTCAACGGTGGCCGTATCCAGGTTGCCCCACAGCGGGCCGAGGATCCTGGCCGCGTCCTGCGGGTTGGTTTTCACCCACTGGCCGGCCTTTTCCAGCTGTTCATACACCACCTTCAACACCTCAGGGTGCGCCTTGGCGTAAGGCGTGCCCGTCAGGTAGTAGCGCTTGTAACTGGCCAGCCCCGCGCCGTCGGCCAGGGTGCGCGTGGGCAGTTGACGTTGCACGCTTGTGAGGAAGGGTTCCCAGGTAACCCAGGCGTCGACCTTGTTGTTCTCGAACGCCGCGCGACCATCGGCGGGTGTCAGATAAGCCGGTGTGATATCCGAAAATTCCAGGCCCGCCTTGGCCAGCGCGGCGATCAGCAAATAGTGGGTGCCCGCCGCCTTGGTCACGGCGATTTTCTTGCCCTTGAGGTCCGCCAGTTGTTGGATCGGTGAGTCCTTGCGCACCACGATGGCCTGGGCTGAAGGCGAGGGTGCTTCCTGGGCGAAGTAAGTGAGCTTGGCCTGGGCGGCCTGGGCGAAGATCGGCACGGTATCGGCCACGTCGGCGCTGATGTCGACGTTGCCCACGTTGAGCGCTTCGAGCAGCGGCAGGCCGCTGGGAAACTCATGCCAGCTCACGTCGATGTGGTCGGCCTTGAGGGCTTTTTCCAGGGTGCCTTGGGTTTTCAGCAGGGTGATCAGGGTCGAGGACTTCTGGTAACCGATGCGCACGGTTTCCTGGGCTTCGGCGCTCGCCGCGACGGAAAAGGCCAGCAACCCGAGTACTGCGGCGAGGGGGCGACGTATGGACATGGCGAGCTCGATCTTCAACGGAGTAGCGTCGAGCTTAAAGTTCTAAAAACTATTCGTTAAATACTCTTTCGGTCTTAGCTTAGGGCGCTTTTTTTGAGATCAAACCCATCGGTAATAACCATAGAACTATATGGTTCTTTCATAGTTGTTCGTGATTAATATAATTAAATGGAATTTTTAAGCGAAAATATTCCATGACCAAAAACCGCCAGATCCATTTATCCGCGTTCCTGTTGAGTGGGCCGGTGGTGCACAGCCACGCCGTGTGGCGTCATCCGGAGACCGTCGGCAATTACCTTGACCCCGAGTACTACGCGCGGGTGGCCAAGGTGGTGGAGGAGGGGTTGTTCGACTTCCTGTTCTTCGCCGATCGCCTGGCCGTGGGCGATCAAATGGGCGGCTCCCGCGAGTTCGCCTTGCGCTACGGTGCCCAGGACGCTACGCGGTTGGACCCGCTGCCGATTCTCTCTTACCTGGTCGGCAAGACCACCAAGCTTGGGCTCGGAGCGACCCGTTCCACCACCTATTACGAACCGGCGCACATCGCCCGTGAATTCGCCACCCTCGACCACCTGTCCAAGGGCCGTGCAGCCTGGAATATCGTCACCTCGATGAACGACAGCGAAGGGCGTCTGTTCGGCAAGGACAAGCACTTGGAACACGATCTGCGCTATGACCGCGCCGATGAGTTTGTCGAAGTCGCGCTGAAGCTCTGGAACAGCTGGGGCAAGGACGCGCTGAAGCTGGACCGAGAAAGCGGCGTGCTGGCGGACCCCGAGTTGATCCGTTCGGTGCAACATCAGGGTGAGTGGTTCAGGGTCGAAGGCCCGTTGAATATTCCGCGCACGCCCCAGGGGCGACCGGTGCTGATCCAGGCCGGTTCGTCCGGGCGGGGCCGGCGCTTTGGCGCGCGGTGGGCCGAGGCGATTTTCACCATTCACCCGCATTTGGCGGCCATGCGTGCGTTTCGCGATGACGTGCGTGCGCAGGTGGTGCAGCAAGGCCGTGAGGCTGACAGCTGCAAGGTGCTGACGGCGGTGATGCCGTTCATTGGCGCGAGCGAAGCTGAAGCTCGCGCCAAACGTGATCAGCACAACGTCCTGGCTCGGCCTGAGTTGGGGCTGGTGACCCTGGCGTCGCAGCTGAATGTGGACCTGTCGCCATTCCCGCTGTCCGCGACCCTGGCCGAGATCGCCCAGTCGCCACTGATCCACCCGGCCGCCGCTGAAAAGCTGTTGATGCAAGGCCCGCAAACCACCCTGGAACAAATCGGGCGCCTCTTCGCCAGCAGCGTGCGCGTACCGCAGTTGGTGGGGACGGGCGCGCAGGTGGCCGATCAGTTGGCCGAGCTGTTTGAGCAGGGCGGTTGCGATGGGTTCGTGGTTTCACCGGGGTATCTGCCGGGCTCGTTCACCGAGTTTGTCGAGAGCGTGATTCCGCATTTGCAGCGCAAGGGGTTGTTTCGCACGGCGTATGAAGGCTCGACGTTGCGTGAGCACCTCGGCCTCGCCGATCTCAACCCCTGAACTCGGTCCCTGTAGGAGCTGGCTTGCCAGCGATAGCGGTGTATCAGTCAGCCGTGATGTCGACTGGCCCGATGTTATCGCCGGCAAGCCGGCTCCTACAGGTGCCACACCGTCCAGAACACTCATTTATAGGGAATATTGTGTATGGCTGACTTCGATCACTTAACCCGCCGCCGCCTGCTGGGGCTGGCCGGTATTACGCTGGCCAGCCTGTCGCTGCCACGCCTGGGCTTCGCCGCCGATGAACACGCCGGCCATAACACTTCACAGGAACCTGCTGGCACCGGTGAATTCATCCGCCTCGACGCTCCGCGCAAGCTGAAGCTGGCAGTCAACCTCAACGCCGTATGCCTGGCGCCAGTGGTGATCGCCCACGGCCAAGGCTTTTTCACCAAGCACAATCTGGACGTGGAACTGGTCAACTTCGGCAACTCAACCGAAGTACTGCTGGAGGCCATCGCCACCGGTAAAGCCGACGCGGGCGTGGGCATGGCGCTGCGTTGGCTCAAGGCGCTGGAGCAAGGGTTCGATGTGAAACTCACTGCGGGCACTCACGGCGGCTGCCTGCGTTTGCTCAGTGCGGTGAATGGCGGCGTGACCCAACTCGAAGACCTCAAGGGCAAGGCTATCGGCGTGACCGACATGGCCAGTCCGGACCGCAATTTCTTCTCGATCCTGCTGAAGAAACACGGCGTGGACCCGGTGCGCGACGTGGAATGGCGGCTGTACCCGGCCGACCTGCTCGGCACGGCCCTCGAGCGTGGCGAAGTGCAGGCGGTGAGTGGCAGTGACCCGTTCATGTACCGCCTGATCAAATCCGGCGTGGCCCGCGAACTGTCCACCAACCTGGTGGAAGAGTACGCCAACCTCAGCTGCTGGGTGGTCGGCGTCACCGGCAAACTGGTGCGCGAAGACAAACGCGTGGTCGCGGCCTTGACCCAAGCGATTCTGGAAGCCCACGACTATTCCGTGCAGCACCCCGAAGAAGTTGCCAAAGGCTTCCAGGCCCATGCGCTGAATACTTCGGTAGAAGAAGTGCAGGCGATCCTCCACGACCACACCCACGGCCATCACGCGGTGGGCGCGGCGCTGACCCAGGAAATCCTCACCTACGTCACCGACTTGAAAACCGTCGAAGTGATCAGCAAGAGCACCGACCCGGTGGAGTTTGCCAAGGAGATCACCGCCGATGTCTTCAGTTGATGCGGCAACCCTGAACCCGTCCCTGGCGTTCAAAGTCTGGTGGCAGGGCGTGGCGGTGGTGGGGGCCTGGCTGGCCGTCGCGCTGCTGATCAGCTACTGGCCCAACGCGACGCGCAACTGGCCGATGACCCAAGGCCTGGCCAATCTGTGCGTGGGCATCGCGGCGCTGTTCATCGTATTGAGCCTGCTGGGGCGCAAGATAGCGAGGTTGGGCCTGCGCCTGCGCAACGCGGGTCCCTGGCTGATCGCCTTGCCGGTGCTGCTGGGTATCTGGGAACTACTCACCGCCAAACTGGCGCTGTTGCCGGTGCCGTTTTTTGCGCCGCCCCAGGCCTTGCTGGCCGTGTATATCGAAGACTACCCACGCCTGGCCGACAGCCTGTTGCACTCGGCGTTGCTGCTGGGTTCGGGCGTGGCGCTGGGCGCGACCACCGGGTTTATCGCGGGGGTGGCGATCGGATGGTCCACGCGCATCGGCTACTGGTTGCACCCGGTGTTGCGCATTCTCGGTCCGGTGCCGTCGACGGCGTTGTTGCCGCTGTGCTTCTTTCTGTTTCCGAGCAGTTGGAGCGCCAGCGTATTTTTGATCGCACTGGCCACCTGGTTTCCGGTCACGGTGCTTACCTGGTCCGGCGTGGCGAGTGTGGACAAAGCCTATTACGACGTGGCCCGCACCCTCGGCGCCAAGCAAGCTTTTCTGATTTTCAAGGTGGCGATTCCCGCCGCGTTGCCGCATGTATTTGTCGGCCTTTTCATGGGCCTGGGCGCCTCATTTTCGACGCTGGTGGTGGCGGAGATGATGGGCGTCAAATCCGGTATCGGGTGGTACCTGCAATGGGCCCAGGGCTGGGCCGCCTACGCGAATATGTACGCCGCCTTGCTAATCATGGCGCTCGCTTGTTCAGGGTTGATCACCGGGTTGTTCCTGGTGCGTGACCGGTTGTTGGCCTGGCAGAAAGGATCGATGAAATGGTAGCCCTGGCACACGCAGTATCGGCGTCGGAAGGTTTGGCGCTGAGCATAGAAAACCTGAGCCATGGCTTTGCCCTGGACGGCCTGCATCTGCCGGTATTGGAGCGGGTTTCGTTGGTTGTGGCGCCAGGTGAATTCGTGGCCTTGCTCGGGCCTTCGGGATGCGGCAAGTCGACCTTGCTGCGCTTGGTGGCCGGCCTCGAACCGGCGGACTCCGGCCGTTTGCTGGCGGACGGTGAAGCCATCACCGGCCCGGACCCGAGCCGCGTGGTGGTGTTCCAGGACCCGACGCTCTACCCATGGCGCCGCGTGTGGGACAACGTCGCCGTCGGCCTGGAAGCGCAGGGGCTACTCAAGACTCATTCGGCCAAGGTCGACGAAGCCCTGGAAAAAGTCGGTCTCAGTCAGTTCGCTCGCGCTTATCCACGGCAGTTGTCCGGTGGCATGGCGCAACGGGTGGCGCTGGCCCGCGCACTGGTCAATCAACCACGCCTGCTGATCCTCGACGAGCCGTTGGGCAAACTCGACTCCCTGACCCGTATCACCATGCAAAAGGAACTGATCGACTTGTGGCAGCGCCAGGGCTATACGGCCTTGCTGGTGACCCACGATGTGGAAGAAGCCTTGCTGTTGGCCAACCGGGTGGTGGTGTTCAGCGATCGTCCGGCGAACATCCTGGCGCAACTGACAATTGACCGGCCGTACCCCCGACACCGGGACGATCCTTATCTGGTGGACTTGCGACGCCAGATTCTGGGCCTGCTGGGGCTGGGAGAAAGTTGGTAGCCAGATACGTTCATGTGCCGGCGTTTGCCTACCCCGCTTGGTTCATCGGCGTAGCCGCACTTCATCGAGGGCGAAAAAAAACCGGCTGATCAGGCCGGTTTGGGGTTCCCGCCAGCAGCGCGGGGTTAAACGTTGTTGCCTTGCAGGCGATCAGCACCACCTTCGGCCAGACCACGTTCTTGCAAGCGATCAGCACCACCTTCGGCCAGACCACGTTCTTGCAGGCGATCAGCACCGCCTTCAGCCAGGCCACGTTCTTGCAGGCGATCAGCACCGCCTTCGGCCAGGCCACGTTCTTGCAGGCGATCAGCACCGCCTTCAGCCAGGCCACGTTCTTGCAGGCGATCAGCGCCACCTTCGGCAACACGGCGTTCCAGCAGGCGGTCCGAACCATTTTCGGCAACGCGGTTACCTTGCAGGCGGTCCGAGCCACCCTCTGCGACGCGACTTTCGATCAGGCGATCCGAACCGCCTTCAGCGACGACAGGATGGGCAAAAGCATTTGCAGCGAGTACCGAGAAAGCGAGGCTAAGCAAGATTTGGCGTTTCATGAGAGTGTGCTCCGAGTGTTTTAGTTTGGGTTGTTGCTGGTATGGGTTTGATGTTACGCGTTGCATTTTTTAAGAGAACTTCATTGGGCTGATGGTGACTATCGACGCCAGCGATGGCTCGTTCCGACGAGCCATCGCACGCCTGGTCATGGCATCTGCGGCAGCTCTTGCGGGCGCAGATCGAACACCAGCACTTCGGCGTCCTGACCATGGCCCAGGCGGATCTGCCGTTCATCCCGCACGCGGGCGCCGTCGCCTTCCTGCAAGCGCTGGCCGTTGACTTCAACGCTGCCTCGGGCCACATGGATGTACACATGACGATCCGGCGCCAGGACCAGGGTGGCGGCTTCGTCGCCGCTGAACAGCCCGGCATACACCCGTGCGTCCTGGCGCACGCTGAGGGAACCGTCGTTGCCGTCCGGCGAGATGATCAACTGCAAGCGCCCACGTTTCTGCGCCTCGCTGAAGTGCTCCTGTTGATAACGCGGTTCGGCGCCGGCTTCATTCGGCACGATCCAGATCTGCAGGAAGTGCACGCCACGGGTCTGGCTGTGGTTGAACTCGCTGTGGGCCACGCCGCTGCCGGCGCTCATCAGTTGCACATCGCCGGGGCGGATCACCGAACCGGTGCCCAGGGTGTCTTTGTGTTCCAGCGCGCCTTCCAGCACATAAGAGAAAATCTCCATGTCGCGGTGCGGGTGTTGGCCGAAACCTTTGCCGGCCGCGACGCGGTCATCGTTGATCACCAGCAGGTCGGAAAAGCCTTGTTCTTTCGGGTTCCAGTAGTTGGCGAACGAGAAGGTGTGGAACGACTTCAACCAACCGTGATTGGCGGCGCCGCGTTCGGAAGCTTTGCGAAGGGTCAGCATGGTCTTGTCCTCAAGTGGGAGCGGGCTGCGGCATGCAGGGCTCCGACCTTGAGAAGAAGGTTAATGGTTAATGAATGATTCATTAAGAAGCTGAAATCTGAATAACTGTCGCCTTCAAGTTGACAGTTCTGAACGTGCAATAATGGCGGCCGCATTCCTTCTCGATGGACTTTTCTCGCTATGAAAACCGTGGCCATGGCGCTATTTCCGGACTTCCTCCTGCTCGACATGGCCGGGCCGCTCGAAGTGTTTTCCATTGCCAACCGCTACCTGCCAGCGGCGGATCACTATCAGATCCTTACCCTCGGCACGGAGCCCGGCGCGTTGCGCGCCTCCAATGGTGTCGCAGTACACACCGACTTGCTGTTGGACCAGGCCCAGGATGCCTACGACCTGCTGCTGGTGCCCGGCGGTCCTGGTGCCTACAACGAATGCCATCCCGCCTTACTGCCGTGGCTCAGGGCGGCAGCGCCACGGGCGCGTTGCTTCGGCTCCATTTGCACCGGCGCCTTTGTGCTGGGGCATGCCGGGTTGTTGGACGGCCATCGTGTGACCACTCACTGGCACTACACGGAGCGGCTGATCAAGGCTTTCCCCAAGGCTGTTGTGGAAACCGACCGTATCTATTTGCAGGACGGGCGCCTGATCACCTCGGGTGGCGTCACCGCCGGTATCGACCTGGCGCTGTCGGTAGTGGCCCAGGACCACGGCAAGCATGTCGCCGTGGAAGTGGCCAAGGTGTTGCTGGTGGTGATGAAACGCCAGGGCGGCCAGGCCCAATTCAGTCCGATGACGGCGGCGGTGGCGCCTCAGGAAACGGCGATCACCCGCGTGCAGAAGCATGTGCTGGAGCATCTTGATCAACCGTTCACTATCGAGTCCATGTCCGAACTGGCCGGCATGAGCGCGCGCCACTTCGCGCGGTTGTTTGCCAAGGATGTGCAGATGACGCCCATGGCATTCCTGCAGGGCGCGCGCATCGACCGCGCCCGGCAATTGCTGGAAACCACCGACTTGCCGCTCAAGACCGTGGCTTTCCACGCGGGCTTCGGCAGCGTGCGGCACATGCGCTTTCTGTTCAGCGAAAAACTGGGCCTCAACCCGACCCAATACCGACAGCAGTTCAGTTAACGACAGAATGTCCGTCTGGCGCACCCGAATGTCCGTATCACTCCCTGTGCCAGCATTGTCCTGTCATCGCCAACTGGCAAGATAGCGGCAAGCCCACGGAAAAGGATGCGCGAACGCCCAAGGCCGGGTGTTTCAGCGCTTTTGCACAGATGAACAACCCTCAGGCGATTGACGCTGATGGCACGGTGCGCTTCGGCGCCTATGTCTTTCACCGGCAACAGCGTCTGGTCAGCAAGGCAGGCTGGCCGGTGCCTCTGGGCGGGCGGGCGCTGGATATCCTCACGGTGCTGCTTGAAGCGCCTGGGCAGTACATCAGCAAGGCCACCTTGATCGAGCGCGTGTGGCCGAACAGCGTGGTGGAAGAAAACAACCTGCGGGTGCACATCGCTGCATTGCGTCGCGCCCTTGATGGGCAGCGTTTCATTCTCAACGACCCACAGCGTGGCTACTGTTTCGCCGCCCCCGTGCACGGGGTTGTGCCGGCCACGTTACCCCTGCATAACCTCGCCGCACGCCTGAGTCCGGTGATGGGCTGTGATGAGCTGTTGGGCGTGCTGGTGAGACGCCTGTCCGGCCAACGCCTGATGACGCTCACCGGGTGTGCCGGCGTGGGCAAGAGCAGCCTGGCCCTGGCGTTGGCTGAGCGGGTGTTGCCGCGTTACCGGGACGGCGTGTGGTGGGTCGATTTGGCCACGGTGGAAGCGCCGATGAGCATGCTGCGTCACCTGGCTTCGGTACTGCACCTTGAACCCTGCGCCAATGCCGCTGAACTGGGGCGGCAATTGGCGGCCCGCCAGTTGTTGCTGGTGCTCGACGGTGCCGACCTGCTACTCGGTGCCTGCCGTCACCTGGTGCACGTGCTACGCGAAGCGGCGCCTCAGGTCAGTGTGCTGGTCAGCAGTCGTGAAGCCCTGCAAGTCTCCGGCGAATGGGTGCAACGCGTGCCTCGGCTGTCGGTGCCTGCGCCATCGGCGTTGAGCCGTGTCGAAGAAGCGATGGCTTACCCGGCGGTGCAAGTGTTCGTCGCCCGAGTACGTGCTGCTCAGCAAGGCTTTGTGCTGCGCCCCCAAGACTTGGCCCCGCTGCGTGACATCTGTCGACGCCTGGATGGCATTCCCCTGGCCCTGGAGCTGGCGGCCGCTCAAGTGGACGCCCTTGGCGTGCGTGGATTGCAGCAGCAGCTGTGCAAAGGCGTGCAAGTGCTGAGCCGGGGCCGGCGCACGGCGGTGGAACGTCATCAATCCCTGAACGCGGCCCTGGACTGGAGCTACCAGCGCCTGAGCCTGCCGGAGCGCTGGCTGTTCCTGCAATTGGGGTTGTTCAAGATGGCGGTCACCTTGCCCGCCTTGAGTGAACTGGTCGCTGGTACCGAGCTGGAACATGCCGACTTGGCCTACCTGCTGGGGCGTCTGGTGAGCACTTCGTTGCTGACCCTCGAACCCGGCCCCGGCAATGCCCGTTACCGCCTGCTCAACTGCGTGCGCAGCTATGCACTCGCGCAGTTACGCGACCCGATGCAGGTCGCGCGCTTGCAGCAGGGCTATCAGCATTACCTGGGGCCGTTTTCAGGCCGGCCGTTTGTCCTGCAACTCGTCGAGCAGGCCGCGTACGCGGACTAGGTCCTGGGTGGCAAAGCCCTCCGTGAACCGCGTGTAGACCGAACTCAGCAGATCGCGGGCCGGCTGCACGCGGCCTTGCGCCTGCCACAGCCGTGCCAACGACGTCGCACAGCGCAACTCCCAGGCCAGCGCGCCTTGCTGGTGAGCCAGGCCCAAAGCTTCCAGCAGCAGCGCTTCGGCCGCACGGGCATCGGTCGTGCTTTCTGCGTGTATCCGCAGGATCTCCGGGGTGCACCAACCCGCGTCGCCCGCGCGGGCGCGTTCGAACCCAGGCTCGTCCAGTGCATGGGAACCCAGCGTGACCAGGATATCCTCAATCAACCCCAGGCCTTGCAGGTCCTTGCGCCCAAGGATTCCCGCGTAGTGACCTGCCCACGTCTTGAACAACTGCACCGAATGCTTGTGGGCATGTTCCAACAGCAGTGCCTGCAGGGTCTGGGCGGTGTCTTCGTCACCGTTGTAACGGGCGATGACCACGCCTGCCAACGCCAGGGTGTAGCAGATGGAGGTACCATGATTGATCTGCTGCGCCAGTTCCAACGCCTGGTTGGCGGTGCGCCAGGCTTGCTCGGGAAAGCCTTGCAACCACAGGATTCGCGCCAGCACCGTGAGTGAGGCAACGCTCTGGTCGTATTGCACACCGATGCCGTGGGCAAATCGGTTGACGTGGCCGCTGTGCGCCATGCGTTGGATCACTTGCTCGGCATTGTGCCGGGCGAGTGCCTGGTTGCCGTTGTAATGCTGGGCCAGCACCCGCAGACGCTGGGCGCTGATATCCAGTTGCGGGTCGGTGCGTGGGTCGAGGCGATCAAACTGCACGCTTTGCGCCAGCGCCTGACGATACTGGCCTGCACACAGGTTCACCGCCATATGCCCGGAGACCGCGCGCAGTTGCCCCGCGACGTCCTCGTGCGCTTCGGCCAGGTGCCGCGCACGGACGAACGCGGCAATGGTCTGCGGGGCCCCGCCCATGGCGTGATAGGACAGGCTGCCCAGCGCCAGTTGCAGTTGCATCGACAAGCGGGGGCAGGGCGATGCGGCCTGGTCCATCAACGCCAGCGCCTTGTCCACGTACAAACGGTGTTCCCTGAGCAACGACAATTCTTGCCACAGCGGCATTGCGCTGACGGTCAAGCGGATCGCCAGCAGGTGTTCGCCCGCCTGCGCGAGCCCCCAGTCGAGGGCAGCGCGGATATCTTCGCGCAGCGGCGCGTAACGGTCGATCCAGGGTTGGGTGGCGACCGAATCCCAATCGTCGCGCGCCTGTTCCATCAGCGCCAGGCACCGCTCTGCATGGTGTTCGCGGGTGGCGTCAAGCTCTTGGGCGACGCTGAGCTTTTCCAGGGCATAGGTACGGGTGATGTCCAGCAGGCGATACACCATCTCATCATCGCCGGCCTCGACGTTAAGCAAGGATTTGGCGACTAGTTGAGTGATTGAGCCCAGCACTTCGGCGGGTGCTACCTGTTCCCCGGCAATCACCGCCGCCGCACTGGCCAGGCTGAAACCGCCGCGAAACACCGCCAGGCGACGCAGGCAGATCTGTTCGCAGGCGGTCAGCAGCTCAAAGCTCCAGTCCAGCGTCGCGCGCAAGGTTTGATGACGAGGCAGGGCGTTGCGCCGGCCACGGGTCAGCAGGCGGAAATTGTCCTCCATCTGCACCAATAGCCCTGGCAAGCCAAAGCGCTCGATCTGCGCCGCCACCAACTCGATCGCCAACGGAATGCCGTCCAGGCGCTGGCAGATATCAATCGCCAGCGGCAGCTCGGCCTCGCTCAGCTCGAAGCTGTCCTGATGGGACATGGCTCGCTCGATCAACAATTGCAGGGCCGGGTAGCCCAACGCTTGGGCGCGATTGCCGGTGACGGGCGGGCAGGCCAGGGGTTCCAGGCGCTGCACGGATTCGCCTTCGGCGCGCAATGCCTCGCGACTGGTGGCCAGGATGTGCAGCCTGGGCGCATGGCGCAGCAGGGTTTCGCTGATCAGGGCGATGTCGTCGAGCAGGTGCTCACAGTTGTCGATCACCAGCAGCAACTGGCGTTCCTGCAGGCTGCGCGCAAAGGTCGCCAAGTGTTCGTGCTCGGCATGAGTGACGTCGAGCAGGGCAGCCAGGTTGGGCAGGATCATCGATGGCGCGCTCAACGGCGCCAGGTCGAACAGCCGGATGCCGTCGCGGTAATGCCCGATCAACAATTCCGCCACCCGCAGCGCGACAGTGGTCTTGCCGATGCCGCCGGCGCCGGTCAGGGTGATAAAGCGTTGTTCCGGCAGTTGCTGCACCAGGCTGTCGATCAAGGCCTGGCGGCCGATCATCCGGGTACGCCGCAACGGCAGGTTGTGGCAGGGGCGTTGTGGGGCACCTTCGGAAGGCGGTGTCATCGGTTCGATGCTCAGTGGCGCAACAAAACTGTAGCCACGCTGGGCCACGGTCACGATATAGCGCTGCCCGGCCTGGCCATCGCCCAGAGCCTTGCGCAACGCCGCCATATGCACCCGCAGGTTGCCGTCTTCCACCACGCTTTTGGGCCAGACGCGGGCGATCAACTCCTGTTTGCTCACCACATTGCCGGCCTGCTCCAGCAGGATCAGCAGGATCTCCACCGCACGCCGTCCCAGGCGCAAAGGGCGACCCGCCTCGAGCACCAAGCGTTGGCGCGGGTGGATGCGATAGGGGCCGAAATGTACGGCCTGGTCGCCGGGGTCGCTCATGGCTGGCCGTGCTCGGAAAGGGGGGAGCGGCCAGCATATTCCAGGTACGCACCGACCACTAGGCTGCGATGACTTGAAGCTTGTGACGTAAGTGGTGATTTCGCCAGGTCATCGGGTTGACGCCTTCGCTGCGGGTGAACATATGGCAGAAGTGCGCCTGGTCGCAAAAACCGCATTCCAGGCTGATTTGCGTCAGGCTCAGGGACGAGCTGGTGATCAGCTCCTTGGCGCGCTGGATGCGCTGTTGGCGGATCCACTCCTGCGGTGACAACCCGGTGGTGCACTTGAACGCCCGGGAAAAATGGCTGCGCGACAGCGCGCAGGCCTGGGCCAGGTCGGCAATGGCCAGGCTCTCGCCCAGATTGGCCAGGATCAGTTGCTTGGCGATGCGCTCGCGCCGAGGGCACAGGCCTCCGGTGGCGGACAAACGAGGTGCATATTGATCGAGTCGGGCCATGACAAATATCCGCAGTCGATGGGAGCGTTCCCGGTGGATGGATGCAGTGTAGACGCGGTCAATCTTGTTGCCGGACCGTCCGGCTGACGAGTTAATCGTTGTTAATTTCGCCAGGTGCCGAGGTGAAAAAGACAGCACAGACATGCAATGCCGGTCGGGTTTTGCATGCTTATCTGTGCGCTTGCCAACCGTTTGGATGCTTCCCATGAACCGCAACGACCTGCGCCGCGTCGACATGAACCTGCTGGTGATTTTCGAAGCACTGATGTTCGAGAAGAACCTGACCCGGGTCGCCGAAAAACTCTTCATGGGCCAACCGGCGGTGAGCGCGGCGTTGGGGCGTCTGCGCGACCTGTTCGACGACCCGTTGCTGCTGCGCAACGGGCGGGGCATGGAGCCCACGCCACGTGCCGTGGCGATACTCAAGGAGTTGCAACCGGCCATGGACACCATCTCCGGAGCGGTCAGCCGTGCCAAGGATTTCGACCCTTCCACCAGTTGTGCGGTGTTTCGCATTGGCCTCTCTGATGACGCTGAGTTTGGCCTGTTTCCGCCGTTGCTCAGTCAATTGCGCGAGGAGGCGCCGGGGATCATCGTGGTGGTGCGTCGGGCCAATTACCTGTTGATGTCGTCGTTGCTGGCCAGTGGCGAGATTTCGGTGGGGGTGAGCTACACCACTGAATTGCCGGCGAATGCCAAGCGCAAGAAGCTGCGGGATATTCCGTGCAAGGTCTTGCGTGGGGATGGTGGTGTCGAGCCGCTTACGCTGGATGATTACTGTGAACGCCCTCATGCAATGGTGTCGTTCTCGGGGGACTTGAGTGGCAATATCGATCTGGATTTGGCGCGGATCGGCCGGGCGCGGCGGGTGGTGTTGGCGGTGCCGCAGTTCAGTGGGTTGCGGGCATTGTTGGCGGGGACGCAGATAATTGCGACGGTGCCGGATTATGCGGCGTGTGCGTTGACCGAGGGGACGTCGTTACGCGCGGAGGATCCGCCGTTTGCGATTGAGGAGGCGCAGTTGTCGATGGTGTGGAGTGGGGTGCATGACAATGATCCGGCGGAGCGGTGGTTACGGGCACGGATTGGGGAGCATATGGCTCGGGGGGCGTGAATGAGTACATATCCGGTGTTTGGGTAACGGCTGGTATTGGTTCCGCCCTTACGGCGGGTCACTTTTGGAAAAGAGCCCCAAAAGTAACCAAAAGGGCTCTTGCCCCAACACTCGGCACCTCGCTTAGGCTCGGTGTGCCCTCACTCCGGCTTGAATCCGTGGGCCGCCGCGATGGGCCATCCTTGGCCCAGCGCGGCTAACCCGGCGTCCTGCCGGGTTACCCACGGATTCAAGCCTGCGTTCGGCCAGCGTGTTTGACGGGGCGCCTAAGATCAAGATCAAGAGCGACTCGCTTCGCATCGTAGATACGCGGTCCCTGTAGGAGCCGGCTTGCCGGCGAAAAACGTGAGAACGCCGCGTTCATCCAGACACCCCACGTCATCGTTAACGACCATCGCCGGCAAGCCAGCTCCTACAGTGGACTGCCTTTGCTTTTGCTTCACACCACTCAAGCCGGCTGTCAGGCCGCTGTGCTCTTGCTTTTGATGTTGATCTTAGGCGCCCCGTCAAACACGCTGGCCGGAATTCGGCAGGGATTTGGGGGGTAAACCGGCAGGGATGCCGGTTTAGCCGCCCCGCGCCATGGATGGCGCGTGGCGGCGGCCCCCCAAATCACTGTCGGATTACGGGCACACCGAGCCTAAGCGAGGTGCCGAGTGTTGGGGCGAAGGCCTTTTGCTTACTTTTGGGCCTTTCCAAAAGTGAGCCGCTGTAAGAGCGGAACCATAGGTGGCCGTTACCCAAATAACGGATATGTACCCAACCCAACCCAACCCAACCCAAACAGCACGTACATCCAATTTTCCCCACCCCAACCCCCGCAAACTCCCTCATCGCTGAAACATCAAGGCAGAGGACCACGCCATGGACCCAGCAACAAAACCAACCCCCGACGAAGTCGTCACCCTGGTGGTCAAACACCTGATCAAACCAGGCCGAGAAGCCGACTACGAAGCCTGGCTACGCCGCATCGTACGCATCGCCGGCGCACGCCCAGGCCATCTCGGTGTCGACGTGGTGCGCGGCAAGCAAGGCAGCCTGGCCCTGTTCACCTGCGTATTGCGCTACCGCTCCACCGACGACCTGGAAACCTGGCTCGAATCCCCCGAGCGCAAAACCCTGATCGCCGAAGCCACCCCCATGCTCGCCGACGGCGACAACACCGAAATCGGCGCGGTCAACGAATTCTGGTTCAACCCCGAAACCCCAAATGCCGCCAAGCCACCGCGCTGGAAGCAGGCGGTCGTCACCCTTTGCGTGATCCTGCCGCTGACCCTGTTGGTGCCGATCATCTGGGGCCCGGTGCTGCGCCTGCATCCGTTCCTCTCCAACTACGTGGTCGCCACTTTCCTGGTCACCCTGACCATCGTCCTGCTGGTGGTCTACCTGCTGATGCCGGCGGCCACCCGCCTGTTCGCTCCCTGGCTCGAAGCCTCCGTAAAGGAAACCCTATGAACGCCGACCTGATTCTGTTCAATGGCCAGTTCCACACCGTGGACCGTGAAAACCCCCGCGCCACGGCCGTCGCCATCCACCAGGGGCGCTTCGTCGCCGTGGGCACCGACGGTGAAGCCATGGCCCTGCGCGGCAATGGCACCCAGGTCATCGACCTCAAGGGCCGCACCGTGATCCCCGGCCTCAACGACTCGCACTTGCACCTGATCCGTGGCGGTCTGAACTACAACCTGGAACTGCGCTGGGAAGGCGTGCCGTCACTGGCCGATGCCTTGCGCATGCTCAAGGACCAGGCCGACCGCACACCGACGCCGCAATGGGTCCGCGTGGTCGGCGGCTGGAACGAATTCCAGTTCGCCGAAAAGCGCATGCCGACCCTGGAAGAACTCAACCAGGCCGCACCGGATACGCCTGTATTTGTGTTGCACCTGTACGACCGCGCCTTACTCAACCGCGCCGCCCTGCGTGTGGCCGGCTACACCAAGGACACGCCGAACCCGCCGGGCGGCGAGATCGTGCGTGACAGCAACGGCAACCCCACCGGTATGCTGGTAGCGCGACCCAACGCGATGATCTTGTATTCGACCCTGGCCAAGGGCCCGAAACTGCCGCTGGAATACCAGGTCAACTCGACCCGCCAGTTCATGCGTGAACTCAATCGCCTAGGCCTCACCAGCGCCATTGATGCCGGCGGTGGTTTCCAGAACTACCCCGATGACTACGCGGTGATCGAGCAGTTGGCCAAGGACGAACAGTTGACGGTGCGCATCGCCTACAACCTGTTCACCCAGAAGCCCAAGGAAGAACTCAGCGATTTCAAGAACTGGACTGGCAGCGTCACCCTGCACCAGGGCGATGACTACCTGCGCCACAACGGCGCCGGCGAGATGCTGGTGTTTTCGGCGGCCGACTTCGAAGACTTCCTTGAGCCGCGCCCGGACCTGCCGTTGACCATGGAGCAGGAGCTGGAACCGGTGGTGCGTCACTTGGTGGAGCAACGCTGGCCGTTCCGTTTACACGCGACCTATGACGAATCCATCTCGCGCATGCTCGACGTGTTCGAAAAGGTCAATCGCGACATTCCGTTCAACGGCCTGCCGTGGTTTTTCGACCACGCTGAAACCATCACGCCGAAAAACATCGAACGAGTGCGTGCGCTCGGTGGTGGTATCGCGATCCAGGATCGCATGGCGTTCCAGGGCGAGTACTTCGTTGAGCGTTACGGCGCCAAGGCGGCCGAAGCCACGCCACCGATCAAGCGCATGCTCGCCGAAGGCGTGCCGGTCGGCGCGGGCACTGACGCTACGCGGGTGTCGAGCTACAACCCTTGGACCTCGCTGTACTGGATGGTCAGCGGTCGCACCGTTGGCGGCCTGGAGCTGCACGCCGAAGGCCTGCCGCGCCTGACGGCGCTGGAACTGTTCACCCATGGCAGCGCCTGGTTCTCGTCCGAGCAAGGCAAGAAGGGCCAGATCAAGGTTGGCCAACTGGCGGACGTCGCGGCGCTGTCGGCGGACTTCTTCAGTGTCGACGAAGAAGCCATCAAGTGGATCGAATCGGTACTCACCGTGGTCGGCGGCAAGGTGGTCTACGGCGCCGGTGACTTCGAAAATTTCGCACCGCCCCGCGTGCCGGTGCTGCCGGACTGGTCGCCGGTGGTCAAGGTGCCGGGTCACTGGCGCCCGAGTTCGCCGTTGCAGGCTCAGGTTCACCAGTGCAGCGGCCCGTGCGGCGTGCATTCCCACAGCCATGAAAAGGCGCGGCTTTCCAGCGTGCCTGTCAGCGACTTCCAGGGATTCTGGGGTGCGTTTGGCTGTTCGTGCTTTGCTTTCTGATTTCCCATCCCCCGTAAGGAGTTGAACCATGGCTAGCCCTCGTTTGAACAAAGATGATGCTGTTGTACTGTTGGTCGACCACCAGACTGGCCTGATCTCCCTGGTACAGGATTTCTCGCCCAACGAATTCAAGAACAACGTCCTGGCCTTGGCCGATGTGGCGAAGTTCTTCAACCTGCCGACCATCCTCACCACCAGCTTCGAAAGCGGTCCCAACGGCCCACTGGTGCCCGAACTTAAGGAACTGTTCCCGGACGCGCCGTACATTGCCCGCCCTGGCCAGATCAACGCCTGGGACAACGAAGATTTCGTGAAGGCCGTCAAGGCGACTGGCCGCAAGCAGATCATCATTGCCGGTGTGGTGACGGACGTGTGCGTCGCGTTCCCGACCTTGTGCGCCCTGGAGGAAGGCTTTGAGGTGTTCGTGGTCACTGATGCGTCGGGCACCTTCAACGAAACTGTGCAACAGGCGGCCTGGGCGCGCATGACCGCCGCCGGTGCGCAACTGGTGAACTGGTTCGCGGTTGCCTGCGAATTGCAGCGCGATTGGCGCAACGACATGGAAGGCCTGGCCAACCTGCTGTCGCCGCGCATTCCCAACTACCGCAACCTGATGAACAGCTACTCGGCGTTTACCACCAAGTAAGCTGTCCCCAAGCACCCCCCAATACCCCTGTGGGAGCCGGGCTTGTGTGGTGAGCGGGCTTGCCCCGCGCTGGAGTGCGAAGCGCTCCCAGATTGGCGACGCAAGTTTACGCGTAGCTGACTTTGGGGCCGCTACGCAGCCCGGCGCGGGGCAAGCCCGCTCACCACAGCAAGTCCGCTCCCACCTTTTGGTTTGTGGTGTGGCAATAGACAGGCTATAAACCAGCCAAATGTCCACCGAGAAGCGACAATGAACCCCTTCGAAGACATGCGTCTGTTCTGCCAGGTCATGGAATCCGGCAGTTTCACCGCAGCCGCCGAGCAACTGGGCCTGTCCAAGCAGTTCGTCAGCCGCCGCCTGATCCAGCTGGAAGACCGCCTCGGCGTGCGCCTGCTCAACCGTTCCACGCGCCGTCTGGATGTCACGCCACTCGGCCAGAGTTACTACGAATCCGCCTTGCGCCTGCTCGGTGAAGTCGAGCAAGTGGAGCAGGGCATCGCCGGGCAGAACAGCGAACCGCGCGGCACCATCCGCCTCAGCGCGCCGTTGTCGTTTGCCATGGCGCACCTGGGCTGCCTGTTGCCGCTGTTCCTGCAGCGCTATCCCCAAGTGTCGGTGGAGGTTGATTTGAGCGACCGCCCCGTGGACCTGATCGGCGAAGGCTACGACCTGGTGCTGCGCATCGGCACCCTGGAGGATTCCACCTTGATTGCGCGCCGTATCGCCAGCATCCCCCGGGTGTACTGCGCCAGCCCCGACTACCTGGCCCTGCGCGGCACACCGCAAAAACCCGAAGACCTTGCTGACCACGACTGCCTGCCCTACGGCCATGGCCGCCAAGTGCAATGGCGTTTCAAAGGCAAGCTACAGGCGCTGAACGTGAGCGGGCGTATGCGCGTGAACAACGGCGACTTGCTGCGCGACACCGCCATCGCCGGCTTGGGTGTGACCTACCTGCCGACCTTTATCGTCGGCGATGCGTTGAAGGACGGCCGCCTGGTTACTCTCTTGGACGAGTTCGCGCCCGAGGCGTTGACCCTGTCGGCGGTGTACCCGCAACACCGGCAAAGCTCGCGGCCGGTGCAGGCGCTGGTGGAGTTTCTGCGCGAGCGCCTGGCTAGCGGCTGTTGAACAGTTGGCGGATCAGGTTGGGCGTGCTGCCGGTCCAGCGCTTGAATGAACGGCGAAAGTTCGCTGCGTCGTTGAAGTTCAAGTACGCCGCCACTTCGTCATTGCTGTAGCCCTTGACCTGATACAGGTGCAGCGCCACTTGCTTGCGCACACGGTCGACCTGTTGCTGAAAGCCGGTATCGTGTTTGTGCAGCTTGCGCTTGAGGGTCGCCGGGCTCATGGCGAAGGCCTGCGCGGCTTGTTCCAGGCTTGGCGGCTGGCGCACCTGCTCGCGCAGGTAGTCGTAGAGACAATCCAGAAAACTGCCGGTGAAACCCAGCTGTTCGATCTGCTCACGGGCTTGTTGGCGCGCTACCTGGCCGGCGGTGGCCGAGGCGCCCGGCCAGGCGCGGGTGAGGTGCTCGCGCGGGATGCTCAGCATGTCCAGCGGCCGCTCGAAACGCGTGTCTTCCCCCAGGTGCACCCAATATTGCTCGACATAGCGCGGCTCGGCATGGCTGAAGCTGGCCGTCCACGGCAGGCGTTCGCCGCTGAGCCATTGGCTCATGGCAACCAGTGAGGTCATGTTGGCTTCAAGCAAGAAGCGCCAGTGTTCGCCGGCGCCGCAACTGTCCAGCCAATACAGATAGGCGTGGTGCTCATCCAGCTCCAGTTGCAGGGTGACCAGCGGGCTAAGCAACACCTGTTGCTGGATCAGGATATCCAGGGCCTGGTGCAGGTTCTGTGCATGGCCCAGCGCATGACTGGCGGCGCCGTAATAACCGGGCAACAGGCGTTGGCCAAACAGAAAACTGCTGTCGTCTGCGTCGAGCAGTTTGCGGCTGTTGCCGATCAAACCCAGGAACTGCTGCGGGCTCAGCCGCGCCGTGCCGGCCAGGATGTCTTCGTGGAACAAGCCGGTGCCGCGCAGCAGGCGGTGGCTGTCGATGTCCCGGGACAGGGCCAGGTCGATCAACGTGGCCGGTTGATAGTGCCCGGGGATGAAGCGGCTGTCGGCCTCGTACCAGCTGGTTTTAACGGCCATTTCAGGCACTTTTCGCCAGGGGTTGCTTGGCCCTGGCCAGGGCCAGGTTGAGGCGCTTGAGCAAGTCATGGGGCGGCTCGTTCAGGGCCATGACCACGGCGGTGGTCGCCGCCAGTTGCAGGCGCTCACCGTGCAGCCGGGTCTTGTGGGCCAGGCCGCGCACGGCCTGCTGCAACTCCAGCGCCAGCTCCTTGGCCTGGCGCTCGCCGGTATTGGGCAGCAGCACCACAAACCGGTCACCGGCCAGGCGGCACAGCAGGTCCTGACGGCGCAGGTTGAGCAATAACAAATGGCTGAGCGCCTGCAACACCGCATCGCCTTCGGCATGCCCGTAGGCCTGGTTGATGGCGGCGAAGTTGTCCAGGTCCAGGGCCAGCAGCGACAGCGGTTGTTGCTGCGCGTGGCTGTCTTGCAGGCTGTCGGCCAACTGGCGCTTGAGGTAGTCGGCACCGGCCAGCGGCGTGAGTTTGTCGAACAGCCGATGCTCGCGGAACAGCCGCTCGCGCTTTTCCATCTGCGCGCTGATCGCCAGTTGCTCGCGGTGCCAGTGGTAGATGCCGATGGTCAGCAGGATCATGCCCACCGGCATCGGCCCGGACTCCAGCCAGTGATCCCAGGTAATGCTGTCGGGCAGGCGGATGAACTCATCGAGGCTGTCGATCCACCAGGAGAAGAAAATGCACGACAGGCCTAGCGCCAGGTAGTTGGTGACGCGCCCGGCGGGGCGGCTTTTCAGCACCAGGCCCAGCCAGACCAGCGCCAACAGCGCGGAGCCGCCTTCGCCGAAGATGTCCAGCCACACCCATTCGCTGACGCTCTTCAACTCGCCACAGGCCAGGTGCAGGATCAGCCCGAGGTTGGCGGCGATCAGCAACAGGGAGAGTTTCCAGCGGTGGGGTTTGAGCACGGAAAACATGGCCGCGAGTCCTTGGGCAAAAAAGCGATGGGCGCCAGCACAGCAGATGGATGTGACGGTTGCGTGACGGTGGGGAGGGGTCGAATCAGCTCATGCCATACACACAATCTCCTGCCAAACACAAAACAAATGTGGGAGCGGGCTTGCTCGCGAATACGGTGGATCAGCCACACATGTGCTAGCTGCAATACCGCATTCGCGAGCAAGCCCGCTCCCACATTTTGATCGAGGTCATTTCAGCTCATTTGCTTGCTGGAACAAGCTAAAAACCGCGGTTTACGTGGCTTTGCGCCAACCCCTGTCACAGAACCGTCATCCCCCACCCCTAGCGTGCCCTCCCAGTTGCCGGGCCTCTTGCCTGGCGCCAACGGATTCTTGGGGAGGATTGCATGTACAAGCGCACCGGGCTCGTCGGCTTCACGCTTACTGCCTTGGCCCTGGCAATGGCCAGTGAGCGGCTTTCGGCGGCCGAAGTGGCCAACACCGAGCACGTCGAGGTGGTCGGCCAGGCGGCAGCCATTGATCAGGCGCTCAAGGAGCAACGCAGCGCCGACAGCATCAAGAGCGTGGTGCATGCCGACGGCGTGGCCCAGTTGCCGGATGAAAACGTCGCTGAGGCGGCGCAGCGCCTGCCAGGCATCAGTGTGGAGCGCGACCAGGGCGAAGGGCGCTTTGTCAGCGTGCGTGGCCTTGGCCCGGACCTTAACAGCGTGACCATCAACGGCACCCTGGTGCCGGCCCCGGAAAGCGCACGCCGCGCCGTGGCCCTCGATGTACTGCCTTCGGAGCTGGTGCAGTCGCTGTCGGTGATCAAGACCCTCACGCCGGACATGGACGCCAACTCCCTCGGCGGCACCGTTGATGTGCAGAGCCTGTCGGCCTTCGACCACAAGGGGCTGTTCTACACCGGCAGCACCGAGGCCAGCTACGACAAAAACACCCACCAGACCAGCCCGAAATTCTCCGGTGCCGCCAGTAACCGTTTCAGCCTCGGCGACGGCATCGACAACTTCGGCGTGGCCGCTGCACTCAGCTGGCAGAAGCGCGACTTCGGCTCGGACAACGTCGAAACAGGCGGCGCCTGGGACTTCACCAACGGCGCCAAACTCAATGAATTCGAGCAGCGCGACTACGACATCAGCCGAGAACGTGCCGGTGGCGGCCTCAACTTCGACTACAAGCCCGATGACCTCAGCAGCTACTACCTGCGCACCCTCTACAGCCGCTACAAAGACACCGAGACCCGCAACTCCACCAGCCTCGAATTTGCCGACCCCCAAGCGCCCGGCGAGCTGGGCGATGCCGAGGCCAAGCGCAAGCTGAAGAACCGCGAAGAAACCCAGGAAATCCAGTCCTACGTATTCGGCGGCGAGCGCATGCTCGGCCTGTGGACCCTGAGCGGCCAGGCCGGCTACAGCCAATCCAGCGAAGACAGCCCGGCGCACATCGCCGGTGCCACATTTGACGGCGGCGATTTTGCCAACAGCGGCTTCTACGACAAGGACAAGCCACGCCCGATCATTGGCAGCGGCTTCTACGACGCGCGCAACTTCACCCTCGACAAGGTCGACTGGGAAAAACAGAACACCAAGGACACCGAGAAAAACCTGCGCCTGGACCTGGCCCGTGACTATGACCTGAGCGGTTATGCGTCCCAGGTGAAGTTCGGCGGCAAAGTCAGCCGTCGCAACAAGGACAACGATCTGGAGGCCTGGGTCTACAAAGACTTCGACACCCTCGGCTTTACCGACGACCAGCTCAACCTCAGCCAATTCCAGAAAGGCAATGTCGACTACCGCCTGGGCAACTACGGGCCGGGCATCAGCCCCAGCAGCATCAAGCAGTTGATCGGAGGCCTCAACGCCGCGGACTTCTATGACGAGACCGAATCCCGGGTCAACGACTTCACCATCCGTGAAGACATCAACGCCGGTTACCTGATGAACACCATCGACATCGACGACTGGCGCTTTATCGCCGGCCTGCGCTACGAGGGCACCGAATTCGAAGCCAAGGGTACCGGCGCCACGGACGGGGTGTTCACACCCACCGAAACCAAGCGCCGCTACCATCATTGGCTGCCCGGCCTGCATGCGCGCTACCAGATCGACAAGAACACCCAGGTGCGCGCGGCCTGGACCAAATCCGTGGTGCGTCCGACCTTTGGCCAATTGGCGCCGGGGTTCGTGATCGACGATGACGAAGCCACCTTCGGCAACCCGGACCTCAAACCCTTGGAGTCGAGCAACCTGGACCTGGGCATCGAGCATTTCATGGGCCGTGCCGGTACGGTCTCCGCATTTGTGTTCTACAAGGACATCAAGAACTTCGTCTACAACACTGACCTGGCGGGCACTGGGGCCTGGACCAACTTTTCCGAGGCGCATACCTACGCCAACGGCGACAGCGCCAAGCTATACGGCCTGGAACTGGCCTACTCACAGAAATTCGATTGGCTGCCGGCACCGTGGAACGGTTTGCTGGTGGGTGCCAACACCACATTCAGCCGTTCCAGTGCTGACATCGAAGGCTTCGACAGCGCCAGCGGCGCGAATCGCAAGCGCAACATCAGCCTGCCCAATCAGTCGGACACCGTCGGCAACCTGATGCTCGGTTGGGAAAACGACAAGCTCAGCCTGCGCCTGTCGGCCAACTACAAGTCGGCCTACCTCTTTGAGCTGGCCTCGATCAACGACAAGGCCCACGACCTGCACGTCGACGCCCAGACCTTCGTCGATTTCAGCGCGCGCTATTCGCTGACCAAGAACCTGCAAGTCAGCTTCGAGGCCCAGAACCTCACCGATGAGTCGTACTTCGTCTACACCGGCCACCGCAGCTACAACGGCCAGTACGAGGAATACGGCCCGACCTACAAGCTGGGCCTGACCTTCACCCATTTCTAACCCCCCACGTTTCCACTGTAGGAGCGAGCTTGCTCGCGAAAAACGCCAGGGCACCGCGTGCATCCAGATAGCCCGCGTCATCGTTGCCGTTCTTCGCGAGCAAGCTCGCTCCTACAAGACAAGGATTTTGATTGTTCATGAGAATTTCCAAGCTCTACCTGATGATCGCGTTGGCCGCTTGCTCGCCGGTCATGGCCGCCGACCTGGCGCTGACCCCTTGGGCACCGAGCCTGAAGGCCGAAGCCGTGACCTTCCTGCCCAATGCCACCCAGCGCCTGGCCGCCAGCACCCGTGACGGCCTGCAATTGCTCGATAACCAAGGTGCCGAGTTGGCCAGCTTCAAAGGCAACTTCAGCAGCCTCGACACCCGCGCCGCTGGCACCCAGGTGCTGGTTGCCAGCCTCGACAACGACCGCCAGCAGGCGCTGTTGGTGAGCCTTGATGCCGCGACCAAAACCTTTGGCAAACCGCTGTACCTGCCCGCCCGCGATTACCCGGTCAATGGCCTGTGCCTGTTCCGCGACGCAGCCGCCAACCTGTTTGTGTTCCTGGTGGGGGAAGAGGGCAAAGGCGAACAATGGCTGGTGGGCAATGGTACGACGCTGTTAAGCAACCCTCAGCGCGTGCGCGGTTTGCCGCTGCCGCCGTCGGCGCAGTTCTGCCAGGTGGATGACGCGACCCAGCAGTTGCTGGTCAATGAAGAAAACGTCGGCTGGTGGGCTTACCCGGCACACCCTGAGGCGGATGTGAAACGCATCCCGGTGGCGCTTTTCGACAACCCCAAGCGCGAGGCTGGCGCCATGGCGCTGGTGCCGGGCGGGGTGGTCGCACTTGATCCGAAGACCGCCCAATTGCATCTGTTCCAACAGAACGGTGTGCGTTGGGTCGAACACGCCAGCCTGACGCTGCCGGGGCTCAAGGAACCGGAGCAACTGAGCATCAACGGCCAGCAACTGCTGGTACGTGACGATGACACCGGCAAGTTCTATCAGGGCGCACTCGAGTGGAAGGCCAAGCCTGTGCCGGTCGAGCCCGTGCTGCCGGAAGTCGCTGCGCTGCGCCAGACCGACCCGGTCGGTCGCCAGGGGGATGCGGCGGATGACCCGGCAATCTGGATTCACCCCGAACAACCCGCCAAAAGCCGCGTGCTCGGCACTAACAAAAAGCAAGGCCTGCTGGCCTATGACCTCGACGGCAAGCTGCTGCAGGAGCTGGCGGTCGGTCGCTTGAATAACGTTGACGTGCGCGCCAACTTCAAGCTCGGCGCGCAAACAGTCGACCTCGCCGTGGCGAGCAATCGCGATCACAACAGCCTTAGCCTGTTCAGCATCGACCGCCAGAGCGGCGAGTTGCGTGAAGCGGGTGAAGTACCGACGCCGCTCAAGGAGATCTACGGCATTTGCCTGTTCCAGCCCGCCAGCGGCGAGATCTACGCGATCGCCAATGGCAAGGACGGCACCTTCCTGCAATACCGCCTGAGTGCGCCGGACGGCCGGGTGCAGGGCGAACTGGTGCGCCAGTTCAAAGTCGACAGCCAACCCGAGGGCTGCGTGGCCGATGACCAGCGTCAGCGCTTGTTCATCGGTGAAGAAGATGTCGGCGTCTGGGCAGTGGATGCCCGTGCCGACCAACCGGCCACGCTCACCAGCGTGATCAAGGTCGGCCCGCAGTTGCATGCGGATGTCGAGGGTTTGGCGTTGTACCAGAGCAAGGAACGCGACTACCTGGTGATCTCCAGCCAGGGCAATGACAGCTACCTGGTGTTGGATGCCGAGCCGCCGTTCACCACCCACGGCGCCTTTCGTGTCGGCCTGAACGCGGCAGCGGGGATCGATGGCGCTTCGGAAACCGACGGTCTGGAAGTGACGGCCATGAACCTCGGCGGGCCCTGGAGCAAGGGCATGTTGGTGGTGCAGGACGGCCGCAAGCGCATGCCCGAGCAGACCCAGAACTTCAAGTTCGTGCCGTGGGCCGAGGTGACCCGCGCATTGAAATTGCCGTAGGCGTCATCACCCGGTCATCACTTTTTAATCGAATAGGAGCTTAACCATGCACGCGACGATGGAACATATGACGATCTGGGGTTTGATCAGTGACGCCAGCCTGTTGGTCAAGGCCGTGATGGTCACGCTGCTGCTGGCGTCCTTGCTCAGTTGGTACCTGATCATCCAGCGCGCCAGTGTGTTGCGCCGCCTGGAGCGCCAGTTGAAGGGCTTTGTGCTGCGCTTTCGTGGCGCTGCGGACTTGCAGCCGCTGTACCGCGACACCCTGCAGGCGGGCGAGGGCGGCATTGCGCCGATCTTTATCGCGGGAGTGCAGGAATACCAGCACCTGCAGGGCCACGATCCGGCCGTGCTGGAAGGGGTCGAGCGCGCCTTGCAGGTGGCGATCACCGAGCAGGAAATCGAGCTGGAAAAGGGCCTGCAGTTCCTGGCGACCGTGGGTTCGGTCAGCCCCTACATCGGCTTGTTCGGCACCGTGTGGGGCATCATGAATTCCTTTATCGGTTTGTCCCAGGTGCAGCAGGCGACGTTGTCGACGGTAGCACCGGGCATTGCCGAGGCACTGATCGCCACTGCCATCGGCTTGTTCGCGGCGATCCCGGCGGTGATCGCCTATAACCGCTTCGCGGCACGTGGCCAGACACTATTGACTCGTTACTACGCCTTCGGCAACGAACTGCAAGTGCGCCTGCACCGCACCTTGCGCGGTACGCCGATCAACCTGGCCGTGGCCGCCTGAACAAGGAGCAAACCGATGTTGACCAGGCCGCAACGCAAGCACGGGCCCAAGGCCGAGATGAACGTGGTGCCCTACATCGACGTGATGCTGGTGCTGCTGGTGATCTTCATGGTCACCGCGCCGATGCTGACCCAAGGCGTAAAAATCGAGCTGCCCAAAGTCGCGGCCGAGGCACTGGCGACCGACACGCGCCAGCAGATCCTCACGCTGTCGGTGAAGGCTGACGGCGGCTACTACTGGAACCTGGGGGGCGAACTCGATACCACGCACCAGACCGACAGCGCCGTGACCCTGGATGAAATGGGTGTCAAGGTCATGCAGGTGGTGGCAGCGCGCAGCGATACCCAGGTGTATATCCGCGCCGACGACAGCGCTGGCTACGGCCGGGTCGTGGCTGCCATGGCGGTGTTGCAGAAGGGCGGTGTCAGCAATCTGGGATTGGTGACCGAGGCCCCGCAATGACGGCAATGATCATGCACAGTCCGATGCTCGCAGTGGAGCCTGGGGAGCCTTCCGGGTTCTGGAGAAACAGCGTGGCGGCCAGCCTCGCGGTGGCGCTGCATGTAGGCGTGCTGGCGGTATTGATGCTGGGTGGGTCGACAGATAAGCCGCAGGTGGAAACGCCGAGGGTGATGCATACCCAGTTGGTGATGGTGCCGCCGACGCCCGCTCCCGTGCCTGAGTCGGTGGCCGTCGCAGCGCCTGCGCCGGAGCCTGTGGTCGCTCCCGTGCCGGCGAAACCGGTGATCGATCCACAGATCCAGGCACAAAAACTGGAAAAAGCCGCATTGGCGCGCAAGCGGGTCGAGGAAAAGAAGCTGGAGCAGCAACAGGAGCGCCTGGCCACTGAACAGCGCAACCGCGAGCTGGAGCAGCAGCGTCTGGCCCGGGAGCGCCTCGCCGCTGAACGTGCGCGCCCTGCAGCACCGGCCGCCGCGCCGGCCTTCGACAGCCGTCAGTACCAACCCTTGAGCAAAGAGGCGCCGGACTATCCGGAGCGTGCCCTGGACAAAAACATCGAAGGCGATTGTTCAGTGGAGTACACCGTCAACACCCAAGGGCGTGTAGAAAACCCCAAGGTGCTGGACGGCTGCCATCCACTGTTCATGCGGCCTTCACTGGCGGCGGCGAATACCTTCCGCTACCAGCCGAGGGTGGTGGATGGCAAGGCCGTCCCCGTACCGGCGGTGCGCAACACCTTCCACTACCGCATCAAATAAAAACTGTAGGAGCCGGCTTGCCGGCGATTGGCCTTTGAGCCTGGTGGTGATCATGAGGACGCCATCACCGGCAAGCCGGCTCCTACACGGGGGTACTCGCCAGGTTATGGAGTTCAAGTCCGGCCACATACCGCTCCAAATTCGCCAAAAACGTATCGGCAATTTCATTGCGGCTATTCGTGGAAATCGCCGAGGTATGTGGCGACAACCTCACCCTCGGGTGGGTATACAGCGCATGCCCGTCCGGCAACGGCTCCGGCTCGGTCACATCCAGCGATGCCAGCCCGATCTGCCCGTTATCGAGCGATTCCAACAGCGCCTCCTGGTCGAGCAGCCCGCCCCGCGCGATGTTGATCAGGTGCAGCCCAGGCTTGGCGCTACCCAGTACATCGCGGTTGATGATATGCCGCGTGGACGGGGTCAGCGGTGCGGCCACCACCAGGTGATCGGCGCGGGCGAACAGGTCGTGGATGTCCTTGGCGGCGTCCACTCCCGCGCTGAAAGGCTCCTGGCTTTGGCGCAACGCTACGACCTTGATCCCCAGGGCCAGGGCTTTTTGCGCGAGACGTTCGCCTATCGCACCAAACCCCAGGATGCCCAATGTGGTGCCCTTCAGCGGGCGCAACGCGGTGAAATTCCACTGCGAATCCTTTACCCAGATGTCCGGCAAATGCTTGGCGGCGGCAAAGATCGCGGCCAAGGCAAACTCGGCCAGGTTGTCAGCGGCACTGCCACGGGAGGTGGTCACCGGCGGGCCGTTGAACAGCCATTGCGGGTAGAAATCGATGCCCGACGACACCAGATGCACCCATTGCACGCCGTAAGGCCAACCCGGTGGCGGCGTGTCCGGCGCGGTGTAGCCGCGCACGTTGATCGGGCGCAGCAGCAGGATATTCGCCTGGGGCGGCAGGTCGCTCGGTACGCCAACGGGCACGTCGATCACCTGGGCGTCGGGATGGATCTTTGCCAAGCGCTCGCGAATCACTTCATTGAAATCTTCGTCCAGCTGGCTGGCGACAATCACCTGACTCATGTGCGTTCCTTCTGGCGTTGGGCGAAGACGGCTTTGCCGACGCCTTGCAATACGGCGTCGTTCTGCGGGGTATGCACGCGGCTGCACAGCACGTCGCGGTAATGCCGTTGCAACGGGCTATGGCGCGACAGGCCGGGGTTGCCCGAGGCTTCGATGGCCAGCTCCACGGCGCGGATCGCGTTGTGGGTCACCAGGTACTTCAACTGCGCTGCATGGGCGGCCGGGGTGTGGCCTTCGGCGGCAGCATCAAGCAGGCTGCGGTTGGCGAACAGTAGGGTGTCGATATGGCCGACGGTTTCCTGGAAACGTGGCAAGGTCGACAGCGCAGCGCCGAGGTTGGACGGCGCGCGTTCTTCCAGCCAGTTCACCAGCCAGTCCCGCGCAGCCTGGGCCACGGCGTCGTATACCGAGGACAACAACACCGACATCCACAGGAAACCTTCGCCGTCCAGCTCCGGCGACGGCGCGCTCCACGGGCTGACGCTGACGGCGTGGTCCAGCGGCACCAGCACGTTGTCGAGCACCACTTCATGGCTGCAGGTAGCACGCATGCCCAGGTGGTCCCAGGTGTCGATGATGGTCACGCCGGGACTGTCCTTGGGCACCAGCCAGGCGCCTACCAGTGGGTCGGCATCGTCACTGCGGCCCCATACGCTGAACCAGCTCAGGCCGTGGCTGCCGGTGGAGTAGATCTTGCGGCCGCTGATGCGCCAGCCCTCCGCGGTGCGTACGGCGGTGGTCGCCGGCAGGCCGCCACGGGCCGGGGTGCCAAGGTCGGGTTCGACGCGCAGGGCGTTGATCAAGGCGCCGTTGCGCACGGCGTCTTCCGCCACTTGTGCGCGCAGGTGTGGCGGCCAGGTTTTGCTGTCTTGCAGGCGCGTGTGTTGCAGGTACTGCATCACCAGGATCAGCGCGGTGGACGGCTCGCCCTTGGCGATCGCACTGATCGCCTTGCGAGCCTGGGGCAGGCTCGCGCCGCCGCCGCCCAGGGCCTTGGGCACGGTGAGGGCGACCAAGCCATGTTGGTGCAGCAACTGGAAGTTGGCATGGGGGAAGGCGCCGCTCTCGTCATAGACGTGTGCGGTGCTGGCCAGCTCGGCAGTGAGGCGTTCGAGCAGGGCGTCGAAATGGGCGACTTCCACGGAGCGTAGGGAAGGGTGCGAGGATTGGCTCATGCCAGCGCCTGCTGCTGCTCTTCAACCTCGACGGCGACGCTGTAGCGGTTGGCCGGCACGTCCAGGCCCAGGTTGTCGCGTAGCGTTTGGCCGCTGTATTCGGTGCGGAACAGGCCGCGTTGCTGCAGCACCGGCACCACCAGTTCGGTGAAATACTGCAAGCCATCCGGTAGTACCGAATTGATGATGAAACCATCGCTGGCGCCGGTTTCGAACCAGGTCTGGATCGCGTCAGCGACTTGCTCCGGGGTGCCGACAAAATCACGTTTTGGCCGCGAAAAGCGCAGCGCCACCTCACGCAATGTCAGGCCTTCGTCCTTGGCCAATTGCTTGATGCGGTCGGAACCGCCTTTCTGGCTGTTGGAACCCAGGTCACCGAGTTCGGGGAAGGGGGCGTCCAGCGGGTATTGACTAAAATCGTGGTCGTTGAATGGGCGGCCGAGGGCGACGATTGCATCTTCCACGGTGACCAGGTCCACGGCCTGCTGATAGCGGCTTTCCACTTCGGCCTCATCGCGGCCAACAATCGGGCGGATACCCGGCAAAATCGACAGGCTGTCGGCGTCGCGGCCAAACCCTTTGGCGCGGCGCTTCAGGTCTTGGGAATAGGCCAGGCCTTCCTCGATGCTGTCCACATGCACAAAGATCGCGTCGGAGTTTTCTGCGGCGAAGTTGCGCCCATCTTCGGAGGTGCCCGCCTGGAAAATCACTGGCTGGCCCTGACGCGAACGCGCGATGTTCAGTGGGCCTTTCACCGAGAAGAACTCGCCCTTGTGGTTCAGCGCATGCAGCTTGCTCGGGGTGAAAAATTCGCCGGATTGCTTGTTGTAGGCAAAGGCGTCGTCTTCCCAGGAGTCCCACAGGCCCTTGACCGCGTTCACGTGTTCCTTGGCGATGCGGTAGCGCACGGCATGGGGCGGATGCTCGGCCTTGCCGAAGTTGTCGGCGGTGCCGCTCAACCAGGAGGTGACTACGTTCCAGCCGGCGCGGCCGCCGCTGATATGGTCCAGGGACGAGAACTGGCGCGCCACCTGGTAGGGCTCGGTGTAGCTGACGGTCACGGTCGCCACCAGGCCGATGTTCGTGGTGATTGCCGCGAGTGCCGAGAGGATGGTCAGCGGCTCGAAACGGTTGAGGTAATGCGGGCTGGATTTGGCGTGGATATGCAGGCTGTCGGCGATGAACACGAAGTCGAACTTGGCGGCTTCGGCCAGTTCAGTCTGCTGTTTGTAGAAGCCAAAGCTGGTGCTGGCGTTGGGTTGGGCGTTCGGGTGTCGCCATTCGCCCCAGCCGTGACCGACGCCGTGGACCATTGCACCCAATTTTAAATGGCGCGGTTTGAATTGACGTGGCTTGCTCATGTTCTGCTCCTATTAGCGCGAGGCTTGGGAAAGGGGGGCACGCTTGGCGTTGAAGCTTTTGTCGAAGCCCTGTGACACGTCGATATGCGTGAGCAGCAGGCCTTCTTTCTGGTAGGTGTCGGCGGTCGCTTGCAGGCCGCTGATGACCGCGTCGTCGATGGCGACCGGCGTCAGGTGGGTGTCCTTGGCAACTTCCACGTGCACTTGCAGCGGCAGGCCGGTGATCTTGGCCTGGGCGGCCGCGTATTCATTGGGGTGCACGTTGGCCCAGGCATAGGCGCGGTCGAGACGGGCGACAAAGTCGTCCAGTTGCGGGCGCTTGTCGGCGATGGCCTGGCTGGTGGCGGCGAGGTACAGGTGATTGCTTAGCAGCTTGTTGCCGCTGATCAGCACGCGGGCCTGGCTTTGCGAGGTGACCACGGTGGTGTACGGGTCCCAGGTGGCCCAGGCGTCGGCAGTGCCGTTGTCCAGCACCAGGCGCGACTCGCTCGGCAGCAGGAAAATGAATTGCACGTCCTGGGAGGTCAGCCCGGCGGTGGCCAGGGCCTTGATCGCCAGGTAATGGCCGATGGAGCCACGCCCGGTGACAATCTTCTTACCCTTGAGGTCGGCGACAGTCTTGATCGGTGAATCCTTGGGCACCACCAGGGCGGTGGTGTTACGCCCTTCGGAGTGAATGATGCTGACCACCTTGAGCGACGCGCCGGCCCCCAGGGTGAACACGTAGGGCGCGTCACCGAGGGCGCCGATGTCCACGGCCCCGGCGTTCAAGGCTTCACCCAGGGGCGAGGCCGAAGGGAACTCCGACCAGCGGATTTCGTAGGGCACGTTTTTCGATTCGCCGGAGGCTTCCAGCAGCGCCTTAATGGTGGATTTCTGATTGGCGACCCGCAAAGGTTGCAGGTCGTCGGCGTAGGTGATGCCCGATAGTAGAGCGATCAGCAGGAGGGGCAGGGTCAGACGCATAAGTGAGGCTCCAGGCTAAGGGTTTTAGGTTGCAGTCGCCTCCGCCTGGAGAAGGGGTCGGCTGTTGGGAAGGCCCGGCAAGGGCATACCGTCAGATCACATAGAAACCATGGGTGCCGTCACGCGCCAGTTGGTCGACCAGGCCGAATTCCCAGTCCAGATAGGCCTGCATGGCTTCCTTGGGGTTGTCGGTGCCTTCGTACGGGCGGCGGTAGCGGTCGATGCGCGGTGAGGCCAAGTGAGTTTCACCTTCTTCCAGCGGCAGTTGCGCGTTGATCCAGCCGGCGGTGCCGTCCTGTAACAGGAACACCTGCTTGCCGGTGATGGCTTCGACTTCCGCCACCGCCAGGCGCGCCAGTTGGCTGCTGCCGCAGGTCAGCACGTAGCGTTGCGCGGCAGGCACTTTGGCCAGGGCCTGGGGCAGCTGTGCCCGCAGCGCCCACCAGGCACCGGGGATGTGACGTTTCACGTAGTTGGCGCTGGCGGTGAAGTCCAGCACCACGGTGTCGCCATGCCCGAGCCAGTCGGCGAGGGTGTGCGGACTGATCAGCTCGGCTTGGGCTGGCGTCGGCACCGGCGCGATCCAGGCGCCTTTCTCGCTGAAGTGCGTGGGTTGCAGGTTATCCAGTACGTAAACTTCCCAACCCAGCTGGGCCAGCCAGGAGGCGGACATGTTGGCGCGCACGCCATCGTCATCCGCGAGTACCAGCCGCGCGCCACGCACACTGGCGACGTGATCGGTTTCCTGCACCAACTGACCGCCTGGCGTGGAGCGCGCGCCCGGCAGATGCCCCGCTTCGAATTCTTCCGGCGTGCGCACATCGAACAGGTAGGTGGTACGCGTCGGTTCCTGCTGCCAGGCGTGCAGATCGGCCAGGGTGGCGCGGCCCACGCGGGCCTTGTCGGCAACCCGCCGGGCATCGGCGGCGGCGACCTGGCGATGCTCTTCCGAGGTCGGCGCAAAACGGCGCGACTGGCCATGGGCGAGTTTCTGCCCGGCCAGGGTCCAGCCAATGGTGCCGTTGCGTAGCGCCGACACCGGGTTGGCCACGCCGGCATTGATCAGCGACTGGGTGCCGATAATGCTGCGGGTGCGCCCGGCGCAGTTGACGATGATGCGGGTGGCCGGGTCCGGCGCCAGCTCACGGGCGCGCAACACCAACTCGGCACCGGGCACGCTGATGCCGGTGGGAATGCTCATGGTCTGGTATTCGTCGAAACGCCGCGCGTCGAGCACCACCACATCGGCCTGGCTGTCGAGCAGGGCCTGTACTTCTTCAGCGGCCAGTGACGGTGTGTGCCGCTGGCTTTCCACCAATTCACCAAACGCCTTGCTTGGCACGTTCACGTCGATGAACAGCTCGCCACCGGCCTTGCGCCAACCGTCCAACCCGCCTTCAAGCAGGCTGACCTGTGTGTAGCCCAAGGCGCTCAGACGCTCGACAGCACGGGCCGCCAGGCCTTCGCCGTTGTCGTAGACGGTGACCTGGGTGTCACGCCGTGGAATGCGTGAATACACCTCCAGTTCCAGTTTGGACAGCGGTATGTTCGCGGCGAACAGCGGGTGGGATTCGGCAAACGGCGCCTCTTCGCGCACGTCGATCAGGGCGACTTCTTGATGGTCCAACAGGGCCTGGCGAAGCTGGGCAAAGCTGCGGGTGGATGCGGTGGTCATAGGGCAGGGCTCTTTTCTTTGGACAAATCCCAGATATTCGGGAGGAAGGCGTTGGAATAACCGGAGATAAACAGTTTCTCGCTGCCGTCGGGCTGGTACACCGCCCGACGCACCGCACCGATGTTGGCGCCGTACACATGGATGCTGATGGACACCTGGTCGCTGTGGGCATTGCTGACTTGGTGGATGTCACCGACCTTGGGCGACACGGCTTCAACCTGGCCCGGCACCAACTGGATCGGTTTGCCTTCAGGCACCAGGCGGCCATCCGGCGCGCGCTCGAAGCCTTGGGAAAATTCGGCACCGCGCAGCATGCCGATCAGGCCCCACACCCGATGGTCATGAATGGGTGTGCTTTGGCCTGGTCCCCACACAAAACTGACGATGCTGAAGCGCTGGCGCGAGTCGGCGTGCAGCAGAAATTGCTGATAACGCTCGGGATCGGGCTGGGCGAACGCATCGGGGAGCCAGTCATCATGGCTGACCAGTTGCGCCAGCAGTTTGCCGCCCCGGTGCAACAGGTCGCCTTCGCGTGGATTGCCGTCGATCAATTCCGCCAGGGCGCCGATGAAGGCTCTGAGTCTTTCGGGGTGCTTGGCCTGGGTCATGACAATTCCATGGTGTGGTCGGTGGTGATGGGTTTATCTAAGCATAATGTTTATAGTTAATATGCTATTTTTTAATGATTAGCTTATAGCTGAAGGTAATTTAGAACCGGTCTGAATAGCGTTAGACGTTATCGATCACAGCGCGGACTATCCAGATAGCTTTCCTGCAACTATGCTTCGCACACATCTTAATGACTGTTCTCTATGTGCGGCCCAAATGAAAATTGACGATATCGATGCCTTTGTCGAAGTGATTCGTTGCCAGTCCATTAGCCATGCCGCTGAGTCGTTGCAACTGACCCAGCCGGCCATTACCCGCCGTGTGCAGAACTTCGAGCAGGCGCTGGGCGTGGAGCTGTTCGACCGTAATACCAAACCCCTCAAACCTACGCTGATCGGTACCCGCGTCTACGAGCAGTGCCGGCTGATCCTGCGCGAGATGGATGCCCTGCGCGAGCTGGTGGCCACCGACGCACCGCCCACCGGCGTGCTGCGCCTGGGTGTGCCGCAGACCATTGGCGATGTGGTGCTGCTGGATGCGCTCAAGCTCCTGCGTACCGAATACCCGGACCTGCGCGCCCAGGTCGCCACGGGCTGGGGCAGCCAACTGGTCGGCAAGATCGAGCGCGGCGAGTTGGATGCGGCTGCGGCGTTGTTCCCGGCGGGCAAGATCTTCCCGGACAACATCATCGGCGAGTCCATCGGCAAGATGGAACTGGTGGTGGTGTGTGCCAAGGCCCAATTGCCGAAGAAGCCTTGCAAGCTGGCGGATGTGTACCAGAACGGCTGGATTCTCAACCCGGACGGTTGCGGTTTCCGCGCAGGCTTGCAGCGGACCTTGTCCGACCAGGGGCTGGCATTGCGGGTGAACCTGGAGACTTTTGGCACTGAGCTGCAATTGGGCTTGGTGGCGGACGGCCTGGGCCTTGGCCTGGTGCCACGCCCGTTGCTGGAACGCAGCGCTCATCGTGAGCAACTGGCAGTGGTGCCGCTCAAGGATTTCAAGCCGGTGATGGACCTTTGGCTGATCTATCCGCACTTCCTGGGTAACCTGCAGGGGCCGGTGGATGCGTTTGGCAAGTGGGTCGCGGCCTCGTTGCACAAGATCAAGGATGCAGCTTGATATGAAAAAAAATAATAATTAGCTTAGATTAAAATGTGCTTTTTATTATTTTTTTGCATCCCCTAGGCTTGCCTGGAAGTCCTTAAGGCCATCCAGGAAGTTTTGCCATGAGCAGCGTCACCTCGATTTCCAGCGTTTCCACTAATGTTCGCCAGCGCGTCACTTCGGAAGAATGGGAAGTGCGCGTCAAACTGGCCGCCGCCTATCGCCTGGCGGCCTTGTACAAGTGGACCGACCACATCTACACCCACTTCTCCGCCCGTGTACCGGGCCCGGACGAGCATTTCCTGATCAATGCCTTTGGGTTGTTGTTCGATGAAATCAGCGCGTCCAACCTGGTCAAGGTCGACCTCGATGGCACCATCGTCGACGACCCTACCGGCCTGGGCATCAACTACGCCGGCTATGTGATCCACAGCGCCATCCACGGTGCGCGCCACGACCTGCAAGCAGTGCTGCACACCCACACCCGCGACGGTATTGCGGTGTCAGCGCAAAAAGACGGCCTGCTGCCGATCTCCCAGCATTCCATTGGTTTCTCCGGGCGGGTGGCGTACCACGGGTATGAAGGCGTCGCCCTGGACCTGGACGAGCGTGAGCGCCTGGTCGCGGACCTGGGAGACAAGAGCGTGATGATCCTGCGTAACCATGGGTTGTTGACCGCAGGCGTCAGTGTCGAGCATGCGTTCCAGCAGCTGCAGCAGTTGGAGCGTGCGTGCAATATCCAGGTCGCGGCACAGGCCGCGGGGAATGCGCAATTGATCTTCCCGCCGAGGGAGGTGGTGGAGAAGGTCGAGCAGCAGGCGAAGGTGTTTGCCAGTGGGGAAGGCCCAGGTGTGGCGCGGCATTGGAATGCGTTGATCCGGCAGTTGGAGCGCAGTGATACCGACTACAAGAACTGAATCTTCAGTGGGGGAGTTGGCTAACCAACTCCCCTGGGGATCAAGCCACTTGCTGGGCCTGCTCGCGCTCAGCGATCAGTTGGCGAGTGAGGGGAATCAGGCGCTTGCCATAGTCGATGGCATCATTCAACGGATCAAACCCACGGATCAGGAACGTGGTGATCCCCAGATCGTAGTAATCCACCAACGCCTCTGCGACTTGCTCAGCGGTGCCTACCAGCGACGTGGAGTTACCCTGTGCACCGAGCAACCCCGCAATCCCCGTCCACAAGCGCTTATCCAGGCGCGACCCCTGCGCCGCCGCTGCGAGCAACCGGCGCGAGCCTTCATTCGGCGGTTCGCGCCGCACAAAACCATTTTTCTCTGCCAGCTCGGTCGCCTGCTGCAAGATGCGCTCGGCCCGTGCCCACGCCAGTGCTTCGGTCTCGGCAAGGATCGGCCGCAGCGACAGGCTGAAGCGAATGGTGCGTCCATGCTTGGCTGCTTCGGCACGCACCTGGGTCACGATCTCGCGCACTTGTTCGTAGGTTTCGCCCCACAGCGCATACACATCGGCGTGTTTGCCGGCCACTTCGATCGCGGCTTTGGACGAACCACCAAAATACAGCGGGATATGCGGCTGTTGCGGCGACTTCACGGTGGAGTGCGCGCCTTCGACCTGATAGTAGGTGCCCTTGAAGTCAAAAGGCTGTTCGCTGGTCCATTCCTGGCGCACCACGCTCAGGTATTCGTCGGTGCGGGCGTAGCGTTCGTCCTTGCCGATGTGGCTGCCGTCGGCACGCAGTTCGCGGTCGTCGCCGCCGGTGATGATATGCACGGCCGTGCGCCCACCGTTGAACACATCCAGGGTGGCGAACTGGCGCGCAGCCAAGGTGGGCTGGGCGAAACCGGGACGGTGGGCGATTAAGAATTGAAGTTTTTGGGTCACGCTGGCGGCGTGGGAGGCGATCAGTGTGCTGTCCGGGCTGTTGGAGTGGAAGGCCACCAAGGCGCGGTCGAAGCCGGCGTCTTCGTGGGCGCGGGCCACGGTCTCTATGTAGTCGGGTTGCAGCGTAGGGCCGCTGCGCGGGTGGATTTCGGAAGCGTGATGGCCGCCAATGTAGCCGATGAATTCAATGCTCATGGTCTGTCCTTGTGTCGTGCGTGAGTGACACCTCCACCGGGCAGGGGGTCGGTTATTCGCCTCCAAAGTAGGTGGCGGGACCGGGGCTGTAAAATGCCGATTGGTTCTAACCTAATTATTAAAATGTTTAATCATGAGTTTGGCTATATATCAATAATTTGCATCTGTGCACCGTCCGCACGCGTCGGCAACACCGGTCGCCTTGGCTTAAAGCCCCAAGCGTATCTCGGCACACAGCCCACCTTGCGGCCGATTGCTCAAGGTCAGCGAGCCGCCTATCGCCACGGCCAGTTGTTGTGCAATCGCCAACCCCAGTCCGGTGCCGCCGGTTCCGCGATTGCGTGAACTTTCGACGCGGTAGAATGGCTGCATCACCTGAACCAGTTCGTCTTCGGAAATCCCCGGGCCACGATCCAATACCTTGATCGACAATTCCCCGTCCGCCGTCGAGCCCACTTCCAATTCGGCACTGCCTGCAAACTTCAAAGCGTTGTCCACCAGATTCACCAGCACCCGGCGCAAGGCGTGGGGGCGCGTGTCGAACACGACGGCGCTTTTACCCGTGAGGCTGACCTGTTTGTGCATATCCTGGTAGTCGAACACCAGGCTGTCGAGGAAGGCGTCGAGGTTGATCCGGTGGCTGGTTTCGGTCGCGCCGTGGACGCTGCGCGCATAGGCCACGCCTTCGCGCACCAGGTGTTCCATTTCGCCCAGGTCACTCCAGAGTTTGTCGCGTTCGGCGCAATCCTCCATGAACTCGGCGCGCAGTTTCATGCGGGTGATCGGGGTTTGCAGGTCATGGGAAATCGCCGCCAGGATCTGCATGCGTTCCTTGAGGTACTCGGCGATGCGTTTTTGCATCTCGTTGAACGCGGCCGCCGCGTGGGCGACTTCGGTGGGGCCTTTTTCGTCCAACGGCGTGGGGTGGGCGTTGGGATCGAGGGTTTCCACGGCGCGAGCGAGGCGGGTCAGTGGGCGGATGGCCAGGCGCACGGCGATCCAGGTGCAGCCCAGCAACAGTGCCAGCTGTAACACCAGCACCACAGGAAGCCAGTAGGCGACGGGCAGGGCGGCGGGGCGTACGTCGATCGTGATCGGGCTGCCATCGGCCAGGGTCAGGTGCACCTGGAAGTGTTTCTGCATGCCGGGAATGTCGCGCAAGGTCAGCGCGTAGTGTTCGCCCAGCGCGTCTGCGATGGAGGTGGCGGCCATGGGCACATCATCGCTGCTCATCGGTTCGCCGGTCTCGCCGGCGTTCAGCAGGTAGCGGTAGTTCTGCCGGTCGAGACGCGGCAACCAGCTGGACCGTTCGTTGGCCGGTAGCCGGTCGAGGATTGCCACCGAGGTCGACACATCGTTTTCCAGGTTGCCCAGCATGGCAGTGCGCGCACTGATGTAGCGCTCGTAGAACTGCGCACTGAAGGACAAGCCATGGGCACACAGCAGACTGATCAGGAAGATCAGCGACAGTTGCGACGCCAGGGTGCGCGGCCAGCGAAACCTTAGGCTCATTGCTCGGCCCCGAGGATTTCCACCGGCAGCGAAAACACGTAGCCCTCGCTGCGCACGGTCTTGATGTAGGCCGGTTCGCGGGCATCATCCAGCAGGCGTTGACGCAGGCGGCTCACCAGCAGGTCGATGGAGCGGTCGAACAGGTCGGCATCCCGCCCTTGGGTCAGGTTGAGCAACTGGTCGCGGTTGAGCACGCGTTGGGGGTGGTCGAGGAACACCCGCAGCAAGCGATATTCGGCACCGCTCAAGGCCACCAGGGTGTCATCTTCGTCAAGCAGGTGGCGGGCAGTGGTGTCCAGGCGCCAGCGGCCGAAGCGGATCAGTCGTCCGGTTTCGCTGACCACCAGGTTCGGCGGTAGCATCCGTGTGCGGCGCAACACGGCGTTGATCCGCGCGAGCAATTCACGGGCGGCGAAGGGTTTGACCAGGTAGTCGTCGGCGCCCATTTCCAGGCCGATGATGCGGTCGGTTTCATCGTTGCGCGCGGTGAGCATCAGTACCGGAGTGGCCTTGTGCTTGCCCACCCGCAGTTCGCGGCACAGCTGCAGGCCGTCGTCACCGGGCATCATGATGTCCAGCACGATCAGGTCCACGGGAGTGGTGTCGAGGAAGCTGCGCATCTGGCGGCCGTCGGCGACCACGGTGGTGCGCATGCCGTTTTTCTTCAGGTAGTTGCCTACCAGTTCGCGGATCTCCCGGTCGTCATCGACGATCAGAATGTGATCGACATGATCCATGCTGCCTTCCTCGTTAAATACTCATTGGGGCGCAGTCTAGCCATTGGCGACGCCCTTGCCTTGTACCCTTTGTATTGCAGTGTATCTGGCGATAAGCAGATACACGACGATGCAAAATGGCGGGTGCGACAGGCTATGTTCATCAGTCAAAGGGCGTGCGAAGCCTTGCCCAGCAGCGTTTCGAACAGCCGCTGGACCTTTGCCTCATCACTGTGGGCCACGTTGAAACGCATCGAGTCACGCTGCGCCGGGTCATAGCCAAACAGCGCGCCGGGCGCCAGCACCATGCCTTGTTTTAATGCCGCCTGGGCCAACAGCTCGCCGTTGACCCCAGGCGGCAGGCGCGCCCAGATAAACATCCCGCCTTCGTAACCCATCGGCAGTTCACAACCGCAACGCTTGAGCCATTGCTCCACGCGTCCACCGGCTTCCATCAAGCGCTGCACCATGCGCTTGCGGTGCTTGGCGTAGCTGCCTTCGCTGAGCATGCGGTACACGATTTGCTCGAACAGTTCGGACGTCACGCCGCCGCTCATCAGCTTCATGTTGGTGAGGTTGGCCGCCAGTTGCGGCGCGGCTACCACGAAGCTGACGCGGGCGTTGGCGCTGAGGATCTTGGAAAAGCCCGACAGGTAGGTGACCTGGTCCAGGCCGGCGAGGGCGGCCAGGCGCGGTGGTGGGTTGGAGTGCAGGTCGCCGTAGAGGTCGTCTTCGACGATATGGCAGTGGTACTGCTGGGTCAGTTGCAGCAGGCGGAACGCCTGGCCGGGGCTGAAGGAGTGGCCGGTGGGGTTGTGCAACACGCTGGTGGTCAGGTACAGGCGGGGGCGATGCTCGGCCAGCAGGTGTTCGAGGGCCGTGAAGTCAAAACCGTCGGGGCGCCGCGGGATCGTCACCACCTTGACCCCGTGCAGGGCCAGGTTGGCGTGGAAGTTGAAATAACAGGGTGCATCGAGCAGGACTGTATCGCCGGGACGTGCCAGCAGGCGCATCAGCATGTCCAGGCCTTGCACGGTGTTGGGGGTGGTGATGATCTGTTCCACCGACACCGACAGGCCCTCGCCATGCAGCTTCTGTTGCAGGGCCTGGCGCAACGGCAGCAACCCGGCCGGTGTGCCCAGGCTGGCGATGCGCAGTGACGGCGCCCGTACCACGCTGCGCAAGGTCTGGCGCAGAGCTTCGCTGTCCAGCCAGGATTCCGGCAGGTGTCCGCCGCCAGGGCGCAGGTCGCCGTTGGCCGCGGCCAGGGGGCGGCGCAATACGCTGAGCAGGTCTTGAGGCAGCAGGTCCACCCAGTTCGCAGCGGGCGGACGCACGGTCTCCATCGCCACGAAATAACCACGGCCCTGGCTGGAGGTGAGCAGGTTGCGGCCGCGCAGGCGGTCGAGGGCTTCATTGAGGGTGAACTTGCTCACGCCCAGGGTCTCGGTCAGTTCGCGTACCGAGGGCAATTTGCTGCCGGGCGCCCATTCGCCGTTTTCGATGGCCTGGCTGAACGCCTCGACGATCTGTTGCACCTTGGGGGTGCCTTCTACAAAGGCGATGGCCGATACGAACACGTGATTTCCTTATCTTTGCTGGTGATTTTACCGGTAAAGTCAGGGCGGATTAGGCATCACTTTACCTGCCTTGCGCAATGCCAGCTGCCTAGACTGCGGGCTCTATCCTCAAGGTCCCCGGCCATGACAAGTGCGTTAACCCTTTCCTCGTTCCTGTATTTCCTGCTGTTTTGCGCCACCATGACGTTCAGCCCCGGCCCCATGACCCTGTTGCTGTTGAGCCTGGGCGTGCGTGACGGGTTGCGCCGTTCGATCCCGGCACAAATCGGCGCCAGTGTGTCGTACCTGATTTCGATCCTGATCTTTGCCGTGGGCTTTTCCGAATTGATCAAAGGCTATCCGGTGATCACCCAAGTGATCCAGGTGGTCGGCGTGGCGTACGTCCTGCACCTCGCCTACAAACAGTGGACCAGCAGCGGCGTGGTGATCGAACGGATCGGCCATGTGGAAGCGGCGCGCAACCTGTTCGGCAAGGGCTTGCTGACCGGTTTTTCCAACCCCAAGACCCTCATCATGTTCAGCGCGGTATTCCCGCAGTTCGCCGGGACAGGAGAGCACAGTTCGACGGTGGACATTGCCATCCTTGGGCTGACATTCCTGTTGCTGCAATTCGCCAGCGGCTGCCTGTATTGCTACTTCGGCCAGCGCATCAAGCATGTGTTGGAAAACCCCAAGCGGCGGGTGGTGTTGCAGCGGATCACGGCCCTGTTGCTGTTGGGCGTGGCACTGATGCTGGCGCGGGGTTTTGCCCACTGAGGAGTGAGCTTATGAGCGGTAGTGGCGATCTGCCGTTGCCCTGTTAGACTCCAGGCATTCCTCCAGGATCTCACCTCACCATGTCAGCTGCAGAAGGCACCGGACTTCCGCTCGCTTCACGGCTGTACAAATCCCGTACCCTTGGGCTGACGCTCGGTTTTGTCTGTGTGGTGTTCGGGATGTATCCCCTGGACCCCGCTGGGTGGGTGTGGGCCTGGATGGTGATCAACGCGTTTGCCTGGCCGCATGTGGCTTTTCAGTTGACGCTGCGCAGCACCAACGCTCTGCGCAGCGAGCGGCGCAACCTGTTGTTCGATTCCTTTTGCGGTGGGTTCTGGGTGGGCGCCATGCACTTCAATCCGCTGCCCAGCGTGACGACCTTGTCGATGATGACGATGAACAACGTGGCCATCGGCGGTCCGCGCTTCATGCTGGCAGGGTGGGTGGCGCAGGCGCTGGGTATCGGCACCGCGTTACTGATCTTTGCACCCGCGTTCATCGCCGTCACCTCTCAGGGGCAACTCTATGCTTGCCTGCCAATCCTGATGCTGTATCCGCTGGCGTTGGGCTGGATCTGTTATCGCCAGGCGGTGACACTGGCGCGGCACAAGCGCGAACTGCTGGCCCTGAGCCGCACCGACAGCCTGTCCGGCCTGCTCAACCATGGCGCCTGGAAGGACCATCTGGAAATCGAATTCCAACGCTGCCGCCGAGGTCCTGCCGGCGCCGCCATCGCGTTGATCGACATCGACCACTTCAAGACCATCAACGACACCTATGGTCATGTCACCGGTGATATCGTCCTGCGCCAGCTCAGCAAAGTGCTGCGCCAGAACCTGCGTGCCACTGACCTGGCCGGGCGTTACGGTGGCGACGAGTTCTGTGTGATCCTGCCCGACATGCCGCTCAACCGCGCCACTGAAGTGATGGATGCCCTGCGTGACCGTTTCAACGCCCTGGCCTACGCCCAGGACCCGACCTTGCGCGCCAGCTTGAGCATCGGCCTGGCGCCGTATCAACCGAGCCATGCCGACTCCACCCAATGGCTGAACGATGCCGACCAGGCGTTGTACGAGGCCAAGAGCAGCGGGCGCAACCGCGTCAGCTCGGTACAGGGGAGTTGGTTGCGATCGATCTAGTGGAGTAGGGTGTGGCGGCACCTTTCAACAAAAACAAGGATCGGTTCATGCTCTTCACCTTCCCCCGTACCCTCCTGGCCGCCACCCTGGCCCTGTCCTTCGCCCTGCCGGCCTACAGCGCCGAACCCCATAAACAGATCCAGGCGCAATCCGAACAGTACAAGGCCGAGGCCCTGAAACTGCTGGAGCGCCTGGTGAATATCGACTCGGGCTCAGGCTATGAACCGGGCCTGACCCAAGTGCGCGACATTGCCGTGGATGAGCTGAAACAGCTGGGTTTCTCTATCGAGCTGGTGCCGGACAAAGCGGCCAACAACAGCCACGTGGTCGCCACCCTCAAGGGCACCGGCAAAGCCAAGATCCTGCTGATGGCCCACATGGACACAGTGTTCAAGGAAGGCTCGGCTGCCCAGCGTCCGTTCCATATCAAGGACGGCCGCGCCTACGGTCCCGGCGTGATGGATGACAAGGGCGGCATCGTCGCCGGCATCTATGCGCTCAAAGTCCTCAAGGACCAAGGCTTCAAGGACTATGCGCAGATCACCTTCCTGCTCGACGCCAGCGAGGAAACCGGCTCCGACGCCGCCTCCGACCTCATCCGCAAAACCGCCAAGGGCCACGACGTTACCCTCAACCTCGAACCCGGCCGCCCCGCCGACGGCCTGGTGGTGTGGCGCAAAGGCAGCGCCACCGCCGTGGTCGAAGTCAAAGGCAAAGCCGCTCACGCCGGCGTGGCCCCGGAACTTGGCCGTAATGCCGCCATGGAGGCCGCGCACCAGATCCTGCAACTGGGCAAGCTAGGGGATGAGGAGAAGAAAACCACCATCAACTTTACGGTGATCAAGGCGGGGGATCGTACCAACGTCATTCCTGACCAAGCCACTGCGAAGGCCGACGTGCGTGCGGCATTGCCGGAAGAGTTTGATCGCATCGAGAAAGACCTGGCGCGCGTCTCAGCGAACAAGCTCATCCCGGAGACCGAAGTGAAGACCAGCCTGCAGCGTGGGTTGCCACCGATGCCGCAAACGCCAGAGTCGGACAAACTGGTCGCGATCGCCCAGGGGATTTATGCGGAGTTGGGTAAGACGCTGACCATTGAAGGCAGCGGCGGGGCGGCGGATGCGAGCCTGTCGGCTGGGGTTGGGACGCCGACGTTGGATGGGTTTGGGATTGTTGGCGGGAATATTCATACGCCGGAGGAGTATGCGGAGGTGGAGAGTGTGGTGCCGCGGGTTTATTTGCTGAGTCGGATGATTATGGAGTTGTCGAAGCGGTGATTTTCCGGTGATTGACATCCTTTTGTTGTGAGCCGGTGTGGTGAGCAGGCTTGCCCTGCGCTGGGCTGCGTAGCAGACCTAGAACAGTCGATGCCGATTTGCCTGAAATCCCCATCGCCTGGATTGGGGCCGCTGCGCGGCCCAGCGCGAGCAAGCTCGCTCACCACAGGGGACTCCGGCGCCGACTCCCTGCGGCTGATGCCCAGAAAGCCAACGCACTCAATGGAAAATCCATCTGCAATCCCTCGCACTGTGTGATCAGGCGAGGGACTTTGCAGAGGTTTTCAGGTGATATCTGTAGAGCTTATCTCGCTGTTACGTGGGAGGTTTCAGCAGTTTTTGTGCGCGTTCGCCCCAGCACCAGACTGCACAACGCCGGCAGGAATAACAGCGTCAACACCGTCCCCACCAACACCCCGCCAATCAGCACATAGGCGAGGGACGACCAGAACACCGACAACGTAAGCGGAATAAACGCCAGCGCCGCCGCCAATGCCGTGAGGATCACCGGCCTTGCACGCCGCACCGTGGCTTCGACGATCGCCTCTCGGATCGCCATGCCGTGCTCCTGGTTCTGGCGGATCTGGTCGGTAAAGATCAGCGTGTTGCGCATCAGGATCCCACCAATCCCGATCAAGCCCAGGATCGCGTTGAAGCCGAACGGCTGGTTGAACAGCAACAAGGTCGGCACCGCGCCGATCAACCCCAGCGGCGCCGTGGCGAAGACCATGAACATTACGCCGAACGAGCGTACCTGGAACATGATCACCGTAAGTGTCAGCAGGATCATGATCGGGAACAGCGCGGCCAGGGCGACGTTGGCCTTGGCGCTTTCTTCCACCGGGCCGCCGATGTCGATCTGGTAACCGGCGGGCAGCTTGGCGATCAGCGGTTGCAGGTCTTTGTACACGGCCATTTCCACGTCGGGCGGTTGCACGCCGTCAATGATGTCGGCGCGCACTTCCACGGTGGTCGCGCGGTTGCGGCGCTTGAGGATCGGTTCTTCCATCACCGCCTGGAAATGCCCGACCTGGGCCAATGGCACTGAGGTGCCGGCGCTGTTGGTCAGGGTCATGTTGTTGAGGTTGCCGAGGTCTTCACGTTGGCTGCCCTGGGCACGGGCGACGACGGAGACGGTGCGGTTGCCTTCACGCACTTCGGTGATTGGATTGCCGCTGAGCAAGGCATTGAGCTGGGACTTGACCTCGTTGGGCGTGAAACCCAGCAAACGCAGGCGGTCTTGATCCAATACCAGGCGATAGCCGCTGGTGCGCTCGCCCCAATCGAGGAAGGCGTCCTTGGTCAGCTTGTTGGCGGCGACGACTTTGCGCACGTCTTCGGATACCTCGCGCAGCACGTCCACGTCAGGGCCGGACACACGGAACACCACGGGGAACGGCACGGGCGGACCGAACAGCAACTGCGTCACGCGCACCCGCGCCGCAGGAAACTCACCGGCGGCAATGCGTTCACGCATGCGCAGTTTCAAGGCGTCACGAGCGTGGGAGTCCGGGGTCTGCACGATCAGCTTGGCAAATGCCGGGTCCGGCAGTTCGGGGTTCAGCGACAGGAAGAAACGCGGTGCGCCGCCGCCCACATAGGTGTCGACCATTGTGGTTTGCGGCTCTTGCAGCAGGGCTTTTTCCAACTGCGCAGCCACCGCTTCGGTGCTTTTGAAGGCGCTGCCCGGCGGCATGTACACCTCAAGAATCAGCTCGGAGCGGTCGGAATTGGGGAAGAACTGTTTCTTCACCACACCCATGCCCAGCACGCACAGCACAAACGCCGCCACCACCAGTGCGGTGACCAGCCAGCGCCCACGCACGCAGGCTTCGACCAATGCCCGCAGCTTCTGGTAGTAACGCCCGGCATAGATTGCGTCATGGCCGCCAGGCACCGGCTTGATCTGCGGCAGCAGTTTCACGCCCAGATACGGCGTGAACACCACGGCCACCAGCCAGGACGAGATCAGCGCAAAGCCGACGATCCAGAAGATGTTGCCGGCATATTCCCCGGCACCGGAGCGGGCAAACCCCACCGGCAGAAAGCCGATGATGGTGACCAGCGTGCCGGTCAGCATCGGCGCCGCCGTGGAACTCCAGGCAAAGGTGGCGGCGTGAATACGATCGAAACCTTCCTCGAGCTTCACCACCATCATCTCGATGGCGATGATCGCGTCATCCACCAGCAAACCCAGGGAAATGATCAGCGCGCCGAGGGTGATGCGGTCGAATTCACGCCCGGTCAGCAGCATGATCACAAACACCACCGACAAGGTCAGCGGCACCGCTGCTGCCACCACCAGGCCCACACGGAAACCCAGGGCCAACAGGCTGATCACCATCACCACCGCGAGGGCGACGAAGAATTTCAGCATGAACTCATTCACTGCCAAGCTGATGTTCTTCGCCTGGTCGGAGACCTTGGCGAAGTTCACGCCCAGCGGCAAATCGGCCTGGATCCTGGCTTCCTGGGCCTTGAGGCTCTTGTCCAGTTCCAGGCCGTTCCAGTGTTTCTCCATGATCACGCCCAGCATCAACGCGGGGTCGCCCTGGTGACGGATGCGGTAGCTGGGCGGGTCTTCATAGCCTCGGCTGACGGTGGCTACATCGGCGATGCGCAACACGCGGCCATTGACTTCCAGCGGCACGTTTTCGATCAGCGACAGGCTGTCGAACGCACCGTCGATACGGATATAGGCGCGGGCCCCGGCGGTCTCGACGAAACCCGACGGCGCCACGGCGTTTTGTGCGGCCAATGCAGCAAAAATCTGATCCGGCTTGATGCCCAGGGTTGCCAGGCGCTCGTAGGAAAACTCCACAAACACCCGCTGCGCCTGTTCGCCAAGGATATTGACCTTCTTCACCCCCGGCAGGTTGAGCAAACCCTGGCGCAGGTCTTCGGCCATCTGCACCTGTTGCCGATGAGGCAGGTGTTCGGCTTCCAGAGCGTACAGCGCGAAATACACATCGGAATATTCATCGTTGAAGAATGGCCCGATCACCCCCTTGGGCAGCTTCGCGGCTTCATCACTGAGCTTTTTACGGGTCTGGTAGAACAGGTCCTGGATTTCGCTGGGGCGCGTGGACTCCTTGTAGGTCATGCGCATCGACACGAAACCGGGTTGGGCGATGGTCTCGACGCGGTCGTAGTAGTCCAGTTCCTGCAAGCGTTTTTCCAGGCGGTCGGCCACCTGTTCCTGCATTTCCTGGGCAGTGGCGCCGGGCCAGGCGGCGGTGATGGTCATCACTTTGACGGTGAAGGAGGGGTCTTCCGCGCGTCCCAGTTTGCCGAAGGAGAAGATCCCGGCGGCGAGGATCGCGATGATCAGGAACAGGGTGACCGCGCGATGTTTGACCGCCAGTTCGGAGAGGTTGATACCGCGCATGCTCAGTTGTCCTGTTTGCGGTTGAGGGCCAGTACTTGCGCGGGCAGCAGGCGCACGGCGTCACCGCTGTGCAGCAGGTGTGCGCCGAGGGCAACGATGACCTGGCCGGGGGCAACACCACTGTTGAGCAGCGCGTCTTCCTGGCCGAGGCTGGCGACGTTCACGGGAGCAAAGCTGACTTTGTCATCTGCGCCGATCAGCCACACGCCGGTGCCTTGTCCCGCGTCATGCAGTGCGCCGATGGGCACGCGGGTTTGCTCGGCCTGGCCGTTGCCTTGCAGGCGCACGGTGATGGTGGAACCGAGGGCGAAGCGGTCGACGGCGCCGTGCAGCACGTAGCGGGCACGGTAGGTGCGGGTGGTCGGGTCGGCGCTGGCAGAGAGTTCGCGCAACGTGGCGCTCACCGCTTGGTCAGGCGCGCCGAAGGGGAAGGCCAGGGCTTTCTGTGAGGCCTGGTCGCGCTGGTTTTCCGGCAGGTTGACGATGGCTTCGCGGGCACCGTCATGGGCCAGGCGCGCCACAATCTGCCCTTCGGCGACCACCTGGCCGCGATCCACGCGCACGTCGGTGATGATGCCGTCGCCATCGGCTTTGAGCACGGAGTAGGTGCGACGGTTTTCGATCTGGCTGGCGTCGGATTGCGCCGAGGCCAGCTCGGCTTCGGCGACGCGCAGGTTGGTCGCGGACTGGTCGAAAATCTGCCGCGACACGGCGCCGGTATTGGCCAGGCGCTGGTAGCGGTTTTCGTCGTCACGACGCTGGCGCAGTTGTGCCTGGGCGGCGTTGACGCGGTTCTTTGCCGAGCGCAGGGCCAGTTCGAAGTCGCCGATGTCCAGCACCAACAGGGTGTCGCCACGGGACACGTGCTGGCCAGGATCGACCTTGCGTTCGATGACCTTGCCGCTGACCCGGAAACCCAGGTCGCTTTCGGTACGTGCCGCGACCACGCCGGTATAGGCGCTCTGTTGGGTGCCGGCGGCTTCGACTTTGGCCGCGAGGACCGGACGCGGTTGAGGGACTTCGGCGGCGGTGTCGGCTTTGCTGTTGCAACCATTGAGGACCATCAATAGGGCCAGGGGCGTGAGAAGACGCAGGGGAAGAGGGTGCATGGCGGGCTCCGGGGATAACCGTTGGGCAAAAAATTATGGACATAATTTTTTACGCATATTATGGTCGAAATATAAATTAATCCAGCCCCCCGGATACACCTCATGACAAATGCCCCGGTCCCCTCGCGAAGCCTGCTGTTTTTACTGGTGGCCCTGACGGCACTGGGTGAGGTTTCGACCCAATTGATCATCCCTGGTCTTGGCGCCATCGAGCAGGCATTGGCAGCGCCAGCCGGCTCGGCATTGATGGCGCTGTCGGCATTTGTCGCTGCCTTTGGTCTCGGGCAATTGCTGTTCGGCCCGCTGTCGGACCGTATCGGCCGGCGTCCGGTGCTGATCGGCGGCCTGGTGCTGTACGTACTGGCGACGTTGTCGATGCTGTTGGTCCACGATATCCACCAGTTCATCGCCGCCCGCGTGCTGCAAGGTCTGGGCGCCTGCGCCGCGTTGGTACTGGCGCGCACGGTGGTGCGGGACGTATGGAAGGCCGAGGCGGGGCCTGCACTGGCCTTGACCATGATCGGCATGCTCTACGCCATTGTGGTGGCACCCATGGTCGGTGGCCTGTTGATCAAACTCTTCGGCTGGCACGCGCCGATCGTCCTGGCGCTGGTGATTGGCAGCGTAGTGTTGCTGCTGGCCTTACTGTTCTTTCGCGAGAGCAACCACTACCTCGATCCCAAGGCCGGCCACTGGCGCACCCTCGGTGGGCAATACCTGGATCTGCTCAAGGGCCGTCAATACCGTGCGTTCGCCGTGGCCTTGGCGTGCACCTATGGCGCGATGTTTGCGGTGATTGCCGGTTCTTCGGCGGTGTTTATCAACCTGCTGGGCTTCAGCACTCTTGAGTACGGGATCAATTTCGGCCTGATCGTGTCGATGCTCATCGTCGGTTCCACCTACACCCGACGCAATATCCTGCGCCTGGGTCCCCAGAGGATTGTGGCGATGGGCGTGACGATGGTGGCCATCGGCGGGGTGTCAGCGCTGGTCATTTATGCGCTGTTTGGCCTGTCGGTACTCGGCCTGGATATTCCGATCGCGCTGGTCACCCTGGGCGGCGGCCTGGTGCTACCAGGGTCGGTGACGGGTGGCGTCATGCCCAACGCACACCGTGCCGGTCTGGCGGCAGGCTTGATGGGGTTTGCGCAGATGTTCGGCGCCACCTGCAGCGGTGTCTTGCTGAGCCAACTGCGCGATGGCAGTGCCGCGCCGATGATCATCATCCAGGCCTGTTTTGCGCTGACGGCCTTTGTCGCGTTTCATCTGCTGCGTCAGCGCCAGGTCAAGGGATTGTCCTATACGTAGGACGATCCAGGCCGCTTTTGCCGGCTAGTGCCCAACGGCCAGCGGCCTTATGGTGTATGCACTTTGGAGGTACACCATGAAAAAGCTTATCGGCATCTACACCAGCCCTCGCGGCCATTGGGTCGGCGACGGTTTCCCGGTGCGTACGCTGTTTTCCTACGACACCATGGGCAAGCACATCAGCCCATTCCTGCTGCTGGACCACGCAGGTCCAGCGGATTTCACTCCGACCGAACAACGTCGCGGCGTCGGTCAACACCCTCATCGCGGCTTTGAGACCGTGACCATCGTCTACGATGGCGAAGTCGAACACCGCGATTCCACCGGCGCCGGTGGCACCATCGGCCCCGGCGACGTGCAATGGATGACTGCCGCCAAAGGCATTCTTCACGAAGAGTTCCATTCCGAAGCGTTTGCCCGTAGCGGCGGGGCGCTGGAGATGGTGCAACTGTGGGTCAACCTGCCGGCCAAGGACAAAATGGCCGACGCCGGTTACCAGACGATTGTCGATGGCGACATTCCAGTACTGCCGTTGGCCAACGACGCCGGGCAACTGCGCCTGATTGCTGGCGAGTTTGCTGGCACCCAAGGCCCGGCCCGCACCTTTACGCCTATCGACGTGTGGGACTTGCGCCTCAACGCCAGCAAGCCCGTCACTTTGGACCTGCACGAAGGGCGTAATACAGCCCTGGTGATCCTGCGCGGTACGGTGTTGGTCAATGGCGCGGAAGTTGCGCGCCAGGGGCAATTGGCGCTGTTTGAGCGTGATGGTCGCCAACTGACACTGGAGGCCAACGACGACGCCAAGGTGTTGCTGCTCAGTGGCGAACCCATCGACGAGCCTATCGTCGGGCATGGCCCGTTCGTGATGAATACCGAGCAGGAGATTCATCAGGCGTTTGCGGACTTTCAATCCGGTAAATTCGGCCAGATGCACATCTGACAGCTAGTGGTAATCCCCTGTGGGAGCGAGCAAGCCCGCTTCCACATTTCGTTTTGCGCTATACCCGATATCTCCAATTCATGCGATCTTCACGGCATTCACCCTGGAGTCGCCTGGATGCCCTCATTTATCGCTGATCACCCGATGTTGTGCGCCCTGGCGCTGATCTTTATCGACATTGCCGTGTGGCGCCTTATTTCCGTCAACCTCACCAACTGGAAGCTCGCGGCGCGGTTGGCGATCTTTGCCGTGTACAGCGCCGTGCTGTTCAACGACGGCATGAACCCCATGCAAATGGCACCCTATGCGGACAACACCGCATTGCACCTGGCGGCCACTGCTTTGCAGATCGGCTGGTGGCTGTTCGCGGCGCGCACGCTGACGGTGTTGCTCGGTGCGGTGATGATGCAGCGCGTCGGGCACACCGGGCGTCTGTTGCAGGACCTGGTTGGCGCCGTGATCTTCCTGATCGCGATCATCGCCGCCATGGCCTATGTGCTCGACCTGCCGGTCAAGGGCGTGCTCGCTACTTCCGGCGCGGTGGCGATCATTGTCGGCCTGGCGCTGCAAAGCACGTTGAGCGATGTGTTTTCCGGGATTGTGCTCAACACCACCAAGCCGTATCAGATCGATGACTGGATCTCTATCGACGGCACCGAAGGCCGCGTGACCGATATTGACTGGCGCGCCACGCGTCTGCAAACCTCCCAGGGCAGCCTGGCGGTGATCCCCAACTCCCTGGCGGCCAAGGCCAAGATCATCAATTTCTCGCGCCCGGCGGACATGTTCGGCCTCTCGGTCAGCCTGCAAGTCAGCCCCCACGCGCGCCCGCAAACGGTGATCGAGGCGCTGGAGCGGGCGATGCAGGGGTGTCGGCCGCTGCTGGGCAAGCCGGCGCCGAGTGTGGCGTTCAAGACCTCGGCCAGTGGTGGCGTCGAGTATGAAATCAGCGGCTTTGTACCGGCCATGGCCCTCAAGCGGGAGGTGCGCAACCAGCTTTACGACCTGGCCTTCCGTCACCTGCAAGCGGCGGGCGTCGGCCTGCTGTCGGCCACTGAAAGCAGCGCGCCGCCGGCGATGTCCGCCGCACGCGCGCTGCTTGAGCGCTCGTCGATTTTCTCCACCTTGCGCCAGGAAGAGAAAGACACCTTCAGCCAGAACATGACCCTGCACACTTACCGTGCCGGCGAGATGATCCTGCCGGCCGGGGAGGTCAGTGATCATTTGTTTATCGTCGAATCCGGGGTGGTCTCAGTGATGCTGATCAAGGGCGGACACAAGTTCGAAGCCGGGCGCATGGGGCCGGCGGAGGTGATTGGCGAGGCGGGTATTCTGTCAGACCAGGCGGCGCTGGCGGATTTCTCAGCCAAGACCTTCTGCACCCTGTACCGCATCGAGAAGGAATACTTGAAGCCCTGCCTGGATGCGCGGCACGACATCAGCGAGGCCATGAAAACCTTGCTGGATTTCCGCCTGCACGCCGCGCAGGCCTTGACTCAGGACGCGCCGGTGGTACCCGTCAAGAAGGGTTTCCTGCAATGGTTGCGCAATCGCGGGTTGTAGCCGGTCAACGCGCCATGGCGATGCGATAGCGCTGGTCAAAGTCATTCGCCAATTGTTCCAGCGTTACATCCCCCAGCCGCGCCAGCAACAACGACTGAGCCTGGTCAAAGGCATCGGTCAGCGCTGCGTTCACCGCCTGTTCCACCAGGCATTGCGGGTGGTCGGTCGACAGGCCGATGGCAAATATCGACGGCGTGCCCAGGGCGTTGTGAATCTCCAGCAAGGTGATCTCACTCAGGGGCTTACCCAGGCTCCAGCCGCCCTGGTGACCTTTCTCCGAGCGTACATACCCTTTTTCCTTGAGCAGCCCGAGTGTGCGCCGCACCACAACCGGGTTGGTGCCGAGCATTTGCGCGATAGTCTCCGAGGTTGCGCGCTCTTCATGGCGACCCATGTGGATAAGTACGTGGAGCATGCGCGACAGTCGGGTGTCATTTCTCATCAATAAACCTCAGGGTGATTCGGACCAAAGTATCGTTCGTAACCTAAAAAGTTGCGAGAGTCTTGACGCAGTATTTTCACGTAACATATGGTGTGTCGTGAAAGTATTCGGACAACCGAATGCATAAAGCAGGGATCACCATCATGATGTACGACGTCATTATCGTGGGCGGCAGCTATGCCGGTCTGTCAGCGGGCTTGCAACTGGCAAGGGCGCGACGCCAGGTGCTGGTGGTTGATGCGGGGCAACGGCGCAACCGTTTTGCGGCAACGTCTCACGGTTTCCTCGGCCAGGATGGCCAGGCTCCGGAGGCCATCGTTGCTCAAGGCCGCAGCCAATTGATGCAGTACCCGACGGTCACTTGGGTGCAAGACAGCGTGATTGAGGCGAGTGCAGAATCACAAGGGTTTGCCGTTCGCAGCGAATGCAACGGTACCTTTCACGCCAAACGCCTGATCCTGGCCACTGGGGTGGTGGACACGTTGCCCGCCATCGAAGGCCTCGAACAGCGGTGGGGCAAGCACGTTTTCCATTGCCCTTACTGCCACGGCTACGAGCTGGACAAAGGCCGCATCGGTGTGTTGGCAACTTCACCCCTGGCCATGCACCACGCACTGATGCTGCCGGACTGGGGCACCACCACGTTGTTCACCCAAGGCGTGTTCACCCCGGATGCCGAACAACAGGCGCAGTTGGATCGGCGTGGGGTCAGCGTGGAAAGCGGCGCGGTACGGCGCATCTTCGGCGAGCGAGCCGACCTGGAGCTGGACGATGGCCGAGTGTTCAGCCTCGACGGCATCTTTACGATGTCTCGCACCCAAATCAGCCCTTTGGCCGCGCAACTTGGCTGTGAGTTTGACGACGGCCCCACCGGTGCTTACCTGCACACCAATGACATGCGCCAGACATCCATGCCTGGCGTGTTTGCCTGTGGCGATGCGTCCCTCGCCGCCGGATCCGTAGCGCTGGCCGTGGCGGAGGGCGTGCGCGCCGGAGTCGGCGCGCATTTTTCGTTGATCAACGGTTGAGGTACACCGGGCTGTCCGTGGACAACGAGGCCTTTACCGCCAGGTTCATGATCGGTGATCTACACTGCGCGCCGGCGGGTAAAGCGTCTATTTGCTGTCAAGGAAGCCCAGTACGGCCGCATTGAACAACGCCGGGTCCTGCAGGAACGCAAAGTGGCTGGTGTTCGGCAGGATCAACAGGCCAGCACTTGGAATGGTCGCTGCCATGTACTCGGTGTGTTCGCGCTTGATTGCTTCGTCATGGTCGCCGTCGGCAATCAGGATCGGCGTCTTGATGCTCTGCAGTTGGGCGTCGGTCCAGTTCGGCTGGCTGGCCCACATATGGCTGATCTGCTCGACAAACGCGTCGTACTCTTTAGGCGTCGGCGACAGTTTGGCGTACTCCTTGCCAGCACGTTCGATAAAGGCGGCGAAGGTCGGATTTTTTTCCACGGCGTCCTTCACACCCGAGGTCTGGGTGTTGGCGGCGAAGGCGAATACTTTGCCGATACGGTCCGGGTGACGCAGGGCCAGGTCGATGCCGATGATGGCGCCGTCGCTCCAGCCGACGATATCGGCGCGGGGGATCTTCAGGTGGTCGAGCACGGCCACCACATCGTCGGCCATCAGGTCATAACCGTAAGGTTTGTCATCCCGCGAACTGCGCCCGTGGCCACGGCTGTCGATACTGATCACCGTGTGCTTGGCCGCCAGCGCCTTGACCTGGTTGCCCCAGTAATCGGAGTTGGACAAACCGCCATGCAGCAGCACCACGGGTGAGCCATGACCGGTGCGGGTGTAGTAGACCTTGATGCCGTTGACGGCAGCGTAGCCGGTTTTCGCGCCCGTCACGGCGGCGGGAGTCGGCGGCAGGGTTTCCCAGCGTTCAGCGGCTTGAGCCGCAGAAAAAGACAGCATCAGGCAGGCAACTGCCAACAGGCGACGTGACATAGCGGTTCCTTCTTTGCGATGAGTAGGGGCTGAACTCTAGCACCGGCTCCTACACGGCAAATACGCATTTTTGCCTATCAAAACCGGCCTTTCGAAAGAAAAAAATGCAGTTATATCAATGGAATAAAAACATCTAAACGACCTTGTGGGCGATCAGGCCATTGGCACAATCGATCAGCGTGTTGCTGGTCGAGCGTGGTTGCCAGCGCAGCTGCAGGCGGGCTTTTTCCGTCGAGTGGCTAATCCGACGAGGGTCATTTTGTTCAATACCGCGATCTGACTCGCCGTTTACCGTGGCCACACCATCACGGTTTCGAACAAAAAGGAGTTGCAATGAGCTTGATTATTTCCATGGCTGCCTTCGCCCTCGCCACGTCCATCACGCCGGGTCCGGTGAATGTGGTGGCGCTGAGTTCGGGGGCTCGCTTCGGTTTTGTCGCCAGCCAGAAGCATGTGTTCGGTGCTGCCGTCGGCTTCACGCTGTTGCTGGTGTTGATTGGGCTGGGCTTGCATGAGGTGCTGGTGCGCTGGCCGATTTTGACCCAGTTGATCCAGTGGGGCGGGGTGGCCTTCCTGTTGTACATGGCCTGGAAACTGGCCGCGGACGATGGCCGGCTGGATGCCGAGGGTGCCGCAACGGCGCCGTCGATGGTCTATGGGGCGATCATGCAATGGCTCAACCCCAAGGCGTGGCTGGCCTGCGTGGCCGGGATGGGCTTGTTTGTGGCGGATGGCGATGCCGCACAGGTCTGGCTGTTTGCGGCGCTCTACCTGGTGATCTGCTACCTGTCGGTGGCGTGCTGGGCCTACGCTGGCACATTCCTGCGCCGCTACCTCGGCAACCCTCAGGGCGTTCGCGTGTTCAACCGCTCAATGGCCGCGTTGCTGGTGGCCAGTGTGGGTTATTTATTGATGGCTTGAGCCGGTCGCGGTACTGCCCCGGTGTGGCAGCAAAATGCTGCTTGAAGGTGCGCTGGAAGTGCGCCTGGTCGGCAAAGCCTGCGGCCAGCGCGACATCGGCGATCAGTTCCCCCTGGCGCAATTGCGCGCGGGCAAACTGGATACGCTGGTTGACCAGGAATGCATGGGGCGTCAGGCCGTAATACTGCTTGAATGCACGGATCAGGTAGGACGGTGAAAGCTCGGCTGCTACACAGATATCTTCCAGTTTGAGGGCGTCGGTGCAGTGTTCGCGGATGTAGTCGGCGGCGCGTTCCAGCTTGTGGTTGACCTCACGCACCGGCGTGCCGGAGGGGTTGAGGCGCTGTTGAACTTCAGTGAAGTAACTCACCAGCGCGCTCTGTTTTTGCAGGTGTTCGGCCTGTTCATCCGCCAGTATCCCGTACAACTCCAACAGGCCATCGTAGAGCACCGTGTCCCGGGTGTAGGGCGTGTTGAATGGGCGGTAACCCTGGTCCGTGCCGAACCCCAACTGGTGCTGCAAGTCCGTCAGCCAGGGCGTGTCGATGTACAGCATCTGGTAGGACCACGGCTCATTGGCGATGGGGTTGCAGGCGTGTACGTCGCCAGGGTTCATCAACACCACCGTGCCGGCGCTGATCTCAAACGTTTCGGCGCCGTAGTGGTAATAGCTGCGTCCGGTGGTGACTACTCCGATGGAGAAATGCTCATGCGCGTGACGGCTATAGGTCACCTTGCGCCCATCGGCGATGGTGCGCGCTTCGATGAAGGGCAGGCGCTCGTCGCGCCAGAAGCGGGGCGAATCCAAAGAGTGAGTGATGGCGTTCGGCAACATGAAGAGGGTTCCATCCTGAGCGACGTCGAGCGGCGATCATTACACAGCCCGGCGCCCCGTCGCCATGCTTGTCAGACCAGCAACGCCGCGCGGTCGCCATTGGGCACCAGGCGATTGATATACGCTGTCCACGGGTCGTACCCGCCAGCCGCCTCTTCAAGCGTGAGCGGGTTGGCCGCACGCTCGCGCAGCGCCGCACTGCCCAGCAGCAGTTGGCGCTGGACGATCAGCGTCGCCAAAGCGCTGGAGCGTGCGGAGTTGAATGTCTGCGGCGCGCGGAGCCTGCGCTCATCCGGGTTGCGCCATTGGGGCATGGGCAGGGTGAGGTCGAGTTTGCGGATGATCACTTCGGGTTGCAGCGACGGGAGCGCAGATTTATCGGGCGCACGGCCTTCTGCATAGGCGGGCCAGTTGAATCGCTTCCACGCATGGGGCCTGGGCGTGTTGCCCTCGGCAGTCGCCTGGATGACGTGGGCGTATTCAAGGTCGCGTCGCGGCAGGATGACATGGTGCAGGGGGAAAAATTCATAGAAATACCGGTCGCTGAAGTACTGGACATAAACCAGTGTTGCAAACCGGCCATGAGTGGCTGCCTTGCTGAGGCTGAAGCACTCAACCTGTCCATACTCCAGTGCTTCGCGTCTTGGCAGTGACAAATGTGACAGCCAGTGAGTGACGGTCTCCACATACGCCACCTGCAATTGATCCAGCCTACGGGTGAAGGCGTTGCCAAATCGGGCGTTGATGTTGTTCAGTTGGTGGAAGTTCTTCGCCACTTCCGGGTAGTCGAGGCTGCCTTCGGACGTGCGCCAACGCTTGGCCTGAGCTTTCAGCTCACCTGCCATGTGCAGTTCAACCAGGGTGTACTGCTTTGTATCCGGCGGCGATTCCAGGATGGGTGCTTGCAGCTCTGTCTGTTGCGGGTAGACCCGTTGCAGGTCTTGAAGCGCTGTCTCGTGAAGCGAAGTGAACGCTGAAGAGAAGGTCTCCAGCGCATTTTTCAGGCGCTCGCGTTGTTCGTTGAGCGCCTTTATGGCGTCGTTGGTCTCAATGGCGGTGTAAGTCTCGCCCTTTGCCAACACGCCGTTGGCGACCGCCCAATCAACAATCGGCGCGGTTACATTGTTATTTTTGAGAAATCGTGTCCATCTGGCTGACGCCGGCATGTGGGCGAGGGTCATTAAGTCGTCGTAGCTCAGTTGACGCGACGAGCCCGACAATTCCTGCTCGGTGTACATGACGTAGTGTTTGAACAGCACCCAGGCTTGGGAGGTCATGAAGGGCAATGATTCTGGAATATTTCGAATCAGGAACTCCGGCGATTTGTTGGACAGCAGCACGTGTGCGGCCAGGGCTGCTGTTGGGCGTGAAAGCGCCGTCAGGCTGGCTTCGATGATTTCGCGGACGAACGCAAGGGACTCCCCCCATAGGTAGCTGTCCGTCAGGTCGAACACGTTGATCGAACCCTGGGGTGCATTCAATGCAGGGTCCAGGCTCAGTATCAGCGCGGCCAGCACCAATGCCTTACGGCTGGCACGGGTGGTGGTTTCACCGGCGTCGCGCCCATGCCAATCGACCTGGTTTGACAACTCTTCGCCGAGCGCCAGGGCGCGGGTGGAATGCAGTAGGTGAGACAGCAAAAAGTCTGCTTCGGCGCGCACGTCGTGCACAGGCCTGTCTTTCAGGATCGGTTCGCTAAGGTAGGTAAACAGGTGCGAGTACGTCTGCGGAAGGGTGCGCCGACTGATATCGAGGATCAGCTGGTTTTGGGGCCGCGACAAGGTCCAGCGTGAAGGTTGCGCTAGGGTCAGTGCTCCCCAGTACTGGCTGGACTGAGGTTTGATGGTCAAAGGGATTGCCAGCAGGCGAGCGGTCTTAAGTGCTTCACCCGCGTTGCTGGGGGCTTCGACGTCACAGAGCGCGAGCGCCTGCTTGAGGGAGACCTCGCCATTACTGCGCAATTCGCCTCCGTTGTTTCGGACGGCAATCAGCAGCGGCGGTAGCAGCGCTCGCAGGCGCTCATTCTCCAGTACTTCAGCACTGAGTTGCTTCCACTGCCCGTCCAGCCCCCGGGCGCCCATATGCGCAACGGTGAGTAACACATGGCTGCCCGGGTCAATGCCTTTAGCATCGCGCAGGGCGATGAAATCCGGGTGCTCTGTCAGCTTCACCAGCAATTGACGGGCCTTTTCCAGCCCAGGCCCGAAGACATCCGGGTCCATGTCGACGATCCGGTTGAGCTCGATTCTATCCGCCGCTTGTTTACCTAAAGCGGTTTGTTGCAGCGCGACCTGCATGTGGTAACGATCATTTAGCAGGCCCAGGTAGTAGCGATGGGCATAGACCGCAGAGAAGGAGCGTGCCCATTCACTGATGTAGGGCACGACAGGTGGCGACCATTGGCGTAACAACGCCAGCAGTTGCGTCAAATCGCCTCCGCTGGCAGGGCGTTCGATACCGTAGACGGACAACAAGGAGGCCACGCTGAATGTCTCATCCTGGTACACATTGCTCTGGAGTGTGGCGGCCAGTCGCTCCAACTCTTGCCACCGAGGTGTATCCGAGGGCGGAATATAACGAGTGTTGTTCTGACGGCTGCGCGGGAGGATGCACAGCGCGCGCATTTCGTAATCGTAATAGTAGCTGGCGGTTTTTTCGGCATCCCTGTCGAGGCCCAGTTTCCCGATAAGCGCACCCAGCAGTCGGGTCGCGTATTTCATGGTATGGGCCAGCAGCGAGTCAGAGCGCAAGGCGATGTGTTTGCGGTACACCTGGAGCCAATCAAAATCTTGGTCGCCGTTGCGGGTTTCCTCCAGTACGCGAATCAACTGCTGGTAGTCCAATTGCTGGTTCTTCAGCTCGCTATGAATGACCGACTTGCTGTGGCCGCTGTCATCAATGCCAGGAAAACCGTTGAGCGCGTGTAGCTCATCGACAATCACCTGCACCTGCAAGCTGTTGTCGGGCAGCGGGTAGCCATGGAAGGCAAGGGCCAGTTTCAAGGGCAATGTGCGGTCCTCGATCTCGAAACGGTTGCCCAGATAGGGCATGCCAACGTTGCCGGTGTCGATGACTTGGGTGATCGCCAGGATCGGGTACGCCACTTCCCGCCATCCCGAATCATCAGCCAGTGTGAAGGTGTGCAACGGCGCGTGGTAGGGCGCCTGTTTCCTCGCTTGTAAACGGGTGCCTTGCAGAAACAAAGTTGGCAGGTCCAGGTCAAGAGCATCTGCCCAATCCAGAAAGGCCGGTTGATTGATCGCTTTCCAGTACACGGCCAGCCAACTGCTGAGTAGTGAGTCTTCGGGAATGGTGACGCGCAGCTCATGCAGCGAGCGCGGCGGGGTTGGGCCTAATGCCACTGACAGTGTGTTGATCAGGTTGGCGGCCAGGGTCTGGCTGGCCTTGAGTCCCATGCTTTGCGCCTGGCTCAGATAGTCGGGTGAAGGGGAGAGGTTTTCAACGGGTTGGGTGAAATGACGCAGATGCTCCATGGCGATGAGGCTCGCTGAGTAAAGGGAGCTTACATCGTCCAATGCCCTGGCGTTGGACGACAGAGGGCGCTTCCTCTCGGGCGGTGGCTTAAATCAGCCGCCTGAGTAGGCGGTTAGATATCCCTTCGTTGCCGAAACCAACGGCCACCTTGTCGGTTTCGCCCAAATCAAGTGGCGTGCTGAACACGCGGTGATCTCGGCGCCCGATGTTGCTGAACTGCAACGCCTGTACCTCCAAGAGCGCTTCACTGGCCTGGGCATCGGCTATCGACTGTTGACGGCGGCCGAGGAGCGGGCGGCGCAAGGGGGCGCTTCATTGTTGTGGGCGACCGTGTGGGTGGGGAATGAACGGACCCTGGGAGTTTATCCAAAACGTGGCTACGTGTTACTCGGTTCGCCGACGTATAGCTTCCAGGGCGAAACCCATCAGAACCGCTTGTTTGGCAAAGCGCTGTCTCTCACAACTGCATAGGCAGAAATACCCGGCTGCTACCCTCAGGTTTGCAGGGCACTTCACCGAACGAGAATACGCTCGGCATCGGGGGTTGGTTGGTCGCTGATTTCAACATGCGCTGCGTTCATCTCTAGAGCGCCATGACCATTTCATGCCACGCCATGCCACCGTGATCCGACGGCGAAGGTCGCACATAGTCATAGCCCATGCGCTCGTACAACGGCACGTGATGTTTTTTGCACATCAAGTGAATCGCCTGCTTGCCCATGGTGCGCATGCGCTGCACAAACTCTGTCATCAACGCCTTGGAATAGCCCTTACCCTGATGCGCCGGGTCGACCACCACCGACATGATCACCACATTCGGCGCCTCGGCCGAATGGCCCACCAACTCCTTGAACGCCTCGTCCGACATCACCACGTCATAAGCGCAACCGCAGTTGATGAAACCCACGGTTTGGCCCTCGGCCTCCAGAATCAAAAAGCCTTGCGGGTACTGCGCAATGCGCGTGGCGATCTTTTCCAGGGTCGCGGCTTCGTCGCCTTCGTAGGCGCTGATCTCGATGTCAAAGCAACGGGCGGCGTCGGCGGGTACGGCATTGCGGAAGGTGAGGGCGGGCATGGACGTTTCCTGAGGCGTTGAGCGAGAGGCCACATGATAGACAAACATCGACCCCAGCAACACAAAACCCCCTGTAGAGCACTCCCTAAAGACCTGAATGGGCTTGTTGTGGTGAGTGAGCTTTCTGTGGTGAGCGGGCTTGCCCCGCGCTGGGCTGCGAAGCAGCCCCAAAATCAGCAAGAGAGAAATGCCTGAAGCACTGCATTCATTCTCAATGGGGCCGCTGCGCAGCCCAGCGCGGGGCAAGCCCGCTCACCACAACAAGCCGGTTTGCCATAAAAAAGCATCTGACGTGCTATCCAAAAATTAGAAAACCCGCCAAGGCGGGGTTTCTGATTGCTCAAGTTGCAGGCGGCGAATGTATCAAACCCCACCCACCAGCTTCCCCCCCTCCATCCGACGCTTATACGCACTGTCCCGGCTCGCCAACCAGAAATACAACGGCGACGTCACCACCAACCCCACCACCCAGGACAAGTCCGCCCCGTTGATGTGTTCCGAAATCGGCCCCACATACAGCGGCGTATTCATAAATGGAATCTGCACCACAATGCCGACCGCATACGCCAACAGCGCCTGTGGGTTGTACCGCCCGTAAATCCCGCCATCCACGCGGAAGATCGAGGCAATGTCGTATTTGCCCTTATGGATCGCGTAGAAGTCGATCAGGTTGATCGCCGTCCACGGCACCAGTACCACCAGTAGCACCAGCACCATGTCGACGAAGTGGCCGATGAAGTCCTTGGAGGCAAACACCGCGGCAATCGCACAGGCCGCCAGCACCAGGATCGAGATCACCGCGCGGCTTTTGGCCGTTGGAATCCAGCGGTAGGCAAAGGTCTGCACCAGGGTGATGATCGACAGTACGGCACCGTACAGGTTGAGGGCGTTGTGGCTGATCACGCTGAGCAGGAACAGCACCAGCATCAATGGGCCGATCGCGCCGGTGGCGAGTTTGACCGCGTCCATGGTGTCCATGCCGACTGGCGTGGCGAGGACGGCGACGGCGCCGAAGATGAACGACAGGCTGGAGCCCAGGGCCGAGCCGAGGTAGGTGGTCCAGAAGGTGGATGCGACCGGCACGTCTGCCGGCAGGTAGCGGGAGTAGTCGGACACATAAGGGGCGAATGCGATTTGCCACAGCGCCGCCAGGGACACGGTTGCCAGCCAACCGGAGATGTTGAATTCACCGCGGGTCAGGAAGTCGGTGGTTTGCACGTGAGTAAAAATATAGCCAAACCCCAGCACGATCCCGGCGCCCAACACCCAAGTGCCGATGCGGTTGAGCACGTGGATGAAGCGGTAGCCGATGATGCCGATGATCCCGGAACCAATGGCGCCGATCACGATGCCCACCGGCACGGGCACCGCGTCGACTACGCCGTGCAGGGATTTACCCGCAAGTACGATGTTGGAGGCGAAGAAACCGATGTACATCACGCCGGCGATCACCACCACCAGCAAGGCGCCGAGGGAGCCGAACTGGGCGCGGCTCTGGATCATTTGCGGGATGCCCATTTGCGGGCCCTGGGCTGAGTGCAGCGCCATCAGCACGCCGCCGACCAGGTGGCCGACGAGAATGGCGACGATGCCCCAGAGGAGGTTGAGGTGGAACAGTTGCACACCCAGCGCACCCGTGACGATCGGCAGCGGCGCAATGTTGCCGCCGAACCACAAGGTGAACAGGTCTCTTACCTTTCCATGGCGATCTTCCGGAGGCACGTATCCAATCGTGTGTTTTTCGATAAGCGGGGCGGAGGATGTTGCAGTGGTGACCATGACGAACTCCAAGGCAAGGTGAGTACGTTGACGTACTTCGCTGTGCGCCACGTGCGCGGCGCTTTGTTGTTGGAGTGATGATCTGCAATGGGCGCAGGGAGGTAAATTAGTAAGTTTGTTGCTATAGACCTTAAAAAATATAGCTCGCAGCCGTGCCGCGCTCCGGTATGTTGCCTACACCTGTTTAGCGGGCGAAGTCCCACGTTTCTGGAGGTCCCGATGGCTGCGTACAACCTGCGCCAACTCAGATATTTCGTCACCACGGCCGAATGCGGCAGCGTCGCCGAGGCCTCGCGCAAGCTGTACATCGCGCAGCCGTCGGTGTCCACGGCGATCAAGCAGTTGGAAGACAGCTTTGGCGTGCAGCTGTTTATCCGTCATCACGCCCAGGGGGTGTCGCTGACGCCCAGCGGCGCACGCTTCTATCGCAAGGCCCTGGAACTGCTGCGCGTAGCCCATGAGTTCGAGCAGAACGCCCTCGCGGACAATGACGTGGTGGCGGGGCAAATCGATATCGGCTGCTTTGAAACCGTGGCGCCGCTTTACCTGCCCCGCTTGATCGCCGGCTTCAAGGCGCGTTGGCCGGGGGTGGAGATCCGCATTCGTGATGGCGAGCAGCAGGAACTGGTGCAGGCGTTGACGGCGGGCAGTATCGACGTGGCGATGCTGTTCGAACATGACCTGGGCACGACCATCGAAACCACGCCATTGATGCCGCCGCAGCAGCCCTATGCGCTGTTGCCGGCGGATCATCGTTTCGCGCAGCAGGCCAAGGTCTCACTGGCGGACCTGGTGCTGGAACCGATGATCTTGCTGGATGTGCTGCCGAGTCGCACCTACTTCGTGAGCATCTTTGAAGAGCGCGGGCTGACGCCGAATATCGTGTTCAGCTCGCCGTCCATCGAGATGGTGCGGGGGATGGTGGGGCGGGGGTTCGGGTTTTCCATCCTGGTGACCAAGCCGTTTACCGAATACACCTACGATGGCCAGAAAGTGGTGTGTGTGCCGTTGGCAGAAACGGTGACCGGTTCAGGCTTGTCGGCAGTCTGGCTTCGCCGCGCGCCGTTGACCAAGCCGGTGCAACTGTTTGTCGATTACTGCCGCGAAGAACTTGCCCGACTCCTCGCCTAGGGCTCCGGCCGTAGGAACCGAGCTTTTGTAGTGAGCGAGCTTGCCTCGCGCGGGGCAAGCCCACTCACCACAAAAACAAGGCCACAGGGATTTGCATGAAGTGTTCAGGCGCGAATCGAGTCCAGCATCCGCCCCAGCATAGCGTCACACCCCGCCAGTTGCTCCAGGCTGACAAACTCATCCGGCTTATGCCCCTGGTCCATGCTCCCCGGCCCGCACACCACCGTGGGAATGCCCACGGCGTCAAACAACCCACCCTCGGTACCAAACGCCACCGTGCCGAACGCCCGCGAACCGGAAAACGCCGCGATCAACTCCGCCGCCTGGCTGCGCTCATCGGTGACCAAGCCTGGGTAGGCCGACAACTCAGTAAAGTGAATCGCACTCTGCGCACTCACCGCCTGCATGCGCGGCAACACCTGCTGCTCGGCGTAGGCCTTCAGTTCTTCAGCCACTTCGGCGGGGTCCTGCGACGGCAACGCACGCACTTCAAAATCGAACCGGCAATCCGCCGGGACGATATTCAGGGCCTTGCCACCGCTGATCACACCGGTTTGCACCGTGCTGAACGGCGGATCAAACCGCGCATCCTGGGTCTCCCGCAGCCGCTGGCCAATCCGTCCCAGCTCACCAATCAGCTCGGCAGCATGCTCAATCGCATTCACGCCATACGGTGCGTAGGCCGAATGGCATGCCTCGCCGTGCACGTCGCAGCGCATCGCCAACTTGCCCTTGTGGCCGAGCACCGGCTTGAGTTCGGTCGGTTCGCCGATGATGCACAGCATGGGTTTCACTGGCCGTTCTTCAAGCACCTTGAGTAACGAACGCACGCCCAGGCAACCGACTTCTTCATCATAGGACAGTGCGATGTGCACCGGCATCCGCAACGGCGCCGCGACCAATGCCGGCACCAGTGCCAACACGCAGGCGATATAACCCTTCATGTCGGCGGTGCCGCGCCCGAACAGCTTGCCGTCGCGTTCGGTCAGCTCGAACGGCGGTACGGTCCAGGGCTGGCCGTCCACCGGTACCACATCGGTGTGCCCCGACAGCACGATCCCCGGCAACTCAACCGGGCCCACGCTGGCAAACAAATTGGCCTTGCTGTGATCTTCGTTGTAGACCAACTCGCTGGATACCCCGAAACCGGCCAGGTAATCGTGTACAAACTCGATCAGTTGCAGGTTGGATTCGCGGCTGGTGGTGTCAAACCCCACCAGCGCCTGCAGCAGTTCGCGGCTGGTGCTCATCGGTCGTCTCCGGCCACGCCGTAGCCAGGGGAGCGGTCCGGGGCAAGGGCGCGGTCGATGTAGTCCTGCACTTGCGGGCGATAGGCCTCCCAGAGCTTTTGCAATTCAAGGATCGGTTGTTCATCGGCCCAATCCACGCGCAGGTTGATGATCGGCCAGGTCAGTTCGCCCACCACCACCAGCGCGGCGGAGTGCACCGGGCCGGCTTCGCCACCGGCGGCGATGGCGGCATGCATCGCCGCTAGCAACCGGTCCGCCAACTGGCCTTCACCTTGCTCGAAGGCCGTGATCATCGCCTCGATCACCGTGCGGTCGGCGAGCATGTTGCCCGCCGCCACACATTGTTCGCCCGACACGGCGTTATGGGTGCCGAGGGTTTCGCTGCCGCTGAAATGCACGCTGCGGCCCAGGTGATCAATCGCCGTCAGTTGCCGGTACTGGCTGTAACCGTTGCGCGTCAGCGCCTTGTCGACCGCATCGGCGGGGGCGAGGCCTTGCTCCAACAGGTCCAGCACGTCCGGGCCCAGGGCCGGGAGGGTGATGTTCTGGGTCGACACCGCGCCCACGCCGGGCCGCAGCCACGGGCAACGGGCACCTACGGCAATGCTCGATGAGCTGATGGCAATGCCCAACTGGCCGGTTTCGGCACAACGGCCGACGATTGAAAAGGTCATGTGCGGCTCCTTACTCTGGAATAACGGCGATCACATCGATTTCCATCAACCACTGCGGCTGACCGAGCGCCGATACGACCAGCCCGGTGGAAATCGGGAACACGCCCTTGAGCCATTTGCCGACTTCCTGATACACCGGCTCGCGGTAGCGCGGGTCGATCAGGTAGGTGGTGGTCTTGACGATATGCGACAGGTCGGAACCGGCCTCTTCCAGCAGTTGCTTGACGTTTTTCATCGCTTGCTCAGCCTGGGCGCGCGGGTCGCCAAGGCCGATCAGGTTACCTTCGAAATCCGTGCCCACCTGGCCGCGCACGTACACGGTATTGCCGGCACGTACGGCCTGGCACAGGTCGTTGTCCAGGCTCTGATTAGGGTAGGTTTCCTTGGTGTTGAACATGCGGATGCGAGTGTGAGTAGGCATCAAAAACTCCGGCAATAAAGGGATCAGGCGCTGACAGGGGAGGGACGAACCACCGGGGCGGCTTCGCGGTATTCAAGGTATTGACGCTGGATGGCGATGTGGTCGGCCACATACTTGGCGTCATGCCAGACGCCCCAGATAAACGATGAACCCCGACGCGATTGCCATGGCAAGCCGAGGAAGTAGATCCCGGCTTCGCTGGACACGCCGCGCTGGTGCTGGGGCTTGCCGGCTTCGTCGAAGGCGGCGACCTTCAACCAGCTGTAGTCCACGGCAAACCCGGTGGCCCAGATGATCGAGGTGACACCGGCCTTGGCTAGGTCCAGTTCCAGGATCGGGTGTTTGATGCAGTCGGCGTCAGGGAATACGCGACGGGCTTCGGGCTCCAGCGGCAGATCGACGCCGTTACGCTCGATATAGGCGTCGGCTGCGTCCAACAGGGCCAGGTAGTTTTCATCGCCGCGTGCCAGGTTTTCCACCAGGTTCGGCTGGAAGCTGGCGACACTGCCGTTGAAGGCTTGCGTGAGGCCGACCAGGGTCATGCCTCGCTGGGCCAGCTCACGGAAGTCGATGGTCTTGCCGCCGTGTGCGCCGCTGACCGCGATGGTCACGTGCTCACGGCCGGGTTTCATGGCCGCCTGGTCCCACTCGCCCAGCACCCCCAGCCACCAGCAGAAGTCGCGATTGCGATAGGCGCGGGGCGGGCGGTCGTGGGCACCGACCGAGAGATACACCTGGCGTCCGGAGCGCTGCAATTCATCGGCGATCTGCACGCCGGAGGAACCCGCGCCCACCACCAGCACCGCACCGGCCGGCAATTGCGCGGGGTTGCGGTAGTCGGCGGAGTGGATCTGGTGCAGCGCGCTGTCTTTCGGCGCGATGGCCGGAATCACTGGTTTTTGGAACGGCCCGGTGGCGGCGACCACACGGTTGGCCTCGATCACGCCTTCGCTGGTGTGCACGGTAAAGCCTGGGCGGCCGACATTACGCACCACGGACAGCACATCCACGCCGGTACGGATCGGCGCATTGAACTTGCGGGCATAGGCTTCAAAGTAATCCGCCACATGCTCTTTCGGCGCAAATCCATCCGGAGCGACCGTGTCGAATTCCAGCCCCGGAAAGCGGTCATGCCAGGCCGGCCCATTGGCCACCAGCGAATCCCAACGCCCGGTGCGCCAGCGCTCGGCGATACGGCTGCGCTCCAGCACCAAGTGGGGCACCCCTTGCTTGCTCAGATGCTCGCTCATGGCCACGCCAGCTTGGCCGGCGCCTACCACCAGCGTGTCTGTTTTTGTTATTGCTTGAGTCATGTCTCTGTCCTTGCGTAATGCAGTTGGATTCAGCGTTGGCATGACTTCAAGGCTAGGGGGAGGGGGGTTATAAATAAAATATTATTAAGCTGGGAAGTGAGCATAAATATCGGATGCAGGGCTGACCAAGCGACTGGCAAGCAGCGTCTTTGGTGAACCCGCTTACCACTAAAACTCCCCGGAATACTTCACCGCTGCCGCCGCCCGCGACGGCACATCCAGCGTGCGCAACAACGACGACACATGGATGCGCACGGTAAACGGCGAGATATCCAGGGCCTTGGCGATTTCCTTGTTGGTCTTGCCTTGGGCGATCAGGCGCAGCACGTCCTGCTGGCGGGCGGTGAGGGTGTGGGTGTCCAGCGGCAGTAGGCCGGAGGGGGCGAACTTGACCAGCACTTCGCCTTCGCGGATGGCCAGCAGGGCCTGGCCGATCTCATCGGGGGCGATGTTCTTGCCAATGAAGCCATCTGCGCCCAGGGCCATGACCTGATCGATCAATGCCGGGTCATCCACCATCGACACCACGATCAACGTGGTGCGCCGCAGTTGCTGGCGCAGGTCGACCAGTTGGCTCATGCAGGTCAGGCCGGGGAAGCGCAGGTCGAGGATCAGGGTATCGACCTCGCCGCCTTCTCGGATCAGCGCGAGCACCGTTTCCAGGTCGCCAGCTTCCTGCATCAAAGCGTCCGGCAGTATGCGCTGTACGGTGCGCAACATGGCCTCGCGAAACATCGGGTGATCGTCGGCGATGATGATGCGACCGGTCATAGGAGTGCTCCTTCCTGGGGCAAGGCTGTGCAGTTGCATGCTACCTTACCACCGCGCCCTGGGCCTGCCTGGGGTGTGTGAAGGAATTGATGACTGCCGCACAAGGACGTAACCCCATGAGCCTTGAGACCAACTCCGAACTCGACCAAGCCAACCTGCGCATTGTGGTGGCCACCATCGCTGTCGTGTACATCACCGCACTGGGCTTTCTGCCCGGACAGTCGATGGACACCTACCTGCCGGTGATCCTGTATATCGTCCTGTTCCTGCTCGCCTCCATCGCGTTGCGCCAGGTGATCGCACGTTGGCCCGGGCATTATCCGGCACGGCGGATCTTCGGCATGCTTCACGACTACACCGGCACCTCGTTCGGTATGGTGGTCGGCGGCGAGGCGGCCTTGCCATTGTATGCGGTGATGGTGTGGGTCAACCTCGGTAATGGCATGCGCTACGGCTCGCGATACCTGGCGATTGCCACGGCGTTGGCGTTGCTGGCGCTGCTGATCGTGTATCGCCTCACACCGGTGTGGCAGGCGCAACCTTTCATGGTGCTGATGCTGATGATCACCAGCACGGTGATCCCGGTGTACGCGCATATCCTGCTGGAGCGCACGCGCAAGGCATCTGAGCAGGCCATCGCCGCCAACCTGGAAAAATCCCGTTTCCTCGCCCAGGCCAGCCATGATTTGCGCCAACCCATCCACTCCATCGGCCTGTTCACCGCGTGCCTGCGCGAAGCCCGGCTGGGCGATGAAGAGCGGCGCCTGGTGGATAACATCGACCGTTCGCTGCTGAACGTGTCGCAATTGTTTCGCTCGATTCTCGACCTCTACACCCTCGACAACGGCCGCCTGCTGCCTAAATACCAGGCGGTACACCTGGGCGAGTTTCTTGCCGACCTGGTGCGCCAGAACGCCGAGGCCGCGCGCTGGGCGGGGGTGGAATTGCGCCTGCGGCCGTGCGCGCACTGGGTGCTGGTCGACCCGGCGCTGTTGGCGACCATGGTGCAGAACGTGCTGTCCAATTGTTTCAAATATGGCGCGCATCGTCCGGTGCTGATCGGCGTGCGCATTCGCGACGGCGGCTTGGCGGTGGAGATTCATGACCGGGGGCGAGGGATTGCCGAGGAGCATCTGTCAAAGGTCTTCGAGGAGTTTTATCGGGTACGCCACCTGCGTGACAAAGACGTCGAAGGCGTGGGCCTCGGGCTGTCCATCGTCAAGCGTTTGGGGCAGTTGATGGGGGTTCAAGTGAGCCTGCGTTCACGAGTGGGTCATGGCACTTCCGTAAGCCTGTATGGCCTCACCCTGGCCACCGCGCCGCGAGCAACGGCTCCGCGTGATGACACGCGCCAAGCCGGGTTGCTCACCGGGTTGAAGGTGTGCCTGGTGGAAGATGACCACAACGTGTTGCTCGCCACCCAGGCGCTGCTGGAGCGCTGGGGGTGCGAGGTGCAGGCGGCGTCCTCGGGGCGTGATCTGGTGAGTGATTGCGACATCATCGTCGCCGACTACGATCTGGGTAACCACGCCACCGGTATCGAATGCATTGATGCCCTGCGCGAACAACGTGGCTGGGCGGTCCCGGCGCTGATCCTCACCGGGCACGATGTGGAGAAAATCCAGGCCGCGTTGCACGACCGTCAGATCGCCATTCTCTCCAAGCCTGTGCGCCCCGCTGAACTGCGCGGTGTTCTGCGGGACCTGAGCCAGGAGGCGGTTACTGGGTGAAACCCTGAAGGGGGTTGCCGCGTGCACCTTTGGGCTGGCAGTAGGCGGCAGGCTTCATCAGCCCAAAGCTCGCCACCGCGAACGCTCCGCCGCTGGCACCGCTGGGCACTGAGCAGTTGTACTCGCCGGATGCCGCGCTGGCGACGTAGTAGGTGGTCATCGAGTCGCTGCGCACATTGGAAATACGCTTGACCGGTTCGCCCAGGTTGGTCTCCGACAGCGTCTTGAGGTGATCTTCGGTAGGCTTGATGTTGCTGCAGCCGGCGACGCCGATGATCAGGGCGCCCAACAGGGTGAGGCGGGTAACGGAGGATTGCAGTTTCATGGTGCTTCTTCCTTGGGGTTGTTATGGTTTTTCCAGCGCACAACGCGCCCACGCGCAAGAAATGCACGGTGCCGGAGGAGCGCTGGAAGTGCCGGGGAATATAGCGCCGCAGGGGGGAGGGGTCGATTAGCACAAGTGTGCTAATGGCACGATGATTTCATGGAAGGAGCGTGAAATGCTGGAGATAAAACGGGCTACCCCAGAACACGCCCAGGTGGCGTTCAACATCCGCTTGCAGGCCATTCGCGGCCAATGCATCGGCGCGTACACGCGCGAACAAATGCTGCTGTGGACGCGGGGCAAGGCCGAAGATGGTTACAGCGCGCTGATGGATAAACCGTTTTACCTGGGGTGGGTGGACGGTCAGGCGGTCGTCACTGGAATGCTTGATCCGGACAACAATGAAGTCGGCGCGCTGTTCGTCCTGCCGGATTACACCGGGTGCGGCTATGGCAAGGCGATGCTGGATTTTCTAGAGTACCAGGCGCATAAGCGGGGCATCCCCACATTGGTGCTGGATTCGACGCTGAATGCAGTGGATTTCTACCGCGCGCACGGGTATGCGGGAGATGAGCAGGCGGTCTATCACTCACCATCAGGGTTGCAGTTGGCCTGTATCCCGATGACTAAACACCTTACGACCTGACACCCAACCCCTGTAGGAGCCGGCTTGCCGGCGAAAAAATCACGGACGCCGCACTCATCCAGAACACCAGTGTCATCGTTGCCGATTTTCGCTGGCAAGCCAGCGCCTACAGTGGAACTGTTTCAATCATCAAAACGTGCCTGTAGGCGTTCGATGACCTGCGCCACCGAGGCTCCGTGGATTACCGGTGGTGTGAGGCTCTCGCCAAACTCACGCCACACAAACAGCGTTAACTCCGCGCCATCGGTCAACGTTTGCGTCGGGGGCTGCGAGCCAAAATCCTGCAGCAAGCGATACCGATCATCCCGCCAGAATGCTTCCTCCACCCAGTCGTACACCGGTATGAAATGAAAATGCAGCGGGAATCCCGGCATGTGTCCATAGCGGCTGATGTACAGCCATTTCGGCTTGAGCTGCGCTTCTACCACTCGCTGGGTTTTCGCCAGCAGCCCACCCAACTCGGCCAGCGCTGCTTCCGGCATGTCGGCCAGGGAATGGATCGGTGTCTTGGCGCCCAACATCAGGTAGCCGGGCAACGCCGAGGCCAGGTGGTGGTTGAGCAGCCAGTGTTCGGTTTCGTGAAGGATGTACGCGGGGTCGATGTGCATAAGCGAATCCAGGGGAGCGGTGCGAGCAGGATACCTGTATCCCAGAAAAGCGTTTGATCTGTGCCTATCGCCCGTTGCTCCAGATGATTAGCCTCAAGCCTCGCTAAATAACCATCGAGCCCACCATGGAACTCACTGCCGTCCCTTTTGGCACCACCGACTGGTCTACTGTCGAACCTGCCATTCACCCAGGCATTACCGGCAATGCGTTATGGCGCACCTGCCACTTCGGCACAACCCGCGTGCGCATGGTCGAATATACCCCCGGCTACCTTGCGGATCACTGGTGCTGGAGAGGGCACATTCTGTTGTGCCTTGAAGGCGAGTTGCACACCGAATTGGAAGACGGCCGTCAGTTCACCCTGACGGCCGGAATGAGTTACCAGGTGGGCAATGATATGGAAGGCCATCGCTCATCGACGACTAGTGGGGCGAAGCTGTTTATTGTGGATTGAGGCGCACGATCAACTTGCCGAAATTGCGACCTTCCAGCAGCCCGATGAACGCTTCGGGTGCCCGCGCCAGTCCGTCGACAATGTCCTCGCGCCATTTGAGTTTGCCTTCGGCGATCCACTGCGCGGCGTCGTGCAGGAATTTGTCCTGCTGCTGATCGACAAACTCGGTCTGGATAAACCCACGCACGGTCAGGCTCTTGGCGAGAATGTCATGCATCGTTGCAGGCAATCGGTCCATCGTTGCTTCTTGAAGGGCGTCATCGTTGTAATGAGCGATCAGCCCGCACACGGGTATACGCGCAAAATCATTGAGCAGCGGTCGCACGGCATCCCAGACAGGTCCGGCGACGTTCTCAAAGTACACGTCGATACCCTGGGGGCACGCCATGGCCAGCTGTTCGGCAAAGTCCGCTGTGTGATGGTCAATGACCGCATCAAAGCCGAGTTCGTCTTTCACGAATGCGCACTTATCCGCTCCCCCGGCAATGCCCACGGCACGAGCACCGTGCAGGCGGGCGATCTGGCCGACCACTGAACCGACTGCACCGCTGGCGGCTGCGACGACTACGGTGTCGCCGGGTTTGGGTTTGCCGATATTGAGCAGGCCGGCGTAGGCCGTGAAGCCCGGCATGCCCAGCACGCCGAGGGCGGTGGTCAGCGGTGCGACGCTTGGGTCCAGGCGGCGCAGGTCTTGTCCGTCAGACAACGCGAAGCGCTGCCAGCCGGCGTAGGCCAATACGATATCGCCTGCGTGCCAATCGACGTGACGTGAGTGCTTGATACGCGCCACGGTGCCGCCGACCATCACCTCACCGATGCCCACCGGCTCGGCATACGATTTGGCTGCACTCATGCGCCAGCGCATGTAAGGGTCGAGAGACAGGTAAAGGTTTTCCAGCAGCACCTGTCCATCGTTCGGCTCGGGGATCGGTGCGTACTCAAGGCGGAAATCGCTGGTTTTCGGGCGACCTTCGGGGCGAGCGGCCAATACGACGCGCGGGTTCTGGGGGTTATCCATGATGTTTCTACTCACTGATTGAACAGGCTGAGCAGCGTAGTCATACGATGGGTATCAAGGTAGGCTGATAGCGGTTGATTCAGAGTTATGCCAAACATGATATCCGACGCGTTCGAACCTTATTTGCTGCGCACCTTTGTTGCGGTGTGTCATCACGGCAGCCTCAGTGGCGCCGCGCAACAGGCGGGCAGGGCGCAATCGGCGCTGAGCGCGCAGATTCGCCGGCTGGAAGAATTGCTCGGGCAACGCCTGTTGCGTCGCACCGGGCGTGGCGTGGTGCCGACCACTGAGGGCGAACTGTTGCTCAGCTATGCCACACGCATCCTGGCGTTGGGCGAAACAGTGGCGACACGCTTGAAGGAGCGTACGGTAATGGGCACGGTGCGCGTCGGCCTGTCGGAAGACGTCGCCGTCTCAGCATTGCCAGCCGCCCTGGGCCGCTTACACCGTGCCAGCCCCCACGTGCACATGGACATCACCGTTGACCACGGCGATGCACTCGCTGAGCGCTGGCACGATGGTTTGCTCGACGTTGCCATTGGCGTGAGCTCGGTATTTGCCGCCGACCCCGTGCATACCTGGAATATGCCGTTGTATTGGGTGTGCGGGATCGATGACGAGATCGACCCGGCGTTGGCGTTGGATGTCATCGTGTACGCCGAACCTTGCGCGTGGCGGCGCCTGATGTTCGACGCGTTATTGACTGCCGGCCGCGATTTCCGTGTCACCGTCACCAGCCCGAATATCGGCGTGATCATGGCTGCCGTGGAAAGCGGCTTGGGCGTCGCGTTGTTGCCTGCCGAAAATATCCGCCCGGACACCATGCGCGTGATCGCACTGGGGCCCAACGGCAGCCCGGCGTTAAGCGTCAATTATGGGTTGTTCGCGGTACCGCGTCAGACCGACAGCATTCGCGCCACGGTCGAGTTGCTCAGCGAGAGTTTTCACCTGATGACGCAGCCAAGGGCAGGTGGCCTGATCCGTAGCGATACACCCCACCCGACGCCCGCGCCAAGCCGATAAAACGCTCGTTTGGTGTGGTGAGCGGGCTTGCCCCGCGCTGGGCTGCGAAGCAGCCCTAAAACCATCCACCGCGTTCTGTCAGAGGGAATTGAGTGCTCTTGGTTGGGGCCGCTTCGCGCCCCAGCGCGGGGCAAGCCCGCTCACCACAGTAAGCCCGCTCACCACAGTAAGCCCGCTCACCACAACAGAACTGACAAACCTTCCGAACCCGTCAGCCACAGTCCCCATCAATGCATCTTGCTGTGATCCATCCCATCCACGCCACGGGCCGGTGCCTTCACTTCAATCGCCTGCTGCTCGCCCTTGGCGTTCTGCACTGTCAGGGTCAGCGGCACCTGGTCGCCTTCCTTGATCTGGCCGGTCAGGCCCATCAGCATCACGTGGTAGCCGTTGGGGTCGAGGGACACGGCCTTGCCGGCGGGCAGGGCTACCGAATTCACCGGGCCCATGCGCATCACGTCGTCCTTCATGCTCATTTCATGGATCTGCACGTCCTTGGCCACCGGCGAGGCCACGCTCAACAGTTGGCTGTCGCTGTCGGCGGTGACGGTCATGAACGCGCCGCTGGACGGCTGGCCCGGCACGGTGGCGCGTACCCAGGCGTCGGTTACTTGCACCTGGGCGCTGGCGTGGGCGGCAAGGCCCAGCAGGGTCAGGCCGATGAGGGTGCGTTTGAGGTGTTGAACGGCAGTCATTAGCAGACCTCCATGACGGTGAGCAGGTCTTCTGCGCACTCTTTAGCGGTAAGGGATGCCTGCAGGCCCAGGCGCAGGTTGCCACGGGTGTCGAACACGAAGCTGGTGGCGGTGTGGGACAGTGTGTAGGTGTCGCCGGCGGGGATCTTTTCATAAAAGATCCCGAATTCCTTGGCGGCCACGGCGATTTCTTCCGGGGTGCCGTACAGCGCCTCGAAGCTCGGATCGAAGGCTTTGACGTACTTGTCGAGAATCTCGGGGGTGTCGCGTTCCGGGTCCAGGGTGATGAACACCACCTGCATGATTTCGCCGTCGCGGCCCATCAGCTTCTTGGCCTGCGCGGCGCGCGCCAGGGTGGTCGGGCACACGGCCGGGCATTGGGTGAAACCGAAGAACACCACCGGCATCAGGCCACGGAACGAACTCAAGGTGACGGTTTCGCCGTCGGTGTTCTTGAGCTTGAAGGTACGGCCCATGATCTTGTCGCTCAGGTCCTTGCCGTACTTGAAGTTCAGCTTGGGGCTGTAGTCACAGCCGCCCAGCAGGCTGCCCAGCCCCAGCAGGCCCATTCCGGTCAGCACTTTGCGGCGGGTGAATAAGGTACTCATCAACTGTGCATCCTGTGAAACGCCTGCATTGCTCTGGATCAATACGTCAGGCTTTGAGGGCACTCAGTCTACCAACCCTGGGAAGTGCACGTAATCTGCGACGTTCTGCCACAGGGGCCTGCGACACTTCATCCTTTGGCGGCTCTGGTGGTAGAGTCGCCGCCATGAAACTGAGCCACCCCGACCGTTCCCTGATTGCCTGGGCCCTGTACTTCTGCGTGCTGATGAACCTGTTCGTCTGCGGTTTGGGGCATGGGCAGATGATGGGCCAGGAACTGAATGGCATCGGCGGGGCGTTCTGTTCGGTGGACGGCAAGTCGGCACCACTTTCCGACAAAGGGTTGGGCAGCCCGTCTTCCGGCAACATCTCGAACTACTTTGCTTGCCCGGTCTGCAACGCCTTGACGGTTGCGCTGGTGTTTCTGGTGGGTCTCGCCTGGCTGTTGGGCCTGCGGCAAGCCCCTCGACCCGCTCACCAACGGCGCAACAAGGCGCCACCGCGTTATGCCTGGCCTTCGGCCAACCCTCGCGCTTCCCCCACTTTCTGACGTATGCCTTGGGCCTCCCGTGATCGGGCGGCATTCCATCGTCATGACTGTGAGTGCGTTTCATGAACCACCTGTTGCCCGCAGGCGCCAGCCGCCTCGTCAGCAAGGCGTCCCGCCGCCTGCACGCGGAATCGGCGCCGCCTGAATACCCGAGTAATTCCCGCAGCTTCGTGCACCTGGATGCGCGGTTGTTGCCGTATTGGCACACCCTGTTCGATATCTGCCCGGCGCTGCTCAAGCTGGATCCGCCTGAAGGATTGAACCTGTTTCGCAGCTTCATGACCTGGGCCTATCGCAACCGGCCGCCGCTGGATTGGACCTATCACCTGAATGTCTGCCGTTGGCTGCTGGGCTCGCCGTATCGGTCGCAGATCGACGACGAGCCGATCGAGGCGTTCATGGCGGCGGCTGCGGCGCGTTGGGTCAATACGGATGAAAGTCAGGCCCAGGGTGTGGCCCTGGCCTGGCAGTCGTCACGGGTTGTAGATTGGAAAGACGCCCGGTCTGCAGGGGCCGAACAGCAGGCGTTGCCGCCGCCGCCCTGGGATTTCGCCTGGTGCCCGTTAAAGGCGCCGGACAGTTTCAGTGGGTGGTTGTCGGTGCCTTGAGAGGCTGTTACGGCGCGGCCGACCTGGCCTGCGGCAACGGCGCCGAACGCACCCTGCACCCGGCGGAAATGCTCGCTGATGACGGGTATGAACACGGCGACTGGGGGCTGGCGCCCGCGCCGCCGGGAACGAATGAGCCGTCAACTGCCTGAGCGGGTTTTTTGCTGAGTTTCTTTTTGCTGGCGGTCGGCAGGTTTAGCCGGCTTGCTCGGCTGCTTTGCAGTTTCTTTGGTTTTCTTGTCGCTGTCGGAGGGGCTGCTGGGGTAGGTTCCCGGCGGCAGTGCTGAACCGGCAGCGCTGTCGCCACTCAACGCGCTAGCAGCTGGTTCGGGGTTATCGCCAAATGCGGCGTAGGCGGGGCCGGCGAGCAGAGCTGACAGGCCGACTATAAGTAAAATCCTTTGGGGCAATCTGGTCTTCATGATGCAATCCCCTATCATGATGCATCAAGAGCCTGAGTTTCCTCAAGGCTCGGGTCATGCCTCGATCAGGCCGCCATTGGCTTGGTCGACTGCAATTTTTTATGCGCCGCTTTCATCGCTTCCATTTCAGCGCCCAACTCTTCAAGCAACGCTTTGCCCAGCAGTTTTTTCGCCTGCGGGAACATCTCGGTTTCTTCTTCCTCGATGTGGTGTTCCAGCAGCTCCTTGACCACTTTTACGCGACCGGAAAACTCCGTAGTGGAAGGTTCGGTCTGCTTCAGATCCGGCAGTACCAAGGAATCGACAGTGCGGTGCTCCTCTTTGGCTTCGTGATACATGATGTCCTGCTCCTTGCCACCGACCTTCCTGAACGCCGGGTAAAGAATTTCCTCTTCGAGCTTGGTGTGCAGGCTTATTTCCGCTTCCAGCTTGGCCAACAGCTCAGTGCGTTTTTTAACCCCGCGTTCGGTGGATTCACTCAATTGGGTCAACAGGGCCTTCACGCGTTCATGGTCGGCTTTGAGCAGGTCAATGGCATTCATGGGTGACACCTCACGGAAATATTCAGGGCATGTCGAAATGCATGCCTCGTCCCGTACTCAGGTGCATCAGTTGTACCAACTTGAGCTATTTTGAATTCATCAAGTAATTCAATGGCCTACGATAAGCTGAAGGTGGAGCGTGTCGTGCAGGTTGCATGGTGTTGCCTGTGACACGTTGCATTCCACAACCCGTGCCAGTTGACGCAAATTTTAATGAACCCTCGCAGCCATCGCTTGACCTAATGCATACGACCTAGGAGGTGAAGCATGGAAATTCAATACATCTGGATCGGGTTGGCGGTGATTCTGCTGCTCTTGGAACTATGGGCCATCAATATCGTACTGCGCAGCACGGGGGGCTGGGAGTCGAAAGGATTGTGGCTGGTCATTCTGATTTTTGTGCCGTTGTTTGGGCTTATCGCCTGGGCGATGTTCGGGCCCAAACGCGAGATGCCCGAGCAGCGTAAAAGTTGAGTCAGGCCTAAATAGACAACAGGCGCCATTGCGGCGCCTGTTTTCGTTCTGCTCGGAGTCAGCCGGCTACAGCTTTGGCGATTGCCTCGCTGAACGCTGACAAATCGTCCGGTGTACGCGACGTGATCAACGTCCAGCCGTTGGCCTGGCATTCCTTGACCTCGGCATCGACCCAGCCTGCGGCGCCGGCGTTTTCCAAGTCGATACGTACACTTTTATAGGAGGTCAGGGTCTTGCCCTTGATCACACCTGCATCGATCAAGGCCCATGGCCCGTGACAGATTGCCGCCACGGTTTTACCCGCTTTGACGAACTCATTGATTAACGTCAGCGCCGCCGCATCCTGGCGCAAGGTATCCGCGTTAACGGTGCCGCCGGGGATCACCAGTGCATCGAACTCGCTGCCCGATAGCTCGGACAGCGCCGCATCGGACTCTACCGTCTTGTCTTTCTCGGTATCGCCGACGAAGGTCTGGGTCGTGCCGCCTTTGCTGGAACCGTGGGTCACTGTCGCGCCATAGCCGCGCAGCGCTTCCAGGGGCTTGAGCAGTTCATCGCGCTCGATACCGGTGTTGGACGTGATGACCAGAATCTTCTTGCCGTTAAGGTTTGAACTCATGATCGAGTGTCTCCTGATGGGGGGGAAGGATGGATGGGGTATGGGAGAGTTGATCCGGCCCGGGCGGCAAAGGTTTAAATTAATTTGCGCTTATTTCTTGGATGGTTGGCGCGGTCAATTTCCTTGAACTATCCAAGGCTGAAGGCTTCTGCTGCATAGGTGCCCGATATTTCTGCGGGCATTCATTGATTGGAGAAACACCATGACTGCCGATAAGACCCCAGCACCCATCAGCTCCGAAGAAGCTCAGCAGGGCACTGATAAAGCCACAAAAGGCCAGACCCTGGAGCGCCCAAATCCCAACACCGAAACCGTCGATAAAGTGCTGACGCCCACCTCGATCAAGGACACCGAGCGCCAGACCAATGCCATCAACGAGCAGGCCGCCAAGGCCGAGCGCAAGCTGGGCCATTAAACATGGCCCGATCTATCACCGCGTTGGAGTTGGGCATCGAGCTCAAACCCGACGATGATGACGGCCTCTTCAAGTGGTTTATCGCCAGCTTCCTGATGGGCAAGCGCATCCAGGCACCGATTGCCGCACAGGCCTACAAGGTGATCGTTGAAGAGCAGGGCCGCGACACGGCGCGCAAGCTGCAGCACTGCACATCGCGTGAGTTGGTCGCCATGCTCGGGCGCGCGCATTACGTGCGCTATGACGAAACCACCGCGCAACGTTTGCTCGACCTCAGCGCCAAGTTGAGTGCTGAGTACGCGGGAAAGATCACGCATATGCGCAGGGCCAGCGAGAGCCGAGCGTCCTTCGAAAAGCGCCTTGGGGAATTCGATGGTGTGGGGCCCAAGACCATCGAGATTTTCATGCGCGATGCCGCCAAGGTGCTGTTTTGACGGCAACCCTGTTTGTGGGCTGTGCCGGCTGGAGTTTGCCGCGTGAGTACTGGGCAGCATTTGCCGACGAGGGCACGCATTTGGAGCGTTATGCTTCGCGCTTCAATGCGGTGGAAATCAACAGTTCGTTCTATCGTCCGCACTTGGCGAAGACGTACGCGCGTTGGGCGCATTCGGTGCCGTCGGGCTTTGGTTTTTCGGTCAAAGTGCCCAAGCGCATCACGCATGAATTGCGCTTGCAGGGCTGCGAGGCCGCACTGGATGCGTTTCTCGAGCAATGCCTGCAACTGGGTGAAAAATTAGGTTGCCTGCTGGTGCAATTGCCGCCTTCGTTGAATTACGAACCGGTTGTTGCCAACGCATTCTTCACGCTGTTGCGCCGACGGTTTACAGGCGCTGTCGTATTGGAACCACGGCACGCGAGTTGGTTAGCGGCTGAAGAGATGCTGCAGGATCTGCAAATTGGGCGAGTGGCTGCCGACCCGCCGGTCATCGAGGCGGGAAATGCTCCGGCCGGTTGGCAGGGCGTGCATTATTGGCGCCTGCACGGAGCACCGCGTATCTACCACAGTGGTTATGGGCCTGAACGCATTCAAGCGTATGCGCGTTTATTGAGCGCGTCTGTTGCGGCTGGCATTCCCACCTGGTGCATCTTCGACAATACCGCCAGCGGTTTGGCCACGCCCGACGCGCTGTGCCTACTCGACTTCCACGCGTAGCACTTCCAACCCTAGTTGCTCATACGCCTCCACACTTGGTACATGCCACTCGGTAATCAACGTGTGAATACGGCTGCACGGTGCCACCACAAAAGGCTCCACGGCACCGAGTTTGTCGGCCATGGTCACCGCTACCACATGGGAGGCGCTGTCGAGCAGAGCTTGTTTGACCGCCACCTCATCAAAATGCAGCGAGCTGATGCCCACTTGCGGATGCAGCGCACACACGCCGGTGAACAGTAAATCGGCCTTGATGCCCTGGATCATGCGCACAGTTTCATGGCCGCTGGTGGACAGGGTCGCCGGGTTGAGCTGGCCGCCCGTGAGGATCACTTTCACATCGGGATGGTCGGCCAAGGCGATGGCGATCATGGGCGATGTCGTGACCACCGTGAGGCGAATCGAGCGCGGCAATGACTGGGCAATCTGCAGCGTGGTAGAGCCGGAATCGAACAGTACGATCTGCCCATCTTCCACACGGTCGGCGGCCAGCCGCGCAAGGTGACGCTTGGCTTCGCTGGTCTCGCCGACGCGGGTGAAGAAGTCTTTGCCGGTGTCTTTGGGCCGGGGCAGGGCGCCGCCGTGGACGCGTTGCAACAGGCCGGCGGCCGCGAGTTCGCCGAGGTCGCGGCGGATGGTGTCCTGGGACACGGCAAAGTGTTCCACCAGCTCGGAGGCGGTGACTTTGCCATCGCGCTCCAGCAGCAACAGGATTTTCTGTTTGCGCAAAGAAGGCAGGTCGATGTCGTGATGAGTGCTGTGCATGTTTGTGCGCTTTTTTGCGGGTTTCTGCGAGGTTAGCCGTACGGCTATCTAAACGCAATGGCTGGTTGCGCAGCCGATGGGCAGTTACTCTCAGCATTCAGTTCAGGGAGAGGTGACCTAGATGTCGTTGATTACAACCATCGAAGATTTACGCAAGCTCGCGCAAAAACGTGTCCCACGCATGTTCTACGACTACGCTGATTCCGGCTCCTGGACTGAGAGCACTTACCGGGCAAATGAAAGTGATTTTGCCAGCATCAAGTTCCGCCAGCGGGTGGCGCGCAACATTGATGAGCGCTCGATCCGCGCCACGATGATCGGCCAGGAGATGGCCATGCCGGTGGCACTGGCACCCACCGGATTGGCCGGTATGCAGCACGCCGATGGCGAGATTCTGACCGCGCGCGCCGCCGCCGCATTTGGCCTGCGCTACACCTTGTCGACCATGAGCATCTGCTCCCTGGAAGACATCGCCGAGCACGTCGGCCAGCCGTTCTGGTTCCAACTCTATGTGATGCGCGACCGCGGCTTTATCGAACAACTGATCGAGCGGGCCAAGGCTGCCGGTGTGGATGCGCTGGTGCTGACCCTCGACCTGCAGATCCTTGGCCAGCGTCACAAGGATTTGATCAATGGCCTGTCGGCGCCGCCGAAACTGACCTTGCCGAATATCCTCAACATGGCCACCAAGCCGCGCTGGGTGATGGGCATGCTCGGCACTAAACGCCGGGGTTTCGGCAACATCGTCGGGCACGTGAAAGGCGTGGCAGACATGAGTTCGCTGTCTTCCTGGACCGCCCAGCAGTTCGATCCGCGCCTGAGCTGGGACGATGTGGAGTGGATCAAGAAGTGCTGGGGCGGCAAGTTGATCATCAAGGGCATTCTTGATGTAGAAGACGCTCGCCTGGCAGCGAACGCCGGTGCCGACGCACTGGTGGTGAGCAACCACGGTGGCCGTCAACTGGACGGTGCGCCTTCGAGCATCAGCCAGTTGCCGGCGATTGTCGAAGCGGTGGGTGAGCGCATTGAGGTATGGCTCGACGGTGGCATTCGCTCCGGCCAGGACGTGCTCAAAGCGATGGCATTGGGCGCCAAAGGCACCATGATCGGCCGCCCGCATTTGTATGGTTTGGGCGCGATGGGCGAGGCGGGTGTGACCAAGGCGCTTGAGATCATCGCCCGTGAGTTGGACGTGTCGATGGCATTGTGTGGGTATAACGATATACGCGATGTGAATCGCGAGATTTTGTTGCCCGGTACATTTCCTGAAAGCGTTTGCTGAGCAAAAAAAACGTAAAAATATAAAAAGAGTTGTCCACGAAAACCGTGGGTATCTCTGTGGATAACTTTGCGAAGCCCCGGCAGGGTTGGCGATTTCGGCAGAGGTCATTATTTGATCAACTTCTGTTTTGGCCCAGTATGGGCAGGGTTTGCGCTTGACACGCAAGCGCGAACCCAGTGCCGAAATACGCTTTTACGAGTCTGCGCTTCGACCTGTGGAGTGTGTGGCAACCTGGTCCGGCATCTTCGCGTGCATCAGTTTTTCCAGCGCCTGGCCATAGCTGCGACCGGCCAGGCTCATGCTGTTGTTATGGCTGGCACCGGGCACCAATAACAGCCGCTTGGGTTCCTGGGCAGCTTCAAACAATTGCTGGCTGAAACGCGGCGGCACGTAGCGATCATCAAGGCCATGCACCACCAGCAGCGGCATATGGATATCGGCAATCTTGTCAATGGAATCGAATTTCTGCGACAGCAACCAGCGCACCGGCAACGAGGTATTCGCCACGGCCGTGGCCACATCTGCCAGCGACGTGAAGGTGGATTCGATCACCAGCCCGCGCACCGGCAGTGGAGTCTGTTTGCCCAGCTCGGCAGCCAGGTCGATGGCCACCGCGCCCCCCAGGGAATGTCCGTAGATCAGGCGCTTATTCGGGTCCGGTTGCAGCACCTGGAAACGTTCCCAGGCGACGCGCGCGTCTTCGTAAACCGTGGTTTCCGAAGGCAGCTCGCCGTGGCTCTGGCCGAAGCCGCGATAGTCGATAGCCAGTACCGAATAACCCAGGGCGTGCAGCTGCTCGATGCGAAACAGTTGCCCGGTGAGGTTCCAGCGCACGCCGTGCAGGTAGAGGACCGCGGGCGCGTCTTTGTTGTCCGCCGGGTACCACCAGCCATGGATATTCTGTCCGGCTTTGAAACTGGCCGGCTTGAGTTCGAACTCTTGCACCGCCTTGGGCAAGCCGCTGTACCAACTGGCGGTACCCGGCTCGATGCGAAACACCAGTTCGCGCTCCTTGTGTTGCAGCACCGCGCAACCCACCGGCAGGCCGACGATCAACAACGCCATGCACACCATGGGAAACCAGCGCAGGCTCAGGCGCGAGAGAAAACGAGAGGACATGAAGGTTCCAGGAAAAAGGTGAAGCAGGGGTTTTACCAGATGGCCCAGCCAGGCAGGAATTAATTCGACAGCCGTCAACGGGGATTGCTTGCAAAGTATTACAGCATTGAACAAGGCGCGCCGAGGTTGTTAGGGTGGGCGGCCCGAACAGGAGAGCAAGCACATGGATTTCACAGGCAAAATTGCAGTCATCACCGGCGGTGCACGCGGGTTGGGTCTCAGTTACGCACGGGCTTTGGCCCAGGGCGGCGCACGGGTGGTGATCAGCGATATCGGTGCCGACAATGCCGGCGCGGGCAGCGATGCCTCGGTGGTCCAGGCCGCGGCAGAAGCCTTGCAGGCCGAAGGCTTGAACGTGATCGGCCACGGCGGTGACCTGTCCACGAACGCGGGTTGCGAGCAACTGATCGCCTACGCCATCGAGGCCTTTGGCCAACTCGACATCCTGATCCACAACGCCGGCTGGGTCGGTTACCAGAACATCGCCGACCTTGACGCCGCGTTCCTGCAACGCGCCATGGACATCAATCTCTACGCACCGCTGTGGCTGTGCAAGCACGCCTGGCCGTACCTGCTGCGCTCATCTGCGCCGCGCATCATCCTCACCACCTCCGACCGCGCCATGTACGCACAGTATGAGCAGACCGGCCTGGTGGCCTACAGCGCGGGCAAGATGGCGCAACTGGGGATCATGAACGCGTTGAGCCACGAAGGTGCTGAGGCCGGGATCAAGGTCAATGCAATCTCACCGGTCGCCAAGACGCGCATGTGGGGCGTGACCGAAGAACCGGACGAACTCAAGCCCGACTGGGTGACGCCGGGCGTGCTGTTTCTCGCCTCCTCGCAGTGCGAGGACACGGGTTATATCCTGCGCGCCAGCAACGGCCAATTCACGGCCACGCGCTTCACCGAAAACCCAGGGGTGGACTACCCGCGCAACCTCGCACGGATCAAGGCGAGTAGCGCCGAAGCAGTCGCTGCTGCCTGGAACAGCATCAAACAAACACAACCCTTTTCTTGAGAAACCCGAGCATGGACAACAGCCCCGTTCGCATCACCGCCGAAGAGACCCTCTCGGAAAACTGGTACCTGCTGAAAAAATACAGCTTCGACCTGCGCCGCCGCGACGGCAGCTGGCAAACCCAGACCCGCGAGGTATATGACCGCGGCAATGGCGCGACCATCCTGCTGTACAACCGCGAGCAGCGCACGGTGTTGCTGATCCGCCAATTTCGCATGCCGACGTTCGTCAATGACTACCCCGGCTACCTGATCGAGGCGGCGGCCGGTTTACTCGACAACGCCAGTCCCGAAGAACGTATTCGCCTGGAAGCGGAAGAGGAAACCGGGTATCGCGTGGGGCATGTGGAGAAGATCTATGCGGCGTTCATGAGCCCGGGGTCGGTGACGGAGCGGATCCACTTTTTCATGGGTGAGTATCAGCCGGGGGATCGGGTGGGGAGCGGTGGTGGGCTGGAAGAGGAGGGTGAGGATATCGAGGTGCTGGAGCTGGGGTTTGAACAGGCGCTGGGGATGGTGCAGAGCGGGGAGATTGTGGATGGGAAGACCATAATGCTGTTGCAGCATTTGGAGTTGCGGATGCTCAAAGAAGGGTGGTGAATTCGCTGATTAGCGGGTGAATACGATCATTGTGGTGAGCAGGCGGTGCCGAATTAACTAAAAAAACCATTGCCCGGATTGGGGCCGCTGCGCGGCCCAACGCGAGCAAGCTCGCTTGCCACAGGAGTGGGTCTCGCTTTATTAAGCGTCGTTTAGTTTTTTTCATTTTTCATTTGGAGGATTCCATTTTTCAGTATTGATACGACATGTCTCAGCCAAGTGATTCCGTCGGGCCATTCGCTGCGATAATAATAATAGCAACCGATATCACTGAATAAGTAATTTTCGAGCTCTTGCTCTGTCGTTCCACTTCGCATTAGTTTATCTAGTTCTTCTTGCACTTCTAATAGCGTATCTTCAGATGATTCGGAGATAAAATATTTAATAACGTCGTCCGCTTTTTTGTGGTCATCAACCCAGTCTTGATTGAAGTAACCCGCAAGAAATTGCTGTAGCTCAGGATAGTCTTGATTCATGGGTTTGGAAATCCAGTATGAATTCGGTAGCCAGTATGCATTTTATGATCTCTACGGATTATCAGTTGAATTTCCTTTCCCGGAAGCGCTGTTGTGCTGTTCTTTTTAAAGCTCGTGCCTACGGGGTAGTTGGTTTTTTGAGTGATGACGGTTTGATTCTTTGTTCCCTTTAAAAATTTATCGATTTTTGCTTTGTTTTGATCCAGTACAGTCGATACTTCATGCTCTGCGCTGGCTCTGTCATGGAAAGTAGAGGCGGCTGGGATGTGTGGTTCTTGTTTCAAACGGTCCAACAATTGTTTGTCGCTTCTACCTATGTGCTTTTCCATTAAATGTCCTCCTGCCTTCTCATGTGCATCTAAACCTCCTCCCGGAACTATTACGCTATAGGGCCCTTCAGGACAGTTCGTGTTCTTACAGTTTAGGCCTAGAGGATCTATCCATCCGATTGGATTCTGCGCGTACTGATACGCGTTGATGCCTCCTGCCAGTTTCACCGGATCAGGCGTCAGGTAGCGACCGACATCCGGATTGTAGTAGCGATGACGGTTGTAGTGCAGCCCACTTTCTTGGTCGAAGTATTGGCCTTGGAAACGAAGCGGATTGTCCACTTTTCCTATGTCGAGACGGCTGATTTCGCCGTAGGCGCGGTAGTGGGCGGACCAGACGATTTCGCCGTTCGGGTCGGTGAGTTCCTGCGGCGTACCGAGGTGGTCGAGTTGGTAGTGGTAGGCCTTGGTTTCCTTTGGACCAAAGCCTTCCAGCAGCGCCAATGGCCGGAAGCTGTCGGGCTCGTAGAGGTAACTGCGGTGGCGATCCGTCTGGTGTTCGGCGATGAGTCTGTCGCCTTGCCAGAAAAACTCGGTAGTTGTGCTATCAACGGTTTTGCTGATGCGCCGGCCAAACGGATCGTAGCGATAGCTGGCGGTCTGGCCGTTGGGTTTTTTGATGCCGATCAGCCGGTGCTGGCAGTCGTAGCGGTATTCGGTGACGAGTTGATGGCCTTTGCCGCGTCGTTCGCGGATGAGGTTGCCGAAGGCGTCGTAGTCGTAATGGTTGTCGCCTTGGATCATCAGGCGGTTGCCGGCCACGATGTCGGGGCCGGGGCGGTTTTGCATGAGCAGGTTGCCGGCGGGGTCGTGGCCGAAGCGTTCTTGCTCGCTTTGCGAGTGGTTGGCCCGGGTGAGGCGGTTTAGCGGATCGTAGTGGTAGTGGTGGTCGCCTTTGTGGGTGTCGAGCAAGCGGGTGAGGTTGCCGGCTTTGTCGTAGTCGTAGTGGCGTTGGTAAAGCGTGTGTTGCTGTTGGGTAACGGCGTGGGCGTGCAGGCGTTGTTGATCGTCGTAGTGGTAGTGGCTGATCAGTTGGCCTTGTTGGCGTTGGTGTTCCTGACCGGCCTTGAACAGGTGGGAGGTAAGGGTTTCACCGTTCAGTTCGACGGTGACTAGGTGGCCGCCTTTGCCGTGGTTGAACGCCACCCGATTGCTGTCGGGCAGGCGTAGGTTTTGCAGTTGGCCGCAGGCGTCGTAGCCATAGCGCAGCGTGCCCCAGCCTTGGTGTTCGGCGGTGAGACGGTTTTGGCTGTCGTACTCGTAGGCCAACGCCCAGTGGCCATCCTCGACGCTTAGGAGATTGCCCTGACGGTCGTAGGCGTAATCGACCCGGTTGCCATCAGGCAGGGCTTTTCTTACGAGCCGTCCGGCATAATCGCGCTCGTAACGGGTAACCAACTGACTGCCATCATCGCCGTGTTCGGTCTTTTCCTGCAGGTTACCGTTGAGGTCGTAGAGGTAAGCCGTGCGCTGGCCGTCAAAGCCGGTTTCCTGCTGGATCAGGCCGTTGGCGTGATACTGGAGTCGGTAGGTTTCGCCTACCTCGTTTTCGATTTCGGTCAGCAGCAAACGAGTGTTGTCGTAACGGTATTTGACCTGAGTGCCATCAGCGTTGATGCGACGGCTGATCAGGTGCAGGCCGTCGGCGTATTCGTAGCGGGTGACGTGGCCGAGCTCATCGCGCTCGGAGGTGATTTTTCCGTAAGCGTTGTAGCTGTATTCCCGTGTGGCACCGCCGGGCTGAGTCAGTTTAAGCAAGCGGCCTGCGGCGTCCCATTGATACTGGGTCAGCACGCCATGTTCATCCTCGCGCGCAGCCTGCCGTCCAAGGCCGTCATAGCGATAGCGCTTAACGCCGCCATTCGGCAACTGCTCTTCAAGCAACTGACCACGCTCATTCCAGACCAGCCGATGACAGCTGTGATCTGGATACCAAACCTGGGTCAGTTGCCCGCGTTTGTTGTAGCTGTAGTCAGTCGAATGGCCGTCAGGATCGGTCTTACGCGTAACATCGCCCTGTTCATTACGCTCATATTTCCAGACCGCCTGACCCCGCCTTACAATCCGTACGAATCCATTGTCATGCTCGTAGGATGTTGGCTCATCATCCCCAAGAAACACCGCCACCAAACGTCCAGCTTCGTCGTACTGGTAGGCCGTGATCGCCCCCAACGGATCCTGCTCAACCGTCAGCCTTCCCTTGTCATCGTAGGATTTGAAGTGCTCAGCACCGTCAGGATCCACCCGCTGCACCAGCCGCGCCCGCTGGTCATGCACGTAGACTTCCTGGCTGCCATCGGCGTTAAACACCGTGACCTGGCCGTTGTCATCCCAGGCATACCGCGTGTCCATCTGCGAGAAACTGGCCCAATGGCGGACACATCGCGCGGACTTGCCAGACCTTTCCCACTCCCAAAAGAAACTCGCGCCACCGGCCAAGCCACGCTCAAGAATGACGTGCTGCTCGTCGTACCGATAAACCTCGCTTTCGCCTACCGCATTGGTCGCAGAAACCAACCGACCCGCCACGTCATAGGCGTAGGAAACAACGTTCTGCTCCGTCACCCAGACAAACGGACCGTCATCGACGGCCCGCTCAATCTGGTAGTCCACCGCCACAATGCGACCCAACGCATAGCGCAAAAACAACGAGCGCCCGACGCCGTTATCCAGCCGCTCAATCTGCCCCAGATAATTCCGGGAAATGCGCAACCGGTTGTCATACGCATCGCTGATCGCCGTCAGCACACCGTCGCGAAAATGGTAGAAACGCGCCCCTTGAGACAGGACTAACTCATCGGGCAATGACCCCAAGTAGATCGCCGCTTCGGCCAGGCTGTTGGTAATCGCCGGTCGAGAGTTAGAAGGCAGGGGCAGGGTAGTCGACCGATTCTCATGATCCGTCCACACCACCGAATCCCCGGAAACACTCAGCCGATGCGCCAGCGAGTGACTCCAGCCAAACCCCAACCCACAATCCACTTCCACCGCGCTGGTGCGATACAACCGGGTCCACTCAAACGGCAAGATCCCGTCCAGCGCGCCATCGGTGAGGGTCAGCAGTTCCTCACCCGTGACCATCGACACCGGGCAACCGTTAGTGGCGGTCTTGTCCGACGATGCCGCCGCATCCCCAGCCGGATTCTTCCCAACAGCAGGCGCATCATCCACATGTTCCTGGCGCACCAACACCGTCCGCTGGGACTTGTCCCGCACCAACGGCACCGCGTTGGCAACCACCTGATCCCCAGCCTTCAACGGCACATCCGGAATCGTCCGAATCGGCGTCGCCGAGCTACCCAACAACATGGGCTTGGCCGCTTCGACATGCGCGTCCAACCGAGGCCCTGCCAGTTGCTCAGCCAACATCCCCAGCCATTTGCGCACCCGACCGGATTTGATATGCCCCATCACCTGGGCGCCGAGGCGCACCGCCACGCCCATGCCCGCCGTCGCCCAGATCAGCACCAGGTTGATCAGGATCTCTCCGGTGATCTCACCCATCACCTCGTTCATCTCCTGCGGCGGCAACATCCGAATCCAACTGCAAATCGCCGATACATAAATGAACAGCAGCGGCTCATCGCTGAGCATCAACAAGCCTTTTGCGATGGACTCGCTGCCCAGTTTCAGCAGTTCATCCAGTTCGGTTTGGGACAGGTAGTGCAGGAGCTTTTCGCTGTTGGGCTTGAGGTCGGCCAGCAGGTCGCACAGCTGGGTGAGGTTGTCCCAGAGGTTGTAGAGCGCCTTGCCCATGCCGCGCAGAAACGCCGCCTCCAGCATCCTGCGTTGATCAAGCGGGCTCGCATCGGTGTAGTCTTTCCACAGCGCCTGGAAGGTGCCCGTCCATTCGTTGCGCAGACGGATTTCCAGTTCATCAATCACTGTCTGATAAGACGCATACAGCGCCTTGACGTGATCCTTGGAAACATTGGGATAGAAGCTGACCCGGTAGTGCTGGTTGCGCTCACACTCGTCGATTTCGAGAATGCCGCTCGGGCCGATGGTCTTGTGGATTGGCTCGCCGAGTGGGCCGCCGTTGGGGTCGACGCGTTGCAGAATCACCGGCGTGTTGCCGATGGGCACAAATCGCGTGCTCTGGAACATATGCACCAGGGTCAACGTGCCGTTGGCCTGGCAGGTAGCGACGGTGCTGCTCGGGTGAAGAGAGCGGTTGATCGGCGCGACCAGCGCCACTTCGTCCCCGACCTTGAAGACCTGCTCGACATCCAGCGCCGAAAAGCGCCAAAAGCTCGATGCCCAGTCGTCAAAGGTATTCAGGCATTCCCGGAAGTCGCGAAAGACAGCCTCGACATCAACCGTTTTCACCTGCATTGGGGTCAGGGCCAGCCTGCCAATGGCCGGGTTCAAGAAACAGCTCCAACAAGAAAATCCATCCGCAATCCCTCGCACTGTGTATTCAGGCGAGGGACTTTGCTGAGGTTCTAAGGGGAGGGGAGTAGAGCTAATCCGGCCGATACGTGGGACGTTTCGACAAACCTTGTCGTCCCCCACACGACTAGCGGCTATTGTCAGAAAATTCCCACAGGAGTACAAATGTACTCCATGACGACTCTAACCCCCCGCCGTACCGCCATCCTGACCTTTATCCGCGACCGCATCGCGCAGCAAGGCCAGCCTCCCAGCCTCGCCGAGATCGCCGAGGCGTTCGGCTTTGCCTCGCGTAGCGTGGCGCGCAAGCACGTGCTGGCGCTGACGGAAGCCGGGTTTATCGAGGTCAACCCGAACCAGGCGCGCGGTATTCGCCTGCTCAATCAACCGAAGCGTCCGGAATGGCTGGATGTACCGGTGCTAGGCCGTGTGGCTGCTGGTTTGCCCATCGGTGCCGATGCCGAAGTGCACAACCGCCTGCAACTCGACCCATCGACCTTCGCGAAAACCCCGGATTACCTGCTGCGTGTGCAGGGTGATTCGATGATCGAGGACGGTATTCTCGATGGCGACCTGGTGGGCGTGCGCCGCAGTGCCGAGGCCTTGAACGGGCAGATTGTGGTGGCGCGCCTGGACGGTGAAGTGACTATCAAGCGTTTCGAACGCCATGGCGACAGTGTGCGTTTGCTGCCGCGCAACCCCGCGTATCAACCTATTGTGGTCGGGCCCGATCAGGACCTGGCGATCGAAGGGGTGTTCTGCGGCTTGGTGAGGCAAGGCTGATGGGCGCCGTGGTTGCACTGGACACGCTGTTCAATGGCGGGCGTGTCTGGAAAGGCCGGCCCGCCGCGCCTCCGGCCAGTGTGTATCCCACCGGGCTGGCAGCGCTGGATGCGGTATTGCCCACGGGCGGCTGGCCGGAGGCGGCCTTGAGTGAAATCCTCATGGCCAAGGAGGGGGTGGGCGAACTGCAACTGGTGCTGCCAACCCTGGCCCGTTTGTCAAAGGCGGGCGAGCGCATTGTGTTGGTGGCGCCGCCCTACACGCCCTATCCGCATGCCTGGCAGAACGCCGGGGTGGATCTGCGCCTGCTTTCGGTGATCCAGGCCGAGGAGCGCGATGCCTTGTGGGCGGTGGAGCAATGCCTGCGTTCCGGCAGTTGCGGTGCGGTGTTGTGCTGGCCGCGCAAGGCTGATGACCGCGCGCTGCGGCGCTTGCAAGTGGCGGCGGAAACCGGGCAGACCCTGGCCTTTGCCTGGCGTGCCTTGAGTGAGGCGGTCAATTCATCACCGGCCGCCTTGCGCCTGGCCGTGGAGGCCAAACCTGCGCAGGTGCGGGTGCTCAAGTGCCGGGGCGGCCTGGCCCATCCGGCGCCGATTGCACTGGCGGGGCATTGAGGTTGCCATGCGTTGGGTGTGTATTGTCTTCCCGCAATTGGCGCTGGACGGGGTGCAGCGTGTGCACCCCGAGCCGGAGCAACCCCTGGTCTTGCTGGCCGGCACGCCGCAACGCCGTTTGCTGCAAACCGTCAACGATGCCGCCCGTGCCCTGGGCTTGCGTCCCGGTCAATCCCTGACGGCGGCGCATGCCCTGGTCAAGACCTTTGCCAGCGCCGAATATGATCCCGCCGAAATCGAACGCTACCAGCAGTTCCTCGCTGCCTGGGCCTATCAGTTCAGCTCCCAGGTCAGCCTGTACTATCCGCGTGCCTTGTTGTTCGAGATCGAGTCGAGTCTGGGGCTGTTCGGCCCTTGGTCGCGCTTCGAAGCGCGCTTGCGCAAGGAATTGACCGAACTGGGTTTTCGTCACCGAATCGTCGCTGCGCCCAACCCGGCGGCGGCGCGGGTGCTGGCAAATATCTACGATGGCCTGGCGGTGCAGGATGACGGCTTGATGCAGGCCCTGGCGCCGCTGCCCATCGACCGCGCCGGCCTCGACCCGCAGGCCGCCACGGCTTTGTCGCGCATGGGCCTGCGCACATTGGCCCAAGTGCAGGCGCTGCCTCGGCATACCCTGGCACGGCGCTTTGAGGCTGGCCTGCTCAAGCATCTGGATGCACTGGCTGGGCAGCGGCCGCTGGCCTTGGCGTTCTATCAGCCGCCGGACCGGTTTGATGTGCGTATCGAGCTGAATTTCGACGTGCAATCTCATCAGGCGCTGCTGTTTCCGTTAAGGCGTTTGACTGGCGATCTGTCCGCGTTCCTGTGTGGCCGCGACAGTGGCGTGCAGCGTTTCGACCTGCATCTTGAACACGCCCAGGCGCCCGACAGCGTGATCAAGGTCGGCCTGCTCAGTGCCGAACGCGAACCGGCGATGCTGTTTGAATTGGCCCGTGGCCGTCTGGAGCAGGTGCAAGTTACCTCACCGGTACGCGGCTTTCGCCTGGTGGCCCAGGACCTGCCGGTGTTTGTGCCCCAGCGCCAGGACCTGTTCGACGACCGCCCGCAACAAACCCTGCCGTGGGAGCAACTGCGCGAACGCCTGCGTGCCCGCTTGGGCGATGAGGCGGTGCAGGGCTTGCGCTTTCACGCCGACCACCGCCCCGAATGCGCCTGGCAAGCGGCAGCGGATAAAACCCCATGCCCAACCTTGAACAAAGTGCAGCGCCCCGGCTGGCTGCTGAACGAACCGACCTTGCTGGGCGAGCAGGGCGTGCAGATCCTCATGGGGCCGGAACGCATCGAGTCCGGCTGGTGGGACGGCGCCGATGTTCGTCGTGACTACTACCTGATCCAGACCCGCGCCGGCCAGCAAGGCTGGGCCTTTCGCACTGTCGGGCAAAGTGATGGATTGTGGCTGCAAGGCTGGTTCTCATGAACACACCCTCCCTTTGTAGGAGCCGGCTTGCCGGCGAAAAAACCATAGGCACCGCGTTCTGCCTGGCTGTCCGCGTTATCGTTGACGACCCTCGCCGGCAAGCCGGCTTCTACAGGGGGTGGTGGTCATGAGCTACGCCGAGTTGCACTGCCTGTCCAATTTCAGCTTCCAGCGTGGCGCCTCCAGTGCGCTGGAACTGTTCGAACGCGCCAAGCGCCAAGGCTACAGCGCCCTGGCAATCACCGACGAATGCACCTTGTCGGGTATTGTGCGCGCCTGGCAGGCGGCGAAGGCGGTGGAGCTGCCGCTGATCATTGGCAGCGAGATGCGTATCGACAACGGCCCGAAACTGGTGCTGCTGGTGGAAGACCTCAGCGGCTACCAGCACCTGTGCCGCTTGATCACCCTGGCCCGGCGGCGCGCCGAAAAAGGCCGCTATCGCCTGCTGCGCGAGGACTTCGAGCAACCGCTGCCCGGCCTGCTGGCGCTGTGGGTGGCCGAAGACAGCGACACCCAGGCCGACGTCCAATGGCTGTGCCGGACCTTCGCGCAACGCCTGTGGCTGGCGGTGCACCTGCACTGCGGTCAGGACGATGCTCGCCACCTGGAACAACGCCTGCAATTGGCCGCCAGCCTGCATATCCCAGTTGTGGCTTGCGGCGATGTGCATATGCATGCGCGTGGCCGCCGCGCCCTGCAAGACACCATGACCGCCATCCGACATCACGTCCCGGTGGCCGAAGCCGGCACGCGGCTGCACCCCAATGGCGAGCGGCACCTGCGCAGCCTGGAGGCGTTAAGCGCGCTGTACCCCGCGTCGTTGCTCGACGAAACCCAGGCCATTGCCCGCCGCTGCACCTTCGACCTCAGCCAATTGCGCTATCACTACCCACGGGAACTGGTGCCTGAAGGTCACGACGCCGAATCCTGGCTGCGCGCCGTGACCGAAGAAGGCATCGCCAAACGTTGGCCGCAGGGTGTCGACGCCAAGACCTTGCAGCAGATCAACAGCGAGCTGGAGTTGATCAGCGAGTTGGGTTACGAAAGCTACTTCCTCACGGTGCACGACATTGTGCAGTTCGCTCGCAGCCGGTCGATCCTGTGCCAGGGGCGCGGCTCGGCGGCCAACTCGGCGGTGTGTTTTGCCTTGGGCATCACCGAGATCGATCCGAGCCTGACCAGCATGCTGTTCGAGCGTTTTCTTTCCAGGGAGCGCAATGAGCCGCCGGATATCGACGTGGACTTCGAGCACGAACGCCGCGAAGAAGTGCTGCAGTACGTGTTTCAGCGCTACGGCCGTACCCGCGCGGCGTTGACGGCGGTGGTCAGCAGTTACCACGCGTCCGGCGCGGTGCGCGATGTGGCCAAGGCCCTGGGGTTGCCGCCGGATCAGATCAATGCCCTGGCCGACTGCTGCGGGCGCTGGAGTGACGACGCGCCTCCGCTGGAGCGCTTGCGCGAAGGCGGCTTCGACCCCGACAGCCCGATCCTGCGCCGCGTGCTCACGCTCACCCAGCAATTGATCGGCTTCCCCCGGCACCTGTCCCAGCACCCTGGTGGCTTCGTGATTTCCGAATACCCGCTGGACACCCTGGTGCCGGTGGAAAATGCCGCCATGGCCGAGCGCACCATCATCCAGTGGGACAAAGACGACCTCGACGCCGTCGGCCTGCTTAAGGTGGACATCCTGGCCTTGGGCATGCTCAGCGCGATCCGCCGCTGTTTCGACCTGCTGCGCCGCCATCGCAACCGTGACATGAGCCTGGCGTCGGTACCCAAGGAAGACCCGGCCACCTACGCGATGATCAGCAAGGCCGACACCATCGGTGTGTTCCAGATCGAGTCGCGGGCGCAGATGTCGATGCTGCCCAGGCTCAAGCCGCAAACGTTCTATGACTTGGTGATCGAGGTCGCTATCGTGAGGCCGGGGCCGATCCAGGGTGGCATGGTGCACCCGTACTTGCGACGGCGGAACAAGGAGGAGGCCACCACGTATCCGTCACGCGAACTGAAAGTGGTGCTGGAGCGCACCCTGGGCATTCCGCTGTTCCAGGAACAGGTGATGCAGATCGCCATGGTCGCCGCCGATTATGGCCCCGGCGAGGCTGACCAGTTGCGCCGCTCCATGGCCGCCTGGAAACGCCACGGTGGCCTGGAACCGCACCAGGCGCGCCTGCGCACCGGCATGCTGAAAAACGGCTACAGCGAGGCCTTTGCCGCGCAGATTTTCGAGCAGATCAAGGGTTTTGGTAGCTACGGTTTCCCCGAGTCCCACGCGGCCAGTTTCGCCTTGTTGACCTACGCCAGTTGCTGGCTCAAGTGCCATGAGCCGGCGGCGTTTGCCTGTGCGCTGATCAACAGCTGGCCCATGGGTTTCTACAGTCCGGACCAGATCCTGCAGGACGCGCGGCGCCATCGCTTGCAGATCCGCCCGGTGGACGTGCAGGCCAGCGACTGGGATTGCAGCCTGGAGCCGATTGACGGCGCACAGCCGGCGATTCGCATGGGCTTGCGCATGATCGCGGGGTTTCGCGAAGAAGATGCGCGGCGCATCGAAAGCGCACGCCAGCGCCGGGCGTTCAGCGATATTGCCGACCTGGACGAGCGTGCCGGGCTGGATGCACGCGCCCAGGCACTGCTGGCGGATGCCGGCGCCTTGCGCGCCCTGGCTGGCAACCGACACAAGGCGCGTTGGGAAGTGGCCGGCGTACACAAGCAACTCGGGCTGTTTGCCGGCCTGCCGAGCCCGGACGAAGCCGTGGTGGAATTGCCGGCGCCCACCGTGGGTGAGGACCTGCACGCCGACTACGCCACGGTCGGCACCACCCTGGGCCCGCATCCGTTGGCGTTGTTGCGTGCGGAACTGCGCAAGCGGCGCTGTCGCAGTTCCCAGGAGCTGATGGCGGTGGAGCATGGGCGCAATGTCAGTGTCGCCGGGCTGGTTACTGGTCGACAACGTCCCGGCACGGCCAGTGGGGTGACCTTTGTCACCCTGGAAGATGAATTCGGCAACCTCAATGTGGTGGTCTGGCGTGACCTGGCTGAGCGTCAACGCCAGGCATTGGTGGGCTCGCGGTTGTTGAAAGTAGACGGTCGCTGGGAAGCGGTGGGCGAAGTGCGGCACCTGATTGCCGGGCGCCTTACCGACCTGACGCCATTGCTGGAAGGCATCCATGTGCGCAGCCGGGATTTTCATTAGGGGCAGTGGCTTCTGCGGCCATTACCCCCTAAGTTATACAAGATGAAACCATCCGGCCCTGGTGCGCTCCAAATTTTGCGGCTGTCCTTTCTTTGCGCAGAGTTCAATGATGCAATTTTTATCCAACCCCCACGGCTGTGAAGGTTGGGCCGGAGAAATGGCCCAGCGTATCCGCGACTTCAATTGGGCAACCACCGACCTGGGCCCTATCGACCAATGGTCCACCAGCCTGACCTGCACCGTGCAGATGATGCTGGCGTCACCGGTGCCCATGGTGATGCTGTGGGGCCAATGGGGGTACATGATCTACAACGACAGCTACTCGGCCTTTGCCGGTGGCCGCCACCCGTACCTGTTGGGCACGCCGGTAGAGTTGGGTTGGCCGGAAGTCGCCGAGTTCAACCGCCATGTGATGGATACCTGCCTGGCCGGCGGCACCCTGTCGTTCAACAACAAGGACCTGGTGCTTTTGCGCAATGGCAAGCCGGAAACCGTGTGGCTGGACCTGTACTACAGCCCGGTCGCCGGCGACAACCAGCAACCGGCCGGGGTATTGGCGATTGTGGTGGAGACCACCGAACTGGTGAAGTCCGAACAGGTGCGCCAGGAACTCACGCATAACCTGGAGCAACGGGTCGCCGCTGAGGTGCACGCGCGTTCCGCTGCCGAGGACCAACTGCGCCAGTCGCAGAAACTCGAAGCCATCGGCGGCCTGACCGGTGGCGTGGCCCACGACTTCAATAACCTGCTGCAAGTGATCGCCGGCAACCTGCATTTGCTGGCTCGCCATGAACCGGACAACGCCCAGGTGCAGCGCCGTGTCGCCGCGGCCATTGCGGCGGTGGAACGCGGGGCCAAGCTGTCGTCGCAGTTGCTTGCGTTTGCCCGTCGCCAACCCTTGTCGCCGGCGGTGTATAACCCGCAACGCATCTACGCGGGGCTTGGTGAACTGCTGCAACGGGCGCTGGGGGAAACCATCCATATCGATGTGCAATTGCCCCAGGACTCCTGGTTTATCAACGTCGACCGCAATCAGCTGGAAAATGCGCTGCTCAACCTGGCGATCAACGCCCGGGACGCCATGCAGGGCGAAGGCGTGATCCGTATTACCGGCGAAAACATCATCCTCAACCCGGACGATTGTGTGGGCAAAAGCATCAAGCCTGGCGAATATGTGCGACTGGCGGTGATCGACACCGGTGTCGGCATGTCCGAGTCCACGTTGAAACGGGCGTTCGAACCCTTTTTCACTACCAAGCGCGAAGGCCATGGCACCGGCCTCGGGTTGAGCATGGTGTTCGGCTTTGTGCGCCAGAGTGGCGGGCATGTGGAGATGTGGAGCGAGGAGGGCAAGGGTTCTGTGGTGCAGATGTATTTCCCCCACAGCCTGGAGCCGGAAAGCCTTGATGTGCATATCGATCAGATCCCTCAGAGTGGCGGCCAGGAAACCATCCTGGTGGTCGAGGACAATGAAGGCGTGCGCCTGACCGTCGTCGAGCTGCTTGAACAGTCCGGCTACACCGTGCTCACGGCGGATGACGGCGACCAGGCCATGCAAAAGCTGCAAGCCGGTTTGCAGCCGGAGCTGATCTTCACCGATGTGGTCATGCCTGGCCGCGTCAAAAGCACCGACCTGGCCGACTGGGCCCGTGCACAGAATCCTCCAGTTGCAGTGTTGTTCACCTCCGGCCATACGCGTGACATTCTCTCCAGCAATCACCTGCTGAGCGCCGAAATTCATCTGCTGAGCAAGCCCTACAGCCCCGAAGCCCTGACGCAACGGGTGCGCAGCGTGCTCACCGCCCGACAAGGTTGTCCATGACTTCACAGCGCAACATCCCAGCGATCACTGCCCAGCAAAGCGGTTTCGTCCGCGTGCGCGGCGCCCGCGAGCACAACCTGCGTAACGTCGATGTGGATATTCCCCGGGATGCCCTGGTGGTGTTTACCGGTGTATCGGGTTCCGGCAAGTCGTCCCTGGCGTTTTCCACGGTGTATGCCGAGGCGCAGCGGCGTTATTTCGAGTCGGTGGCGCCGTATGCGCGACGGCTGATCGACCAGGTCGGTGTGCCGGACGTGGACAGCATCGAAGGCCTGCCGCCCGCCGTGGCCCTGCAACAGCAGCGCGGTACGCCGAGTGCGCGCTCGTCGGTGGGCAGCGTGACGACGTTGTCGAGCCTGATCCGCATGTTGTACTCCCGTGCTGGCAGCTATCCGCCGGGACAACCGATGCTGTATGCCGAGGACTTCTCGCCGAACCTTCCCCAGGGCGCATGCCCGCAATGCCATGGCCTGGGCCGTGTGTATGAAGTGACCGAAGCGTTGATGGTGCCGGACCCTTCGTTGACCATCCGCCAGCGTGCAGTGGCCTCTTGGCCATTGGCGTGGCAAGGCCAGAACCAGCGGGACATCCTGGTGACCCTGGGCTACGACGTGGATATCCCGTGGCGTGACCTGCCGAAAAAGCAGCGCGACTGGATCCTGTTCACCGAAGAAACCCCCACCGCACCGGTCTACGCTGGCTTTACTCCGGAACAGACCCGCGATGCGCTCAAGCGCAAACTGGAGCCGAGCTACCAAGGCACTTTCATGGGCGCCCGGCGCTACATACTGCACACCTTTGCCCACACCCAGAGCGCGCTGATGAAGAAGCGCGTCTCGCAGTTCATGCAGGGCAGCGCCTGCCCGTTGTGCGAAGGCAAACGCCTGACCAAGGCCGCGCTGTCGGTGAAGTTTGCCGGGGTGGACATCGGTGAGTTGTCGCAGTTGTCATTGACGCGCTTGGCCGAGTTGCTGCGGCCGGTGGCGGCGGGCCAGGACACGATGAAACTGTCGGTGGAAAAACGTCTGGCGGCGCAGCGTATTGCCCAGGATTTGCTGGAGCGGGTCAGCACGTTGACCGAGTTGGGCCTGGGTTATCTGTCCCTGGAGCGCAGTACGCCGACCTTGTCGTCCGGGGAGTTGCAGCGGCTGCGTTTGGCCACACAACTGGGCTCGCAGTTGTTCGGCGTGATTTACGTGCTGGATGAACCCTCGGCGGGTCTGCATCCGGCGGATGGCGAGGCGTTGTTCACCGCCCTGGAGCGTTTGAAAGCCGCGGGCAATTCATTGTTTGTGGTGGAACATGACCTGGAAACCATGCGCCGCGCCGATTGGCTGATCGACGTCGGCCCGGCGGCCGGCGAACAGGGCGGGCAGGTGCTGTACAGCGGCCCGCCCGCAGGGCTTGCGCAAATCGAGGCGTCGCAGACCCGTGAGTACCTGTTCGCAGAAAAACGCGCGCCGAACCAGGCGCGCCGCGAGCCCACCGGCTGGCTGAAACTGCAAGGGCTGACGCGCAATAATCTCAAGGACCTGAACGTCGATTTTCCGCTGGGCTGCTTCACCGCGGTCACCGGCATTTCCGGGTCGGGCAAGTCCAGCCTGGTCAGCCAGGCCCTGCTGGAACTGGTGGGCGCCGGTCTCGGGCGCGCCGTGGAAAATGACGAAGAACCAAGCCTGGAAGACGACGCGCCGCAAACCAGTGGCGGGTACATCAAAGCCGGGCTGGAGCACATCCGCCGCCTGGTACAGGTGGATCAGAAGCCCATCGGCCGCACACCGCGCTCGAACCTGGCGACCTATACCGGCCTGTTCGACAACGTGCGCAAGCTGTTCGCGGCCACACCGGCGGCGAAGAAGCGTCATTACGATGCCGGGCAATTCTCCTTCAACGTCGCCAAGGGCCGTTGCCCGAATTGCGAAGGGGAAGGTTTTGTCAGTGTCGAGTTGTTGTTCATGCCGAGCGTGTACGCACCGTGCCCGACCTGTCATGGAGCGCGCTACAACCCAGAGACCCTGTCGGTGACATGGCAAGGCTTGACCATCGCCCAAGTGCTGGGGCTGACGGTGGAGCAAGCGGTGGACGTGTTCGCCGAACAACCGAGCGTACTGCGCCCGTTGCTGGTGCTGCGGGATATCGGCCTGGGCTACCTGCGCCTGGGCCAACCGGCCACTGAGCTGTCGGGCGGTGAAGCGCAGCGCATCAAACTGGCGACCGAGCTGCAACGCAATGCGCGGGGCGCGACCTTGTATGTGCTGGATGAGCCGACTACCGGGTTGCATCCACGGGATGTGGACCGCTTGCTCAGCCAGTTGAATCACTTGGTGGACGCGGGGCACACGGTGGTTGTGGTGGAGCATGAGATGCGCGTGGTGGCGCAGAGTGACTGGGTGATTGATATCGGGCCGGGGGCGGGGGATTTGGGGGGTAAGGTGGTTGTCAGTGGTACGCCGCAGAAAGTTGCGAAAAGCAAGGTGAGCCGGACTGCGCCGTTCCTGGCCCGAGAGCTGATTTAACTGGCAATTTCGATCACATGTGGGGGGGTATTTGTGTTGGTGTACATATCCGTTGCTGCGGTGATGGCTGATATTGGTTCCGCCCTTACGGCGGGTCACTTTTGAAAAGAGCCCAAAAGTAACCAAAAGGCTCTTGCCCCAACACTCGGCACCTCGCTTAGGCTCGGTGTGCCCTCACTCCGGCTTGAATCCGTGGGCCGCCGCGATGGGCCATCCTTGGCCCAGCGCGGCTAACCCGGCGTCCTGCCGGGTTACCCACGGATTCAAGCCTGCGTTCGGCCAGCGTGTTTGACGGGGCGCCTAAGATCAAAATCAAGATCAAGAGCGACTCGCTTCGCATCGTGGTTACGCGGTCCCTGTAGGAGCCGGCTTGCCGGCGAAAAACGTGAGAACGCCGCGTTCATTCTGGTTTCCCGCGTCATCGTTAACGACCATCGCAGGCAAGCCAGCTCCTACAGAAAACGCGTTCGCCTTTGCCTTTGCTCTATACCACTCAAGCCGGCTGTCAGGCCGCTGTGCTTTTGATTTTGATCTTAGGCGGCCCCCCCAAATCCATGTCGGATTACGGGCACACCGAGCCTAAGCGAGGTGCCGAGTGTTGGGGCGAAGGCCTTTTGCTTACTTTTGGCTGGGCCGGCATTCCGGCCTTTCCAAAAGTGAGCCGCTGTAAGAGCGGAACCATAAGTAGCCGTTACCTAAATAACGGATATGTACTCCACCCAAAAAAACTGCCCCCCGCATTCGCGCGCAATCCTACTTTTAGCTCAACCCTGAATCAGTTGAACCTGCGATAAAGCCTGCTCCACCACATTCTCCACCGTAAACCCAAACTTCTCCTGCAACTTCGCCAGCGGCGCCGACGCACCGAAGCTGTTCATCACCACTTTGGCGCCGGTCTGCCCCACATACCGGTCCCAACCCAATGGCCCAGCCTGTTCCACCACGACGCGCGCTTTCAGCGCTGGCGGCAATACGCTGTCGCGATAGGCCTGGTCCTGGTCTTCAAACAATTCCCAGCTGGGCATCGAAACGACCCGCGCAGCGATCCCTTGACCTTTCAACTGTTCATACGCCGCCACGGCCAGGCTGACCTCGCTGCCGGTCGCCAGCAGAATCACTTTGGGTTCTTCGGCACTCGCCAGTACATAGGCCCCTTTGGCTGCCCCGGACGCCGCCGCATACTTCGTACGATCCAGCGTCGGCAACGGCTGGCGCGACAACACCACGCAACTCGGCCGATGGGTTTGCGCCAGGGCGACCTTCCACAGCTCCAGGGTTTCGTTGGCATCGCCGGGCCGCAGCGTCAGCAACCCCGGTGTGGCGCGCAGTTGCGTGAGGTGTTCGATTGGCTGGTGCGTCGGCCCGTCTTCACCGACGCCAATCGAGTCATGGGTGAACACAAACACCACCGGCAACTCCATGATCGCCGCCAGGCGGATCGGCGGTTTCATATAGTCGCTGAACACCAGGAAGGTCGAGGTGTACGGCCGCAGGTAGGACAACGCCATGCCATTGGCAATCGCGCCCATGGCGTGTTCACGGATGCCGAAGTGCAGGTTGCGCCCGCTGTAGTCGTCGGCACTGAAACGCCCGGCGCCGTCGAAGGTGAGGTTGGTCTTGGTCGACGGTGACAGGTCTGCCGAGCCGCCGAGCAACCAGGGGACTTGTTGGGCAAACGCATTCAGCACTTCGCCACCGGCTGCGCGGCTGGCCACGCCCTTGGTGTCGCTGTCGAAGTGCAGCAAATTGTCTTGCCAATGCTCGGGCATTTCCCCTGCGCGCATGCGGTGCAACTCGTCAGCCAGTTCCGGCTCGTGCTGCGCCAGCTGCGACAGGTGCTGACGCCAGGTTTCGTATAACGCCTGGCTGCGTTCCAACAGGGCATCACGCAAGAGGGTGCGCGCGTCGTCCGGCACCAGAAAACTTGAATCCTGTGGCCAGCCATAAGCGGCCTTGGTCAGACGAATCTCATCATCACCCAATGGCTCGCCATGGGCGGCGGCGGTGTTGTGCTTGTGGGGCGAGCCGTAGCCGATCACGCTGTCGACCACGATCAGGGTCGGCGCTCCTGTGTTCGCCTTGAATGTCTCCAACGCTGCGCTCAGCGCCTGCAAGTCATTGGCGTCAGTCACGTGCAACGTGTGCCAGCCATAGGCCTGGAATCGCTTGATCACGTCTTCGCTGAACGCCAACTCGGTGTGCCCTTCGATACTGATGGTGTTGTTGTCGTAGATCCAGCACAGGTTCGCAAGCTTCAAATGCCCGGCCATCGACGCGGCTTCGCTGCTGATGCCTTCCATCATGTCGCCGTCACCACACAGGGTGTAGACGTTGTAGTCGAACAACACCTTGCCATCACGGTTGAAACGCTCGGCCAACCAGCGCTCGGCCATCGCCATGCCGACGCTGTTGGCGCAGCCCTGGCCGAGTGGCCCGGTGGTGGTTTCCACGCCAGTGGTCATGCGGTACTCGGGATGACCCGGGGTTTTTGAATCGGCCTGCCGGAACTGCTTGATATCGTCCAGGCTGATCGCCGGCTGGCCAGTGCGCTTGCCATGGGCGTCGATTTCCACCACACCCGCCAGGTGCAGCAGCGAATACAGCAACATCGACGCATGCCCCACCGACAACACAAAGCGGTCACGGTTGGGCCAGTCGGGATGCTCCGGGTGGTAGCGCAGGAAGCGACTCCACAGCGTGTAACCCACCGGCGCCAGGCCCATGGGCGTGCCCGGATGGCCAGAATTGGCCTTCTGCACGGCGTCCATGGCCAGGGTGCGGATCGTGTTGATGCATTGGGTGTCGACAGCGGTGGCGGCATGAGTCATGAAACCGGTCTCCCTCGAATGGCTATCTAGAGTGGAGGGCAGGGCGCCGCAAAGGTTTGATCCAAACACCTGCGCCGCGACGAACGGGGCTGTATTGACCCCGGACATGACAAGACCCCTCGCAATGGTCTAGCTTCTAGGGCGTAAGCCATTGATCAACTTGCGGAGGTACGCCATGCCAGTGAAACACGACCTGTATCAGGACTTGGGGTTGAGCAAGGAAGTCGTTCACGCACGCAGGGCGAGCGACAAACGTCTGGACTCGCTGCTCACTCAATACGATGACGCTGACAAGGAGGTGCTGAAGGCAGAATCGGCAAGCGCCAGCGATGAGGATGTGGAGAAGCTGAAGAAGAAACGACTGTTGATCAAAGACGACATTGTGGCGAAGTTGGCATAAGCCAAAAACACACCGCCCTGTAGGAGCGAGCTTGCTCGCGAAAAACGTCAACGTTAACGCAGCGCTTCTGGTTCATCGCGGCGCTCTCAGGTTTTTCGCGAGCAAGCTCGCTCCTACAGCAGGGGCGGACATATTTGTTCAGAATTGTCTGAAGGACAGGGCGGCTTTCACTGCCTATGATGCCCACCGCCCACCCGGCTCTGGGGACTGTTGCGGCGCAAGGATTGCGCTGGTGAGCCGGGTGGGTACTTCATTTCAGGCCAGCAGTGCCTGTGTGCACGCATCAATCGAGCGCTGCTGCGTCTCGCCATACAGCTTCAATTCATCGATCGTCGGACGGCCCAGCGCTTTTTCAAATTCGGCCTGGTTCGAGTTGGCTGCGTAGTGACTCTGCGCCGCATCCCCCAGGTTTGACTGGAAAATCCCCGCTGCACTCACCGGCAGAAAATCTTCATACACCAAAGGCTCCACATCGATGTGGCCCGCTGCGATCAATGCGTCCAGGGTTCGCGGTTGATCAGCCGAACCGCGCGCCGCCAGGCCCTGCTCGGTTGTGAAGTAGCGGAAGTAGGCCAGGCCCTGTTCACGCATCTGCGCGTGATCATCCGGGAAGGCCTGGAAGTGCCGTTCCATCAATTCGACATAACGCGCGGCGTTGCCCTCATTGGGGAAAGCGCCCAGTTCGTCGCGCGCGGCGTTCAGTAACTGGTCGTACAGCGCACGGCCTTTGGGCGTGAGCGCTACGCCGCGTTGTTCGATTTCACCAAAGCGTGCGCTGTGGCTGCCTTGGGCGTCGGTGAAGGCGATGGGTTCATCCAGGGCCTTGAAGCTGGTCTGGCGCAGCAGGATCGGGCAGCGGCGGCAAGGGGGCCCTTCGATCACGGCTTTTGGCGTGATGCCTTTGTTGGGCATGGCGGCCTGGACGTGGTCGATGTCCAGGGTGCGCGGGGTCAGGTGGTTGATGTGCGGGCCTTTGAAGGCGACCACGTCCGCGATCAAGCGATGCTGGTCGCTCAGTTGCTGGTACTGCGCGCGGGTGACGGTGGCGGTGTGGTGCCAGCGGAAGGTTTCCAAGGCCTGGCGGACAAATTCATCGGCGTTCTCAGCGTTGAGGCCTCCCTCCTTTTCCGCCTGTTCGATCAGCGCCAAGGCGCCAGGGGTGAAGATCGAACGCTTGGCCAGGGCGGTTTCGGCAAAGGCGCGCAGGTCGCAGTTCTCGATCAGTTCCAGGCGCAACAATGAGGTGAACACACGAAACGGGCTGGTTTGCAGCGCTTGTTCATGCACGGCACGAAACGCAGTGGAATGCACAGGCACGCCAGCCGGTGTCAGGTCGTAGTAGCCCACCGGTTGCATGCCCATCACTGCGAACAGGCGGCTGATGGTCGCCAGTTCCTCAGCCGTGCCCAAACGGATCGCGCCGTGGCGTTCCATGTCCAGGCGCTGGATTTCGCCAGTGCGTTGCAGCTGCTGCGCCAGCTGCGGCTGGGTGTCGAGCACGTGGGCATTGGTCTCGGCCACCAGCTCCATCAGCGCGCCATACAGGGGAACTTCATCTCGGTACATGTCGGACATGGCCTTGGAAAAGCCCTTGCGGATCTCGTCTGGGCTGACATGTGCGGTGCTAGGCATAGAAAAATTCCTGATGGCTATGACGATAGAGGTGGCCTGTGCCTGGATTTTGTTGAGCGCAAGTCGCGCTTGCAAACGAAGAATCCTCAGGACTTCATTCTGCAAATGAATGAGATGACGTGAATATGACAAAAACCAGCCCGTGAGAAATTTCATTTACGGGCGGTTTTCCTAACTAATTCTTCACGGAGTCCGCCCCGGTCGGCATGAAAGAATCGTCACGTTTGCAAGGATGAAAACGCCGTTATGCACACCAGACACATAAAAAAATGTTTAGGGGCTGTCGTTAATGAAAATTTCTACACTGGCGTTGTCGATCACCGCCGCCGTTCTTGCACAACAGGCATTCGCTGATGATTTCGGGCTCGGTTCGCTGGGCACGGGCAACGGTCACAGCGGTTTCCTTGAAGACAGTCACGCGGCCATCAGCTCGCGGACCATGTACTACAGCGCGGATAACCGCTCGGGGACCAACAACGACCTGCGCGAAACCGCAACCGCGCTGCGTTTTGACTACAAATCCGGCTTCACCCAAGGCACCGTCGGCCTGGGGTTTGACGTCATGGCCTTCGGCGCGCTGCGTCTGGACGGTGGCGATGGCCACACGGCGGGCGCGGGCCTGTCGGGCAACGGCAACAGCTTCTTTCCGACCAAGAACAACGGCACTGAACCTGCCGACTCCTTTGGGCGCGCGGCGGGCAACGTGAAGTTCCGCATTTCCCAGACCGAGTTGCATGTGGGGGGTGGCTTGGCGCCGGTCTTGCCGATCCTGGTGTCCAATGACAGCCGCGTGGCGCCGCAGACCTTTGACGGCGGCATCCTGACCTCCAACGACATCCCCAACGTCACCTTCACCGGCGGTGAACTGAACCGCGCTGAAGGCCGTGCCTCCAGCAACTCTACGGGCTTGAGCGTGGCCGGTGGGACTCGCGACAGTGACAGTTTCAAGTTCGGTGGGGTTGACTACAAGCCGTTTGGCTCTTCCGACAACGTCATCGCGAAAAACCTGACGTTGCAGTACTACTATGCCCAGTTGCAGGACTTCTACAAACAGAACTACTTCGGCTTGGTCCACGTATTGCCGCTGGGCAATGACCAGTCGTTCAAGACCGACCTGCGCTACTTCGACAGCAGCAGCGACGGCAAGAACGGCGAGAGCGGCTACCAGTTCAACAACAACGGCGGCTACGCCAAGCACGCCAACGAAGTGGACAACAAAACCTACAGTGCGGCCTTCACCTATCAGTTGGGCGGCAGCAGCTTGATGCTCGGCCACATTGGCGTGGGTGACGACGGCGGTTTTGTGTGGGTGAACCAGGGCAGCCTGGCCGATCCGCACGCACAAGGCGCTGGCGGCAGTGACTTCTACCTGTTCACCGACGCCGTGGTCGGCCAGTTCTCCCGCGCGGGCGAGCAGGTCAACTTTGGTCAGTACTCTTATGACTTCAAGGCCTACGTGCCGGGTCTGAAGGCGTCCGTGGCTTACCTGGATGGCCGGGACATCAAGTCGAAGGTAGCCGGTGGCCCTGACCAGAAAGAAAACGAAGCCGACTTCCGCCTGGACTACGTTGTGCAGGCCGGTCCTCTGAAAGGTTTTGGTACGACTTTCCGTACCGGCACCTATCACGGCAAGAACACCGGCACCGCCGACCAGGACCAGACCCGCCTGATCTTCAACTACACCTACGCGATCTTCTAAGTCTTCATGTGCCCCCGGGCGTCATTGGGCTCTACACTGCCTCTCACTTGGTAGGCGATGGACGACCCGATGACGGCCACACCCGACAACCGAATACTTGCAACCCTCGAAGGCCAACGCCTGGCGCAGCCGGATGCCGAGTGCTGGCGCGAGTGGGGCCCTTATTTAAGTGAACGCCAATGGGGCACAGTGCGCGAAGACTACAGCGCCGATGGTGACGCCTGGACCTACTTCCCCCATGAACACGCACGCAGCCGCGCCTATCGCTGGGGCGAGGATGGTTTAGCCGGTTTCAGCGACAAGTCCCAACGCTGGTGCTTGGGCCTGGCCCTGTGGAACGAACGTGACGCGATCCTCAAGGAGCGCCTGTTTGGTCTCAACAACGCCGAAGGCAACCACGGTGAAGACGTCAAGGAATTGTACTTTTTCGTCGACGGCGTACCGAGCCATGCCTACATGCGCATGCTCTACAAATACCCCCACGCCGCCTTTCCCTACGCCGACCTGATCAGCGAAAACGCCCGGCGTGGCCTGGCAGATGCCGAGTACGAGATCCTCGATACCGGCGTGTTCGAAGACAACCGCTACTGCGATGTCAGCGTCGAATATGCCAAGCATCAGCCTGACGACATTTTCATGCGCGTCACCCTGCACAATCGTTCGGACCAGCCAACGCGTTTGCAGGTGTTGCCCCAGCTGTGGGCGCGCAATGACTGGAGCTGGACCTTCGACGCGCCCAAGCCACAGTTGACGCGGGACGGGGAGCAGGTGCTGGCGCGTCATCATGAGTTGGCGGATCGCCATCTCAATGCCTGGGGCCAGGACGGGGTGGAGTGGTTATTCTGCGAGAACGAAACCAATGTCCCCCGGTTGGATGGGCAGCCGGCACCGGGGCCGTTCAAGGATGGGATCAATGATTACGTGGTCGGCGGTGAGCAATCGGCGGTTCGCCGTGACTGCGGCACCAAAGTCGCCGCACGCTTCATCCTCGATCTGGCAGGCCTGGAAAGCAAAACCCTCTATTTGCGTTTTGCCCCGGTCGACGCACCGCCTGTCAACGCCCGCAAGCTGTTCGAACAACGCCGCCAGGAGGCCGATGACTTCTACGCCGCCTTGCAACACGGCATTGCCAATGAGGACGCGCGTAATGTGCAGCGTCAGGCCCTGGCCGGGCTGCTGTGGTCCAAGCAGCTCTACTATTTCGACGTGAACCAATGGCTCGACGGCGACCCGGCACAACCTGCGCCGCCGCCCGAGCGCCTGCATATCCGCAATACCCATTGGCGGCACCTGTCGAATTTCGACATCCTTTCCATGCCCGATACCTGGGAATACCCGTGGTATGCCTCGTGGGACCAAGGCTTCCAGGCAGTGGCCATTGCGCTGATCGATCCGGGCTATGCCAAGCAGCAACTGTTGCTGCTGGTGAAAGACCGCTTCATGCACCCCAACGGCCAGTTGCCGGCTTACGAATGGCGCTTCGACGACGCCAACCCGCCGGTGCATGCCTGGGCCAGTTGGCGGGTCTACCAGCAGGACAAGGCGCTGACTGGCGTAGGCGATATGGATTTCCTGGAGCGGATATTCCACAAGCTGCTGCTGAATTTCTCTTGGTGGGTCAATCGTAAGGACGCCGAAGGGCGCAACCTGTTCCAAGGCGGCTTCCTAGGGCTGGACAATATCGCCTTGTTCGACCGCTCGGCCGCGTTGCCACCGGGTTACCAGCTGGATCAGGCCGACGGCACGGCGTGGGTCGCGGCCTATGCGCTGGACTTGATGCGCATTGCGCTGGAACTGGCCAAGCGCAACGGGGTGTATGTCGACATCGCCGTAAAGTTCTTCGAGCACTTCCTGTATATCGCCGGCGCCATCAACCGCGTCGATGACAGCGCGGAAGGCCTGTGGGACGAGCAGGACCTGTTCTTCTACGATGTGCTGCATCGCCCCGATGGCCAGAACGAACCGGTGCGCCTGCGTTCGATCGTCGGGCTAATGCCGCTGTTTGCCGTGCTGGTGCTGGAGCAGCGCGAGCATGAAGGCCTGGAAGGGTTGCGCGAGCGTTTGCTGGGCTTCATGAAGCACCGGCCCGACCTGGCCAAACTGGTCTCGCGCTGGAACGAGCCGGGGCAGGGCAATCGCCTGCTGCTGGCGCTTCTGCGCGGCGAACGCACCAAGGACCTGTTGCGGCGCATGTTGGATGACGAAGAGTTTTTGTCGGCCTTTGGCGTGCGCTCCCTGTCCAAGGCGTTTGCCGAACAACCGCTGGCGTTGAAAATGAACGGCAATACCCTGAGTGCGAGTTACCAGCCCGGCGAATCTGACTCGCGGCTGTACGGCGGCAACTCCAACTGGCGCGGGCCGCTGTGGATGCCGGTGAACTATATGCTGATCGAATCGTTGCGGGAGTTTCACCGCTATTACGCGGACAACTTCTCGGTGGAGTATCCGAGCGGCAGTGGTTACCTGTCCTCACTGGAGGAAGTGGCTGACAGCCTCAGTCAGCGGCTGACCCGGTTGTTTCTTCGCGATGAAAATGGCCTGCGGCCATCGATGGCGGGGTATGCGCAGTTAGAGGCTGACCCGGAGAGTCGATATCTGGTGTTGTTTCATGAGTATTTCCATGGGGACACCGGGCGCGGGTTGGGCGCGTCCCATCAGACCGGGTGGAGTGCGCTGGTGGCGTTGTTACTGCAGCCGGGTGCTTAAGCCCTTTGTGGTGAGGGAGCTTGTTGTGGCAAGCAGCCGCTGCCGCGTTCGTCAGGTCCTTTGTCGAACGGCAGAAAGAGAATGGCGGGGTGAAGCGAGGTCTGTTGGCCAGTGGCCAAAGCGCTGAACTACAGGCGACGTAGAAAGGATTTAACGATGTGTCGGGTGGCGTCGGTGGTGTCCAGATCATCCATGGCGCCATAGGGGTGCCACTGGCAGTCGATTATTTCATTGCAAGGTTTTGCATCGGCGATGTTCACCACCGACGCTTCGAACACGTGATGGACAGTGTCGCGGGCTTTCAACTCCTGCAAGTACAACAAGCCGTCCACATTCAATCCGGTTTCTTCTTCCAGCTCGCGTTCAGCCGCACCAACCGGTCGCTCATTGCGTTCGACCTTGCCGCCCGGCAACGCCCATTTCGATCTGGCCTTGCGCACGAAGAGGATATGCCCCTCGTGTTCGCAAATGACCGTGGCCCGTATTTTCATCGTCTGTGCCCCCGCAGCGGGATGAGTGTCATAAAAGTGTAATGCAATTGTCATGCTAAGTGGTTATGGCGCTGACGTGTGGGGTTGTGGATACTGCCCGATTGATCAAAACGCATGAGGAGAGCAGATGAGCACCGTACGCTGGGGCATGATCGGCTGTGGCAGTGTCACTGAATTGAAGAGTGGACCCGCTTTCTACAAAGCGCCAGGTTCTGCGCTGGTGGCCGTGATGGGGCGTCGTGAAGAAGCGGTGCGCGATTATGCGACACGCCACGGCATTGCCCGCTTCTACACCGACGCTCAGGCCCTGATCAATGATCCCGAAGTGGATGCGGTGTATATCGCCACGCCACCCGACAGCCACCTCGAGTACAGCCTGATGGTGGCCGCCGCGGGCAAGCACTGCTGTGTCGAAAAGCCGATGGCGTTGAATGCCGAGCAAAGTGCATTGATGCAGCGCACCTTCGAGCGTGCCGGCCTGCATCTGTTTGTCTCGTATTACCGCCGCTCGCTGCCGCGTTTCCAGCAGGTGCGTCAGTGGCTGCAGGACGGGCGCATCGGCCAACTGCGCCACCTGACCTGGACCCTGTGCAAGCCACCAGGCGCCGACGATGCCAGTGCCGCCAATTGGCGCACCGACCCGCTCATCGCCGGTGGTGGTTACTTTGCCGACTTGGCCAGCCACGGGTTTGACCTGTTCCAGTACCTGGCCGGGGATATCGTCGAGGTCTCGGGCTTCACCGCGCGACAGGCCGGGCGCTACGCCGCCGAGGATGCGGTGACTGCCTGCTGGACGTTCGCGTCCGGCGCGCTGGGCATGGGCTGCTGGAACTTTGTCGCCGACCGCCGCGAAGACAAGGTCGAGCTGATCGGCAGCAAGGGGCGCATCACTTTTGCCGTATTCGAAGACCAGCCGCTGCGCCTTGAAGGCGAGGTGGACGAAGTGCTGGAGGTGCCTTGCCACGCGCATATCCAGTGGCATCACGTGCTGGCCATGAATGCCCATATTCGCGGGGAAGCCGAACACCCTTCCCAAGCGATCGAGGCGTTGAAGACCGATCGGATCCTCGACAAGGTGCTACAACGTAACCCCCATCATCCTGGGTAGGTGCGATAGGGTTCTGTTTTTTCGAGGAATAGACGGATGAGATACTGGATGATGGTGTGGCTGGTCATAGCCACCAGTGCAATGGCTGCGCCACGTGAGCAACGCCCGGCAGGGGATTTTGATTTTTATGTGTTGTCTCTGTCGTGGTCGCCCACGTTCTGCTTGACGCACCCGAACAACGAGCAATGCACAGGTAAAGGCTACGGCTTTGTATTGCACGGGTTATGGCCGCAGTACGCCCGTGGCGGGTGGCCGGCGTCGTGCGACCCGCAATCGCGGTTGTCGGCCGACGACATGGCCAAGGGCGCGCTGATGTTTCCCACACAGGCGTTGCTCAAGCATGAGTGGGCCAAACACGGCACGTGCAGCGGCTTGGGGCCCACGCGTTACCTGGAAGCAACCGACGCAGCGCTGGCCACGGTGCAGATTCCGCAGCAACTGCAGCCCTTCAATGTGCCCAGTTACCTTGAGGCACAGGACATCGAACGGCTGTTCCGCCAGAGCAACCCAGCCATGGGCGATCACAGTGTGGCTGTGATCTGCAAGGGCAAGGTGCTGTCCGAAGTGCGGGTGTGCCTGAGTAAGGAGCTGCGCTTTGCCGGCTGCCCCAAAAGTATGAAGACCCAGTGTCGCGGCGGTGATATTCGCATTCCGGTTCAGCGCTGATCTGGCGTCTGTAGCGCGTGCAAGGCAATGGTCGCGGCGGCGTTGGCCTTTGACGCTCCGGCGCGATCGGCCAGGTAACGTGCTGGCGGCTGGCCCACCGCCTTGCGGAACATGGTGATGAAGCCGCTGGCGTTCTCATAGCCCAGGTCCAGGGCGACCCGCTGCACACTGTCGCCCCTGGCCAGGCGTTGCAGTGACAGGATCACATGCAACTGCCGGCGCCAACGCCCGAAACTCAGGCCAAATTCTTCCAGCAACAGGCGGGTCATGCTGCGCTCGCTCATGCCGATGCGCACGGCCCACTGGCCGAGGGTGGCCTTATCGCCGGGGGCGGCCAGCAGGCTGTCGGCCAGGCGCCGCAAGCGCGGGTCCTGGGGCATTGGCAGGTGCAGGTCCTCGATGGGCGCCTGGGCCAGTTCGTCCAGCAGCGTGCGGATCAGGCGGCCCTGCGCGCCGTCCTCTTCGTACATCGGCGGGAAGCTTACGGCCTTGCTGATCAGTTCATGCAACAGGCCGGACACCGACAGTGTGCAGCATTGCGGGGGCAGGGCGCCGGCGGCGTCCGGGTCGATCAACAGGCAATACACCTGCGCTTCGCCGGAGCCGCGTGCGGCGTGGGACATGCCGCCGGGAATCCACAGCGCGCACTGGGGCGGCACGATCCAGATGCCGGCCTCGATCTGACAATGAATCACCCCGCGCAGGGTGTACATCAACTGGCCCTTGCGATGGGAATGCGGGGCATGCTCCCAGCTCTCGGACGTGCTGGTGGCGCTCACGGCGATCACTGCACGCGGGAGCAGGTCGGCGTCCTTGACTCTGGAGGGGTCACGTTGATCGAGACGGTGGCGTTGCATGGCGGCTTCAAGCTTGGCTGAATTGCGAAACATTCTGGCTATTCTGTGCAATGCCGTCTAGTGGGGTGGTCGTTATAGTGAGATACATTCTCAACAAGGAGATTTGCCATGCGACTCGACAGCTCAACATTCCCAGTGGTGAAAATCGTCTTCGACGCGCCCAACGAGGGCGGGCCGGAGGATGCCTTCCTGGTCTTCGAAAGCCTGCTGGCCCGTCAGAAACCCTTCCTGTTGCTGCACGAGAAGTCCGTGGATGAGAACAACCACGAACATTCTCATGAGGAGCGCAAGCAAGCGTCGATCTGGATGAAGAAAAACAAGCAGGCGTTGCGCACCTACGTCAAAGGTATGATCCAAGTCGAGCCCAGCCCCGCGCAACGCCTGGCACTCAAGCCGTTTGCCGTAATGTTCGGCAAGGCCTGGGGCTACCCGCTGCTGGTGGTGGAATCCAAGGATCGCGCCTGGGCGCTGGCGCGGGATGTGCTGGATGAGCAGGTGTCGGATGTGGCGCATTTCTAAGCAGCGCTACAGACCTCTTGTGGGAGCAGGCAAGCCAGCTCCCACAGTTCGATCGGTGGCGAGACTCAATCCACGCAAATCGCTCGGCCGAGCTTGCCTTTTTCCACCGTCGCCGAGCAGCCGAAGTGGCTGTTATCTACCTGGCACGCGCCTGTCACCGGGCCATTGCCAGTTTGGGTGGTGACACTGGTCTGGCACTCGCCATCACACTGACTAGAGTCGGTACACGCCTTGCCTGCATCCTTGTACGGCGTGATGCACTTCCAGCTCTGCAACTTGCCGACTTGCTTCATGGTGCCGCCGCCAGCCAGGCACGTCGACGCAGCGGAGTCTTGGGCGGGTGGCGTGGTGGGCGCGGTCGTGGTGCAAGCCGATACCAACAGCAGGGCGGCCAGGCCGATCATCAATTTCATGCAGAAGTCCTCATAGGGTAAGCGCAGCGGTGCAGTGTACGGGCAATTGGACTACTTTGATTGACGAGCGATCCCTACCCGGTACTTACCCATGCACACGTTATGGAAGCGGTATTTGGACTTGCTGGAAAACGATCTGAGCACACAGATTTTCGACAACGTGAAAAACCTGCTGGTGTGTGCGCTGTTGTTTGCGGCGGGGACCAACACGCTCGTGGGCCACCAGGACCTGTTTATCGGGGTGTTTGCCTCCAGCGTGGCCGGCTGGGGGTTGATTGTGCTGTCGACGCTGTTGATGCTGTTGAACGTCAGCGATGGCATCCGTCGATTGGCCAAGCTGCGTTATCACTTGGCGCTACAGCTGTTGTTGATCCTCGTGTATCTGGTGGTGGCCGAGCGGGTGGTAGAGATTGTGTGGGGCTTCCGCGCGCATTGAAGTATCCTCCGCGCCCCGCTTATCACTGATTCAAAAACAGATGACAGGACAAGACATGCAGGCGCTGCTGGACTCGATCCTTGACGAAGTTCGTCCACTGATCGGCCTCGGCAAAGTCGCCGACTACATCCCCGCGCTCGCCGATGTACCCGCCAACCAGATCGGCATCGCCGTGTACGGCAACGACGGCTCCGCCTACCGCGCCGGTGACGCCGATACATTGTTCTCGGTGCAGAGCATTTCCAAGGTGTTCAGCCTGGTGCAAGCCATCGACCACGGCGGCGAAACCATCTGGGAACGCCTGGGCCACGAGCCTTCCGGGCAGCCGTTCAACTCCATGGTGCAGCTTGAATTTGAACGCGGCCGCCCGCGTAACCCGTTCATCAATGCCGGCGCGCTGGTGATCTGCGACATCAACCAATCGCGCTTCGCCGTGCCGATCTTGTCGATGCGTGATTTCGTCCGGCGCCTGTCGGGCAACCCGCAGATCCTGGTCAACAGCATCGTCGCGGAATCCGAGGCGCAACACGGTGCGCGCAACGCGGCCATGGCGTATCTGATGAAGTCGTTCGGTAACTTCCACAACGATGTGGATGCGGTGTTGCATAGTTACTTCAACTACTGCGCGTTGCAGATGAGCTGCCTGGATCTGGCGCGGGCGTTCAGCTTCCTGGCCAACGAAGGCGTGAGCGCTCACAGCGGCGAGCAGATCCTCACCGCGCGCCAGACTAAACAAGTCAACTCGATCATGGCCACCAGCGGGCTGTATGACGAGGCGGGCAATTTTGCCTATCGCGTGGGGTTGCCGGGCAAGAGCGGGGTAGGGGGCGGGATCGTCGCGGTGGTGCCGGGGCAGTTTACGGTGTGCGTGTGGTCACCGGAGTTGAACGCGGCGGGGAACTCGCTGGCGGGAATGAAAGCGTTGGAGTTGTTGAGTGAGCGGATTGGGTGGTCGGTGTTTTGAGAGCGGGGAATTTGTGGCAGTTGCCCTGAATTCCCCAGGTCATCAGGCTTTGCGTGGTTTTACGAACAGATCGAGCATCAAAAACAAGGCGCCGGCCGTAATTGCGATATCAGCAATATTGAACACGCCGGTATGTGTCGGCCCTACATTCAACACCATGTAGTCGACGACATGCCCGTCACGAAAGACGCGGTCGATCAGGTTGGCGATACCGCCCAACGCAATTGCGTACAGCGGCAAGACTTTACGCAGCGGTTGGCTCCAGTTGGAAAGTGACCACCCCATCGCCCAAGCCACCACGACCGCCACACCCACGATAAAGATCAGCTGTTTGACCTGCGCCGGTAGTGCAGCGCCCAGGCTGAGGAAGGCGCCTGGGTTCAGGCTCAGTTCCAGCGCGAGGTTGATTGGGCTGGCGCCGAATTTGAAGCTGTTGGCCTGCAGTGAAACCAAGGCCAGTAGTTTGACGAGTTGGTCTATGGCAATAAAGGCGATGCCTGCGAAGAGGGCAAAGGTGCGGCTTCGCAGTAGGGACGACATGCTCAAGCGGTAACTTCCTGTTCCGGGTCGATCGATAAGGCGTCCGAAGATAGCTCAGGCGCCTTATGTCGTCTACGTTCAGGCGGTTGGATGAGCGTCATCCAATGCCTTGTTCACTAAAAGTTGCACACCTTCCAGCAGACGGCAGATGCCCAGCGCCCTCGCCACAGGGGGGCTCAGGGGCGATTAAGTGTCTGTGTTCCGTCCCTTGGACCGTCTCTTCGGCACCGGCAAAATCATGCTGGTCTCTCCCTGATACTGCCGATACCTATCACCAAACAACACCACCAGGTCCCTCTCTTCAAAGTAAGCACCGATAAAGAGATAGACCGTCAGGCCCATCGAGAACAGTAAATGCCCGACCGTCATGTCAGTCGTAGCCCAGAAGGCAATCAGGAACCCTAGGTACAGCGGGTGACGAACGAGCTTGTACAACAGTGGGGCCCTGAACACGGGCGCGTGTTGCGTTGTGTCGCGCCAGCGGTCAATTGCTTGCTTGAGCCCGAACAGTTCGAAATGGCTGATCAACAGCGTCGCCAGTAAGACAATGGCCCATCCCATCCAGAACAGCCCCGTTATCAAGGCACTGGCCCAAGGTATTTCGACACGCCATACCGGGAAGTTGATGGGGTACCACAGCCAGAACATCACCCCCAGTACCAGACTGCTGAGCAACACATAGGTGGAACGTTCAGCCGCCGTCGGAATGAGTGCGGTCAGCCGGCTCTTGAAGCTTTTACGCGCCATCAGACTGTGCTGGAGACCAAACAGGATAACCAGCAAACCATCGACTAATGCTGCCAGTGGCCAGTCGATGAGTGGCCCATCGTTGATGTTCTTGGGCACCGCGATGCTACCCACGAAGCCAATCAGGTAAAGGAATGTGACCAGGAAAACCAAGTAGCAACCGAGGCTATACACCAGCCCGACCACGCGTACCGGCAGGTTGTAGGCGTTTTTTTGCGGGTTCATGGACGATTCCTTTCGCGCATGGTGAACGGGGGGCCAGTCGAGAAATGAGCTCGACTGGCTCAGACTAGCGGAGTGTGTGGGTTGGGTAACCTGTGAGTGTTGACAGTTCTTTAGAGTATTTGGCGATTCAACCGATGTTCAACCGATCCAGCAGGCTGTACCAAGCCACCCCAGCCCCAATATAAAACCGCTGCAACCCATGCATCGGCAAGCGCTGCAACGCCGTCACCGGGTAGGCAAACTCTGCCTTGCCGTCACACAACCGTCCCGCCAATTGCTGTCCAAGGCTGGTACACAGCGCAATCCCACGGCCATTGCAACCCAGTGCCAACGTGAGCCCCGGTGCCGGTTCGTGGACATGGGGCATGAAGTCGCGGGTGATTGCGATACGCCCAGCCCAACGGTATTCGAATTCCAATGGCCCCAACTGCGGAAACAGCAGTGCCAACGAACGCTCCAGATGAGCAAAATCCGTGGGCGAAGTGGGATCGTTGAACAGCCCGCGTCCGCCCATCAGCAAGCGCCCATGGCTGTCTTTGCGAAAGTACAGCAGCAGCCTTTGTGCGGTGGAAACGGTTTCCTGGCCCGGCAAAATACTTTCGGCCGCGTGCCCCGTCAAAGGCTTGGTGGCGACGATGAAACTGTTCGCAGCGAGGATGCTTTGCGCCATGCCCGGCCACAGGTTGCCGCTGTATCCATTAGTCGCGAGTACCACTTGGTCGGCGGTCACCTGCGCCCCGGAGGCGGTCTGCAATTGCCAGCCGGACCCCTGACGCTGCAACCCCGTCACCGCACTCTGTCCATGAATCCTTGCACCCGCCGCCAACGCCGCACCGACCAACCCACGAGCATACGCCAACGGCTGAATCGCCCCGGCCCGGCCGTCCAGCCAGCCACCGGCAAAGGCGTCACTGCCCATCCGCGAAGCCACCGCTGCTGCATCCAACCGCTGCACCGGCACACCCCGCCGGGCCCACTGATCTGCCCGCACGTGCAACCCGGCGACGCCTTTTTCGCTGTACGACACCTGCATCCAGCCCTTGCGTACCGGCGCGCAATCGATGCCGTGCTTTTCGATCAGCTTGAACACCAGGTCGGCCGAACTCGAAATAGTCGAGATCAATGGCTCTGCGCGCGCCGATCCGTACATTTGGACCAGTTGCTCCGGGTCATATTTGAGCGTCGGGTTGACCTGCCCACCGTTGCGCCCGGACGCACCCCAACCCGGTTCGTTAGCTTCCAGTACACACACGCTCACGCCACGCTCGGCCAAATGCAGCGCCGTCGACAAGCCTGTATAGCCGGCCCCGACAATCGCCACATCCACCTTCACCGACTCGCTCAACGCAGGTGTCCGCACCACCGAAGGCGCGGTCGCTGACCACAATGACTTCATGACAGGCTCCGCGTATCGCCAGTGGGGTGCAGCACCCGCCGTAGGAAGTCCTGGGTCCTCGGATGCTGCGGATTGCCCAGCACCTGTTCAGCTGCGCCGCTTTCGACGATGTAGCCGCCGTGCAGGAAGCACACGCGGTCGGCCACTTCCCGCGCAAAACCCATTTCGTGGGTGACCACGATCATGGTCATGCCTTCGTCGGCGAGGGTGCGCATCACCGCCAGCACATCGCCCACCAGTTCCGGGTCGAGGGCGGAGGTGGGTTCGTCGAACAGCATCGCCTCGGGTTTCATCGCCAGGGCGCGGGCGATGGCCACGCGTTGCTGCTGGCCACCGGAGAGTTGTTCCGGGTAAGCGTCGGCCTTGGCGCTCAGCCCGACTTTTTCCAGCAGCACCAAGGCTTCCTCACGGGCCTGTTGCGCAGGTTCGCCTTTGACGTACACCGGGCCTTCCATGACGTTTTCCAGCACGGTGCGGTGGGGGAACAGGTTGAAGCGCTGGAACACCATGCCCATGCGGCTGCGCAGGGCGTGCACGGTCTTACTGCCGCGCTGCACGGTTTCGCCGAACACGTGGATGTGTCCGCCGTCATAGGCCTCCAGCGCGTTGATGCAGCGCAGCAGGGTGGATTTGCCCGAGCCCGAGGGGCCGATCAGGCACACCACTTCACCCTTGGCCACGTCCAGGTCGACACCGTGCAGCACGCGGTGGCTGCCGTAGTGTTTTTGCAGTTGGCGAATCTCGATCATGCTTTTTTCCTCCGGCCCAGGTGCTGTTCCATGCGACGCAGGCCATACACCAGCGGCAGGCTCATCAGCAGGTAGAGCAGGGCGACCAGGGTGTAGACGGTCATGTTCTGGAAGGTCGACGACGCAATCAGCTGGCCCTGGCGGGTCATCTCGGCGACGGTGATGGTGGAGACCAGCGACGAGTCCTTGAGCATCATCACCAGGGTGTTGCCATACGGCGGCAGGGCGATGCGAAACGCTTGCGGCAGGATCACCCGACGCATCATCAGCGCCGAGCGCATCCCTAAGGCTTCGGCGGCTTCACGCTGGCCCTGTTCGACGGCAATGATGCCGGTGCGGAAGTTCTCGGCCTGGTACGCCGAGTAAGCGATGCCCATGCCGATCACGCCTGCGTAGAACGCGGTGAGGTGCACGCCCATGTCCGGCAGCACAAAGTAGATGTAGAACAGCTGCACAATGATCGGCAGGCCACGGATCACGTTGATGATGGTGCTGGCTGTCCACGACAGCGTGCGGATCGGCGACAGCTTGAGCAACGCCAGCACCAGGCCGATCGCGCTGCTGAGCAGGAACGACAGGACGGTAATCTGGATAGTCACCCAGGCGCCTTGCAGCAGGATCGGCAAGAAGTCCTGGGCGTTTTGCAGGAACTCGGCCGGGTTCATGGACGCACCTGGGTATCAAGTCCCCACTTCTTGAGGATGCTGTCGAGGGTGCCATCTGCCTTGATGCTGGCGATGGCTATATTCAAGCGTTCGAGGGTTTGCGCATCGCCCTTGCGCACCACCAGGCACACTTCGCCGACGTTGGTAGGCTTGTAGTCGGGGGCCAGTTTCACGCCTTTGAACAGTTTCTGGCGGATCTGGTAGGCAACCACGGGCTGGTCTCCCACGGCGGCCTTGATGCGGCCCAGGGACAGGTCGCGGACCATCTCGCCGATGGAGTCGTAGGTGCGGATTTCCTTGAAGATGCCGAGCTTGTTCAACTGGTCGTAGAAGACGGTTCCGGCCTGCACGCCGACCACTTGGTCCCTGAGGGGCGTGAGGTCGGGGTAGGCCGTGTTGTCGTCGGCATTGATGATCAGGCCTTCACCGTAGGCATACACCGGGGCGCTGAAGTCGACCACCTTGGTGCGCTCTTCGGTCTTGAGCATGCCGGCGGAAATGAAGTCGAGCTTGCCGGACGTGAGGGAGGGGATCAGCGCGGCGAAGTTGGTCTGCTCGATCTGGCTGGTGAACCCGCCAGCCTTGCCCAGGGCCTGGGCCACATCGACCATCACGCCCTGGATACTGTTGCTCTTGATGTCGAGGAAGGTAAACGGCGAGCCACTGGCCGTTGCACCGACTTTGTACGAGGACGCACTGTCTGCGTGCGCGGCGCTGACACAAAAGGCGGCGCACAAACCGAAGGCAAGGCGGCGAAACAAGGGCGAAAGACTGTTCATCGGGTTACTCCAGAAGGAAAACGGATCGTCAGTACCGCGAGCGGTTATTGATGAAATCGCAAGCTCTGTGCCATTTCGATTGATAAAAATCGATATTAGCTATCAAAAATAAAAAAAATGAACCAGTCGTATCGATATGCGATTTTTAATGGTCTATTTTTGTCATTTAAGGTAGAAATATCGCCACGCCTGATCGACCTGACCGCGAGTCCGCCATGTCCGAAGAACGCAACAGTCTGCACAACCAATCCCTGGAAAAAGGCCTGTCGGTACTCAAGGCATTCAGCGCGCAGCGCCGTAGCATGAGCCTTGCAGAGGTGGCCGAAGCCGCCGGCATGACCAAAAGCTCGGCCCAGCGCATGGTGTTTACCCTGGAAAGCCTGGGTTACCTTCGGAAACACTCCCGCACACGGCATTACCAACTCACACCCCGGGTGCTGGAGTTGGGCTTCAGTTACCTGGATGCGCATTCGTTGATCGAAGTGGCCAACCCGTTTCTGTCGGAGCTGACGCGGTTGACCGGCGAGACGTCATGCCTCACCGAGCCTGCGGGCTACGACATGACCTATATCGCGCGTTTCGTCAGCTCAGGGTTTGTGCCGGTGCACATGCCGATTGGTTCGCGGGTGCCGATGTATTGCACGGCGTCGGGAAGGGCGTATTTGAGCGCGTTGCCGCAGGAGGAGGCGTTGGTGTTGATTGAAAACAGCCAGCGCATTGCGCACACCAGCCAGACGTTGACTGACGTCGGGCAGATTCTGGAATCGTTGCAACAGGTGCGCGAGCAGGGCTACGCGGTGAATGGCCAGGAGCTGTTCCTGGGCGATATGACCATCGGTGCGCCAGTGCTGGGCGCCAATGGCCGACCCGTGGCGGCGGTGCATGTGGTGGCGCCGACCAGTCGGTGGGGCAGGGCGGATGCCGAGCGGCAGCTGGCGCCGGCGTTGTTGCAGTGTTCGCGGGCGTTGAGCAATTCGGCACGGAACCTCGAATAACTCCACTCTCACATCCGCCGCAAATCACTGTAGGAGCCGGCTTGCCGGCGAAAGCGGTGTGTCAGCTGATGCATTTGTTACTGACCCAACGAAATCGCCGGCAAGCCGGCTCCTACAGTGGCCGTGTGTGCCCAAAACAAAAAATGCGCCCCTAGGAGCGCATTTTTTTGGTCAGCGAGCGCTTATCAGGCAATCGCATCCCAAGCCCGATCACCGTTCTCGTCTTTAATGCGAGTCGGCAACCCCATCACATCCAGCGCTTTCAGGAACGGCTCGGCCGGCAGTTCCTCGACGTTGGCCATGTGCTTCACATCCCACTCGCCACGGGCAACCAGCAGCGCAGCGGCCACGGGTGGCACGCCTGCGGTGTAGGAGATGCCCTGGCTGTCGGTTTCGGCAAAGGCTTCTTCATGGCAGGCCACGTTGTAGATGAACATCTCGTGGGGCTGGCCATTTTTGGTGCCTTTGACCAGGTCACCGATGCAGGTCTTGCCGGTGTAGCCAGGGGCGAGCGAAGACGGGTCGGGCAGCACGGCCTTGACCAGTTTCAACGGCACGACTTCCAGGCCTTCGGCGGTGGTGACCGGCTTTTCGGAGAGCAGGCCGAGGTTTTTCAGCACGGTGAACACGTTGATGTAGTGCTCGCCGAAGCTCATCCAGAAACGCACGTTGGGCACGTCGAGGTTTTTCGACAGTGAGTGCACTTCATCGTGGCCGGTGAGGTAGAGGTTCTGCGAACCGACGACCGGCAGGTCATCAGTGCGTTTGACTTCGAACATGGTGTTGCTGGTCCACTGGCTGTTCTGCCAGCTCCATACCTGTCCGGTGAACTCGCGGAAGTTGATTTCCGGGTCGAAGTTGGTGGCGAAGTATTTGCCATGGGAGCCGGCATTGACGTCGAGAATATCGATCGAATCAATGCGGTCGAAATGCTGTTGCTGCGCCAGCGCGGCATACGCGTTGACGACACCTGGGTCGAAGCCCACGCCAAGGATGGCGGTGATGTTCTTCTGTTTGCACTCTTCCAGGTGGTTCCATTCGTAGTTGCCGTACCACGGCGGGGTCTCGCAGACCTTGCCCGGCTCTTCGTGGATGGCGGTATCGAGGTAGGCAACGCCCGTGTCGATGCAGGCGCGCAGCACCGACATGTTGAGGAACGCGGAACCCACGTTGATGACGATCTGCGATTCGGTCTCGCGGATCAGGGCCTTGGTCGCTTCCACGTCCAGGGCGTTCAGCGCGAAGGCTTGGATGTCGGCGGGAATCTTGAGGCTACCCTTGGCCTTGACGCTGTCGATGATGGCCTGGCATTTGGAGATGTTGCGCGACGCGATAGCAATACGACCGAGTTCGTCGTTGTGCTGCGCGCACTTGTGGGCCACCACCTTGGCGACACCTCCTGCACCAATGATAAGAACGTTCTTTTTCAATTGCTTTATCTCTCCTTTATCCGCCAGCTTACGAAAGGCTGGACAGGTAGTCGTCGTAACCAAATTCACGAACCACCTCGACTGTACCGTCGAGTTGTTTCACTACGATGGACGGCATTTTCAGGCCGTTGAACCAGTTTTTCTTGACCATGGTGTAGCCTGCGGTGTCGATGAACGACAGCCGATCGCCGATGGCCAGCGGACGATCAAATTGATACTCGCCGAAGATGTCCCCGGCCAGGCAGGATTTGCCGCACACCATGAAGGTGTGTTCACCGTCGCTTGGCGCCAGCTTGGCGTTGAGGCGGTAGATCAGCAGGTCCAGCAGGTGGGCTTCGATGGAGCTGTCCACGACGGCGAGGTGCTTGCCGTTGTAGAGGGTGTCGAGCACGGTGACTTCCAGGGAGGCGCTGTTGGTGATCGCCGCTTCGCCGGGTTCCAGGTACACCTGCACCCCGTACTTTTCGGAGAACGCCTTCAGGCGCGCGCAGAACGCGTCCACCGCATAGTCTTCACCGGTGAAGTGGATGCCGCCGCCGAGGCTGACCCACTCGACCTTGTGCAGCAGCGCGCCGAAGCGTTCTTCGATGGTGCCGAGCATTTTGTCGAACAGGCTGAAATCGCCGTTCTCGCAGTTGTTGTGGAACATGAAGCCGGAGATCTGTTCGATCACGCCTTCGATCTTCACGGGGTCCCATTCGCCCAAACGGCTGAACGGACGCGCCGGGTCGGCCAGCAGGTAGTCGGAGCTGCTCACCTGTGGGTTGACGCGCAGGCCACGGGTCTTGCCCTCGGAACGTTCGGCAAAACGCTGCAGCTGGCTGATCGAGTTGAAGATGATCTTGTCGCAGTTATCCAGCATCTCTTCGATTTCATCGTCGGCCCAGGCCACGCTGTAGGCGTGTGCCTCGCCTTCGAACTTCTGGCGGCCGAGCTTGAGCTCATACAGCGACGACGAGGTGGTGCCGTCCATGTATTGCTGCATCAGGTCGAACACCGACCAGGTGGCAAAGCACTTGAGCGCCAGCAACGCCTTGGCGCCGGACTGTTCGCGCACGTAAGCAATCTTCTGCATGTTGACCAGAAGCTTCTGTTTATCGATGAGGTAGTACGGCGTTTTGATCATTTTTGAGAGCCTGCGGCGGTGCCTGCCAAAAAAGGACACGCATTGTGCCCGCACTTGGATCGAATCGAAAGGTTAGTGGGCGGATTTTGCTGCCCTTGGTTTACGAGCGTAGCGCTGGAGTGTGACTGTTCAGGGGCTGACACCGTTTTTTTGTAGTGAGCGGGCTTGCCCCGCGCTGGGGGGCGAAGCCGCCCTAAATCCAGGCACCACGATTTTTCTGGAGCTGCGCGACGTCCTTATTGGGGTGGCTTCGCCACCCAGCGCGGGGCAAGCCCGCTCACCACAGGTGCATAGCAGCAGTCCTTGGATGACATCAAATCGTCATGTTCTCGGCACTGAACTGCCACATTCCCCCGCTACTGTCCTCGCCAATGAGATCGATCTCAAGCGAGTGACAATGACTGACCTGAAAGACGTAGCCCGGCTGGCGGGCGTATCCCGCGCCACCGCCGCCCGCACTTTTGCTTCTCCCGACCAGGTGCGCCCGACTACCCGGGAGCAGGTGTTCGCCGCCGCCCGTGAGCTGGGTTTTCGCCCCAATCTGCTGGGCCGCCAACTGCGCCTGCAAACCACCCAGTTGATTGGCGTGGTGGTGCCCAATCTGCTCAATCCGGTGTTTGCTGAACAATTCCAGGCCATGGAGCGCGCCGCCCGGGCGCGGGGCTACAGCCTGTTACTGGCGACTACCGACTACAGCAGCGAACGCGAATGCATTGTGGTGGAAGAATTGTTGCGCCAGCGCGTCGATGGCCTGGTGCTGACGGTCACTGATGCCGAGAGCAACAGCGTGCTCAGCAGCTTGAACACCGAACAAACCCCATTCGTGCTGGCTTATCACCAACCGAGCAACCCCAACTACAGCGCCGTGTCGGTGGACAACCGCGCAGGCATGGCCCTGGCCACGCGTTATCTGCTGGAAGCCGGCCATCGACGCATCAGCATGGTCGCCGGCCCTGCGCTGCAATCCGACCGTGCCCGCCTGCGCTACGCCGGTTATTGCGATGCAATGCGCGAATACGCTCTCGACCCCCGCCCGGTGATTGAAATGCCGGCTCACACCCAGGCCGAATTCACCGCCATCGCACCTTTTCTGCAGGGCGCCGAAGCACCCACCGCACTGGTGTGCTCCAACGATTTCCTGGCAATCAGCCTGATCGCCGAACTGCGCCGCAACGCCTGGAACGTGCCCGAACAGCTGTCGGTGATGGGCTTCGACGGCATCAGCCTCGGCACCCAGCTGCACCCAACCCTGTGCAGCGTGGTGCAACCCATCGCCTTGCTGGCCAGCACCGTGATTGACCAACTGCTGGCGCAAATCGCCGGCAACGCCCCGACGTCCCATTGCCTGCCTTGCCATATCCGGCCGGGCGACAGTACTCAACCCCACGAGGAAACCCTTGATGCGCGCACTCAGTAAAACCCTGGCAGCCGTGCTGCTGTGCGGTGCGGCCAGCCTGGCCCGGGCCGCCGAAACCGCGATCTGCTACAACTGCCCGCCGGACTGGGCCGACTGGGGCACCCAGCTCAAGGCCATCGCTGCCAGCACAGGCGTGCAGGTGCCGCTGGACAACAAGAACTCCGGCCAGTCGCTGGCGCAATTGGTGGCGGAAAAAGCCGCCCCGGTCGCTGACGTCGTTTACTACGGCGTGACCTTCGGCCTGCAGGCGCAAAAAGCCGAGGTGGTCGACACCTACAAACCCAAGGCCTGGGACCAGATCCCCGCTGGCCTCAAGGACCCGGCCGGCCATTGGTTCGCGATCCACTCCGGCACCTTGGGCATCATGGTCAACGTCGACGCGCTCGGTGGTTTGCCGGTGCCGCAAAGCTGGGCCGATCTGCTCAAGCCTGAGTACAAAGGCATGGTCGGTTACCTCGATCCCTCCAGCGCCTTCGTTGGCTACGTGTCGGCCGTGGCGATCAACCGCGCACTGGGCGGCGACCTCGACAACTTCGCCCCCGCCATCGACTACTTCCAGAAGTTGGCGAAGAACGCGCCCATCGTGCCCAAGCAAACCGCCTATGCGCGGGTGCTGTCCGGTGAGTTGCCGATCCTGGTGGACTACGACTTCAACGCCTACCGCGCGCGCTACAAAGACAAAGCCAACGTCGACTTTGTGATCCCGAAGGAAGGCAGCATCAGCGTGCCTTACGTGATGAGCCTGGTCGCCAACGCGCCACACCGCGCCAATGCGCAAAAGGTCCTCGACTTCGTGCTGTCGGACGAAGGCCAGGCACTCTGGGCCAAGGCCTACCTGCGCCCAGTGCGCCCGATGAAAATGCCGGCTGACGTGGCCGCACAGTTCCTGCCCGACAGCGACTATGCCCGCGCCGGGGTGATGGACTACGAAAAAATGGCCGCAGTGCAGGAAGCCTTCGCCGCCCGTTACCTGAACGAGGTCAAGTAAGTGGCAGCATCGGCAAAACATGCCGCCTGGGCGTTGGCCCCGGCCTTTGCGGTGCTGCTCGCGTTCTGGCTGCTGCCGCTGGCGCACTTGATGGTGCTCGGCGCCGAGAGCCGCGACAGCAACGGCAGCGGTTACTGGCAGGTGCTCAGCAGCGCGCAGTACCTGGGCAGCCTTGGGCAAACGCTGGTCCTGGCCGTGGTGGTGACGCTGGTGGCGCTGGTGATCGGCGCCATCAGCGGCGTGTTCCTCGCCCGGCACCAGTTTTTCGGGCGCTCGGCACTGGTGGCGTTGCTCACTTTTCCTTTGGCCTTTCCCGGTGTGGTGGTGGGCTTCCTGGTGATTCTGCTGGCAGGGCGTCAAGGTTTGCTGGCCTCACTGGGCCTGCAACTGGCCGGTGAACGATGGATCTTTGCCTACTCGTTGGCAGGGCTGTTCGTGGGCTACCTGTACTTCTCGATTCCACGGGTGATCCTCACGGTGATGGCCGCTTGCGAGAGCCTTGATCGTAGCCTGGAAGAAGCTGCGCACTCCCTGGGCGCCGGGCATTGGCGCGTGGTGTGCGACGTGATCGTGCCGGGCCTGGCGCCCGCATTGGCGTCCTGCGGGGCGATCTGTTTTGCCACGTCCATGGGCGCCTTCGGCACGGCCTTTACCTTGGGCACGCGACTGAATGTCACCCCGGTGGCGATCTACAACGTATTCACCAACTACGCCAACTTTGCCGTGGCTGCCGCGCTGTCGGTGGTGCTCGGCGCGGTGACCTGGGCCGTGTTGCTGCTCACGCGGCGCCTGGTGAAAAACGCGGGGACTGTGCTGTGAAGCGCTCATCGTTGTTTGTGCTGCAACTGCTGTTCACCCTGCTGGTGTGCGCCTTCATGTTGGTGCCGGTGCTGATGTCGTTGCTGGCGGGTTTGACCCGCAACTTCTTCGTCGGTCTGTCCAGTGGCTTGACCTTCGATTGGCTGATCCAGGTGTGGCAGGCCTATTCGCCCACCGTGTGGTTGTCGCTGCAATTGGCGCTGGCCTGCGCGGTGTGTGTCTGCGTGATCGGCGTGCCGGCGGCCTACGCCCTGGTGCGGATGAACAACCGCTTCAGCCGCGCCTTCGAAGAATTGATGGTGCTGCCGGTGGCGATGCCGGGGTTGGCCAGTGCGTTGGCGTTGCTGCTCACCTACGGCCAGTTCGGCAGCTTTCGCAGCAGTTGGGTGTTCATCCTGGTCGGGCATGTGCTGTTCACCTTGCCATTCCTGGTACGCCCGGTGATGGCGGTGATGCAACGCCAGCAACTGCCAGTGCTGGAAGAAGCGGCGGCCAGTCTCGGTGCGGGTCCCATCAAGCGCTTTTTCAGTGTGGTGGTACCCAACTGCCGCGCAGGAATCCTGGCCGGTGTGCTGATGGTAGTGACCTTGTCCCTGGGTGAATTCAACCTGACCTGGATGCTCCACACCCCCATGACCAAGACGCTGCCCGTGGGCCTGGCCGACAGCTATGCCTCGGCGCGCCTGGAAATTGCCAGCGCCTACACCCTTATCTTTTTGCTGATGATCGTGCCGCTGTTGATTGCGCTGCAGGCCATCAGTGCCCGTTTGTCCCGTGGAGAGCGTCGATGACCGCTATCACTATCCGCCTGCAAGGCTGTCGCAAGGCGTTCGCCGACGGCACCGTGGCCGTGCATGACTTGAACCTGACCGTCGAAGGCGGCGAAACCCTGGCGATCCTCGGCCCGTCCGGCTGTGGCAAAACCACCACCTTGCGCCTGATTGCCGGCCTGGAGCGCCCGGATCTGGGCCAGGTGTTGTTTGGCGATCAGGACGTGACGCGCCTGCCCATCGAGCGCCGCGATGTCGGCATGGTGTTCCAGAACTACGCGTTGTTTCCCAATCTGGATGTGGCGGGGAACATCGTCTACGGCTTGAAGATTCGCGGGATGTCGGTGACTGAGCGCAACAAGCGCTGCGACGAGTTGCTTGAGCTGGTGGGCTTGCAGCATCACGGCAAGCGCAGCATCCATGAACTCTCCGGTGGTCAGCGTCAGCGCGTGGCCCTGGCCCGTGCCTTGGCGCCGCGTCCGAAAGTGCTGTTGCTGGATGAACCTTTGGCGGCCCTCGACGCGCAATTGCGCGAACGCCTGCGCAGCGAACTGAATGAACTGCTGCGCGGCCTTGGCATCACCTCGGTGTTCGTCACCCACGACCAGGGCGAAGCCATGGCCCTGGGCGACCGCATCCTGGTCATGGAGCACGGCCGTGTCGCACAACTGGCCAGCCCGCGTGACATCTACCAGAAACCCGCCAACGCCTTCGTCGCGGGCTTCGTCGGCAACCTCAATGCCTTCACCGTGATCGAGCCTTCGGCCCATGGCTTGAAAGTTTGCGGCGGCGAGTTGCCGTGGCAGGCCGCCGAACTGCCCAGCACGGTCTATTGCCGTCCCGAACACCTGAAGGTGATGGAGGGAGAAGGGCACCTGCACGGCCATCTGCTGGCGCAGTTTTTCCAGGGCGCACAAAGCCGTTTGCTGGTGGATGTGGGCGGCCCGCAACCGCTGCTGGTCGACAGCAGCGACAACCAGCTGTACGCCGTCGGAGCGCCGATTGCCCTGGCGATTGCGCCACACATGTTGTTCACCCTGAATGCTTGAGAATCTACTGTGAATCGTCCGTTTCTTGTCGCGCAGATCAGCGACCTGCACCTTAAAGCCGGCCAGCGCCTTACTTATGGGGTTGTCGATACATTAGGCGCGCTGCGCCGCGCCGTCGATCATCTGAACGCCAGCCATCCGCAGCCCGATATCGTGGTGATCAGCGGTGACCTGGTGGACTTCGGCCGCGCCGATGAATACGCGGTGCTGCACCCCGAACTCGCCCGCCTGCACATGCCGTGCTACTTGGTGCCGGGTAACCACGACACACGCGCACCGTTGCTGGAGGCGTTCCGGGATCACGCCTATTTGCCTGTGTCCGCAGAGGGCCCGTTGGACTGGGTAGTGGACGAGCATCCGCTGCGCCTGATCGGTCTCGACTCCACCATCCCCGGCGGCCACGGCGGCCAGTTACTCGACAGCCAATTGCAGTGGCTCGACGCGCAATTGTCCCTGCGTCCGGATGCGCCGACCTTACTGATTTTGCATCACCCGCCGTTTATCAGCGGCATTGGCCATATGGACCGCGAACCCTTCATCAATGCGGCGGCGCTGGAGCAGGTCGTCGCCCGCCATCCGCAAGTCGAGCGCCTGCTGTGCGGGCACTTGCACCGGCCGATGCAACGCCGTTTTGGCGGCAGCTTGAGTTGTGTGTGCCCCGGCACCTCGCACCAGATCGTGTTGGACCTACAAGAAGCGGCGCCCGCGCATTTCAACCTGGAGCCGGCGGGCTATCTGTTGCATCGCTGGGAGGCGCAACAGGGTTTGATCAGCCACAACGGCGTATTCGGGGACTACCCGGGGCCGTATCCGTTTTATGACGCTCATGGGTTAATTGACTGAGGTTGTGATGAAAGCCACTTTGAATGTGTTAAGCGTGTTGACCGGCAGCCTGGGCGTTGCCCTGAGCCCTTTGGCGTCGGCTGATTTCTTGAGCGACAGCAAAGCCAACTTGAGCCTGCGCAATTTCTACTTCAACAACGACAACCGGGATGGCACCGCCGCACCGTCGAAGACCGAAGAGTGGGGCCAGGCGTTTATCCTCAACTATCAATCGGGCTTCACCGACGGCACCGTGGGTTTTGGTCTCGACGCGATCGGCATGCTCGGCATCACCCTGGACAGCGGTGCCGGCCGCCACGTGGGCAGCTCGATGATCCCCAACGACGACGGCAAGGCCACCGACAACTGGGCCCGTGGCGGCGCCACGGCCAAGGCCCGTTTTGCCAAGAGCGAACTGCGCTACGGCTACCTGCGGCCGAACCTGCCGATCCTGGTGAGCAACGACGGCCGCCTGTTGCCGCAATCGTTCGAAGGTGGGCAAATCACCAGCAAGGACATCGACAACCTGACCCTGATCGGCGGCCAACTGCAACACACCACCGGCCGTGGCTCCAGCGACCGCAGTGGTCTGGCAGCGGCGGGCGGCACCCAGGAAAGCAACAAATTCAATTACGCCGGTGCCGATTACCAGGTGACCAAGGACCTGATGGTCCAGTACTACTACGCCAACCTCGAAGACTATTACCAACAGCATTTCGCCGGGCTGATCCACGTATTGCCCCTGGGCGACTACGGCTCGTTGAAAACCGACCTGCGCTACTTCAAGACTACCGCCGACGGCAAGAACAGCAGCGCCGCCGGCCGTGCCGAAGGTTACAAACTCGGCGGCTATACGAAGAACGGCACCGGTGAAATCGACAACAACACCTGGAGCGCGGCATTCATCTACTCCCTGGGCCCGCACGCGATCACCGCCGGGTACCAGCAGGTCTCGGACGACAGCAACTTCGCCCAACTCAACCAGGGCGGCCTGGTGAACAAAGGGGAGGGCGGTTCCAGCCTGTATCTCTACACCGACCGTACCGTGCAGACTTTCATCCAGGCCGGCGAGCGCACCGCTTTTGCGCAATACGCCTATGACTTCGCGTCACTCGGCGTGCCGGGGTTGAAGGCGTCGGTGATGTACCTGAAGGGCGACCACATCCTTACCGCCAGTGGCAACGACGCGAGCGAGTGGGAGCGGGATATCGCGCTGGATTACGTGGTGCAGAGCGGCACCTTCAAGAACGTCGGCTTCGGCTGGCGCAACGGTGTGTCGCGCAGTGACGTGGCGCGGGACCAGGATCAGAATCGGGTGTTTGTGAATTACTCGATTCCGTTGATGTAACGACCTTTCAAGCACTGCAAAACCCACTGTGGGAGCCGTCGAGCCCCAGCGAGGCCGCGATGACGGCGGCACTGCCGATAGAGATGCCGCTGACACACCACCATCGTAGCCTCGCTGAAGCTCGACGATCCCCATTTTATTGTGTGTTGCGGAGCCGGCAGCATCCGTTTCAGCCGTTTTTCAAGATTTTTACGTGGGTGGCGGTGTCATCAGCCACCTGCTCAAAACCGCATCGAAGATAAAAAGCTGCGGCCTCAGATGTGTCGGTGGACAGACGTACTTTGTGAAAATGCACGGCAGCATTTTCCAGTAGCTGCACCACCAAGGCCCTACCAGCCTGTCGCCCACGGTAAGTACGTTCTACGTATACCCGGCGAAGCCGTCCAACTCCTGATCCCGCGACGAGATCACAAGAAAGACCGCCGACGGCGATCAACTGCCCATCACAAAACATTCCCAGAAAGCATTCGCCCGGCCGATCAAATCGATTGGAGCCGTCTTCCCACTCCGTGATCAATCGTGTCAGGAACCGGAAGCCTTCGGCGACTGCCTGAGCTTCGAGGGCTCGGATCTGCACCGGGAGCTGCTCCAGTTTGCATATCGAGACGTTTGCGTTGAGCGGACTCAAAGGAACTGTCCACCAAGCCAGGGTGCCTTGGACTCAATGCAACTGTGCGCCTGGTTCTTTACCTTGAACGGGGTATCGAGCGTGCCCAGCGCGATCGAAATCCACTCTGGATACTTTCCTTCAGCGTCGCTCCAGAACAGCGATGAACCGCATTCCGAGCAGAATTGACGGGTGATACCTGGCGAAGATTCATAGCTTTTCAGCGTGTCACGCACAGCCCGGATCGTCACTTCTGATCGGCGCGCGCTGGCATACGTCGCGAACGCAGCGCCATGGCCTTTCTGGCATTTTTTGCAGTGGCAGTGGGTGACGGCCTTGAGCGGCGTCGAAACGTGATAAGTGATTGCGCCGCAGAGGCAACTGCCTTGGGTGAATACATCCATGTCCGGTTTTGTCCTGAAGGATCCAGCAAACACTATACCTGTGGCGAGGGAGCTTGCTCCCGCTCGGATGCGCAGCCTCCCCATCCAGCCCAACCACAAACATACAAGAATCCCCCCATCTCCCCTCAGTAGACTCGCCACACTCTTTCTACTGCAGGTCTTCCATGGACATCTTCCTTTACGCCTTCAGCGTCATGTACAGCCCCGGCCCCGTGAATTTCATGGGACTCAACGCGGGGCTCACCGGCCAGTTCCGGCGGTCCACCGGGTTTTTCATCGGCGTGGGCTGCGCGATGCTGGTGTTGTTCGTGCTGTTCGGTTACACCGGCGAGGCGATCATTTCCCAGGCAGCGTTGCCCTATATTTCGTTGATTGGCGGTGTGTACACCTTGTACCTGGCTTATCAGGTGTTCACCGCGCGCACGGTGGTCGATGAAAAAGTCTCTACCGCACCGGCCAAGACCCTCACGTTCTGGAACGGTCTGGTGATCCAGTTGCTCAACCCCAAGGGCATCATGGCGGTGTTGCCGATCACCAGCGTCATGCTGCCGGCGGCGCATATCACCGGGGTGTCGATTGCGCTGGTGTCGGCGTTGCTGGCTTTTGGCGCGTTTGGCGCGCCGTGGCTCTATGCGTTGCTTGGCGCGATGCTGGGACGGCGGATCAACGGGGCGTCGGCGTTTACCGTATTCAACCGCTGCATGGGCCTGGCGCTGGCGGTGTGTGCGTATTTCATGTTTCACGCGTTCTATGTGCATCTGGTCGCAACATGAGTGGACCTTTTCACCTCCACTCACGCATAGATCGAGCCTCTACAGGTACTTGAGCCAGGCCAGGTCGCGGCGCCGGGCCTTGAGCCCGGCGAACCAATGGACCGGCGCGTACAGCGCCAGCGGCAGCAGCAACGCCACCAGCCAAATGGCGCCCATACCGTCGAAGCCGAAGTAGTTGCCGTGATTCAGGCCAAACAGTGCCACACATGCGACGTAGAGGATTTTCAGCACGTACAGGTGCAGCAGATAGAAGAACATCGGTGCTGCACCGAAGGTGGCGAGCATGCTGATCCAGCGCTTGCTTCCCGCCTTCTCGAACGCCAGCAACAGCAGTAGCCCAATCCCCAGCGTCAGTGCCAGAAACAACAACGAAGGCGGGTACTTGGTGATGTTGAAAAAGCTCATCACGGTTTGCACGCCGTTGTCATAGGCTTGCCATGGTTTTTCGCCATACCCATTGACCGCTCGCACTACCACGAACCCTATCAATGCACTTGCACCGCCCAGCCACAGATAACGCTGGCGCTGCGCCGGCTGCATGTCTTTGGCAAACCAGGGGCCGAGGCTGTAGCCCAGGGCGATCACACCGATCCACGGTAGCACCGGATAAGTGACGCGCAGGCGCAGCGACTCGCCCACTTCGATCCAACTGCGCTCATGCAGGATTGTCCACGGAATATGCAGTGCCGAACCGGCCTCGAAGTGCAGCCCATCCAGCAGGTTGTGCCCGGCAATGATCACCACTGCCAACACGATCAGCAGCGGGCGCGGCAACCACACCAGCGCCGCAAGGGCGATCATGCTCACGCCAATCGCCCAGATGACTTGCATATAGATCACGCCGGGCGGCAGTTGGAAGGTCCAGGCGAAGTTGACCAGGGTGAATTCCAGCACCACCAGGAACAGCCCACGCTTGAACAGGAACGCCGACACATCGCGCCGGCCCTGGTATTTCTGGCCGTACAGCCAGGCCGACAAGCCCGTGAGCAACACAAACACTGGCGCGCACAGATGGGCGAGGGTGCGGCTGGCAAATAACGCAGGCTCGGTGCTGTCGATGGTCATCGGGTCGCTGACCTGACGGTGCAGCAGGAAGGTTTCGCGCACGTGGTCAAGCAGCATAAACAGGATCACCAGGCCGCGCAGGGCATCGATGGACAGCAGGCGTTGGCGCAGGGGAACAGCATCGGTCATGGGCGAGGGTCACAGGGCAGGGCGGAAATGGGGTGTTATCCTATAACATTAATTACCGCGTTGCCGCGATTCGTCACTAAGGATTCTGATACTGTCAGTGAAATCGTTTGTGCAGGCCCCTCATCATGACTACTCCACAATCCGTCCTCGACTTCTGGAAACACGCTGGCCCCAAACGCTGGTTCGCCAAGGACGAGGTCTTCGACGCAACTTTCCGCGACACCTTCCACACCACCCACCTGCAAGCCGCCCGGCGCGAACTGGAGCACTGGCTGGACTCGGCGCAAGGGGCCTTGGCGCTGCTGATTCTGCTTGACCAATACCCGCGCAACGCCTTTCGCGGCACTGCCCATATGTTCGCCACCGACCCTCTGGCTCGCTTGTATGCGAGGCGCATGGTCGATGCCGGATTGGATCAGCAGGTCGAGCCGGCATTGCGCGCATTCTGCTACCTGCCGTTCGAACATTCTGAAGACTCGACGGATCAGCAGCGCTCACTGGTCCTGAACCAGCAACTGGACGCCAACACTTACCATTGGGCCAAGGAGCACGCGCGCATTATTGAGCAGTTCGGGCGCTTTCCCCATCGTAATGGCGTGTTGGCGCGAGAGACCACGGAGGAGGAGCGCGCCTTTTTAGACAAGGGTGGCTTTGCCGGTTAGCCCGGTATTCCGAGTAGGAATGGCCCCATAAAAACAGCGCATTGTCTTTCTCGCCGCACATCTCGTAGCGTGGTGTTCCACTCACGGAGAATCGTTATGAGCCAGCGTCCGTTGCGCCTGTATGTTGATCATTTGTATACCAGCCCCTACGCGATGTCGGTGTTCGTCACCCTGCGGGAAAAAGGCCTGGCGTTCGACACCTTGACCCTGGACTTGGACGCCGCGCAGAACCAGACCGCCGACTTCGCCCAACTGTCCCTGACCCAGCGCGTGCCGACGCTGGTAGAAGGAGACTTTGCGCTGTCGGAGTCTTCGGCAATTACTGAGTACCTGGAAGAGACTTACCCCGAGACACCGGTCTATCCGGCCGATCCCAAGCAGCGGGCGAGGGCGCGGCAGGTGCAGGCCTGGTTGCGCAGCGACTTGTTGCCGATCCGCCAGGAGCGTTCGACGATGGTGGTGTTCTACGGGCAGAAGATGCCGCCATTGTCCCCCGTGGCCGAAGCGGCGGCACGCAAATTGATCAGCGCGGCCCAGGCACTGTTGGCGGGTAACCAGGCGTATCTGTTCGGCGCGTGGTCGATTGCGGATGTGGACCTGGCGGTGATGCTCAATCGCCTGATTCTCAACGGCGACAGCGTGCCCGCCGAGTTGGTGGAATATGCGCAGCGCCAGTGGCAGCGGCCTTCCGTGCAGGCGTGGGTGCGGCAGCAACGCCCGGCGCTGTAGCCGACCATTCATCCTCTATCCGCGGTGGCGCGCTTGACAGGCGTCACCCGGCGGACAAATACTCTCGCCATATTCATATATATGACTAAATAACAAAGTGAATGTGGCCCCATGAATACCTTGTCCAGTGATGCCCGTCTGCCGCTATACCAACGCCTGCGCGACCACCTGGTCGAGCAGATCGCCAACAATCGCTGGCGCCCCGGTGAAGCCATTCCCACCGAAGCGGTGCTGTCCGCCGAGTACGAGCTGTCCACCGGCACCGTGCGCAAGGCCGTCGATGCGTTGGTGAGCGAAGGCATTCTTGAGCGCCAGCAGGGTCGGGGCACCTTTGTGCGTCGCCCGCAATTCCAGTCCTCCCTGTTTCGATTTTTCCGTTTTCAAGGCCCTGCGGGCGAGCGTCAGGTGCCGGAAAGCCGCATCCTCACGGTTGAATCCCTGGCCGCGCCGTCGGCGGTCAGTGAGGCGTTGGGCCTGGCGCCCGAGTCCCAGGTGATCCGCATCCTGCGTACCCGTTTGTTTGACGTGCAGCCGCTGCTGGCCGAAGAGATCTGGCTACCGCGCACGCGCTTCCAGGCGTTGCTGGATATCGACCTGTCCCAGCAAGGCCCGTTGCTTTATCCGGTGTATGAAGACGTCTGCGGGCAAGTGGTGGCCTCGGCCGAGGAAACCCTGACCGCCGAATCGGTCAACGAGGTGTACGCGCGATTGCTGCAGGTGCCGGTCAACAGCCCGGTGGTGGTGATCGAGCGCCTGGCCCGCGATTACGCCGGCCAGCCCCTCGAGTGGCGACGCTCTCGCGGGCACGCCGAGCACTTCCGCTACCGCGTGGACATTCGCTGACCCGACACCCGCACCGTTAACTGTTTGCCCAACACTGGCCCGGCTGCGGCACGGTTCGCGCTCGGCTGCCTCGCGTTTGACCTATAAGGATAAAAATCATGTTCAGTTGGTATCGCCAAGTCACTCCCCGGGAGCGCAAAACGTTCTGGGCCTGCTTCGGCGGATGGTCCCTCGACGCATTGGAAGTACAGATGTTCGGTCTGGCGATCCCGGCACTCATCGCTGCGTTCGCCTTGAGCAAAGGCGATGCGGGGTTGATCAGCGGCGTCACGCTGGTGACTTCGGCCATCGGCGGTTGGGTCGGCGGCACCTTGTCTGACCGCTACGGCCGGGTGCGCACCTTGCAGTGGATGATCCTGTGGTTCTCGTTTTTTACTTTCTTGTCGGCGTTTGTCACGGGCTTCCACCAGTTGCTGATCGTCAAGGCGCTGCAAGGCTTCGGAATCGGCGGTGAATGGGCAGCGGGCGCGGTGTTGATGGCCGAGACCATCAATCCCAAGTACCGCGGCAAGGTGATGGGTACCGTGCAGAGCGCCTGGGCTGTGGGTTGGGGTGTAGCGGTCGGGGTGTTTGCGCTGATCTATTCGTTTGTGCCGCAGGACATGGCCTGGCGTGTGATGTTTGTGGTGGGCCTGTTGCCGTCGTTCCTGATTATCTGGGTGCGCCGCAATGTCGAGGAGCCCGACAGCTTCCAGCGCCTGCAAAACGAACAGGCGATTCCACCGAGTTTCTTCAAGTCGCTGGCGGGCATCTTCCGTCCTGAGCTGATTCGCGTCACGTTGTTCGGCGGTCTGCTGGGCTTGGGCGCCCATGGCGGTTACCACGCGGTGATGACTTGGCTGCCGACCTTCCTCAAGACTGAGCGCAACCTGTCGGTACTCAACTCCGGCGGCTACCTGGCGGTGATCATCTTCGCCTTCTGGTGCGGCTGCATCGCCAGTGGTTTGCTGATTGATCGCATCGGGCGGCGCAAGAACATCGTGCTGTTCGCGCTGTGCTGTGTGATCACCGTGCAGGCCTATGTATTCCTGCCGTTGACCAACACGCAGATGCTGTTCCTTGGCTTCCCGCTGGGCTTTTTCGCGGCCGGCATTCCGGCCAGCCTTGGGGCGTTGTTCAACGAGCTGTACCCGGCGGATGTGCGCGGTGCCGGCGTGGGCTTTTGCTACAACTTCGGGCGCGTGCTGTCGGCCGTGTTTCCGTTCCTGGTGGGGCATATGAGCGACTCCATGTCCCTCGGCTCGGCCATCGGCATCGATGCCGGGATTGCCTACGGCGTCGCGGTGATCGCCGCGCTGTGCCTGCCGGAAACCCGTGGTCGCGTGCTGGAAGCTGCGCCGATTGACAATGTGGTGACGGGCCAGCGCGCCCAGGCTTGACCCTTTTTTACTCTTGAAAGACGAACCTCATGCTCGATAACTGCTCCATCACCGGCATCGACGCCCACGCCCATGTGTTCAGCCGCACGCTGACTTTGGCCGGCGAACGTCGCTATACCCCTGACTACGACGCCACGTTGGCGGATTACTTCGGTCACTTGCACGCCAACGGCTTGAGCCATGGCGTGCTGGTGCAGCCCAGCTTCCTGGGCACCGACAACCGCTACCTGCTGGCCGCCTTGCAGCAGGCACCCGACCGGTTGCGCGGTGTGGTGGTGGTTGAACGCGATATTCCGCGCGACACTCTGCACGCCATGGCGCGCTCAGGTGTCGTGGGCGTGCGGCTGAACCTGGTGGGCCGGGCACTGCCGGACTTCAATGAGCCGGGATGGAAAGTGTTCTTTGAGCATATCGTCGAACTGGGCTGGCACGTGGAATTGCACCGCGAACTGGACGACCTGCCGCACCTGGTGCGGCAACTGCTGCCGTTCGGGGTGGAACTGGTGATCGATCATTTCGGGCGACCCGACGCGCGACTGGGCGTGGAGCAGCGTGGCTTTACCGAGTTGCTGGAGCTGGCGCTCGGTGGCCATCTGTGGCTGAAAGTCTCGGGAATCTATCGCCTCGGCGTGAGCGCGGCACAGAACCTTGAATTTGCCCACCAGGCCATTCCGTTGCTGCAGCAGAGCTTTGGCCTGCATCGGTTGGTGTGGGGCAGTGACTGGCCGCACACCCAGCATGAAGCGTCCATCGGCTATGGCGCAGTGATGGAGCAGCGCCAAGCCCTGGGTTGGTCCGCGCAGACCGAGCAGGCCTTGCTGATCGACACGCCCCGCCAGTTATTCGGCTTCCACCACGCGTAGCCAGTCCTCCTTCACGCGGCGGTCCAGTTCCTCCCAGTCCGCCATGCCCAATACCCGCGTGGTGTTCAAGCCTCGCAGGTAGCCGCGCAGTTGCTGGGCGCTGGCACTGATTTGTTCGGCGTCGGCAGCCTCGTCCTGCAGCACGTGTTCATAGTCGACCAGGTAATCGGCGACCCGCTCGCGAAACTCCGGTAGTACGGCTTCGCGGATGCGGTCGAAGGTTTTCTGGTGGGGCTTCATGGCGTGGTCCTTATAAGTTTTATGTCAGCACTATCGGTTCAGATAATAGTCACCATCAAGCATCGCAAGTTCTGTTTTTGCAGGAAAAGCGGAAAATCACCCCATCGAGACGCTGTTCAAGGAAATGCGCGATGAGGACGTTTATTCAGCTGGCGTTGATGGCTTTGATGCTTGGCACGGTTGCTATCAACAACGCGGCAATCGCCGATGATCTGCGTACGAGCCATTTGCTACCTATCAACGGTAGCGTAGACTCCCTGCAGCACGCGCAGTCGGTGGGTGTATTGCTGACTGACAGCACCCGCGACAACCTCAGCTACCTTGAACGCTACCACGACATGGCCTTGAATGGCGCCAAGGGTGCCCTCGACGGGCGTATCCGCCAGGCGTTCGTCAACAGCTCCGACCCGGAACTGGCCATCGATTGGTTGATGAGTTCGCTGCAGGGAACCTTTTTGTCGGTGACGGTCTACGACAACCTGGATGCCCTGGTGCTGGCTCACCCTGATGTGGTGGTGATGCTCGATACCCATAATCAACTGTTGACCCAGCGTAACGACCAGGTCGAGGCGCGTTTTATTGCGCGGTTCTATGATGCGAACCTGCAATACATCGCCAAGGCCGAAGGCTCGGTGCACAAGCAGGTGCCGTCGGTGTGGGTGCATGACCAGGCGGCGCCGGAAATTGCTGCGCAGATCGAGCAGCAGCGGGACGTGCAACTGGATGCCTTGAAGCAGTTCGATGCCTCGCTCAAGGCGTTGGTTCGTGCAGGTTGATGTGGACCTTTATTTTTTATAATCAGGAATTTTTCATGCGCGCTTTTTTCGCCCCGGCCTTGGCCTTTGCTTCTCTGATGTTGGCCGGTTGTGTTTCCGCCCCCAACGCTCCAACCCTGACCTTGCAGACCAGCAAAACGCCTGAAGCCTATGTGCAGTGCGTGCTGCCCAAGCTGGAAAAGCACAAGATCACCTCCACCGTGACGCAGAACTCGCGCCACGCCAAAGTGGTGTTGACCAGCAAGATTGCCGCCGATGATGTGCTGGAGGCCTACAAGTCCCAGGACGGCGGCAAGGTGTTCCTGTATGAGCGCAAGCCACTGGCGTCGACGATTACGCCGTCGCGGCTTGAGCTTGCTGCCAAGGAATGCCAATAATTTCGCGTATGGCCTAGGGCTTGGCTTCGTTGCTGAAGGCATTGACCGTCTTGACTAAACCCTGCGCCGCCAACGCCACCAGCTCCCCACCTTTCTCTACCGTCGCCAGCGCCGGGTCCGAGCCCATGCGTCCATCAGGGAAGCGCGCGCGGAAGTCCAGCGCTTCACGGATCGGCCCGGTATTGGCGATTTGCGGTGAATAATCAGCCGTCTTGATCGAGTCCGGATAGGCCCATTGGGTCACCGCAATCTCCGACGGCGTGGCATGGCTGCCATGGCCCACCGGGAATTGGCGTTGCGCCAGGTCATTCACGCCTTCCAGGTCCCACCAGTTCACCAGCTTCAACGCAAACCCGGCCGGGCGACGGGCGAAGCTGGCCTCGGCGTACAGCTCGGAAAACGCCGCTTCAATCGTGGCGATATTGCCGCCGTGGCCGTTCAGAAACAGGATCTTCTCGAAACCATGCCCGGCCAGCGAGCGCACCCAGTCGCCAATCGCGGCAATGAAGGTGGAAGGGCGCAGGGAAATGGTGCCGGGAAAACCCAGGTGATGCTGGGCCATGCCGATGTTAAAGGTGGGGCCGATCAGCAGATCGGCGTTCTTCTGCGCTTCATGGGCGATGATTTCCGGGCACATCCAGTCGGTGCCCAGCAGGCCGGTAGGGCCGTGCTGTTCGTTGGAACCGATGGGAATCACCACCGTGCGGCTGCGTTCCAGAAACTGCCCGATCTCGATCCAGGTGGAGTGGTGTAGAAGCATGCGTGGTTCTCTTCTTTATCTATGGGGACAGGCTATCCGCCACGGATTGTACGACTACTCGCCACCTGTTGGGGTTTGCAATTGAGGTAGGTCGAAGACTTCAACCAGCGCTGGTCGGGGTACCACGAAAACATGAACTGTCCATCCTTGAGCTTGTCCACCACTTGGCGCGCCACCTGCGGGCGCACTGCCGGGCAACCCTGGCTGCGGCCGATACGGCCTTCGCGCTTGCTCCACAAGGGGCTCACGTAGTCGGCGGCGTGAATCACGATGGCGCGGTCGCGGGCCTGGTCATTGAAACCCGGCTCCAGGCCGTCCATGCGCAGTGAATAGCCGTGGGTGCCCAGGTAGCTCTCCTGGGTGCGGAACAGTCCCAGGCTGGACTGGTGGCTGCCTTCGAGGTTGGAGAATTGGGTGGCGAAGTTTTCCCCGGATTTGGCGCCATGGGCTACCAAGTCGCGTAGCACCAGGGTTTTCTTGCGCAGATCGAAGATCCACAGCCGACGGGCGGTAGAAGGCTGGGAGTAGTCAATAACCGCTAGGCGCTCGGAACGTTCCTCGCCGTTATTGACCGCGCACTGCACCGCGTTCAGGGCGCTTTTGAGTACGGTGGGATTGAGTTCTGGAGCCGAGCGCGCCAGGCTGCTATACAAGTTAGGAGAGGTCTGGTTGGCGGCGAGCGCAAAATTGCTCAAGGCAGCCAACGCCACGGTCATCAAACCGAGGCGGCGCATGAAAGTCAGCATCTACGAAGTGTCCCCCGGTGTGGATTGGAGCCTGGTCAATTGTTCAAAAAACACGCATGTTACTTGAGCATTTGCCTGCTCGTTGCACCATTGGTCGCGACAGCCGACGCGCTGCCGGTCGAGCCGTTGCCGGTAACCACCCCGGCGCCGGTGGACCTGGCCCCCGTGCAACAGGCGTTGGCGCAACTGCCGAGTGTCTGCCCCGGCCTGGCGCCGCAGGTCGACGCCGCTGCCCAACTGCGCCTGCAAGCCTTCTATCAGCAGCAAGGCAATGTGCCGCTGTGGTCCGCCGATGAACGTCGACAAGCCCTGCAATCTCAGTTGCTGATGCTCGCCGATGACGGCCTGGACCCCACCCACTATAGCTTGCCTGCGCCGGATGCCACGGCAAACGTGCTGTGCAGCGATATCGCCAGCAGCCAGCATTATCTGCAAGCCCTGCAAGACCTGCATTACGGCCGCCTGCAACAATCGCGCTTCGAACCCCTGTGGCATTCCCAACCACCCACCCGCGACCCTAACGTTGAAGTGCTGGCGTTTGCCGCCACAGGCCTGCAAGACATGGCACAGGCATTCGACCAGGCGCGCCCCAGTGCCGATTTGTATCGCAGCTTGCGCAACGCCTATTCCACCGTGCGTCTGCAACCGTTGCCGCATTGGGACCCGGTTGCCGGTGGTCCGCTGTTGCGCCCCGGCATGGAAGACCCACGCGTGCCGGAGCTGGCGCGGCGCCTGGTCAGTGGTGGCTACCTGACCCAGGCACCTGGCGGCAAGCAGTACCGCGATGAACTGGTCAAGGCGGTCAAGGCCTTCCAGCTCAGCCACTCGTTGCAGGCCGACGGCGTGATCGGCGCCGGCACGGTGGCCGAATTGAACATCAGCCCGCTGGTCCGGCGCGAACAACTGCGCATCAACCTCGAACGCTTCCGCTGGCTGGCCCAGGACCTGGAGCCTGAAGGCGTGCTGGTCAACGTCGCCGCCGCGCAACTGAGCGTATACCAGAGCGGGATTCCGGTATGGCAAACCCGTTTGCAAGTGGGCCGTGCCGAACGCCAGACGCCGTTGCTCAAGTCGCGCATCACCCGCTTGACCCTCAACCCCACCTGGACCATCCCGCCCACCATCATGCGCGAGGACAAACTCCCGGCCATCCGCCTCAACCCCGAATACCTGCGCCAGCAAAACCTGCAAGTGCTTGACGCCGAGGGCCACCCGCTGGCGCCCGAGCAAATCGACTGGGCTCGCCCCGGCAATATCCTGCTGCGCCAGGAAGCCGGCCCGCGCAACCCACTGGGCAAGATCGTAATGCGTTTTCCCAACCCGTATTCGGTATACCTGCATGACACGCCGAGCCAGCCGCTGTTCACCAAAGGGCCGCGGGCGTTCAGTTCGGGGTGTGTGCGGGTCGAGCAGCCATTACTGCTGCGGGATTTGCTGGTGAGCCCAGCCGAGCGCACCCGCACCGATGAATTGCTGGCCACCGGCGTGACGCATGAATTCAGGTTGGCCACGCCGGTGCCGGTGCTGTTGAGTTATTGGACGGTGGAGGTCAATCGCGAGGGGGGGTTGGTGTATGCGCCAGATATCTATGGACGGGACCTGGTGTTGATGAAGGCGATGGGGACTGTGCTTTGAAGAGTGCTTCTGTAGTGAGCGGGCTTGTTGTGGTGAGCGGGCTTGCCCCGCGCTGGGTGGCGAAGCCGCCCTAAAACCAAACGCCGCATTCTGCCTGACAGAATGCGGCGTTTTTATTGGGGCGGCTTCGCCACCCAGCGCGGGGCAAGCCCGCTCACCACAGAGAGACTTAGTTCGCCATAGCGGTGAGGTCCGTCAAAATCGCCGCCATTGCCTGATCTGGCGACGTGAAGGCCGTGTCGACCGTCAGCGGTACTTCATCCCAGTCTTCGTACTCATGCGCCAACACTGACTCCCAGGTGGGTGGAACCAGGCCGGGAATATCCCCCGTTCGGGTTTCTACTCGCCGTCGATGTTCCTGCTGGTCAGAACAAATCACCCGAATATCCAATAGCGCCACACCCGCCATTGCCGCCGAGGTCTTCCACGCCTCCCGGCTTTCCTGGACCGGGTTCACACAGTCAGCCACCACCGTCTGCCCCAATCGCAGGTTGCTCAGCGCCAAGGCATTCGCCACCCCATAACCGCTGGCGCCCACGTCGCCCGCCAACACACCCGCATCACGGATTGCCTGCTCAATCACGTCGATGCGCAGGTACACCGCGCCGATCTGGCGTGCCAGTGCCTGGGCAAGGGTGGTTTTGCCGGTACCGGGCAGCCCGTTGAAGACAATTAACATGCGATGCTCTCGATAAGGTTGCGTGGGTTCAGGGTATCCTTCAGTTCCCCTGCAGGTCGACCACAGGACAGCCCATGCCCTTGCCGTTTGTAAAAATGCACGCTCATGGCGACGATTTCATCATCATCGACCGCCGAGGCCTGGACGATCCGATCACCGCGAAAATCGCCCGCCAACTCGGCAACCGCCACACCGGTATTGGTTTCAACCAACTGGCCGTGGTACTCGATTGTGACGACGCCGCCGCACGCATCAAGTTCTGGAACCCCAACGGCACGCCGCTGGCCACTTGCGGCAGTGCTACCCGTGGCGTCGCGGACCGCTTGATGCATGAGGCGGGCACGGACTCTGTGGTGCTGCGTACCGACCGTGGCTTGCTGATGTGTACGCGGACAGCGGGGCGGCAAGTGTCGGTGAACATGGGTGAGCCGTCGCTGGACTGGTCGGCCGTGCCGCTGGCCGAGGCCATGGATACCCGCACGCTGCCCATCGACGGCAACCCGGCGGCGTGCAGCATGGGCAACCCGCATTGCACGTTTTTCGTGGAAGACATCGCGGCTGTCGATATGGCAGCCGTGGGCCCGGCGCTGGAAATCCACCCGTTGTTCCCGGCCAAGACCAATGTGCATTTTGTGCAGGTGCTCGACCGTGGCCATATCCGCCTGCGCATCTGGGAGCGCGGCGGCGGCGTGCCGTTGGGCTCCGGTTCGTGCTGCTGTGGCGCGGTGGTCAATGGGATTCGTCGTGGACTGCTGGACGATACCGTCGAAGTGCAATGCGACGGCGGCACGGTAACTGTGCATTGGGCAGGCGAGGGCGGCGTAGTGCTGACGGGCAGCGTCGAACCGGTGATACAGGGCAGCGCCTACGTTGGCTGAAAGTTGACTGTAAACGTGGTGCCGCCCGTGGCACAGGAACTCACCGCCACATCGCCGCCATGCACTCTGGCCAACTCGCGAACGATATACAGGCCGAGGCCTACGCTGCGCACGTCACTGCCTTGGTCAGTGCCACGGGTCATAGGTTCGAACAGCTCGGTGAGCAAGGCTTCGGGGATGACCTTGCCGTGGTTGTGTACTGAAACCTCGCACCGACCCTGTCCCAACCGTGACGTGACGGTGATCGGCCGTTGCAGATCGCCATACGCCACGCTGTTCGCCACCAGGTTGCCAATGATCTGCTGCACGCGGTCGGCGTCCAGGCAAGCTTCGCCACTGCCCTCGGCGAGATGCACCAAGTTTGCCGCAGGAAACGCCACGCGCAGTTCATCCACGGCGCGATGAATCACCTCATGCAGGTCCAACGGCGCAGCCTTGATGGTGATGCCCTGGCCGACGCGCGCCTGGGTGAAGTCCAGCAGGTCGGCGATCATGCGCTGGGCACGCTCGGACGACTGGCCAATGTGCCCCAGCAGTTGGTGCTCCTTGGCGGTGCGTTCGCCTCGGTTGAGAAAATCCGAGGCCATGCGGATTGCCGTGAGCGGGTTCTTCAAGTCATGGCTGACAATCGCCACCATCTGCTCGGCAAACAGCGCTCGGCGCTGGGAAATGGCATAGGCGTCGCTCAATTCGGCCTGGGCCAGTTTGAGCGCAAGTTCGGTGGCGGTCTTTTCCTGCAACAGCGCTTCGGCGAAGTTGCGTGCATTGAGCAACTCGCGCTCGTACTTGTCGCGGTCGGTGGTGCCGAACAGCGCCAGGTCGTACAGCGTTCCGTCGTCCTGCTCGCGTTTGATGCCGTTGAGCAGGACGGTCAGCTTGTGGCCTTCGCGGTGCAGCATGTCGAGTTTGACTTCGGTGACGCTGCCACGCATGCGCAGCATCGGCGCCAGGTGGGTCTGGTGGAAGATCCGTCCGCCCATGGTCAGCAAGTCCTGGAAACGCTTGCCGCACAGCTCCGTCGTACTGAACCCCAGCCACTCGCTGAAGCGCGAATTGGCTTGCAGGATCGTGCCGTCCTCCGCCGTGACGGCGAGGGCGCAGGCGGCGCTGTCGAACAACTCAGCCGACATGGGAGACCGCCCACGGCGCCAGGAAGCGTTTCATAGCCTCCGCGCAGGCCTGCGGCGCGCTCATGTGGGGGCAATGACCGACGTTATCCACCAGGCGATAGGTACTGTTGGGCAACACGCTGTGCAGGTATTCGCCCACGGCCACGGGTGCGATCAGGTCGTCGCTCGATTGCAGGATCAGTACCGGAGTGGCCAGGCCGATCACGTCCTGGCGGTTGTCCGACATGAACGTCACCCGTGCAAATTGTTTGGCGATGGCCGGCTCAGTGCGGCAGAAACTCTCGGTCAGTTCTTCACCCAACGCGGGTTGGTCGGGCGCGCCCATGATCACCGGGGCCATGGCGCTGGACCAACCGAGGTAGTTGCTGTCGAGGGTATCGAGCAGGTCCTGGATATCCGCCAACTTGAAGCCGCCGACATAACCGTCTGCGTCGATATAGCGCGGCGAGGGGCCGATCATGACGTGGGCGGCGATCCGGCCGGGGGCGTGGCGGTCGGCGAGGGTGCCGATCATCGCGCTCACCGAATGGCTCACGAGGATCACCGGGCCCACGGCATACGCGTCGATAATCTCGTTCAAATCGCGCGCGTAACCGTCCAAGGTGCTGTATTTGGTCTTGTCGAATGCACTAAGGTCTGACAGGCCGGCGCCCACCAAGTCATACATCACTACGCGGAAGCGCTCGAAAAACTGCGGTGCCAGGTAGTTCCACATGGCCTGGTTGCAGCCGAAGCCGTGTGAAAACACCAGGGTCGAGCTGCCGTTGCCTTTCACTCTGATATTGTTGCGGTGGCGCAGATCCATGGGCTTCCTGACTGTGGCGTTTTGCTATGTATGGAGGGAGTTTAGATAGTCATCGGTGCGGGGTCACGCGATATAGCGCAGATAAGGTAAAGTCGCCGCCTTCAGGAAGAAACTTCAGGTAACAAAGCATGATGGCGATTCTGCGGCAGTCCGTCTTGAGTCTGGTGGCGCTGGTGTTTCTAGGCCTGCTGGGCACCGCCCAGGCGGACACTTCGCCGCTTGGCGTGGCCCTCGACCAACGGGTGATCGACCTCACCAACACTCTGGATGCCAGCACCACCACCCGTCTGAAAAACCAACTCGCCGATCTTGAGCAACGCAAGGGCTCGCAAGTGGCCGTGTTGCTGGTGCCCACCACCGGCGGCGCGAGCATCGAGGACTACGCCAACCAACTGTTCCGCGCCTGGAAGCTGGGACGCAAGGATGTCAATGACGGCATCCTGCTGGTGGTCGCCAAAGAAGACCGCAAGGTGCGTATCGAGGTGGGCTATGGCCTGGAAGGCACGGTCACAGATTTGCTCGCACACCGCATCATCGAAGAACACATCACCCCGGCCTTTCGCCAGGGGGATTTCGTCGGCGGTGTTTCCCAGGGCGTCAACGACCTGGTGGTACTGGTGGATGGCGGTGATTTGCCTAAAGCCACAGGGACAAGGGTCAATCCGCAGTTCATCGCAATCGCGCTGGCGTTTGTGCTAGGAGCCATTGGCGGCGTGCTGATGAGTGCTGGCAAACTGCGGTGGCGCCGCGCGTTGATTGCCGCGGTGGTTGCCACGTTGCTGCTAGTGATAGTGGGTGAGGGCCGCGACTGGGCGATGTTTCTGCTGGTGATGCCCCTGATCATGCTGATCGGCGGCGCGACCTTCGGCGCATTGTGGATGGCGCGCTCGGTGTTTTACGGCGTGATAGGGCTGCTGGTCTACATCCTGGGCTTGCTGGTGGTTGATCAGCGATATGCCGACGTCAACTTTATCCACTGGCTGGTATTTCCATTGGGTGCGCTGGTAGTTCTGGGGTTGTACCTGGTGCTGTTGGTGATCATGAAGGACGCCTGGAAGCAGAGCCGGGTGGGTTTTGTTGCGCGGCTGCTGGCAGCGGTGGGGGTGTATGTGGCAGCGGGCGTGCTGATGGAGCTCGGCCGTAATGGCTGGCTGTACGCATTCCCGATTGCCTCGTTTGCCGCGCTGTTCATCTTTGGCAAAACCAGCGGCGGGTCGGGGTCTTCGGGCGGTGGATCGAGTTCGAGCTCCAGCAGCTCCAGTTCCAGCAGCAGTTCCTCAGGGGGTGGTGGCTCCAGTGGCGGCGGTGGGGCGTCCGGCAGTTGGTAAACCCTACTGCTGCCGCGTCATCCAATCAATAAATAATGCAAACAGCTCCGCCTGGGAGTTGATGACCAACTTGGTGTACACATGCTTGCGATGCATGCGCACCGTCTCCGGCGAAATCCCCAGCACTTGCGCTGCCGACTTCACCGAGTGCCCCCGCAGGATCAAGTGCGCAATTTCGCGCTCACGCACTGTCAGCAGCCCACTGCCAAACCCCATGAAGGCTGCTTCAATCTGTTGATGTGCGCGGGTTTGACTGAAGGCTGGGTCGCCCACCACCTTGTCCAACCCACCCGTGGTGCCAAACCGGTGCAACAGCGCGCGGATCACCGGGTGGGCAGAGCGCTGCACGGCCAGTTGCGCATCGCTGAATTGGCCGGCGCTGAGTCCCTGGAACATGCACAGGGAAATCTTGCTGCGTGGGCACAGGTCAACGATGTGGTAACTCTCCAGGGCACCGCCGCTGCGCAGGTAATAGGTCTTGTAGTACTCACTGTTGAAAAAATCATCCGGCGCGATTTGCGCCAACGAGTAGAAGCCTTCCGCCAAGCCTTTATCGACTGCCAGACAGAAGGGGTCCAACTGGTAGCCACGGGAAAAGTAGCGATGGATGATCTCGTCCTGATGCTCCCGTGGGATGCCTTGCTGATAGAGCAGGCGTGGCGCCTGGCCCTGGCGCTCCAGGCTGATCATCATCGATTCGATGGGACACAGGGCACACAGCGCGGCGGCGAGGTACTCGAGGAATCGGGCTTCATCGACCTGGATAAACGCCTGGGCCAAGGCGTCGTGCCAGGTTTCGAGTGCCTGGGGGCCGAGGGCAGTGGGCTGATCGATCGATGCGTTCATGCGGGCCAGTCTACCCGCCGGCCAGCGTCCCGGCAAAAACCTCGAAACAGGCTCGGCGTTGCGGCTCATCGTCCCTGGTAGTCGCCGCTCTGGCGAAGTTCGGTCGCAGTGTCGAGAATGCACTGGCGCAGGGTTTCGACCACCTCGTCCACTTGCGCGTGGGTGATGATCAGCGGCGGCGACATCACGTTCAAATGCCCGATAGGGCGTACCAGCAAACCTTTTGCCTGGGCCCGTAGGTGGATGCGTTCGCCAATGTTCACCGCATCCGGCAACAGTGCCTTGGTGTGTTTATCGGCGACAAACTCTATACAGGCCATCAGGCGCTGACTGCGAATATCGCCTACCAGCGGCAGTCCGGCCAGGGTTTGCAGGCGCTGCTCCAGGTAGGTGCCCACATCCTCGACATGGGCCAGCAGGTTCTCGCGCTCAATGATCTCGATGTTCTTCAGCGCTGCCACGCAACTGACAGGATGGCCACTGTAAGTGAACCCATGGGTGAAGCAGCGGCCCTTGCCCGGCTCGCCGATCACCTGCCAGATCTGCTCCGAAAAAATGCACGCGCCCAACGGCAGATAGCCGGAAGTCAGGCCCTTCGCGGTAGTGATGATGTCCGGCTGCATGCCAAAGACGTCCTTGGAAGCAAAAAATGCGCCCAGGCGTCCGAATGAGGTGACCACTTCATCGGCGACATACAGCAGGTCGTAGCGTTGGCAGATTTGCCACATCCGCTGGTGGTAGCCCTCGGGTGGAATGATCACGCCACCGGAGCCCATGATGGGTTCGGCAAAGAATGCGGCCACGTTGTCCGGGCCGAGGGTCAGGATCTTGTCTTCGAACTCATTCACCAGGAAGTCGAGAAAGTCCGCTTCGCTCATCCCTTCCGGAGCCCGGTAGTAATTGGGGCAGGAGATGTGGTGAAACAGGTCGCTCATGAAATCGAATTCCGGCGCCCGGTCCGCGGCCTTGTTGCCGATGGACATCGTCAGGAATGTCGAGCCGTGATAGGCACTGAAGCGCGAGATGATGTGTTTCTTGGCCGGTTTGCCACGGCTGTTCTGGTAGAACTGCACCAGTCGATACGCCGTATCCACCGCTGTGGACCCTCCAGTCGTCAGGAACACATGATTAAGATCGCCTGGGGCCAGGCTTGCCAACTTGGCGCACAGTTCGATGGCTGTCACGTTGGCCATGTCGCAAAACGGGTTGGAGTAGGCCAGTTGGCGCACCTGATTGGCGATGGCGTCGGCCATTTCCTCGCGGCCGAGGCCAATATTCGTACACCACATGCCGCCCACCGCGTCCAAGTAGCGATTGCCGTGGGTGTCATAGATATAAGCGCCATCTCCTGCGGCGATATTCAATGAGCCCTGTTCACGGTGTTCGTCGAACATATGAAAACCGTGCATGTAGTGGGCTTTGTCGGCAGCGTCCAGTTGGTTGTGGTTGAACTGGGCGAAGAATTCAGGATTGGGCAGAGTCATGGCGTTTACCTTCAAAGGCTGGGAGTCATTTGCCGGTCTTGACGGCGTTCCACGTACGGGTGATCAGGCGCACGGCAGCCGGCGGCTGGCTTTGCTGGGTGAACAGGCGTTGCATCGTCTCCGGGTCCGGGTAGATAGCCGGGTTGTCGCGGATATCGGCGTTGACCAGCGGCTTGGACGCCAGGTTGCTATTGGCGTAGTGGATGGTGTTGCTGACGCCGGCGATGGTGCCGGGTTGCAGGAGAAATTCGATGAACTTATGGGCATTGGCGACATGGGGGGCGTCGATGGGAATGTAGAAGTTGTCGAACCAGATCAACGAGCCTTCTTTGGGAATGAAGTAGTCCAGCTTGATAGTGGCGCCGGCTTCCGTCGCCCGTGCCTGGGAGGTGGCGTAGTCGCCTGACCACGTGGTTGCCAGGCACAGGTCACCATTGGCCAGGCCATTGATGAAACCGCTGGAGTCGAATTTGCGAATGTACGGCCGTACGGCCATCAGCACGTCCTGAGCAGCCTTCAAGTCTTTTGGCGCGACGCTGTTGGGGTCCAGACCGAGGTAGGTCAGGGCCAGGGGAATCATGTCGGTGGGGGAGTCCATGAAGGTGATGCCGCAGTCGGCAAATTTCGACACGATTTTGGGATCGAAGATCATCGCCAGGGAGCCGAGCGGGGCGTTCGGCATACGCGCCTTGATCATGTCGACGTTGTAGGTCACACCATTGCTGCCCCAGGTGTAGGGCGCGGAATAGGTGACGCCAGGGTCGTGGGCTTGCAGGCTTTTCAGCACCAAAGGGTCAAGGTTCTTCCAGTCGGGTAACTGGGACTTGTCCAGTGGCTGGAAGACTCCGCCCTTGATCAGCAGCGGCACCAGGGAGGCGTTGAGGAGGGCCAGGTCATATCCGGAACGCCCGGACAGCAGCTTGCCCTGCACGGTTTCGTAGGAATCGTAAGTGTCGTAGATCACCTTGATACCCGTGGCTTTCTCGAAATCGGCCAGGGTGGTATCACCGATGTAGTCTGCCCAGTTGTAGATGCGCAAGGTATTGCCTGGGTCGTCGGCGGCCTGAGTCAAGGTGGAGGTGGCAAGCAGTAGAGCGCTGGACAGAGCGATAAAGGCTTTACGCATGGGGCCCACCTTGAGTTGTGCTTGTTATCAGTCTGAGGGACTGATTGCACTGTCAGGCAGATAGCCGGTGGGCGCCATACCCCGTTCGGGTAGGGTTCAGCTCAGGACGATGTAGTCGTTCTGCTGCAGTATTGGCCGGTGCGTGCCCTGCACCAAGTGGATATAGCGACCGTCCACCAGGTCGATGGGCAGGCAGTCGTCGATGTCCAGCACTCCATCGGTGTGGGCTTGGGACCATTGGCGCCGCGTGTGTTGTTTGCCTTTGCTCATGGCCTCCTGTTTGTTACGGGCTACCACCAGCAGGTAGTGATGGGCTTCACCAAAGCTGTTGGCTTCGTAACCGCCAAGGTTGATGAAGTAGAGGTGAGGCGCGCCAGCCGCCGGGGCCAGATGGCTGAGTTCGACTCTCCAACCGTCCACGCCCTCTACTGCCATCCAAGAATCGATATGTACGCCCTTGGGGCTGCCGAACCAGTCGGCGCGTAGTTGCGGGTAGGTCGCTTCCAGCGTGTCCGCCACAGCGAACACCACATCGTGAACTTCAATCTTTGCTCGTGGGTGTTTGCCCCCGAGCATGACGACAAACAGCATTGCAGATTCTTCCTGGCGACTTGACAGAGGCTAACCTTACTTCGATTGAACCCTTTTGTCCGGTCAATGCCAGACTGTTAATCCGCGAACTCATCAGGAGGTTGTCATGCGTACCATTGATCTGGCGGGTGTTCCCGTCCCTGTTATCGGCCAGGGAACCTGGCGCATGGGCGAAAACCCCGACCAGCACCGCGCCGAAGTCGCCGCGCTGCAATTGGGTATTGACGAGGGTATGACCTTGATTGACACCGCCGAAATGTATGGCGAGGGCGGCGCTGAAAGCGTCGTTGGAGAAGCGATTCGAGGCAGGCGCGACCAGGTGTTTCTGGTGAGCAAGGTCTACCCGCACAATGCCAGCCACAAGGGCGTGCCCCGCGCCTGTGAAGCCAGCCTCCAGCGCCTGGGCACGGACTATATAGACCTCTATCTGTTGCACTGGCGTGGCCAGCACCCCCTTGAGGAAACTGTCGAAGCGTTTGAACGCCTGCGCGAAGCCGGAAAGATCGGCCGCTGGGGCGTCTCCAATTTCGATGTGGCCGACCTGCAGGAACTTGCATCCCCGGCCTGCGCTACCAATCAGGTGCTCTACAACATCGATGAGCGCGGCATCGAATTCGACCTGCTGCCCTGGTGGCAACAGCACCACTTGCCCTTGATGGCGTACTGCCCGATCGCCCAGGGCGGTGAGCTGTTGTCCAGCCCGACCCTCAAGCAGATCGCCCGTCGCCATGAGGTCACACCTGCGCAGGTCGCCCTGGCCTGGGTGTTGCGCCATGACGGCGTGATCGCAATTCCCAAAGCCGTCACGCCGGAGCATGTGCGACTCAACGCAGCCGCCGCCAAATTGGTGCTGGATGAACACGACCTGGACGCAATTGATCGCGTGTTTGGCGCACCCAAGCGCAAGCACCCTTTGGCGATGGTTTAGCCAACCGTCAGGAGCGGCGCCTTCCTTGGCACCGTTCCCGGGCTAATCCGGGTTAACCGGCAACCGGGCTGCGCCAGTAATCGGACCCGGAAGTGCCAGACACTTCGTGGGTCCACACGATCTTGCGGTAGGTGAAGTACACATCCTCCAGATGGGTGAAGTGGGCGTTGTCCGGGTCCTGGCAGTTGGGCATGCGTGATTGGATGTCCACGATGGTGGCGCCCTCCAGTTCAATCGTGAAGTAGTGCTCCTGTGTGCCGGCCGACGAGGTGCGCAGCCACTCCAACCGGCACTTGACCTCTTCGCCGCTGGTCAACGCACTGAACAGCAATGGTGAGGACTTATCGAAGACTTTGCTGATCATCATGGGCTTATGCACCCTCTGGCCCGTTGGTTGGCCGGATTGAGGGTCGCGCGGAATGATCACCTGATGAGAAAACGCCTGGACCAGGATCTGGTCCTCATGGCCTTCCTGATAAATGTTACCTACCGAGTCCTGGGTAAACGTGCCTGCCGTGATCAAACCTTGTTTGACGCCGGTGACGGAGAGATACGCGGGTGTTGGCATGACGGGTTTCCTTGTCTGATTGAAGGGGTAGTCCCACCGATAAATGCAGCGGATGGGACTTTGCCTATTACAAGAAGCGTGCCTGAAAGTGTGTGGGGTAATGATTGTTAGGGTTAGGCTGTATATAAGTTAGGGTTGTTGAGCAGTCAGGGTATGTTTGGTGGGTTTAAATTGGTTTTTCTTGCGCATTACTGCGCACTTAGTTGCTCAGTTGAGACTTTATTTGAATGGCTGGCTTGTAATGTCAATCCGAACGAGCGGGGATGATTGACTGCGCAAAATGCTGCGCAGTGGCTGATTTAAGGGGTTTGTAGGAAAAGGATTAACTATTATTTCGTCGCTTGCTGAATGTTTTAGGCGTAGCTAAGGTTCTGGAGCTTTGCAGGGATTCCTGCAAGGTTTAGATGGCTTTCTGCTGCGCACTTTACGTGTGGTTAGTTGGCTGGTCCTGTCTTGGTTAGTTGCGCCTGGTGTGAAATGTCTTATTCGGACACGCTGTGTGATCATTATCTTGAAGTTGCCAGGTCGCCCTGTGCGCAATCGAGTTTTGCGGGCAGCGATATGCGCTTTTCGAGTGAATATGAATGCCTGGAATCCGAGTTGGCAAAGGCGCAATCGATTCATGGCGGCAGCCAGCCCGATTGGCGCAAGGTCCTGGAAACCAGCGAGCTAATGTTGCGACATCAGTCCAAGGATCTGCGCTCGGCCGTCTGGCTGACCTGGGCGTTGCACCAGTGCGAGTCCTATACAGGCCTGCTAGCCGGGCTCGGATTACTGCGTTATCTCTGCGAGCACCATTGGTCGGTGGTCTACCCCGAAAAACTGCGTACTCGCGGTGCGTCATTTGCTTGGTTGGTACTGCGTCTCGAACCTCTGTTTACGCAAGGCCTGCCCCTGCAGAGCCAGCAGCCCTTGTTTCGTGCAGTACTTGAGCAACTGGTTTGCCTCGATGAGGTATGGACCAGGCACTTGGGAGATGAGGCGCCTTTGCTGCTGCCGATCCGCAGGCAATTGGCTCAGCGGCTGGAGCTGGCTGTTCAGGACCATGCTCCGGCGGCAGGGATGAGCGGTGTCATAGCGCAGGTCAGGCACGCGACCAGCCAACTACTCAAACCTGAAGCGGTCGTGGACAACGAAAAAGACGCCAACAAATTGCTACGCACTCTGCAGGAGCAGGCCCGCTCCTTGTGTGCCTGGTGGTTGCGTCAGAACGCCACCGATCTGCGTGCCTTGCGCCTCAACCGAACGTTGAACTGGCTCGTACTGAGCGGGTATCCGGATGCCGACAGCGAGCGGATTACCGCCTTGCGCGGGCCTGCGCCTGACAAGCTCAAACGTTATCAGGAGCGTTTTGCTCAGGGGCATTACGCCGACCTGATACTGGAACTCGAAACCAGTCTCGCCGGCGCGATGTTCTGGTTCGACGGACTGCATATGCTCTGGCAATGCCTGGACGCCTTGCAGGCGGAACAGGCCATGACTGAGTTGGAAGTGACCTTCGCCTTGCTGCTGCAACGTCTGCCGGACCTGCCGTCGTTCTGTTTTCACGACGGCATTCCTTTTGCCGATGCCGCCAGCCGTGACTGGATCACGCAGCAGGTCAGCCGTCGTCTGCAAATACCCGAACCAGCCGCAGTGATGATTGATGCCGAAGCCGAGCCTTGGGAGATCGCCTTGCAGGCAGTGGCACCCCGGTTGCGAAAGGACGGGCTCAAAGCCGCAATCCATGAACTCAAAAAAGGCATGTATGCCGCTCGCAGCGAGCGCGCGCGATTTCATTGGCGGCTTGCCCAGGCGAGGCTGTGTGTACAAGCCGGCAAGCACGAGCTGGCGAAGATCCAGCTCGAACATCTGGACCACGAACTGCAACACACAGGTCTTGAACGTTGGGAGCCGGAACTGGCCCTTCAGGTAACCCAGCTTCTGTATCGCTGTTGTGATCTGTTGCCACAAAACCACGCCGTGCTAGAGCGCAAGGAAGACACCCACCGCAGGCTGTGCCTCTTCGATCTGGAAGCGGTACTTGAATAGGCTTTCGAGCCACTGAGTAAGGAGAAACACCATGGCCAAAGAAGGTTCGGTCGCCCCCAAGGAACGTATCAACATCACTTTCAAGCCCGCCTTGGGCGGTGCGCAGGAAGAGGTCGAACTGCCGTTGAAACTGTTGGTGCTGGGCGATTTCACCCAGCGTGAAGATGTGCGCAAGCTCGAAGATCGAAAGCCTATTGCGATCGACAAGAACACCCTGGATGACGTGTTGGCCAAACAGGCATTGAGCCTGACGCTGAACGTGCCTAACCGTCTGCAGGAGGATGCGGGTGTTGAGGAATTGGCCATTCAGGTACGCATTAATTCCATGAAGGATTTCAATCCGGCGAACCTGGTAGAGCAGGTTCCCGAACTGCAAAAGCTGATGGCGTTGCGCGAGGCACTCATGGCGCTCAAAGGACCATTGGGCAACACGCCGAGCTTTCGCAAAGCTATCGAACAGGCCCTCGCCGATGACGATTCCCGTGCTCGGGTATTGGCTGAGCTGGGACTGGATACACCTGACGCCTGACATTTTTCAGTAAAAGGACACTGAGCTCATGACGACACAACAGCACTCACTGCCTGCACAAACCGCTCATCAATACAGCATTCTCGATAACATCGTTGCCCAGACTCTGCTGAGTGCGGACGACGAGGCCTATGGTATTGCCAAGCGTGGTGTTTCGGCGTTCATCGAAGAGCTGATCAAACCGCAGAACCGAGGCGAGCCCGTCAAGAAACGGCTGGTCGACCGGATGATTGCCGAGATCGACACGAAGCTTAGTCTTCAGATGGATGAGATCCTGCACCACCCGGATTTCCAGGCCTTGGAAGCTTCCTGGAAAGGCCTGCAGTTGTTGGTTGATCGCACCAACTTCCGCGAGAACATCAAGATCGAACTGCTGAACGTCTCTCGGCAAGATCTGCTGGAAGATTTCGAGGACTCACCTGAAGTGATCCAGTCCGGTCTGTACAAACATATCTACAGTGCGGAATACGGTCAGTTTGGTGGTCAGCCGGTGGGCGCAATTATCGCCAATTACTTTCTGTCTCCCAGCGCCCCCGACGTGAAGTTGATGCAGTACGCTTCCAGTGTGGCCTGCATGGCCCATGCGCCTTTTATCGCCGCTGCAGGGCCTGCGTTCTTCGGGTTGGAAAGTTTCACCGGTCTGCCGGATCTCAAAGACCTGAAGGACCATTTCGAAGGCCCTCAATTCGCCAAATGGCAAAGTTTTCGCCAAAGCGAAGATTCACGCTATATCGGCTTGACCGTGCCGCGTTTCCTGCTTCGTACGCCATACGATCCCCTTGAATGCCCGGTCAAGACCTTTGCCTACCAGGAAAACGTGGTCAACAGCCATGAACACTACCTGTGGGGCAATACGGCCTACGCTTTTGCCACACGCCTGACCGATAGTTTCGCGCGGTTTCGCTGGTGTCCGAACATCATCGGCCCGCAAAGCGGTGGTGCGGTGGAAGACTTGCCGTTGCATCACTTCCATAGCATGGGTGAAATCGAAACCAAGATTCCGACTGAAGTCTTGGTTTCCGATCGCCGGGAGTACGAACTGGCGCAAGAGGGATTCATTGCCCTGACGATGCGAAAGGGCAGCGACAACGCAGCGTTTTTTTCCGCCAGTTCGGTCCAGAAGCCAAAACACTTTGGTCTTAGTCCGGAAGGCAAGCAGGCGGAGCTGAATTACCGTCTGGGCACCCAACTGCCCTACATGATGGTGGTGAATCGCCTAGCCCACTATCTCAAGGTCCTGCAGCGTGAGCAATTGGGGTCGTGGAAGGAGCGCACCGACCTGGAGCTGGAACTCAACAAGTGGATTCGACAGTACGTCGCCGATCAGGAAAACCCCAGCGCCGAAGTGCGTGGGCGGCGCCCCTTGCGTGCGGCCCGCATCGTTGTCAGTGATGTCGACGGCGAGCCCGGCTGGTATCGAGTCAACCTGAGTGTGCGCCCGCACTTCAAGTACATGGGGGCGGATTTCACATTGTCCCTGGTCGGCAAGCTCGACAAAGAATGAGCAGAGGCCAGGTAATGCCCAACCACCAGAGTCTTTTCCAGCGCCTTGAGCGCCCGGCTACTCCCGCAAGTGCCGTGACGTCCGTCGCGAGCCACCTGGGAAAAATGCTCAGCATCCGTGCGGGCAGTGTGCAGACGCTGCCCGATTACGGCTTGCCCGACCTCAATGACATGAACCAGAGCCTACATGAGTCATTGTCTCAGTCACGCTTGTTGATCGAGCGATTCATTCGCGCCTACGAGCCGCGCTTGAAGGATGTGCGGGTCAAGACGTTGCCGAGGGACCACGACCCACTGGCCCTGGCCTTCGCCATTGAAGCTACTTTGATGATCAAGGGCACGCAGCGCCCCGTGGTGTTCACCGCTCGGCTATGCGATTCCGGTCGGGTAGAAGTCTTGCCGGATGTCGTTTAATCGTTATTACCAAAGCGAGCTCAGTGCGTTGCGCCAGCTCGGTCGTCAGTTCTCCGAGCGCAATCCTGCGCTTGCTCCCTTTCTCGCAGAGTCGGGTCAAGATCCGGATGTAGAGCGGCTGCTGGAAGGCTTTGCGTTTCTCACGGGTCGCTTGCGCCAGAAGCTCGATGACGAGCTTCCAGAACTGACACATTCGCTGATGCATTTGCTCTGGCCCAACTACATGCGCCCGATGCCCGCGTTCAGCATGCTGCAATTTGATCCGTTGAAACACTCCGGTCCTGACGTGTGGGTGGCGAGGGACACGCCGGTCGAAAGCGCCGCAGTCAATGGCGAGCGGTGCCGTTTTCGGACCTGCTATGCCACGCAGGTTCTACCGCTGCAACTGAGCGCGTTGGAGTACGGCACCCAGGCAGGGCGGGGGAAGTTGAGCCTGCGTCTGGACATGAGCGCCGAAGGTAATTTCAGTGAATGGACCTTCACTCAGTTGCGTCTGCATCTCGCCGGAGATCGCTACATCAGCCAGGAGCTGTACCTGAGCCTGCTGCGTCATCTTGACGGTATCGAGTTGCTACCTTTGGGCCACGATGGCCTGCCGGTCAACGGGGTTAATGGCCAGGCGTTATCACTGCGGCTGGGCGCCGACCAGGTCCAGCCGGTGGGTTTCAGCGAGGAACAGGCGTTGATCCCGTATCCGCAAAATACCTTTCCAGGGTATCGCCACCTGCAGGAGTATTTTGCCTTTCCTGACAAGTACCTGTTTGTCGATGTCGGGGGCTTGGGCGTGCTGCAGGAATTACCTGGCGAATTGCTCAAGCAGGTGCGTGGGGTGATGTTGCGCTTCGAGTTGCGCACGCCATGGCGTGAGTCCCAGCAGCCCACCCTGGAGAACGTCAAACTGTACTGCACCCCTATCGTGAACCTGTTCAAGCATGATGCGGTGCCCATCCGGCTGGACGGCAAGCAGGATGAGTATCTGCTCGTCCCTGGCGAATACTCACGAGAAAACGCGAGTGTATTTTCCGTCGACAGTGTCACAGGGTGGCAACCGGGTGGGCGTGGATACAAGGCTTACGTGCCCTTCGAATCCTTCGAACATGGTGGCGACATCGACCAGGCGGATAGCCCGGTGAGTTATAGCATTCGTCAACGGCCATCGGCACAGCATGCAGGGCTTGAAACCTGGCTTGCGTTTGGTAACGGTCCTGAGTCAGAGCAGCAAACACTGTCGATCGAGTTGACGTGTACCAATCACAACCTACCTCGGCTGTTGCAGCTTGGGGACATAAACCTGCCCTGCGAACAGACGCCAGAGGGGTTGTCGTTTCGGAACATCTGCGCACCGACGGCCAGTTTTTCGCCACCCCTGGATCAGGATTTTCTCTGGCGATTGATCAGCAACCTGTCGCTCAACTATCTGTCGTTGAGCGACATCAACGCCTTGAAGGTAATCCTTCAAACCTATGACTTACCGCGCTACCACGATCGGCAAGCGCAGAAGGTCAGTGAGAGGAAGCTGGGCGCAATGCGATCCGTCAGTCATACGGCGGTCGACCGATTGCAACGGGGCTTGCCGTTTCGGGGGATACGAATTGATCTGAGCATCGACCCCCAAGGCTTTCTGGGGCATGGCGAAGTATTCGTCTTCGCGTCGGTACTCAACGAGTTCTTCGCGCTTTACGCCAGTCTCAACGCCTACCACGAACTAAGAGTCATCAGCACACAAGGAGACGTGTACCTATGGCCACCACGGATGGGGCAGCAGCCCCTGCTTTGACGCGACTGTCCCGGGGCATCCGCGAGTATTCGCTGTTCCAGGCGGTTTTGCAGGTGATCAACCGCTTGCGTGAAGCCCATCCCCTGTCGGATGACGACGCGTTGTATGACTTGTTGGAGTTTCAAGCCAATCCAGGTCTTGGCTTTCCCGGTCACGATATTGACCGGGTGGAGTTTTTCATTGAGCACGGGCAGTTGCGCGCGCGTCTTCGCCTCAACCTTTTGGGCTTGTGTGGCGCGGGGTCGCCCTTGCCGGCGTTTTATGGCGAACAAGCGTGTGCCGACGGAGTGGGTGGCAGTACTACGCGAGAATTTCTGGACGTGTTTCATCACCGTTTGCAACGACTGATGCTACCCATCTGGCGCAAGTACCGTTACCGGGCGCGGTTCCAGGCAGGCGCGCGTGACACGTTATCCGAGCAGATGTTCGCGTTGATCGGCCTGAGCGGCCAGCAGATTCGCAGTGTCGCGCAATTGAACTGCGAGCGGCTGTTGCCTTACTTGGGGTTACTTAGCCTGCGGGCGCATTCGGCAGCCTTGATCGAGACGGTGTTGCGTTACTACTTCAAACACCACCGCTTGTTCATTGAGCAGTGGGTACTGCGTACGGTTGCAATCGCTGACGCACAGCGAAATCGGCTCGGCACCGCGAATAGCGTACTTGGCCGTGACCAGGTATTGGGCAGTCAGGTTGCCGACTGTAGTGGCAAGTTCAGGGTGCATCTGCAGGGCCTGTGTTGGCAGCAATTCCATGGCTTTCTGCCCACTGGGCCCGACTACCCGCTGCTGTGTTCATTGGTGCGCCTCACATCTCGGGATCCATTGGACTATGACGTGCGGCTGGTGCTGGCCAAGGAAGAGATCCGACCGTTGCACATTGGCGAACACAACGTCTGTCGCCTCGGCTGGACCACGTGGCTGGCGCATGACTGCTCCGACGGGGTGGTCATGGTGCCGGGCAACGCTCATGAGGGATGAATCATTATGATAAATGTGGATCTGCAACAACTTATTCAGACATTGACCACCCAGGCCCGTCGGGATTTGGTGCGCGCTGCTGAACGTTGCGTAACGCGCGGCGGCAGAGAAGTACTGGTGGAAGACTTGTTGCTGGCCTTGCTGGAGCATCAAGACGGCCTTCTCGTACGGGCTATGGCAGATGCAGGCATTGAGGTGGGTGAGTTGCAAGCGGCACTGCAGCCCAAGGGGGAGGCGAGCGCATCACGCAACCCGGTGTTTGCCCAATCGCTTGTGCAATGGCTGCAGCAGGCCTTGATGGTTGCCCATCTGGAACTGCGCCAGACTGAAGTCGATCATGGCGCGCTGTTGCTGGCACTGCTGCGTCACCCGCTGCACCATGCGGGGAGTGCCTATCAGGTTTTGTTGAACCGCTTGGATACGCAGCGTTTACTGGGCTTTGTGTCGAGTCAGTCGCCTGGCGCGGATCCTTCGCCGACGAGCGAATCATTGCTGGAGCACTTCACTCACGACCTGACGCGCCAGGCGCTTGAAGGCCGTATCGATCCGGTGGTGTGCCGCGAAGCTGAGATCGGCCAACTGATCGACATTCTCATGCGCCGGCGCAAAAACAACCCAATACTTGTCGGCGAAGCCGGTGTAGGCAAGACGGCCGTTGTCGAAGGCCTCGCGCTGCGCATTGCCACCGAGCAGGTGCCAGCCGTTCTAAAGGATGTGCGGGTGCTGACCCTGGATATGGGGCTGCTCCAGGCTGGAGCCAGCATCAAGGGTGAATTTGAGCGGCGCCTCAAGGGCGTGATCGACGAGGTCAATGCCTCGGCCAAACCGGTGATCCTGTTTATCGATGAGGCGCATACGTTGGTCGGTGCGGGCGCTCCGGCGGGTGGGTCTGATGCGGCTAATCTGCTGAAACCGGCCTTGGCCCGTGGTGAATTGCGCACCATCGCTGCGACCACGTGGTCGGAATACAAGAAGTACTTCGAGAGAGATCCGGCGTTGGCACGGCGCTTTCAGCCTGTACTGGTTGGCGAGCCCAGTGTCGAGCAGGCGGTTTCGATCCTGCGCGGACTGGTCTCGGTATATGAACGCAGCCATGGCGTTTACGTGCGGGACGATGCGGTTGTGGCGGCGGCGCAGATGAGTGCCCGTTATCTGAGCGGGCGCCAGTTGCCCGACAAGGCGGTTGATGTGTTGGACACCGCTTGCGCTCGTTTGCGTACCCGTAGGGAGGCGGCGCCCGAAGAGTTGCAACGCCTCTATGCGGAACAGGCGAAAGGCGTGCGGCAGCATCAGGCAATAGGTCGTGACAGGGATGCAGGGTTTCCCGTGGATGAGCAAATACTCCACGGGTTGAACCTACGCATGGAGGAAATGGAAAGCGAGCGCCAGCTTCTGGAACAGTGCTGGCAGGAGCAACAAACATCGGCGCAGCAGGTATGCCCGCACCTGGTGGCGGAGGTCATCAGTGGCTGGACCGGTATCCCGGTTGAACAGTTGGCATGTGAGCACAGTACACGGGTGCTGGGTTTTGCCGATGCCCTACGCGCGCGCATTCTTGGCCAGGAACAAGCGGTGCAGGCTCTGGACCGCAACCTGCGCGCCGTTGCAGCCGGGCTCAACAAGGCCGAAGGCCCGGTTGGTGTGTTCCTGCTGGTGGGCCCAAGTGGCGTGGGCAAGACCGAGACTGCGCTGGCCCTGGGCGATCTGTTGTATGGCGGTGAGCGTTTTGTCACCACCCTCAACATGTCGGAGTTCCAGGAAAAACATTCACTGTCTCGCTTGATTGGCGCACCGCCCGGTTATGTCGGTTTCGGCGAGGGCGGTGTGCTGACCGAAGCCGTACGTCAACGCCCGTATTCTGTGGTGTTGCTCGACGAGGTCGAGAAGGCCGACCCGGAAGTCTTGAACCTGTTCTATCAGATTTTCGACAAAGGCCTGGCCAATGATGGGGAAGGCCGGGAAATTGACTTTCGCAACACGCTGATCCTGATGACGTCCAACTTGGGCAGCGAGTGCATCGGTGAACTGTGCGCAGACGGCGCGCGACCTGAAGTGCCAGTGCTGCAAGAGGCGATCCGTCCGTTGCTGCGCGACCACTTCAAACCCGCATTGCTGGCTCGCATGCGCGTCGTGCCGTATTACCCGGTGACGGGTGAGGCTCTGCATGACTTGACGAGACTCAAGCTGGAACGCTTGGGTCAACGGTTGCATCTGCGCAAGCTGGCGTTCAGCTATACGCCCGAGCTGGTTGCACACATGGCCAAGCGTTGCGCCCATAGCGATAGCGGCGCTCGCTACCTTGACCAATGGATCGAACTCCATTTGTTGCCGCAGGTGGTGGATCGCTTGCTGGCGGCGATGGCTCAAGACGAACCCTTGGCGCATGTGCATGCGTACCTGACGGAGAATGGTTCTCCCCTCTGTGAGTTCAGCCAATGAGGGAGAGCCGACCCACCCAGGAGCCCCAATCACAGGCATACCTCGACGCGTTGCTAGGCTGGTTCGTTCGTTTGGGTGCCGATGGCGACGAAATCACCTTGCCCGGGCTCTGTGTTGCGGCTGTGGCGCAGTTGAGCCAATGCGAACTCAGTCAGTGGTACTGGCGCGATGAGTCCACTGGCCGACTCGAACTGATTGCCCAGCATTTGCTCGGAGTGTTTTGTTCCGGCGATCCAGTCGGAACCAAGGACTTTCAGCATGAGCAGGTGTTGCACTATGTACTCAGCCATAAAACGGCTCTTAGCCTGGAGGACCTCGCCGGCAGCGTGTACGAGTGCGGGTTTCTGCCAGCACTGGAGACTCCCTGGGAAGCGCTGTCGTGTGTGCCGCTGTTCAACCGCGACAAGGCCATCAACGGCGTGTTGCTGCTTGCCAGCCAATGCCGGAGAAATTTGCACGACTACTCCCTCTCTTTGAGCCAGCTGGGAAGTTTTGCCTTGATGCAGCGGACTCTACTGAAGAGTCAGTGTTCCACAGGAAGTATCGCCCTTTTGAATGACCGTAAACCGGCCCCTCGAGCGGAGTTTGGGCTGATCGGCAGCAGTACGGCGATGGATCAGACGTACCGCCTGATCGGTAAGGTCATGCAGACGCCTTACACCGTATTGCTGCGCGGCGAGACGGGGACAGGCAAAGAGGTGGTGGCACGGGCTATCCATTCTGCAGGTCCGCGCAAAAGCAAAGCGTTCGTGGTGCAAAACTGTGCGGCGTTTCCCGAAGGATTGCTGGAAAGCGAGTTGTTCGGCTATCGCAAAGGGGCTTTCACGGGAGCTGAACGCAACCATGTGGGGCTGTTTGACGCGGCGCATGGAGGCACGCTGCTCTTGGACGAAATCGGCGATATGCCGCTGTCGCTGCAGGCCAAGTTACTGCGGGTCCTGCAGGAAGGCGAAGTTCGCCCGCTGGGCGCTACTGCGGCACACAAGGTTGACGTGCGCATCATTGCTGCGACACATCGTGACCTCTGCGCGATGGTAGCCCAAGGCAGTTTCCGCGAAGACCTCTATTACAGGCTGGCGCAATTCCCCATCGAACTGCCGCCCTTGCGCGAGCGTGACGGCGATGTGTTGCTGTTGGCGCGGGATTTTTCGCAACAAGCTTCCATTGCACTTGGACGTGTGCCGGTGTCGTGGTCCAGCGCGGCCCTTGACCAACTGTCGAGCTACGCCTTCCCCGGCAATGTTCGTGAGCTCAAATGCCTGGTGGAGCGTGCGGTACTGCTCTGCGATGACGGGGTGATCCTGCCGGTGCATCTTTCCTTGCCTGCGCCACCAGCCAATGACTCCGTCGATGCGACGTTGCGCCAACGTCTGGAGCGGGTAGAGCGGGTGTTCCTGATCGATTGTCTGCACAAGAACCGTGGTAATCGCACCCGAACTGCGCGTGAGCTGGGTGTCGCCCGCCGCACTCTGCTCTATCGCCTGGCGCGCCTGAAGATTCCCGTTGGCGATGTCCGTGAGGAAGGCTGAATGGAAGAAGTGTGGGCACCTGATTTTCATGGGAGATACCTGATGTTTTTTCATCCGTGGCAAGCCCTGGTGCTTGTGCTGTGTTTGTTGAGCGGCTGTAACGCCAATTATGTCTTTGATGATGCCGACTACCGTCCGTTGGGTGACCCCCAGGCGACACGTCGTGGGCAGTGAGCAGGAGAGCTCTGCCATGCAATTAGTGTTTGAAGTCTGCAGTGGCGTGAATAGTGAACCGCTGGCGCGCAAGGCGTTTGATGGTGTTGGCGGTGTGATCGGCCGTGGGACGGGTTGTGACTGGATCATCCCCGATACCCACCGCCTGATCTCCAGTCATCACGCCTTGGTCAGTTATCGAGAAGGCCACTACTACCTGACGGATATCAGCAGCAACGGCATCAGTGTCTCAGGCAGCATGGAACGCCTGGACAAAGGGCAGGCGCGGTTGATCACTGAGGGTGAAGTGTACCAACTGGGACGGTTGGAAATTCGTGCCCGGTTGGTGGCAAATGAACGGCGGTCGTTTGCTGGGGATGATGTGATTCCAGACGACGCGTTCCTCGGGCTTGACCCTGTTGACGCGCTGGATCGCGAGCAAATGCGTGTCAGCTCATCGGCAGAATTGGACGGCCTGGATACGTCAACGCAGGTGACTTTCCAATCGCACATTCAAGGGCCTGTGGATCGCGATCATCTGATCGTACCGACATGGGCTGAACCCGACAGGAAAGAGATACCTCCCGAACCCGCCATGGCCTTGCCTGCTGCCTCGCAAGTGTTCTGGCCGCAGTTTGCGCAAGCATTGGGTGTGCAAGTGGATACGCTTGATACGCCAGGCCGCGAAGCCCTCGCGATCAAGGTGGCCGGGCTGTTCAGACAAGTCATCGAAGGGCTGCAGCAAAACCTACGAACCCGCGATGAGCTGAACAGCGAGATCAACATTGCATTGACCCCCCCAGTGTCAAACATCCTCAACCCGCTGAAAGCTTGCGCCGACAGCCAGGCTGCCATGGCGTCACTGCTGGGGGCTGGTGCCCCGGGAGAGCTCGCTGCCGAGCAAGCCGTCGCCCAGGCCTGTCGAGACCTGCAAGTTCATCAAGTGGCCATGACCGTGGCTTGTCGGACCGCGGTGCGGGGTGCATTGGCAGCCTTTGCGCCGGGGCATTTGTTGCTGTGCTTCGAGCGCGAGGGCAAGCCACCCAGGTTTTTCACCGAGGCAGCTTATTGGCGGGCATACCAACGCCACTATCGACGATTGGTTGACGAAGATCCCTTGGGCCATCAGTGGTCGCGTAATGATTTTTCCAGTGCCTATGAGGAGCAGGTACGCCTGATTTGCGCCCTGAATGTGGGGTGCCCAGGATGATGTTCGCGTGCCGAGTTGCGGCCCTATCACTGCTGTCAGCACTGTGCCTGTTGGCCGGATGTAGCAGCCTTTCACCTTTTTCGACCCTGACCAAACTGGACTTGACGTTGATCGCAGGTGACGAAGTCAACCCCGACCTGCACGGTCGCCCCTCTCCCGTGGTGGTGCAACTGATTGAACTACGGCACCCCGTGGCCTTTGAAAATGCCGATTTTTTCAGCCTCTACGACCGCGCCGAACAGACACTCTCCAAGGATTGGGTCAGCAGCGAGGAGTTGGAATTGCGGCCTGGTGAACGGCAGGCACTCAAGCTCAGTGTCCAGCCGCATAGCCGCTATGTCGGCGTACTGGCGGCGTATCGCGACTTGCCTCATGTGCAATGGCGGCTCCTGCTGCCGGTAGTCCCGGGGCAATTTACGCGTGCCGACATTGTGTTGGACCAGACGGGGCTACGGATGGCAACCCCTCAGACAGACAGGACGGAGAATTGAGATGCAGGTCCATAACGTTATCTGGCAAGAGGGCATGCTGTTGCGGCCCCAGCACTTGCAACACAATGACCGCTACTACCATCGACAGCTCAACCGAACTCGGTTGCTGAGCAGTGATGCGTGGGGGTTCCTGACCCTGGACATCGATATGCAGTACCTCAACCTGGGCAAGGTCGTTGTCAACCAGGCCAGCGGAGTATTGCCGGACGGCAGCTTGTTTGAGTTGAGCGGCGCGATGGAGCCTTTGGTGTTGCAGGTGCCTGCCAATGCGGGCAGGCAAGCTGTTTATCTGGCGTTGCCGCTGGCGACCGAGAATCAGGTTGAGGTGCGCAGGAAGGAGCAAAGCGATGTGCTGGCACGCTACGTCGCCTGTGAATCGGAAATCGGCGACTCCAACGCCGGCGTTGATTCTCGTTGCCAGATCAACTGTGCACACCCGGACTTTCGGCTGATGCTGGGCGATGGGCCCAGTGATGCGTTCTACGTGAAGCTCCAGGTCGCCCAAGTGCAAGATTCGACTCGCGAGGATGGCGTAAGCCTGGATGCGGACTTTGTGCCGACGTTCATCTATCTCCAGAGCGCCGGATATGTGCCGTCATGCATCAAGGAGGTGATCAGTCTGCTGGCGACGCGTGGCGATGCGATTGCAACGCGAATCCAGGGGAGTGGTGCCTCGACAGGAGCACAGGTCGGCGACTTTCTGATGCTGCAACTGATCAATCGTGCCGAGTTGGTCCTGCGTCACTACCTGGTGCAGGCTCAAGTGCGTCCGGAGCTGCTGTATCGGGAGTTGCTCTCGATCCTCGGCGAACTGTCGACGTTCGCCAACGACAACAAGCGCGCACAACTTGCCGTGCACTACCGGCATGGCGATCAGGGGGCGAGCTTTCGTGGGCTGATGGAGGGGCTTCGCGCTGTATTGTCGTCGGTGCTGGAACAACATGCCATCGAGTTGGCGTTGCAAAAGCGGCAATACGGGGTGCTGGTTTGCCCGGTCAGTGATCTCAAGTTGCTCGGCACCGCCACCTTCATTTTGGCCGCCACCGCCCAATGTGATTCGGAAGAGCTTCGCCATCGTTTGCCGGCGCATCTCAAGATCGGCCCCGTAGAACGCATCCGCGAGCTGGTGAACCTGCACCTGGCCGGTATCAAGGTCCAGCCGCTGCCGGTCGCGCCGCGGCAGATTCCGTATCACGCCGCCAAGACCTATTTCATGCTCGAACTCAGTCCTCGCGACATCGCGCAGTTGGAGCAGTCGGGTGGTTTTGCCTTCCACGCGAGCGGCGAATTCGCGGAGCTAGAACTCAACTTCTGGGCTATCAGGAACTGAATACCATGACGAAGGGCAGTGAATACCCGCAGGATGAAAAAACCGTACTACTTGACCGTGATGGGCTCGGGCCGGCGCTGGGACCCGTTACAGACTTCCCATCGCCGCCACGCTTCGCGCAGTTGGAAGATCGGATGATCTACGCCGCCAACCTCCCGGGGCAGCGTTTCAAAATGGGCACCAACATGCTGTTGGCAGCGGGCTGGGAGCTCTTGTCGCAGATTGCCCAGCTCAAGGCCAGCCCCGCTCGGGAAAGCTTGCAAGCGCTCAATGACCAGCTCTCATCGTCCATCAGCGCATTTGAGGCCCATGCCTTGCACTTGGGGGCAGAGAGCAGCCAGGTGATGTCGGCGCGTTATGTGCTGTGCAGTGTCATCGACGAGGCGGTAGTCACCACGCCTTGGGGCAGTTGCAGCGATTGGTCGAAGAAGAGCCTGTTGAGCCGCTTTCACAACGAAACCTTCGGTGGTGAAAAGTTTTTCCAGTTGCTGGAGCGATTGTCCCGCGATCCCGTCAAGCATATTGCCATGCTGGAGCTTATGTACCTGTGCCTGTCGTTGGGATTCGAAGGCAAATACCGCGTCATGGAGCGGGGAAGGGGGCAACTGGAAACGATCCAAGATGCTGTTTACCGCCAGGTCAGGCATGTGCGAGGTGACCGGGTGCCGCTATCCATCACTCCCGAGAGAGGGAAAGTTCCTCGGGTACGAATACGGATTGTCTCCGTCATGTGGGTCGTTATTTGTGTGCTGGCTTGTTTACTGGTGATGTATTCGGGGTTTGCCTGGGTGCTGAACCAGGAGCGCGAGGCGGCGCTGCAACCTCTTCAACCTCTGGTGTCAGGCTTGTCTCGGACACCCTCGTAACGCTGGGAGCAATGGATGAACGCATTCTTCAAAGGAGTGGGTACGGTGCTGCGCAAAAGTTGGGTACACAGCTTGCTCCTAGTGCTGTCCAGTGCGCTGCTGGTGTGGTTTTTCGGGCCCTTGCTGGCGGTGGATGACTACCGTTTCTGGCAAAGTCCGACGTCCCGTTTGCTGACCATCAGCGGGTTTCTATTGCTGTGGGGGCTGGCGATGGTCGTGGTGGGCGCGCGTCGTACCGTGTGGTTGAATCAGCCAGCAGAGCATGAGCGTCATCAGCGGCAGGCACTGATCAACGATGAAATACGACAGGTGCGGGAGCGCTTCAAGGAGGCGCTGCAGGCGTTGAAAACCTCACGACGCTACGGTGAGCGCAGCGAGCGTTGGCGAGAGGAGTTGCCCTGGTATCTATTGATTGGCGAGCAAGGCAGCGGCAAGACCAGCCTGCTGGCGGCCAGCGGCTTGCCGTCTGCACTGGACTCCCCTGAAACGGCGCCACAGGGGGCCACGTCTTGGTGTGAGTGGTATTTTGCCGAAGAAGCCGTACTGGTCGAGGCCGCGGGCCGTTATCTGGGCCAGCCGGACTCTTCAGTGGATGAAGCGGGATGGTCGACCCTACTCGACATGCTCAAGCGGCGGCGTAGGTCGCGGCCACTCAATGGCGTAGTCGTCACGTTGTCAGTCGACACACTTTCAAGCAGCAATGAGCACGACCTGGAACGTCATGCCCGCCATGTGCGTACCCGCTTGCAGGATATCCAGCAAACACTGCACGTGGATGTACCAGTGTATTTGGTGTTGACCCAGTCTGACCGGTTGGCCGGGTTTTCCGAGTTTTTTGATGCTCAGCAGGGCGATGATGCAGAACAGGTCCTGGGAGGGTATCTGGGTACCGACCTCGTCCAAGTGAGAGCAGTGTTCGAGAGCTTGCTGCAACGCCTGGGTGGGGAGTTGATTCCGCGCTTGCATCACGAGCGAAATGTCGAGCGTCGAGGGCGCATGCTTGATTTTCCCCGGCAGGTCGCACGCATTGGTGACTGTCTATGCCTGTTTATCGAGGCGGCGTTTTCTGTCAATCGCTATCAGCCTATCAATGCCCTGCGAGGTTTCTATCTGACGTGTGCGAAGACCGTCGATGTACGTCCCCATTTTGTACAGGGGCTGTTTAAGCGCGTGATTTTTGCCGAGGCCGACCTGGCCGGGCTGCTTGATCCGGAACGGCAGCGCATACGCCGACGCCACGGATTGATGGCGCTGGCAGCGACTGTGGTTATCGGGGCTGTGGGGGGAGTGTGGGCGCACAGTTACGCGTTCAACCATCAGCGCCTAGTGCAATTACGGGGACTGATCAACACCCAGCCCGCCCTGCCGCGAGGGGCGGATGAGAGCCATGCTTTGCTGGCGCTGCTGGACAGTCGACTGGCGGCAACCCAAGTGTTTTCGCCGCAGGCCGAAGCACGGTGGATCGATCGGGCCGGCTTGTATCAGGGGGCGCTGAGTAGGCCGCCACTGGCTGCAGCTTATGAACACGCCCTGCAGCAGCAGTTTTTGCAGTACGTGACCACCCTGCTCGAAAGGCGAGTGCGAGGCAGCCTGGGTGACCGCGAACACTTGCTGGATAGCCTGCGTGCCTACCTGATGCTCAATCTGCGTGGGCGGCTTGATAAGGGCTGGCTGGCAGAGTATGTGTCTGGCCAGTGGTCGGGAGACTCTTCGGCGAATAAGCGCTTGAATGAACACTTTTTACGCCTCCTCGAACAACCGTTTCAGGCGCCATTGAATGAAGAGTTGGTCGCCCAGGCTCGCTTGGTATTACGCGGTGAGTCACTGATGGAGGTGGTCTACAGGGCGCTGCGGGAGCAAGCGCGAAACCTGGAGCCTTATCGCCTGGCCGAAGGTCCGGCGTTTACCAGAGGCGAGCCGCCTATACCGGGGTTTTATACCAAGAAATACCTACTGCTGTTCGAACAGCAGGGTACTCAGATGGTCAATGCCATTGCTCAGGACAATTGGGTACTTGGAGAGGGTACTGACCTGAGTGTAATGGATCTACGCAGGCTGATGCTGGCGCTGGAACAGCGCTATTTCAGTGAGTACGCCGACGCCTGGAGCGACGCTCTCGGTCGGATCAAGCTGCGGGAAAGTGGCAGCCTGCAACAAGGCGCTGAACAGCTTGCAAGCCTTACATCGGCTCAATCGGCTTTGGTGCAGTTGTTGCAGCAGGTGCGCGAAAACACTCGCTTAGTGTCGGCTTCCGATCGACTTGAAACGGAAGTCCAGCAAGTCGGCGAGCTGGGCACGGTGACTTCCAGGGACCTGACCCGAGCAGTGTTACCTGATAATGCCCGGCGTGCCTTGCAACGCCGTTTCGAGCCCTTGCATCAATTGCTCGACGAACAGCAGAACCCAAGGGGCGAGTTGACGCAGGCATTGCGCTTGCTGGATGAGCTGCAATTGCAATTGTCGACAGTGAGCCGGGACAGCTCACCGGAGCAGGCAGCGTTCAAAATGGCCAGGCAACGGATGGATGGACAGCAGCCGCTGCTGGGCAACTTGCGTGACACGGCGGCTCGCTTTCCGCAGCCGCTCAAAGGGTGGTTCGAAGGCATTGCCGACCAAAGCTGGCGCCAACTGCTCGATGGCGCCTACGGGTTTGTAAATCAGCACTATCAAAACGAAGTCTATGGCTTCTATGCGAAAGCCATTCAGCGTCGTTACCCATTCGATGCGCATGCGGGCAGTGACGTTGCCCTAGGCGACTTCCAGGCGTTTTTCAAGCCTCGGGGTGCTATGGCGCGCTTTTATGAGAGCTACCTGCGGCCGTTCGTCACCGTCGAGGGCAACCGCTATCGCCTGCGGGGGATAGAAGGGCGCAGTCTGCCGATGTCGCGTTTGTTACTGGAACAGCTGACCAAGGCCCAGATCATTCGCCAAGGTTTTTTTACCGAGGATCAGGGAGATTGGGCCGTACGGTTCACGCTGGCGCCCTACAGCCTGGACCAGGCCGTCAGCCGGGCGACGCTGCGGGTGGGTGATCAGCAGTTGGAATACCGCCACGGCCCGATCGTGTCGATGGCGTTCCATTGGCCGAGTGAAGCGGAGAATGGTCGCAGCAGCCTGGTGCTGGAGCGCGGTGCCGAGCGGCCATTGGGCATTGAGAAAGACCGTGGCGCCTGGTCGATGTTCCGGTTTTTCGACCTGATGCAAAGCGAGCCCGCGAGCGGCAGGGATGCGCAGGTTCTCAAGGCTGACCTAGCTGGCCTGCGGGCCAATTACCTGCTCACCAGTCAACGCGACCCAAGCCCATTCCATATGGCGACGTGGCGCACCTTCCGCCTGCCGGAGCAATTGTGAGCGGTGCGCAGTCATGGCAGAGTGCCGGGCGCACGGCGCAAGGCAAGAGCCGTGCACGCAACGAGGATGCCTTCCTCGATTGCCCGCAACGGGGTTGTTGGGCGGTGGCGGATGGTATGGGCGGGCATCATGCCGGAAATGTAGCCAGCCAACGGGTGGTTCGCAGCCTTGCTGCACTGCCAGGCCAAGGCGATTTCGACCAACGGATCGAGGCCGTTCGACGGTGCCTACGGGGTCTCGACAGCCAGTTACAACCCGCCGATGGCGTGGCGGGCATCATGGGCAGTACCGTGGTGGTGCTGTTATTGGCACATGATCGCGCCGCCTGTATCTGGGCCGGGGATAGCCGATGCTACCTGTGGCGAGGGCAGCGGCTGTATCAACTGTCGCGGGACCACTCCTTGCAGCAGCAACTGATAGACACGCAACAGTTGAGCCCGGAACTCGCCCAGGCTCATCCTGGCGCAAGAGCCTTGACCCGCGCGGTGGGTGCCAGGCAGCCATTGAGCCTTGAGATACTGGAACTGCGTTCCCAGCCCGGTGACGTGTTTTTGTTGTGCAGCGACGGTCTGTACCAGGGGCTCAGTCACCGGGAATTGGGGAGTGCCATGAGCGCGAGCACGCCACGGCAGGCGGTGGATCGGTTGTTCAGCAGTGTGCTGCTGGGGCCGGCACGGGATGATCTGACCGCCGTGGTGGTCCGGCCATGAGCGCGGCGGCAGGCCCGCCGAAAGTGCTGGCCGGGCGCTATCAGCTTGAGCGAATCCTCGGTGCCGGGGGAATGGGTGTGGTTTATCGCGCGCGGGACTTGCTGCATGAAGCGTTCGGCGAGCCAGACTGTCGCGTGGCGCTGAAATTGTTAAGCGAGACCCTATCCGCGTCCACTGACGCGCATGTGCTGCTCTACAGCGAATTCGCCCTGACCCGAAGCCTGCGACATGACCATGTGGTACGTGCATTTTCTTTCGAGGTAGACACGGCGCACCAAGTGGCGTTCTTCACCATGGAACTGATGCCCGGCCTGACGCTCGACCGAGTGCTTCCGGAATGTCCTCAGGGATTGCCGTGGCAGGAGTTACAGCCCATGGCCCTGCAACTGCTGGATGCACTGGCCTACACCCATCGGCAAGGTGTCCTGCATGGCGATGTGAAACCGGCGAATATCATGGTCGGGGAGCAGGGGGTACGCCTGTTCGATTTTGGCTTGGGTCACGCGCAAGCCCAGGCGGAGGCTGGATTACCAGGTTTGAGCCGCAACCGGCTGAATGCCTGGACTCCCGCCTATGCAGCGCCGGAGCTGATGGCAGGCGGGTTGCCGTCGGCGAGCGCCGACTTGTATGGGGCGGCCCGAGTGCTCTACGAAATGGCAGAGGGACGGCGGCCCGTAGAGCGTCAACGTAATCAACGATTGCCGCGGCCCAGGCAACTGCCCAGGCAGTACTGGCCTTTGTTATGTTCAGCACTGGCCATGGACCCTGAGCAGCGAACCGTCAATGTTGCCGAGCTGTGCGAGGGGTTGGCAGCCCGTCGGTGCCTATGGTTCATGGGCTAGTGCGTCAACCGACCAAATCATGCATCCGACAGTACTCGTCCCAGCTCAACCCCGCCATCTGTGCCACTTCCTTGTGTACTTCAATGCGTTGGGTTTCAAAGGCTTCGGGCGACTCGGCGGTCAGTTTCAGGGTCAACTCCCAGGCAAACAGGCCCTGGCGTTCGGCCTCTGCTTCGAAGGCCTCGTGCAGCCGTTCGGCGCGGTACTGCTCCAGGGTTTCGCCCTTGGCTTGTGCGGCGAGCGGGTTCAGGGTGTCGAGTTCTGCAGCGACATCGGGGTGTTCGTTGACGAACCTGTTCAATGCCAACTGGTGGTTATCGCCGGGTGGTGACAAGGACTTACTCCATTCGATGGCCGGGCTTTGGATATGGCGGGCGCGTTTGCCTAGCCGGCGGTGGGTCATTGCAAGTATGAGGTTGAGTAAAAACAATAACAGGTAGGCTATCCGCGCCGCAGCAGATTTGGTCAGTGGTCCACGTAAGAAAATTCAATTATTTAGAGAATCTAAAGAATTGTCTGTCATCCATTACGGAAAAAACACCTGGATGAATGGCAAAAGGCTTTCGCTCATCGTGCCAGGACGTGTAGCGTTAACCCCGTATTTCCGGCCCTGCCTTCCAGGGACAGAGGGCGATGGGCAGAGGGATGGGTCATGGCGCAAACGCTGTTCAAGCTTTTCTTCACCCAACGTCTGGCTGCCTTGGCCAGCACTGAGTCTCTTCGAGCGATTCGCGAAGGTTTGTTGTGGATCCTGCCATGCCTGTTGGTGTCGGCAAGCTTCCTGATCCTGTCTGAATGCGCGCGGGTGCTGGGTTTCGATGCGCAAGTGGTGGCGTTCCTCGCTGGCTTGCATAACCAGATCAGCTCCGTGATCCCGCTGCTGGTCGCTGCGTCCATCGGTTACATGCTGGCAATCCAGCATCGTCTGCCACAACTGCCGGTAGCGTTCCTGTGCCTGGCCCATGTGGTGGTGGCGACGTTTATCCTGCGTGAATACCCCCGGGCTTCAGCCACCTTCGTCCTGTTTATCGCGATTGCCTCGCCGCTGTTGAATGTGCCGGCAATTGCCTGGCTGCACCGTTATCGCTGGACTCGGTTGGTCAATGAGGACTTGGTAGGGCACAACCTGCGGGGCACGATCAATATGGTGGTGCCTGGCGCGATCACCGCGCTGGCGTTGGTGATGGTGCTGTCCGTGTTGTTGCAGGTGCCTTATGTGGCGCAGTTGCAGGGACCACAAGTACTTGATGCCTTGCAATCGCCTTACGGTAGCGGCCTGTTTGTGACCCTGATGAATTCGCTGCTGTGGTTCTTCGGCATCCACGGTGTCTATGCCATGCAGCCGCTGTTCGATGTGCTGGACCAGGCGGTGGTGCTGAACAATGCCGCGGCGGCGGCGGGCGAGCCGCTCAAATACCTGTTGAACAGCGGCCTGCTGGGCAGCTTTGCGTTTATTGGCGGTTCGGGCGGAGCGCTATGCCTGTTGCTGGCGATCTTGCTGTTCTCCAAGAGCCAGTCCATGCGCTTGTTGGCGGTGGCAAGTCTGCCGCTGTCGCTGTTCAACGTCAGTGAGGTGCTGTTGTTCGGTTTGCCGATCATCCTCAATCCGCGCTTGTTCATTCCCTTTCTGATTGTGCCTGCGTTGAACGCCATGGTGGCGTTGACGGTGGTGCAGATGGGTTGGGTCTCGCCGGCGGTGGTCAGCGTTCCGTTTACGGCGCCTGTGCTGCTCAATGCCTACCTGAGCACGCACGGCGACCTCGCGGCAGTGGCGTTGCAACTGACGCTGCTGGGTCTCGGCACGTTGGTGTATGCGCCGTATGTGCACGCGATCCATCGCCAGACCACTGAAGGTGGCACGGTGTACCTCAAGTCCCTGGACATGACCTTTCGAGGTCTTGAAGAAAAGGGCCGGCTGCGTGAGCTGGACCCCGTGCTTGCGTCTCACAAGGCCCTGGCGCGCCAGGCCAATGAACTGAGCCGCATCCAGCAAATCAGCGACTACGAGTTCTACCTCGAATTCCAGCCACAGGTCTCGACCCGTACCGGCCTGTGCACCGGTTGTGAGGCGCTGATGCGTGCCCGCGATGCCCAAGGCAAGGTGCATTCGCCCTGGGAGTTCCTGCAGTGGCTGGCCCAGGCGCGGTTGATGCCGGACGTGGATGTGTGGGTCGCGTCCCAGGCGGTGCGCCAATACCAGAAGTGGCAGAAGCTCGGCTTTGCCTTGCCGATGACCATCAATATTTCCAGCGCGACCTTGACCGACGCCGCCTACGGTGAGCGCCTCGTAGAAATCCTGGCCCAGGCCCACGGGCAAGTCTCGGTGGAAATCACCGAAGACGCGCTGGTCAGCGATATCCAAGCCACGCGCCAGACTATCCAGAAGCTGCAAGCCATCGGCGCCAAGGTCTATATCGATGACTTCGGTACCGGGTTTTCGGCCTTGAGTTACCTGCATCAGTTTCCGGTGGATTTCATCAAGATCGATCGTAGTTTCGTGGTGGCCCAGCACGATCCCAAGGGCGCTCAGGTCATGACCGGCATGTTGCGCTTCTGTGAGGCGCTGAACCTGGGCGTGGTGGTGGAAGGCGTGGAGACCGCCGAGCAGTTGGCCTTCCTGAACACCGGCGCCGAGTTGATCATTCAGGGCTGGTATTTCAGCAAGGCACTGCCGGGCGATCAGTTGGAAGGTTTTGTGCGTGAGCGCGCTGCCTTGGCGCGAGCCTAATACACGCGTTGGGTCTGCTCGATCTCCTCGACCAGGGCGTCAATCCCGGCCAGGCGCGCACGGTTGTCGTGATCCCAGGGGTGAAAGCCGGGTTTAAAGTAATGCAGCCACGGCACCAGCATCCGTGGGAACACGCCCCTGGGGCCATACAGAAATTTCAGCATGCGCCAGAAGCCTTTCAGATGCCCGCCAGACTTCCGGTCAGCGATCAGCAGGCGCAGGTGAAAATCGAACACCACCAGCCAGAACAACACCGTGGTGGTGAGCATGGTCCCGGTACGCAGCAAATAGCGCATGGGGCCGGGCTTGATTACGGTGTTCCAGACATCGAAGGCCACTGCTTTGTGTTCGGTTTCCTCCAGGGCATGCCAGTACCACATCTGTTGGTAGCCCTTGAGTGAGTCACCGAAGCGAGACGGATCGCTCAGCAGGATTTCGGCCAGCATCGCGGTGTAGTGTTCCAAGGCAATGGTCACGGCCAGGTTGAAAGACGCCGGCATGTGTTTTTTCTGCCAATCGAGGATGAACTTCAATCGGCGGTCCAAGGTATGCGCCGGCAACCCGGCCGCTTGCAGCAAGTCGTTGTAGGCCACGTGTTCGCGGCTGTGCATGGCTTCCTGGCCGATAAACCCCTGGACCTCTTTTTTTAGCTCAGGGTCATCAATACGCTGGCGGTAGTGACGCACGCTGTCCATGAAAAACAGTTCGCCCTGGGGAAATAGGAGCGACAGCGCATTGAAGAAGTGCGTGATGAACGGACCCTGTTCATGCCAGTCCTTGATGTGCTCGGCGGGCAGGGCGAAACGGATGTCACGGCGGATCGGCAACATAATGCGTGCTCCTGTTCAGAGACGGGGCTCGTCGTTGGTTTCAAACACCGGCGTGCGTGGCTTGGGCGCCATGCGTTTGCTGGCGAACACCACCAGCGCTTGATAGGCCGCCGGCAGGCAGCGGGCGAGCAGGTCGAGGAAATACGCGTCGCGGCCGATTAGCACGCGGCGCTTGTTCTTGCGTACGCCGTGCAGGATCACTTTGGCAGCCTGGTCGGCGTCGGTGATGAACAGCTTTTCGAAGTCGGCGCGGGCCTGTTGTTCGCTGTGGATCAGGAACCCTGTCATGTTGGCGTCGATACGGCTGCTGCGACAGATATCGGTGCGAATGCCGCCGGGGTGCACGCAGGTGGCTGACACGCCGCAACCCTGCATATCCAGTTCCTGGCGCAGGGATTCGGTAAAGCCGCGCACGGCAAACTTGGTGGCGTTGTAGCCGCTCATGCCCGGTTGGGCAAACAGGCCGAACACGCTGGAGGTGTTGACGATATGGCCGTCGCCTGAGGCTTTGAGGTACGGCAGAAACGCCTTGGTGCCGTGGACCACCCCCCAGAAGTTGATGCCGACGATCCATTCCAGGTCGGCGTAGTCCACGCCCTCCACCGTGCTCGACAGGGCCACCCCGGCATTGTTGAAGACCAGGTTGACCTGGCCGTGATCGGCTGCGCAGCGTGCAGCCCAGTCCTCCATGGCCGTGCGATCGGACACATCCAGCACCTGCGTAGTGATCAACACCGGTGCCAGGGTTGAGGCCTTGATCAATGCCAACGTCTGTTCCAGCCCCTGGCTGTTTTTGTCCGCCAACGCCAGGTGGCAACCCTCCCGCGCCAGGGCCATTGCCAAGGCGCGCCCCATGCCGGATGCAGCGCCGGTAATGGCCGCGACACGGCCGTTGAATGACTTCATGACAAGCTCCCTTCGGCAGTGGAATGGGGCGTAGGTACAGGCCGGTTGGGCGCATTGACCGGCATCAGACTGGTCACATAGTCCTTGAGCGCAAACTGGCGGGTGACGCGTTTGAAGCGCCAGGTCGAGCCCGGCCATAACGTGGTGTTCTTGCCCGTGCGTGGGTCCAGGTACCAGCTTTGGCATCCTCCGGTGTTCCAGATGGTGCGCTTGAGCTGGGCCTGCAGCTGTTGGTTGTATGCGCTTTCCACGCTGGGTTTGACATCCACGCTGGCGATGCGATGCCGCTGCATTTGCTCAAGCGCGTCGAGGATGTAGGTCACCTGTGCTTCGATCATCAGGATCATCGAGTTGTGCCCCAGGCCAGTGTTGGGCCCGACGATCAGGAACAGGTTGGGATAACCGGGCACCGTAGTGCCCTTGTAGGCATGGGCACCGTCTTGCCAGGTGTCCATCAGGTCCACGCCGCCGTGCCCGATGATGCAGTCGCGGGGCAGGGGATCGGTGGCCTGGAAGCCGGTGCCGAAGATCAGGCAGTCGGCCGGGTGCTTGATACCGTCGGCGGTGATCACACCGTCGGCTTCGATGCGCAATACATTGTCGGTGACCACCTCGACATTGCTGCGTGACAGCGCAGGGTAGTAGTCATTGGAGATCAGCACGCGCTTGCAGCCGATGGTGTAGTCCGGGGTCAGGGTCTTGCGCAGGGAAGGGCGCGCCACTTGTTTGTGCAGGTGGCGCAGGGCGATTTTCTGCACCATCTTCATCAGCCGTGGGTGCAGGGCAAAGCCGACCACGCGGCCCTCCAGCGCCCAATAAAAGGCGCTGCGCACCAGGCGTTGGGTGAAAGGCAGGTGTTTGAACAACCAGCGTTCGAAAGGCGAAATGGCCCGGTCGGGCTTGGGCATGATCCACGGTGGCGTGCGCTGGAACAGGTCCAGGTGAGCCACGTGCGGCGCTATCTGCGGCACGAATTGAATGGCGCTGGCGCCCGTGCCGATCACCGCCACGCGTTTACCCTTCAAGGAGTACGCGTGGTCCCACTGCTGTGAGTGAAAGCGCTTGCCCTTGAAGCTGTCGAGCCCTGGAATCTCCGGCAGCGCCGGCCGCGACAGGCCGCCCATACCCGAGACCAGCACCCGTGCACTGACCTGGCGACCATCGCTGAAGCGCAATTGCCAGCGCTGTTGTTGCTCATCGAAAACTGCCCGTTCAAGGCCCATGCCGAAACGCAAGTAGGGCGCCAGCTCGAAACGCGTGGCGCATTGCTCCAGATAAGCGCGGATCTCCGCTTGTGGCGCGAACTGCCGCGTCCAGTTCGGGTTCGGCGCGAAGGAAAACGAATACACATGGGACTGCACATCGCAGGCGCAGCCTGGGTAGTGGTTGTCACGCCAGGTGCCGCCGAGGGTGTCGGCCTGTTCGGCGATAAAGAAGTCGGTGAACCCGGCCTCCTTGAGCTTGATCGCCATGCACAGGCCGGCAAAGCCGGAGCCAATGATCGCGATGTCGATAGAGTCGCTCTGGTTATTCATAAGCATTCCTTCATGGGCATCGGGTGTGCTCCTTTTCTTGTTGTGTCTTTTAGATAGAACACCATTGCAAAGAAAAATTGAATTACTTATTTTAAAAAAGATTTTAAATAATCTACCTGAAAATATCGCCTACGCTAGTCCCAGGCTCCTCATGTGTGATTTGTCCGACGGACAAGCACGATGTTCAGGCCCAGGGTATGGGCGATAGCTGAGGCCTTGATCAATTCCGGTCGGGTCGACAGCAGCAGGGATGCAGAGGACCGAGCTATGGCTGTTGAATGGGTTATCGCTGCGGCTGTGTTGATAGGCGCGAGCGCCGTTTTATGGGGATTCAGCGCGTGGATGAAACGGCGCATTGAAGCCGCCGTTCCGAGCAACGGGCGCTTTCTGGAGGTGGATGGCGAGCGCTTTCATTACTACGAAGAGGGTAAGGGCCCACCGCTGGTGATGATTCACGGGTTGATGGGCAGCAGTCGCAACCTGACGTATGCACTGTCCGGGCAGTTGCGTGAACACTTCCGTGTCATCACGCTTGACCGTCCTGGGTCAGGATATTCCACGCGCCACAAAGGCACCGCTGCGGACCTGCCGGCCCAGGCGCGTCAGGTGGCGGCCTTTATCAATACGCTCGGCCTGGATAAACCCATGGTGCTGGGGCATTCCCTGGGCGGTGCGATTTCCCTGGCGCTGGCCCTCGACCATCCCCATGCGGTGTCGGGGTTGGTATTGGTGGCGCCACTGACCCATCCTCAACCCACGTTGCCCGTGGTGTTCTGGTCACTGGCGGTGCGACCGGCTTGGCTGCGGCGCTGGGTGTCTCACACCCTCACGGTGCCCATTGGCCTGTTGACGCGCCGTGCGGTGGTCAAGGGGGTGTTCGCACCAGACAATGCCCCTGACGATTTCGCCACCCGTGGAGGTGGCCTGCTGGGCATGCGCCCCGACAACTTCTATGCCGCGTCCAGCGAGATCTGCCTGGTCAATGACGCCCTGCCGGACATGGTCAAGCGCTACCCGCAATTAACGTTGCCCATCAGCCTGATCTATGGCGCGCAGGACAAGGTCCTGGACTTTCGCAAACACGGCCAGGCCCTGGCCGACAAGGTCCCAGGCCTGAAGCTGCAGGTGGTGGAGGGACGCGGGCACATGTTGCCGATCACCGCCACCGCGCGGGTGGTGGAGGCGGTGCAACAGTTGGCCAAGCGTGCGCGGCCAGCGCCAACCGCTGCGATCCTGCATCCGCCGTTTGCGTTGGCAAGCAAATAACCGTGTCGTCCACTGCGGGTTGTACCGTCCGAAATGCTTGCCCTAGAGACCTGACCAGGCGGCTGAAAAAGAGACTGCCCAGTCACGTAGAAAAGGCCTCGAAAAAGTAGTTGACGACCTAACGATTCCGCGCTATTTCTTTAAAAAAATATTTCAATGTTTATTTTGAAATGATTTTTGAAATGCCTAAGAGCGAATAAAAATGAAAAAAACGTCTTTTATCGCATGGTTGATTTCCTGGAGCAGTCAACGCTCCCTGAACCTGTTTTCCGCTTCCCAGCATCGGTGGCTGCCATGAATCAGACACTGGCAGCTCCAAGCGTATGGACCGACGGCAAGCGTCACCTGTGGTGGTTGGGCATCATGCCCCTGGCCACCCCTTTGTTGTCTGGCGCACTGGCCATTACCACCGGTATCCAGCAACTCTGGTGGGTCGGTGTATTGGTGATCTTCGGCCTGATCCCGCTGATTGACGGCCTGCTCGGTGAAGACGTGAGCAACCCGCCCGAATCAGCCGTCAGCCACCTTGAATCCCAAAGTTACTACCGCTGGATCGTCTACACCGGCGTGCTGTTTGTCATCTCGTCGGTACTGATTACGGGTTGGCTCGCCGCTGGCGGTATCGACTGGATCATCCAGGGTGGGCTGTTGCAGGCCACCGCGAACCTGGAGCCGTCGAGTTGGTTGTCCCATACCGCCAGCTACATCACTGCACGCACTCAACTGCATGGCGAAGTGAGTTGGTTCACTTACCTGGGCATGGCCATGTCGACCGGCGCCGCAACTGGCATCGCGATCAACACGGCCCATGAGCTGGGGCATAAACCCAATGCGCTGGAAGTGTTCCTGGCCAAGGTCACCCTGGCCCCGACCTTCTACGGGCACTTCTACACCGAACATAACCGTGGCCATCACGTACGTGTTGCCACGCCAGAAGATCCTGCCAGTTCGCGGCTGGGGGAGAGTTTCTGGGCGTTCCTGCCACGCTCGGTCTGGTTCAGTGCCCGCTCGGCCTGGAACCTGGAGCGCGAACGTCTGCGCAAGCTCGACCTGCCGGCCTGGCACTGGCAAAACGGTGTGCTGAGCGCCTGGATGTACAGCGTGGTGTTGTGGGGGGCGATGATCGCCTGGCTTGGATGGGCGGTTGTGCCGTTCCTGATCATCCAAGGCATCTACGGTTTCTCGCTGTTGGAAGTAGTGAACTATGTCGAACACTACGGACTTAAACGCCAGAAGTTGCCCAATGGTCGTTATGAGCGCTGCTCGCCACGGCATTCATGGAACAGCAACCGTATTGTTACCAATATCTTCCTGTTCCAACTTCAACGGCACTCTGATCACCATGCCAATCCGACCCGTAGTTACCAGTCGTTGCGCCACTTTGATGAATCGCCGCAACTGCCCTATGGCTACGCGAGCATGATTGTCTGGGCGTATGTGCCGTACTTGTGGCGCCGCCGCATGGACCATCGTGTACTGAATCATTATGCCGGGGATATCACTCTTACAAATCTTCAACCTTCACAACGGTTGAAGTACCTGGAGAAGTACAGCAACAGCGCCAAACCGTTTTAAGTTCATGTAACACATTGTTTGCGTACTCGGGGCCTGCGTGCCGCGCAGGCCTCTATCGCCCGGGATTTTCCAGATCGGTTGCCAGAAAGTTGTTTGACCCGAACAAAAATAATTAAAGGGAAGGACGTACACCATGCAAGCACCTGCCAAATTCACCACACATATCGTATTGGCTGCGCTGGGCCTGATCGCCTATCACCAGGCCCAGGCAGCGCGCATCGAACCCGCCGGCAGTGCGTTTACCGCCCAGGGGCCCATCAGCTTTTCCAAAGGCGCGCTGATCAGTGCCGACTGCACCATCAAGGTGGCCGGCAAGGTCGCCGCCGATGGTTCATCAGTGAACGTCGACAAAGTTGAATTCGACGGTGGCCTCAAGTGCAGCCGGGTCGAAGCCACCAACTTGCCATGGATCTTAGTAGCCAAAGACACCAAGAGCGGCTCCATGTCGAAGATCAGCGTCGATGTGCATGCATTCGGCCTCGGCGGCAAGTGCGGCCCCTCGACCGCCGACGGTACCTGGGATAACGCCACCGGCAAGTTGGAAGCCGCCAATGTCCCGATCGGCGAAGACTGCAAGATCAAGACGGTGTCGATCAAGATGCCGCCGAACTTCAAAGTTGTTGAATAAGCGTTAGATGGTGTTTCGGTAATTGAATTGAAATTTGGCTGGAAAGGGAAGTTCTGCAGTTTCACCGTGACCTCTCGTTCATGGCCATTACCCCTGGCGAAATGACTTCGCCATAACATGTGAGGAAAAACAATGAAAAGCTTGAAAACCCTCGTGTCGTTGACTGCTTTGACTGTTTGCATGGGTGCTGCTTCGATGGCGAATGCATATAGTATTACGCCAATCAATACCAACTTTACCGCGCCCGGCACAATCACGGTGAAGTCGCCTTCCTCGTTCCAGGCGGCCGTCAACTGCACCGCAACTTTCGCGGGCCGGGTTGACGGTGCCGGTGTAGCAAAAATCAATACCGTCACCGTTTCTGGTGGGGGCCTGTGCAACCTGCCACAGATCACGGGCTTGCCGTGGACCCTGACCGCGACCGGTCCTAACGGTGTGTTGTCCGGAACCGTTTCGAACGTCGGCTACACCATTGCCAGCTCGTTCCTTTACCCCGCCTCCAACTGTGGTCCGAGCACCATCAATGTGGGTTACAACGGGTCTGCGCTGACCGCGAGCAATCAGAACCTTAGTGGCAGTTGCACAGTTGTAAGCCTGAGCGTGACCCCATCGCCGGCGCTGACCATCATCCCTTGATGTTCGCTCGAGAATGAAGGGCTGATCACCCGTAAAAAGACAAGCGCCTCGGGTGAGGCGCTTGTTTCAGGGCAACAGATGTCCCTTGTAGCGCCGTGCATTTAACAAATAACCATCAGGAAAAACCAAGCAGCACCCTCAGTCGGCTGGGGCCGGTTCAGTGAGATAACAATAAGGAGTGCCGTATGAATAATAAGAAACAACAGGTACAGGTTCTGCTGGGATTGGCGCTAATGGGAGGGGTGATGGTCGCCACGCCTGTACACGCCGGCGGTTTCTCCACGCCTACTTATGGCGCACCTGGTTGGGGGAGGGCATTTGCCGGCGGTTCGCTGTTCAAAAATGACCCGAGTTCTGCTTACAACAACCCGGCGGCAATGGCTTTTGTAGAACACAATGTTGCGCAATTTACGGTTGACTACGCGCGCATCAAGATCAAGTACAAGGGCAGTGCCAACGATTATAAAGGTGACCCCGTCGCCAATATTCCGATTGGGGACAATGGTTTTCCCGACGTCCCGGCGGCCGTGGTGAACAACAATGATGGTGGGCAAGGTGGTTTCACTGCTTGGTTGCCGACCGGATTCATGGTGATGCCGCTTGGAGACCGCTTCGCGTTTGGTTTAAGCCAGGTAGTGCCCCAAGGCATGCGTTCGACATGGAACGAAGACTCCAAATTTCGTGATTTTGCGGTAGATACCAAAATCGAAACCGTCGGGCTGACAGGCTCTCTTTCGTTCAAGGTCACTGATCAGTTTTCCATTGGTGGCGGCCTGATCGTTCAGCACAGCAAAGGTTTTGTTAGCCAGAACATCGATTTGTTTTCGGCGGCGTCCAATTCCACGAGTCCTGAACTCAATGGCGTGCAGTTGCCATCAGGTGTCGGCGGCGCGTTGATGCGAGTCAAGGTCGACAATATTTCGACGGGCTGGTTTACCGGTGTGACATGGAAACCCACTGATAGAGATACCCTGGGCCTCAACTATCACGCCAAGATCAAAAACAAGATGACGGGCAAGTACAATATTCGTGCGGATGCCTATAACTATGCGTTGATGACCCAACCTAGCCCGATTGGTGGGAATGGCACATTGGTTGAAGTGGCTTATCCGGGCCTCAAACTGTTCCCCGACGGTGCCCACGCCAGCACCCAATTGGATATTCCTGCCACCGCCGGTTTTGACTGGGTTCACCAATTCAACGATCGCTTAACCCTGGGCGCGAGCGTGGTATGGACGCAGTGGTCATCGTTCAAGGATCTCACGCTGAAGTCTGGTGATATCGAGATCGTTTCTATTCCTTACAACTACAAAGACACGTGGATGTATTCGGTCGGCGGCGACTTCCGCGCCACCGATGAGCTGACCCTGCGTGCTGGCGTAGCCATTGACCAGACGCCCACCCGCAATTCAACCCGTGACCCGCGGATTCCAGATGGCGATCGCACCTTCCTGTCACTCGGTGCTGGCTATGACGTAAAAGCGGTGAAGGGCTTGAGCCTTGACGTCGCCTATTCCCACCAGTTCGTTCAGGAGGTCAAGTTGAAGACCAAAAACGTTGATCGCCTGGGGGGCGCTAGCCTTGACGGTAAAGCCGAGTCGTCGGGCGACGTGGTCAGTCTGTCGGCCACTTACGCGTTCTGATGGTTAATCTGATGGTTAAGTAGGATATGGGGTCAAGGCACCAAGCGCATCTTGCTGCCTTAACCCTGCAGTTCGTCCTTTGTTCTACTGAGTATCTTGCGCTCAATAGCCCTGGCTGCTCAGGCCAGGCGCTGTTTTCTCGACTGGTTGACCCGGCGGCCCGCTCAGCCGCCCTTTTTTTGCGCACGTATTAAATAATAATTTCAAAACAAAATTTGAATATAGTTTTCGAATTTTGTAGTGTGGCGTTACGCCGCATGTCATCCGACCTGGCGCACGTAGGCCGTACCCTGAATCGAGTAGAGGTATCTCCATGGTTATCTGGTTATTGGTGGGTTTCGCAGCTGCGATTGCCCTGGCGTATCGACAAGCCGCTGCCCTTCATTGGTTGGGTGCAGGCCTGATCTGGCTGGCGGCGGGTTACCTGTTCAACGTGGTGGCCGGTTTAGGCGCCACAGTCGCGGCGGTACTGGTGGTCGCTCCCGCGTTGTTGATGACGATCAAACCCCTGCGCCGTACCTTGCTGACCAGCAAGGCCTTGGGCTTGTTTCGTACGATCATGCCGGCTATGTCCGACACCGAACGCGCCGCCATCGAGTCCGGCACCGTGTGGTGGGATGCCGAGCTGTTCAGCGGCAAGCCCAACTGGCAGCGCCTGCTGCAAGCCGCGCCGGCCAGCCTGAGCGCTGAAGAGCAAGCCTTCCTCGACAACGAAGTCGAAACCCTGTGCGATATCGCCAACGACTGGGAAACCACCCAGGTCTGGCAAGACATGTCGCCCGAAGGCTGGCAGTACACCAAGGATGCCGGGTTCCTCGGCATGATCATTCCCAAGCAATACGGCGGCAAAGGCTTCTCCCACTACGCGCACTCGCAGGTGGTGATGAAGCTGTCGACGCGTTGCTCGGCGGCCGCCATTTCGGTGATGGTGCCTAACTCCCTAGGCCCGGCCGAGCTGCTGTTGCATTACGGCACCGATGCCCAGCGCAATTACTACCTGCCGCGCTTGGCGCGGGGTGAAGACATCCCGTGCTTTGCCCTGACCAGCCCGTATGCGGGGTCCGATGCCGGGGCGATTCCTGACCTGGGCATTGTCTGCAAAGGCCAGCATGAAGGCCAGGAAGTCCTGGGTTTCCGCGTGACCTGGGACAAGCGCTACATCACCCTGGGCCCGATTGCCACGGTGCTCGGCCTGGCGTTTCGCGCCGAAGACCCGGATGGCTTACTTGGCCAGCCCGGCTCGCTGGGGATCACCTGTGCGTTGATCCCGACGTCCCATCCGGGGGTAAACAGCGGTCGCCGCCATTGGCCACTCAATGCCGTTTTCCAGAACGGTCCTACCACCGGCAAGGATGTATTCATCCCACTGGAATGGGTGATTGGCGGCCGCGAACAAGTCGGCAACGGCTGGCGCATGTTGATGGAATGCCTGGCAGCCGGCCGGGCTATTTCCCTGCCGTCGGCCAACGTCGGCCTGGGCAAGGTGGCGGTGCGTGGCACCACCGCCTATGCCGCGATGCGCAAACAGTTCGGCCTGCCCATCGGCAAATTCGAAGGTGTGCAGGCGCCCTTGGCGCGCATGGCTGGACATCTGTATGCCTGCGATGCGGTGCGCAAGGTGTCGGTAGCGTCCCTGGACGCGGGTGAGAAACCGTCGGTGATCTCGGCGATCGCCAAGTACCACGTCACCGAGCGTGCGCGGATCATCGTCAATGACGGCATGGATATCGTGGCCGGCAAGGGCATCTGCATGGGCCCCAACAACTTCCTGGCCCGTGCCTACCAGCAAAGCCCCATTGCCATTACGGTGGAAGGCGCGAACATCATGACGCGCTGCCTGATCATCTTTGGTCAGGGCCTGATCCGCTGCCATCCCTATGTATTCCGTGAGATGGAAGCGGCGCGCAATCCGGACAAACGTCAAGCGCTGGAAGCCTTCGACAGCGCCATGTTCGGCCACGTGAGCTTTGTGTTGGCCAATACCGTCCGTGCTGCGGTGCATTCCCTGACAGGAGGGCGGTTGATTTCTGCCCCGACCAAGACCGACCCGGCGCTGGCGTCCTACTACCGCCAGGCCAATCGTCTGTCAGTGGTGCTTGCGCTGATTTCGGACATTTCCATGGGCGTGCTGGGCGGTGCCCTCAAGCGCAAGGAAAGTATCACCGGGCGTTTGGGCGATATTCTGTCGCAGCTGTACATCCTGTCCTGCGTGCTCAAGCGTTTTGAGGACGATGGCCGGCCCCAGGCGGATCTGCCACTGGTGCACTGGGCGGCCCAGGACGCGTTGCTGCGGGCCCACGAAGCGCTGGCGGAAGTGCTCGATAACTACCCGTCGAAACCTGCCGCAGCGGTGTTGCGTGGCCTGACGTTCCCGTTCGGTATCCCACTGCGCAAACCCTCGGATCGTCTGCTGGCCCAAGTGGCCGAGGTGGTGCAGACACCGGGCGAAACCCGCGACCGCTTGCTGGCCAATTCCTATATCCCACGTCCGGAAATCGACAAATTGGCCTACGGCGAACTGGGTTTCCGCCTGCTGCCGCAGGTCGAGCTGATCGATGCCCGGCTCAAGCCCGCGGTCAAGCAAGGCGTGATCGAACCCATGCCGATCTCCGCCACAGCCTTCACCGCCTGGCGTGTCAAGGCGCGCGCGCTGGACTTGATCAGCGATGACGAGGACACCTTGCTCGGCCGTTATGTGGAATACGCCGACCACGGCATCCAGGTAGATGACTTTCCGCAGGACTTCGGCTTGCTGGAGGCGTTGCAGCAGCGCAAGCAAGCGCTGGAGCCTGTGCCAAAGCGCCGAACCGCCCAAGGTGAAAACGCCTCGGTCAATTAGGAGAAACACGGTCCAAATGTGGGAGCGAGCAAGCCCGCTCCCACACTGATCGGGTTTACAGCCAAGACAGCGTTGTGAGTAGAACTACCTATGAGTGACAGCTACCTTTCTTTCGTCAATTCCGCCTGGGGCCGTCGCCTGGCCCAGGCCATCGGCTTGCCGCAACCCTTGCCATTGCAACGCTACCGCCGCGGCCAGCAGGGCTTGGTCAACCCGGTGATCGTCGCCGGGGCAGGGCGCCTGGCCGACGAGGTGCAGCGGATCTTCGCGGCAACGGACACCGTCATTGCCACCCCGGCCACGCTCAAGGCGCCGTCTACGGTGAAAGTGCAGGGCGCCGTATTTGACGCCAGCGCCGTGGTCGACCTGCAACAGTTGGACGAGCTGTATGTGTTCTTCCACGCCAACGCCAAGCGCCTTGGCCACCACGGCCGCGTGGTGGTGCTCGGCACCGCGCCGGAACATTGCCAGGATTTACCCCAGGCCATCGCCCAACGCGCCCTTGAAGGCTTGGTGCGCTCGCTGGCCAAGGAGCTGCGTAGGGCGATCACTGTGCAGTTGATCTACGTGGCGCCGGGAGCTGAAGACGCGCTGGACAGCAGCTTGCGTTTCTTCCTGTCGCGCCGTTCGGCCTATGTGTCGGGGCAGGTGGTGCGCCTGGAAAAAACCGTGGACGGCCCAGTCACGGTCAATTGGGACAAACCCTTCGCCGGACGTCGTGCCCTGGTCACCGGCGCCTCCCGTGGCATCGGCCTGGCGATTGCCCAGGTATTAGCGCGGGACGGCGCGCACGTAGTGTGCGTGGATGTGCCCCAGGCCCAGGCGGCATTGCAACAGGCGGCGGACAGCGTCGGCGGTTCGGCGCTGCCCCTGGACATCACCGCGACGGACGCAGCCGCACTGCTACAAGCCCATGTCAGCCACTACGGCGCCTTTGACGTGGTGGTGCACAACGCCGGGATCACCCGTGACAAAACCATCGCCAAAATGACCGAGGCCGCGTGGCGCAGCGTACTGGCGGTGAACCTCGAAGCGCCTTTGCAGCTCAGCAATGCGTTATTGGATAGCCAAGGCCTGAATCCTGGAGGACGGATTGTCTGTGTCTCGTCGATTTCCGGCATCGCCGGCAACCTCGGACAAAGCAATTACGCCACCTCAAAGGCCGGTGTGATCGGCCTGGTGCAGGGCCTGGCACCGCGTGCATCGGCACAGCAAGTGACGGTGAATGCGGTGGCGCCGGGGTTTATCGAAACCCAGATGACCGCCAAGATCCCGCTGATGATCCGTGAGGCTGGGCGGCGCATGAATTCGCTGTCCCAGGGCGGGCAGCCGATCGACGTGGCCGAAACTATCGCCTGGCTGGCGCATCCGGCGTCCGGCGGGGTCAACGGCCAAGTCGTACGGGTGTGCGGCCAAAGCCTGCTGGGAGCCTGAGCCATGGACTACGTGACGCAGATCATTGATCCGCCGCCTTCACGCACCCGCTTGCTGCTGGACGGCGTGCGCGCCTTGCGCAAGCCCAAGCTTGACGGTGCGCCTGTACTGCCCACGGAACGCCTGGTGCGTTCGGCAGTGGCGTTGTCTGCCGCCGACATCGCCGCCTATGGTCGTGCCTGTGGTTTTCGCCGCGAGCAGGGGGTGCCGCTGTCCTATCCCCATGTGCTGGCGTTCCCTTTGCACTTGATGCTGCTGACTCGCCCCAGCTTTCCGTACCCGGCCAGCGGTATGGTGCACCTGGCCAATCGCATCCGTCAGCACCAGCGCTTGCACGAAGACCAGGCGTTGCGCATTGAGGTGTATTGCGAGCGCTGGGTCGCCCATCCCAAGGGCCAGGCGCTGAGCATCGCCACCCGTGCCTACGGTGCCGACACGCTGGTGTGGGAAAGCGACAGCCTGTACCTGCGCCGGGACGTCAAGGACCCGGTTGGCGAACCGTGGGGTGACGTGTTGCCCTTGCAGGAGGCGGGCTTGCTGCGCACGCAGCGCTGGGTGTTGCCCGCCGACCTGGGCCGGCGTTTTGCCAAGGTGTCAGGGGATTTCAACCCGATTCACACCTCGGTGATCGGCGCCAAGCTGTTCGGCTTTCGCCGTGCTATTGCCCATGGCATGTGGACCCTGGGCCGTGCGCTCGCCGCCCAGCAACCGCCCAGTGGCCTGGACCAGGCCGAGGCCCATTGTGACTTCAAGCTGCCGATCTTCCTGCCCGGTCAGGTCGCGCTGTGGAGTCATCCGGTGACCAGCCCGCGCCGCGAGTTCGAAGTGCGCAATTTCGCCGGCGACAAACCCCATATGCGTGGCCTTTTCATCTGGAAAGAGAACCTGGAATGAGTGACTACAGCTTCAACCCGGCCCCGGTCCGCCGCGTCGCGATCATCGGCGGCAACCGCATCCCGTTTGCTCGCTCCAACACGGTGTACGCCCACGACAGCAACCAGGACCTGCTGGTCGCCGCGTTGCAAGGTCTGGTCGACCGCTACAACCTGCACGGCCAACGCCTCGGTGAGTTTGCCGCCGGGGCGGTGATCAAGCACTCGCGGGATTTCAACCTGGCCCGTGAGTCGTTGCTGTCCACCACCTTGTCGCCGGATACGCCGGCCTACGATGTGCAACAAGCCTGCGGCACCGGGCTGGAAGCCGCCTTGCTGGTGGCGAACAAGATTGCCCTCGGGCAGATCGAGGTGGGCATTGCGGGCGGATCCGACACCACCTCTGACGCGCCCATCGGTATCAATGAGTCCTTGCGTCACACGTTGCTCGCAGCCAATCGTGCCAAGGGTATGGGCGACAAGTTGAAGACGTTGCTCAAGGTCCGGCCCTCAATGTTCTTCAAACCACTGTTACCGCGCAACGGCGAGCCGCGCACTGGCCTGTCCATGGGCGAACACTGCGAAGAAATGGCCAAGCGCTGGCAGATCAAGCGCCTGGCCCAGGATGAGTTGACCCTCACCAGCCATCAGCGCCTGGATGCGGCCTACAAGCGCGGCTTCTTCGACGACTTGATCAGCCCCCATCGCGGCCTGGCCAGGGACAACAACCTGCGCGCCGATGCCAGCCTGGAAAAGCTCGCTGGCCTATCTCCAGCCTACGACCGCCAGAACGGCACCCTCACAGCCGGCAACTCCACGCCCCTGACCGACGGCGCCTCGGTGGTGCTGCTGGCCAGTGAAGAGTGGGCGGTTGCCAACGGCTGGCCGGTGCTGGCCTACCTGCGTACCGGCGAAACGGCGGCGGTGAATTTCGTCGACGGCACCGAGGGCCTGCTGATGGCTCCGGCCTATGCGGTGCCGCGCATGCTCAAGCGCGAAGGGCTGAGCTTCGATGACTTCGACTTCTTCGAGATCCATGAAGCTTTTGCGGCCCAGGTGTTGTGCACGCTCAAGGCCTGGGAAGACCCCGATTATTGCCGCGAGCGCCTAGGCTTGGAAGCGCCTCTGGGCACCATCGATCGCGCGAAGATGAACGTCAACGGTGGTTCACTGGGCTGTGGCCATCCCTTTGCTGCCACAGGAGGCCGGCAATTGGCGGCGCTGGCCAAGATCATCCATGAGAACGGCGGCGGGCGCGGCCTGATTTCCATCTGCGCGGCGGGCGGGCTGGGCATTACCGCCATCGTCGAAAAGTAGCTCTATCAAAAACAACAACAAGGAGACTGCCATGAACGCTGTAAGCCTGGAACACACCGAACGGATCTGGTTGAACGCTTACCTGCCCGGCGTCCCGGCGGATATCGACGCCGCTATCGAGGAATACCCGTCGCTGCGCGAGGTGTTCCTGGAGCACCTGGAGAAATTTCGCGAGCGAGTGGCGTACGTCAGCATCGGCACCGAAATGACCTACGCCGACTGGCAGGTGCAAGGCTATGCCTTCGCCGCCTGGCTGCAGGGGCAAGGCGTCAAGAAAGGCGATCGTGTGGCGCTGATGATGCCCAACTGCTTGCAGTATCCGATTTGCCTGTTGGGCACGATCCTGACCGGCGCGGTGGTGGTCAACGTCAACCCGCTGTACACCTCCCATGAACTCAAGCACCTGCTCAAGGACAGCGGCGCGGAAACCGTGGTGATCTTCGAGAACTTCGCCCACACCCTGGAAAAAGTCATCACCGGCAGCAGCGTCAAGCGTGTGGTGATCGCGGCCATCGGCGATTTGCTCGGCACGTTCAAAGGGGCAGCGATGAACTTCATCCTGCGCCGCGTGCAAAAGCAGGTGCCGGCGTTCAACCTGCGCGGCGCGCTACGCTTCAACCAGGTGCTGAAACAGGGGCGGGCGCTCACTCATTTCCCGGTGGAGATGCACCTCGACGACTTGGCCTTCCTGCAATACACCGGCGGTACCACCGGCGACGCGAAGGGCGTGATGCTCAGTCACCGCAATATCATCGCCAACCTGCTGCAAGCCAAGGCCTGGGTTGGCGACCAACTGGACCAGGACAAGCAGGAAACCAACGTCACCTTGTTGCCGCTGTACCACATCTTTTCCCTGACGGTGAATTGCCTGATGTTCATGTGCCTGGGCGGGCGCAACATCCTGATCGCCAACCCACGGGACGTGAAGCGCGTGCAGATGATCCTGCGCAAGGAGCGCTTCAACGGGATTGCCGGGGTCAACACCTTGTTTAACGGCCTGCTCGAGAACAAGGAATTCTGCGCACGTGACTTTTCCGACCTGCGCATGGTGATCGCGGGCGGCATGGCCACGCACACGGCGGTGGCCAAGCGCTGGAAGGAAGTCACCGGGCTGCCGATCATCGAAGGCTACGGCCTCACCGAATGTTCGCCGGTGGTGAGCATCAGCCCGATCAACATTGCGCGCATGCGCGAGATGGAATTCACCGGCAGCATCGGCGTGCCATTGCCCTCGACCTGGGTGCGGTTTATCCGCGAAAACGGTGAGTTGGCTGAGGTTGGCGAGCAGGGCGAACTGCAAGTGCGCGGGCCGCAAGTGATGCAAGGCTATTGGAAACGTCCGGAGGCCACTGCCGAGGTGCTGGATGCCGAAGGGTGGTTGTCGACCGGGGATATCGGCGTGATGGACGCGCGCGGCTTTATCCGCCTGGTAGACCGGAAAAAGGACATGATCCTGGTCTCCGGCTTCAACGTGTACCCCAATGAAATCGAGGACGTGGTGGCGCTGCATCCTGGTGTGGCCGAAGTGGCGGCGATTGGCGTGGAAGATGGCGTGACCGGGGAGAAGGTCAAGATCATCGTGGTGCGCAAGGACCCGAACTTGACCCAGGAGCAGATTCTTGCGCATTGCCGGGAGTACCTGACGGGGTACAAGGTGCCGAAGTACGTGGAGTTCCGCACTACTGAGCTGCCAAAGACCACCGTGGGCAAAGTCCTGCGCCGAGCACTGCGCTAGACTTTGCTTTTTGTGGTGAGCGGGCTTGCCCCGCGCGAGGCAAGCTCGCTCACCACAAGTTTCGGGGCTGTTAAACCTCTTCGACGTGTACCCAGCGTTCTTCTTTGGCCGCCACGCGAATCGCCGTCGCCAACCGCTCAACTTCCCACGCTGCGTCAAAGTCAGTGCCATCCGCACCTTGACCCGCCAACGCCAGAATCAACTCCTGAACTTCCAGCGTCTTCAACTCGTTGTAGCCCAACTGATGCCCCGCCGCCGGGCTGAACGCCGCATAACCGGGCAGGGCAGGGCCTGCGAGCAAACGCTGGAAACCGTCCTGGCCGACGCGACACACCTGTAATTCATTCAAGCGCTCCTGATCGAATGCCAAGGTGCCACGGGTCCCGCTGATTTCGAAACTTAGGTGGTTTTTGTACCCCTGCTTGAGCCAACTGCTGCTCACCGTTCCACGCGCGCCATTGGCGAAGCGCAGCAGGGCGTGCACCTGGTCATCCACCGCGATGGGTTTCAACTGCGCACTGCCTTTGACGGCAGGTCGTCGGGCGTGGACGGTCTGGGTGTCGGCACACACACTCACCACGTCGCCTACCAGATAACGCGCCATCGACAGCAAGTGGCTGCCCAGGTCCGCCAGGGCGCCGCCGGCATGCTCGACTTCGCAGCGCCATGACCATGGTGAGGCCGGGTCGGCCATGAAATCTTCGCTGAACTCGCCCTGGAAGCTGATGATCTCGCCCAACTCGCCGCTGGCAACCATCTGCCGCGCCAGCGTGATCATCGGGTTGTGCTGGTAGTTGTAGCCCACCCGCGTCACCACGCCCGCAGTACTGGCGGCGCGGCGCATGGCATCGGCTTGTTCCAGGCTCACGGCCAGGGGTTTTTCGCAGTACACCGCCTTGCCCGCCGCGATGGCCGCCATGGCCATGGGGTAGTGCAAATGGTTGGGCGTGGTGATGGCCACTACGTCGACGTTGGGGTCATTGATCAACGCCTGCCAATCGCTATGGGCCTGGGCAAATCCCCAGTCCTTGGCGCAGCGTTGTGCGCGCTCGGTGTCGGCGTCGGCCAGTGCTGCCAGCTTGAGGTGTACCGGCAGCTCGAATACCGCGCGGGCGTTATTGAAGGCCAGGGCGTGGGCGCGCCCCATAAAGCCTGTGCCGATCAAGCCGATTCCGAGTTCACGCATCGCCGTGGTCCTTTGGATTATTGTTTTCAGGAAGGCTATTAATGGAATAAATATTCCCATATTTCAATAGATGGAATAAAAATTCATTGATGCTGCGGCAATCAGCCCCGCGAATGCAGCTATATTCAGGCGCTGACGAAAGGGGCTCAGTTAACAAAAGATAACGTAGCGCCGATTGTCAGACGATTCGAAAGCCCGATAGGATGGCCCCTGCTTCCTCCAGGCGCTCTAGATTGCAGGTTTCAAGGCCCCGGAAGGCAGCGATAACAATAATAAATGGGAGAAAGGTCTATGAGTGAGCCTGTCATGGGTTGGGTTGTCTGCCGCCCACGCGCCGCACGCAGGGTTGCGATGCTGGCCGCAGCGCTCTCGCTGTTTGGCGCTGTCGTGTTACCGGCAGCCGTCCAGGCCGCCAGCGATACCTCGTTTGCGATTGAATCCCCCAAGGCCGCCAAAGGCCTGATGATCGATGTAGTCCACGCGGGCAAGCGCCTGGTGGCGGTCGGTGATCGCGGGCACATCCTCTATTCCGATGACCAGGGCAGCACCTGGACCCAAGCCAAAGTCCCCACCCGACAGTTGCTCACGGCGGTGTTTTTCGTCGATGACAAGCAAGGCTGGGCGGTGGGCCACGATGCGCAGATTCTTGCCAGTTCCGACGCCGGCGCCACCTGGACCCAGCAGTACCAGGATCTTAAACGCGAAGCCCCGCTGCTCGACGTGTGGTTCAACGATGCCAATCACGGCCTGGCGGTCGGCGCCTACGGTGCGCTGATCGAAACCACCGACGGCGGCAAGACCTGGCAAGACGTCAGCGACCGCCTCGACAACGAAGACCAGTATCACCTCAACGCCATCGCCCATATCAAGGACGCCGGGCTGTTCATCGTCGGCGAGCAGGGCAGCATGTTCCGCTCCAGCGACGACGGCCAGACCTGGGAGAAAATCGAAGGCCCCTACGAGGGCTCGCTGTTTGGCGTGATCGGCACCGCCCAGCCGCAAACCCTGCTGGCCTATGGCTTGCGCGGCAACCTGTACCGTTCCAAGGATTTCGGCAGCACCTGGGAGCCCGTCGAACTGAACGCTGCGCGGGGAGCGCTGGAGTTTGGTTTGTCCGGCGCGACCTTGCTGGAGGACGGCTCGATTGTCGTGGTCGGCAACGGCGGCAGCGTAGTGGTCAGCCATGACGACGGCGTGACCTTCAGCGTGTTCAACCGTCCGGATCGGATTTCCCTGTCGTCCGTCACGGCGGCGGGCAATGGCAACTTGATTCTGGCCGGGCAGGGGGGCGTTCGCGTCGCTAAAGCCGATGGCGCCGAACCTACAAAACAATAAGAAGGCGGGGAAAGAATGAGCAGTCATCACAACGATAAAGCGACCTTTCTTGAGCGCCTGATCTTCAACAACCGCCCGGCAGTGATCGTGATTTGCCTGCTGGTGAGCATTTTCCTGTTCTGGCAGGCGACCTTGATTCGCCCGTCCACCAGCTTTGAAAAGATGATCCCGCTCAAGCACCCCTTCATCGAGAAGATGATGGAGCACCGCAATGACCTGGCGAACCTGGGCAACACGGTGCGCATCTCGGTGGAGGCCAAGGACGGTGACATCTTCACCAAGGAGTACATGGAGACCCTGCGTCAGATCAACGACGAAGTGTTCTACATCTCCGGCGTCGACCGCTCGGGCCTGAAATCGTTGTGGAGCCCCAGCGTCCGCTGGACCGAAGTGACCGAAGAGGGCTTTGCCGGCGGTGAAGTGATCCCGCAAAGCTACAACGGCTCGCCGGAAAGCCTCGATCAGTTGCGCAACAACGTGCTCAAGTCGGGCCAGGTCGGGCGCCTGGTGGCTAACGATTTCAAATCGAGCATCGTCGACATCCCGCTGCTGGAGTCCTACCCGGACCCGCAGGATCAGGGCAAGTTGCTGGCCCTCGACTACCGCAAGTTCTCCCATGAACTTGAAGACAAGATCCGCACCAAATTCCAGGAGCAGAACCCCAACGTCCAGATCCACATCGTCGGCTTCGCCAAGAAAGTCGGTGACCTGATCGATGGCCTGATCATGGTGGTGCTGTTCTTCGGCGTGGCGTTCGGTATTACCCTGGTCCTGCTGCTGTGGTTCACCAACTGCCTGCGCAGCACCATTGCGGTGTTGAGCACCACTCTGGTGGCGGTGGTCTGGCAACTGGGCCTGATGCATGCCGCCGGTTTCGGGCTGGATCCCTACTCGATGCTGGTGCCGTTCCTGATCTTCGCCATTGGTATTTCCCACGGCGTGCAGAAGATCAACGGTATCGCCCTGCAATCCAGCGAGGCGGACAACGCCCTGACCGCTGCACGCCGCACCTTCCGCCAACTGTTCCTGCCGGGAATGATCGCGATCCTCGCTGACGCGGTGGGCTTCATCACGCTGCTGATCATCGACATCGGCGTGATCCGTGAACTGGCCATCGGCGCCTCTATCGGCGTGGCGGTGATCGTGTTCACTAACCTGATCCTACTGCCGGTGGCGATTTCCTACGTCGGCATCAGCAAGCGCGCCATCGCCAAGAGCAAGAAAGACGCGAACCGCGAACACCCGTTCTGGCGCATGCTGTCGAAATTCGCCAGCCCGAAAGTCGCACCGGTCTCGATCTTCCTGGCCCTGATCGCCTTTGGGGGTGGTCTCTGGTACAGCCAGAACCTCAAGATCGGCGACCTCGACCAAGGCGCGCCGGAACTGCGCCCGGACTCGCGCTACAACAAAGACAACAACTTCATCATCAGCAACTACTCCACCAGTTCCGACGTGCTGGTGGTGATGGTCAAGACCAAGGCCGAAGGCTGCTCGCGCTATGAAGCCATGGCGCCCATCGACCAGTTGATGTGGAAGATGCAGAACACCGAGGGCGTGCAGTCGGCGATCTCGCTGGTGACCGTGTCCAAGCAAATGATCAAGGGCATGAACGAGGGCAATCTGAAATGGGAAACCCTGTCGCGTAACCCGGATGTGCTGAACAACTCCATCGCCCGTGCCGATGGCTTGTACAACAACAACTGCTCCCTGGCGCCGGTGCTGGTGTTCCTCAACGACCACAAGGCCGAAACCCTCGATCGCGCGGTGCATGCCGTGCAGGACTTCGCCAAGGAGAACAACAAGGACGGCCTGGAGTTCATCCTCGCCGCCGGTAACGCCGGGATCGAGGCGGCCACCAACGAGGTGATCAAGGAGTCAGAACTGACCATCCTGATCCTGGTGTACCTGTGCGTGGCGACCATGTGCATGATCACCTTCCGCTCCTGGGCGGCAACCCTGTGCATCGTGCTGCCACTGGTGCTGACCTCGGTGCTGGGCAACGCGTTGATGGCGTTCATGGGTATCGGCGTCAAGGTGGCAACCTTGCCGGTGGTGGCGCTGGGCGTGGGGATTGGCGTGGACTACGGCATCTACATCTACAGCCGCCTGGAAAGCTTCCTGCGCGCCGGCTTGCCGCTACAAGAGGCGTACTACCAGACACTCAAGTCCACCGGCAAGGCCGTGCTGTTCACGGGTTTGTGCCTGGCGATCGGTGTGTGCACCTGGATCTTCTCGGCGATCAAGTTCCAGGCCGACATGGGCCTGATGCTCACCTTCATGCTGCTGTGGAACATGTTCGGGGCGCTGTGGCTGTTGCCGGCGCTGGCGCGGTTCCTGATCAAGCCGGAGAAACTGGCGGGGCAGAAGGGCAATTCACTCTTCGCACATTGATCGATTAGACCATTGCCGCAAGGCACCGCGGGGGAATTGACCTATCATGTGTCTTTTCCCCCGCAGTGACTTCACATCATGACCGATTCGCAACCCAACCTGAGCACCGCCCTGACCGACAGCGACATGCTGATCATCAACGGGCTGCACGCCTTCGACTTCACGTTCGACCAGCACTTGCTGATCGAAAGCATGGACGGCCGGGAACTCAAGCGTTGGGACTTCAGTGCAGAACAACTGAACGCCGCCATCTTTGATGACAGCCTGCAAAGCTGGCTCTTGCGCAACGACGACGGTGAACATCGTCTGGTCTGCCTGAGCGCGATCAAGGGCGACAACAATAACGACGAGGATGAAGCGGATGATGATGCGTAAATTCTGGCCCCTGCTGATGGCGGGCAGTGTTGGTGCCATGTCGGTGCAAGCCGCGCCGGCCGACACCTATGAGCTGTTGGTCGGCAGCTACACCGCCGGCAGCAGCGAAGGTATCTATCGCCTGCAATTCGACAGCCGCACTGGCAAGTTCCAAGGCCAGCCGGTGTTGGCGGCCAAGGCGGCCAATCCGTCGTGGCTGACGATCTCCAAGGACCAGAAGCACCTGTTTGTGGTCAACGAGAACGGTCCAGGCCAGAAAGACCCGGTCGGGCGGGTGAGCAGCTACAGCATCGATCCGCAGAATCATCAGCTGACGTTGATCAACCAGGTGCAGAGCCTGGGCAATGAGCCGACCCATTCCAGCGTGGCTGCCGATGGACGCTACCTGTTCGTCGCCAACTATTCGGTGCTGGAAGATCCGGGCGGAAGCCTGGCGGCGCTGCCGGTGGATGCCACGGGCAAGCTGTCGGCGCCGGTGCAACTGAGCGGGCACCCGGCCAGTCGCGTCAACCCTGAGCGCCAGGCGTCCAACCACGTGCATTCGGTGGTGTCGTCGCCGGATGGCAAGTACGTGTTTGTGCAGGACCTGGGTGCGGACAAGGTGTTTGCCTACCACTACGACCCTAAGGCCAACCATGAGCTGCCGTTGACCCCGGCCAACCCGGCCTCGGTGGAATTGCCGCCTGGCAGCGGTCCGCGCCATCTGCTGTTCAGTGCGGATGGCAAGCATGCCTGGCTGACCACCGAGATGAGCGCGCAGGTGGCGGTGTTCGACTACAAGGACGGCCAACTGACCCAGACGCAGTTGGTGGACTTCGCCGCCGGGCAACCGGTGGCCGACAAGGCCGGTGCCGCGTTGCACGCCTCCAGCGATGGCAAATTCCTGTACCTGAGCAACCGTGGCACGGCCAATCAACTGCTGGTGTTCAGCATCGACCCCGCCACCGCGCACCTCAAGGAACTGCAACGCCGTTCCGTGGAAGGTGACCATCCGCGCGAGTTCAGCCTGGACCCGAGCGGCAAGTTTTTGCTGATCGCCAATCAGAAAAGCAATGAAATCGTGGTGGTCGAACGCGATCCCAAAACCGGCCTGCTGGGTAAAACCGTGCAGAAATTGCCGATCGATGCGCCCAGCGACCTCAAGTTCCTGGTGCGTCAATAAGCCACAGGCCCCGCCATGCGGGGCCTGAGCCTTTCTATTAATTCCATTAATAGCGGCTACTGTTTCAAAGCATTTCTAAGGCTTAGCCCTCGGGCGTAAGTTTGGTTCCAAGGCCTTCCCCGGCCACTCAACCAAACGAACACAAGGGTTACCGACATGAATCTGAATCTCTTCTCCATCATCGCCGCTTCCGCTGTTTCCGCCACTGTTGCCCTGCCAGCCGCGGCCAGCGTGGAAGTCTCCGGCAAAAAATCCAGCACCAGCGCCTACACCCAGAAATACCTGCAACAAAGCGCCAACTTCTACGCCGCACTGGATCACAAAACCCAGCAGTAAGCGCGTTGCGGGCGATGCAGGCGACGCGGGATTCAGGGTTTTGCCATCACCGCGATGAACAACGCTGAGTCCATAAAGCGCTCAAGCCAAGCCTGCAACCGCTTGTACGGAGTACCGGCAAACCACACTCGATCCACATGGGCATACTGACGCACAAACGGCGCCAGTGCAGCATCCGCCAGGGTCAGGTGGTTGGCCATCAGGTAATCCCGATCTGCCAATAACGCTTCCAGCTTTTGCAGGAACACTTCACCCCCGGCCCGATAATGCTCCATCGGCTGCTCCGGGTAGCGCTCGGCGTACTTGTATCGATTCAAGTGATACTTGAAGCCTTGGTCGTTCTCGGCAATCAACGCGAATATGGCCGGGTCGCCTTGCAGCAACCAGTTATCCGGGTCGTTCTGCGCCAAGGCCCACTGCATGATTTCCAGGCTTTCTTCAATCACCTGCCCGTCAACGTTCAGCACTGGCACCGTGCCCTTGGGCGACAGCGCCAGCATTTCTGCGGGCTTGGCCTTGAGGCTCACCTCGACGATGCGCACCGGTACGCCCGAGTAGCGCAGGGCCAGCCGCGCCCGCATCGCATAGGGGCAGCGCCGGAACGAATACAGCAGCGCCTCGCTCACTTGACCTCCAACGTGCTCAAGCCATTGCCCTGACGCTTGACCTGGATTTGCACCGGAATGCGTTCGTGCATCTCCTGTACGTGGGAGATCACCGCCACTTTACGGCCCTGGGCCTGCAAGCCATCCAGCGCGTCCATCGCCAATTGCAGGGATTCCGGGTCGAGGCTGCCGAAGCCCTCATCGATAAACAGTGATTCGATTTTCAATGTGCTGGAGGCCATCGACGCCAGGCCCAGCGCCAGCGCCAGGGACACCAGGAAGGTTTCGCCGCCGGACAATGAATGCACCGAGCGCAGCTCGTCGCCCATTTCCGTGTCCATCACCAACAGGCCGAGCATGCTGCCGCCGCGTTTGAGGCGATAACGCCGTACCAGTTGGCGCAATTGCACGTTGGCGTGGTGCACCAGCAGGTCGAGGTTGTAGGCCTGGGCGATCTTGCGGAAAGTATCGCCGGTGGCCGAGCCGATAAGCGCGTTCAGGCGTGCCCAGCGTTGCCACTCGTCATAGGCCTTGGCGATCTGCTCGGCAAAGGCCTGGTTGGCGTCCTGGCGGCGCTGGTCTTCGGATTGGCGCGCGCGCAATTCGGCGCAGTGTTTCTCGCTCTCGGCCAGTTGTTGATTGAGCGTAGCCAAGGTGCTGTCCAGCTCCTCGGCTGCGAGGTTGCCATTGTGCAGGGCCTGGTGATCGGCGAGGCGCTGCTCGCGCTCTTGCAACAACACCTTGGCCTGTTCGACGGCTTTTTCGCTGTGCTGCAACTGTTGGCGCAATTGGCTGACCTGAGCGTCATCGTAGGCCAGCAAGCGGGTGAGGCCAGCGTCGTCGAGTTCCGGATGCAAGGCGCGCCATTCGCTGATACGCGTGACGAGGGCCTGTTGTTCGGCCAGCAACGCCTGTTCACGCTCCTGCTGGGCCTTGAGGTCGGCGGCCAGTTGAATCAGGGCGTTGTGGATTTCTTGCAGGTGTTTGTTGGCGTCGGTTTCGCTTTGGCGTGACTGGGTCACGGCCTGATCCAACTGTTGCTGCCAGTGTTCGGCACTGGTGTGTTCACCGAGCAGCGTGCTGAGTTTTTCCTGTGCCGTCTGTTGCTGGACAGTCAGTTCGGTGACCTGCTGAATCAGCGCATCAAGCTGATGCTGACGATGTTGCTGGTGGGTCTGTGCCTTCTCGATCGCCTGTTGGCGTTCTTGTTGCTCGGCCAGCTCATCGCGTTGGTGACCCAGCTGTTCCAGGCGCTGACTGACTTGCTGGTCCAGCTGCATGAAGGTAGCAGCCGGCTCGGCGCGCAGACCATCCAGGATTTCTGCGGGCAACAGGCTGGCGAAGGCGCTCAGTTCCTGGTCGAGGCGTTCACGGTCGCTGGTCAGCTCGCGTTGCTGATCGACCAGCAATTGACGGGCCTGCTGGCTGGCTTCCTGGGCCGCGTGCAACTGCTGCTGCAAGCGCCCGGCGTTTTGTTGCAGGTTGAGCAGGGCGCTTTGGCGTTGTTCGTCCTGAGTGATGCTTTGGCTCAGTTGGCCCAATTGCTGCTCAAGCCAGGTGCTGCGTTTGGCGGCTTCCTGGTTGAGCAACGACGCGGCCAGCGGGTGCGCATCCAGGCTTGGCTGGAGTGCTTGTTGTTGCGTCGCCAGGTGTTCCTGCTGTTGCAGGTACTCCTTCTGTTGGGCGATCAAACCGCCCACTTCGCCGCGCAACTCGGTGAGTTTTTCCTTGAGGCTGTCCACGGCTCTCTGCGCGGTGGCTTCTTCGTTTTCGTCATGACGACCGAGGCTTTGCAGCAACGCTTCGGGCTGGTGGTACGGGTGTTCGTGGCTGCCGCACACCGGGCAGGGTTGGTCGTCCTGCAACTGCTCGCGCAACTCCTCGACGCTGGCGCTGCGGGCCAGGCGCTGGCGTTCCAGCAGTTGTTTGGTCACGTTCAGTGTCTGTTCGGCAACGGTCAGCTCGGCCTTGGTTTGCAGGCCGATCTGGTTCAGTTGTTCGCGTTGCTGTTGGGCATCGGTGAGCTTTTGCGTCAGGCTGGCGGCGTGTTGGTCCAGCTGTTGCTGGTTGTCCCACAGGCGCGTCAGGTCTTCGAAGGCGCGTTGCTGTTTGCGATTGTCTTGCAGCAGGCTGGCCAGCAATTGGATCTGCTCGGCCACGGCATGAGGTTCGGCACCGGCTTCCTGATACAGCAGGTCCAGGGCTTCGCGTTGCTGAGTGAACTGTTCGGCGGCGCTGGTCGCGCGCTGTTCCAATTGCGGCAGTTCGGCCTGGCCCTTATTCAGGCGATTGCCGATCAGCATCAGCTGTTGCAGACGGTCGCGGTAGGCGCTCCAGGCATCGCTCAGTGGCGCGAGGACGGCGCTGTGCTCAAGCTCGGTCGCCAGGCGTTGCAGGCGTTCAGCGACATGGCTCTGTTTTTCCAGCAGCCCGGTGAGTTGGGCCTGGCCTTCGGTGCAGGCGCTTTCGTGCTGCTGTTTTTCCTCGGTGCGCTTGGCCAGCTCTTTGGTCAAGTGGGCGAGGGTGCTTTGCTCTTCAAACGCCTGTCGCAGCAATGGCACTGCATCAGTTTGGTTTTTCAGGGCTTCAGCCAACGCAGTTTGTGCGCTGGCTTGTTGCTGCTGGGCCTGCTCCTGGCGGGTGTGCAGTTGGGCTTGTTGTTGGATATGCGACTGAATCTGCGCGGCCAACGGAGCAAGCACGTTGCTGACTTCTGCCTGACGCGCAAACTGATGACGTTGTGGCGCCAATTGGTCCAGGCGGCCCAGGTCTTCACGTTGCTGGCGCTGATTATCCCATTCGGCCTGTGCACGCTGCAGTTGTTCGGTGGCGGCGAGTTGGCGTTCCTGCCATTCGCGCAGCTCCTTGAGCCAGGTGTGCTGAAGTTCAAGTTGCTTGAGTTGGGCTTGCTGGGTCTTGAGTTGCTGTTGTGCAGCATCGAACTGCTGATCCAGCTCCACACGTGCCTCGGGCGCCAACGGCACCACACCGGTCGCCTGGTCCTGCAACTGCTTGTGCGCATCCCGGGCCTCTTTGGCCTTGTCGAATGCGCGCCGGCCGAGTTGGGTATACAGGGCCGTGTCGGTGAGCTTTTCCAGCAGTTCGCTGCGCTCGTTGTCGTTGGCCTTGAGGAAGGCGCTGAACTCACTTTGCGCGAGCAATACGGCGCGGGTGAACTGTTCGAAGTTGAGGCCCAGGGCCAGTTCCAGCTGGGTTTTGTATTCGGTTTTCTGGCTGGCCAGCAGTTGGTCGCTGTCCAGGTCGATCAGGCTCTGGCGGCTGTTCTGCAACTTGCCGCTGGCCTTGTCGCGGGCGCGATTGGCTTCCCAGCGCGCGCGATAGCGACGGCCACTCACGCCGACGAAATCCACTTCGGCGTAACCGCCACCGGTGCCACGCCGCAGCAGGGTGCGCGGGTCGCCGATGGAAATGTCGCTGTCGGCATCCGGCATCTTCGCCTGGCCGGTGTCGCCCAGGCGCGGCACGGCGCCAAACAACGCCAGGCACAAGGCATCGAGCAGGGTACTTTTACCGGCGCCGGTCGGCCCGGTAATCGCGAACAATCCGGCACTGGCCAGGGGCTCGGCGGTAAAGTCGATTTCAAACGGGCCAGCCAATGAAGCCAGGTTTTTCAAGCGGATAGCGAGGATCTTCATGGCTGTTCATCCTCCTGTTGCACTTCCTGGAGCAGCACGGCGAAGTCCTTCAAAGTCTGTTCATCCACTTCACTGCCATAACTGTCCTGCCAGGCGCGGCTGAACAGTTCCTGGGGCGTGAGCTGGTCGAGTTCGATCAGGCGGTCGTCGCCTTCGTCTTCACGGCTGCCTTTACCTGCGTATTCAGCGGCGATGCGCACCAGGCGCACGGCCTTGCCTTGCAGGGCGCTTTCGATCTGCTGGCGCAGGTCGGGTTGCGGCTCGTCAAGGCGTACGCGTACTTCCAGCCAAGGGTGGCGCTGGGTTTCGGCCAGCAGGTCGACGTCGGGCAACTCGGCCAGGGCCTTGAGGATATCGGCCAGCGGCGCGGCGTCCAGGCGTTGCAGGTCGACCGAGCGCGGAATCAGCAGCGGCTCGACACTCACCAGGCATTGGCCCTGGAAAGTCACGTCGAGGATCTGGTGCTTGTAGCCGATTTCGGAAAACGACAGCGGAATCGGCGAGCCGCTGTAGCGAATGCGTTCCTCGCCATTGACCTTCTGCGGTTTGTGCAAATGGCCGAGGGCGACGTAAGCGACACTTCGATCAAACAGACTGGCCGGCAACGCCTCGGCATTGCCGATGATCAGGCTGCGCTCGGAGTCTTCCGACACCGAACCACCGGCCATGTGCGCATGGCTGATAGCAATCAGCGCCTGGCCTTTTTTGCGCTTGGCGTTAGCGGCGGCGATCAACCATTCATGCACCTGGCCGATACCGCGCAGGTAGTCGTCACCCAAGTGCGCACCGGTCACTTCTGCCGGGCGCAGGAACGGCAACGCGAGGCACCAGGCGGCGATCTTGCCTTTGGCGTCCGGCAGGGGGATCAGCAGGCGTTCGGCGTCGAGTTGGCCGTCATCCAGCCACAACACGCGGCCGAGCGCATGAGTGCGCAGGCGGCGCATCAACGGCGCGGGCAGTTCGATACGCGAGCCGGAGTCATGGTTGCCGGCGATCATCACAATCGTCAGCTTGGGGTTCTGTTCGTGAGCGCTGATGATGAAGTCATACAGACGCTCCTGGGCCTTGAGCGGTGGGTTGACCGTGTCGAAGATATCCCCGGCGATGAGCAGTACATCCGGCAGATGGGCTTTCAGTTGACCCAGCAGCCACTCGAGAAAACAGGCGTGTTCGAAGTCGCGTTCCTGGCCGTGGAGGTTTTGGCCCAGGTGCCAGTCGGAGGTGTGAAACAGACGCAAGGCGAACTCCGTTGAAGAGATGAAAAGGAGGGGAGTTTACCTGTGTGGGAGCTGGCTTGCCTGCGATGGTGGTGTGTCATTCGAAAAATCTGCTGGATGACCCACCGCTATTGCAGGCAAGCCAGCTCCCACAGGGGCTATGCGCTATGCAGGCAGTCCAGCGCTCGGTCGGCGAGTGTTTTGGCGCTGTTGATCAAGTGCTGATCACTGCTCATCCCTTGGATGGTGCCCGCTGCGGTCGCGGTCGCGGTCGCGGCTGCGCAGCGACGGAGCGACACTTTGCCAGTGGAGTAAGCAGGCGCAAGGGCGGTTGATGTTGTACAGTTACTCACTATGATTAACTTTGATTAAGATTGCTGCGTCGTGGCGCATACTTAAAGCCACCAGAGAACTCTACCAATCAGGAGTCGTCCCACATGGCCACCCCCTCTAAAACCAGGTCTGTCACCGCGCACGTGCCCGAGCAACTGGCCCAAAAGGTCGATTTGATGGCAGAGCGTCTGGAACGCTCCAGAAACTGGATCGTCAAGCAGGCGCTGTCTGCCTGGATTGAACAGGAAGAAGAGCGTAGTCGTCTGACCCGCGAGGCCTTGGCCGATGTTGACGCTGGCCGCGTGATTGACCACCAGGCAGTCCAGGCCTGGGCTGATAGCCTCAGCGGCGATGCGCCATTGCCGGTGCCGCGCTGATGGAGTTGAAGTGGACGGCCAAAGCGCTTTCCGACCTCGCCCGACTGTATGAGTTTCTAGCATTGGTCAATCAACCCGCCGCTGCACGAACGGTGCAGCAACTTACCGCTGCGCCCATGACGCTGCTCGCTAACCCTCGTATCGGCGAACGCCTGGAAGAGTTCGAGCCCAGGGATGTGCGCAGGATTCAGATCGGTCATTACGAAATGCGTTACGAGATAGTGGATTCCACTGTCTATCTATTGCGCCTGTGGCATACCCGAGAGGATCGGTAGCTTATCGATCAAACGCTAGATCCCCTGTGGGAGCAGGCAAGCCAGCTCCCACAGGGTTTTGTGGTGTTGGTTGGATCCGCGTTACTTGGGATAGAGCGGCGGCAAGCTGGTGGTATCCGTCGCCGGGTCCACCTCGCGCTCAGCCACCGGAATGGCCTTCACCGCACGCCATAGATCTTCACCCAGCCAGAAATGCCCACTCTCGCTGTACAGCGCGCCGTTCAACCCATCCAGTGCATCCGACAGCGGCACAAACCGCGCCGCCATATCCGCGAGTGTTTCCGGTTGCTGCCGCGCCCAGGCGTCGAGCGCCTGGCGGGTGGCATGCGGGTCGTTGGCCTGGGTGGCGCGTTTGAGGTCGTCGAGCAAGGTGCGTGGGCTCGGGCCGGTTTGCGCGGCGCGTAGCACGGCCGGTTGTCGACGTGCACGCCACCACAGGCCAAAACCCAGCAGGGTCGTGCAGGCAAGGACCAACGTGCTCAGTTGCCACAGCCACAGGCGTTCATCGTCAGGCGCGGTGATGACTGTGGGGGTGGCGGGCGTGTCCACTGCCAGGCTCGGGTTGATCGCAACTTGCACGGTGCGCGCCGGCAGGCTGGTGCGCTCCAAGTGATCTTCATGGGTGTTCCACCACACCACTTCCACGGCGGGCAGTTCCAGGTTGCCGGCGCGGGTGGGCACCAGGGCTTCGCGGTCTTCGCGGCTGCCGATCAGGCCACGGTCGTTGGTCTGGTTGCCGAGTAACGGTTGGTCCGGGTAGCGGCGCAGGCCGTTGATCTCGGTGCTGGGCAGCGCCGGCAGTTGCGCGCTGGACAGGCCCTCGGCCTTGACCGTGAGGCTGCGGGTCAGGGAGTCGCCGACCTGCACATGCTCAGGCTCTGGGTTCCAGTGTTCGCTAAGGGTCAGGCTGCGTGCCGGCAGCCATGGCGTATCGGCGGGGTACAGCGCGGGCTTGGGTTTGACCACCAGCGGCAACTGCGCAGAACTGACGTGGATCAGCTTGCCGGGCTTGGTGCCTTGCAGGGTGTTTTCCTGGGGCGGGCGCGACTCCACCAGCGTCGCGCTGAAGGTCTGCGCCGGGATCGCCAGGGTGCCGCTGTGCTGCGGATAGATCGCGTAGCGGGTTTCGATCACCCCGTGGCGGATGCTGTTGATGACCTTTTCGTAGGTACGCGACTCACCCAGCTGCTCCACGCGCGCATCGGCAATTTGCAAGGGTGTGAGGCTGCTGTCGTCATACAGCGACACTGAGTGGTAGACGCGCACGGTCAACAGCGCCTGGGCCTGGACGTAGACGCTGGTCTGGTCGAGGTTGGCCTCGACAAACACCGGCGCGAGCTCGGCGGCGGTGTTCTGGCTGGCGGTTTCTACCACTTGCAGGCTGATCGGCTGGGTCTTGTATTCGCCCACTTGCAGGGGCGGGATGACCACTGTGCCGTTTTCCTTGGGCAACAGGGTGATGATCCAGCGTGTGGTGGCGTGGTTATCGCCGCCCAGGGTGGTGAGTTGGTTGATCTGGCGCGTGCCGCTGACTTCGAACTGCGCATCCAGCGGCGACAGGTCGGGCTTGCCGAACTGCGTGACGTCGCTGGATTCCACCGTCAGTTCCACCGTTTCCCCGGAGTTGACGCGGCTGCGGTCGACGCTGGCGGACAGGGTCGCCGCCTGGGCGTGGCCTGCCGAGAGGGCGAGCAGGAGCAGTAGGGTGGTGCGGCGGCTCATCGAGTCTTGTCCTGATGTTGTTGCTGTTCGTACCAGAATTTGCGGCGCAGCAGTTCGCCGGGGTTGTCCGGGATTTCCTGCAGCCATTGCTCCAGGGCCTGGCGGTGTTCACCGTCGAGACTGGCGTCATTAGGGCGTAGCGGCGGGGTGGTGGTCTGTTCGTCACCCAGTTCGCTGCCCGGCACTTCGTTACCCGTGGTTTGCGGTGTGTTGCCGGGCTGGGTGTCGTCAGTGCCGGCTCCCTGGCCTTGGGACGGCGGCTCGCCCCCCGTAGCGTTTTGCCCACTGGCGCCCGGTTGCGCAGTTTGGCCGGGTTGGGTGGTTTCGTCATCCTCGTTCTTTGCAGGCTCGGTGGGCTCCGGTTCGGCCTGTTCCTGCATCAGGGCTTCCACCAACGCCTTGTTTTTCAGCGCCGGTTGCAGGTCGGGTTGCGCTTCCAGGGCCTGTTCGTAGGCGTCGATGGCGGCTTCCAACTCACCGGACTTGGCCAGGGCGTTACCTCGATTGTAGTGGGAGTAGGCGTCATTGCCTTCGGCAAACAGCTTGATCGCCTCGGCATAGTTGCCGGCCTCGTAAAGCGCCACGCCTTTCCACTGCGGGTCCTGGAAGTGTTCGGCGGCTTCGGCGGGGCGTTTTTTCTTCAGCAGGTATTGGCCTTGCTGGTCGGGGCGCAACCACAAGTCCTGCAAGCCGAATGCGTAGCTGGGCTGCGGCGCGCTCAACAGCAGCAGCGGCAGGCAGAACAACCAGCCACGCCGCCCGGCGCTGGCAGCGAGTAGCAACAAGGGCAGGAGTAGCCAGTAACCCTGGTCGGCCCAGGTGTCGAGGTGCAGCAGTTGGCCGTCGTTGCGCAGGGTTTGTGGCGGGTCGAGCACGCCGAGTTGACGCAGGTCCTTGTCGTCCAGGCGCGCAGCGCGGTAGCGGCCGCCCATTTCACTGGCGAAGGCCTTGAGTGTCGGGCTATCGAGGCGTGGGACGAGGATCGCGCCTTGTTCGTCCTTGAGGAATTCGCCGCTCTCCTGGGTCACAGGGGTGCCTTCACGGCTGCCGATGCCCAGAATCGACAGGGTGGGCGCCTGGGCGCTTTGCAGCAACAGGCGAAAGCCCTGGCGTTCCTGTTTGGACAGCGAGGAGCCAATCAGCAACAGGCGACCCTGGCCGAGGCCACCTTGCTTGAGCAGGCCGAGGGCTTTCTCGACGGCCAGGTCGGCGCGATGGCCCGGCTCAGGCATGATCGACGGGCGCAGGGCTTCCAGCAGGTTGCGGCTGGTAGCCAGGTCATCCGACAGCGGTACCAGGGTGTGTGCGCTGCCGGCATACACGACGATGGCGGTTTGCGCATCGGTGCGCGCCTGCAACAAGTCGTACAGCTTGCGGCGTGCCTGCTCCAGGCGGTTGGGCGGGCTGTCGGTGGCGAGCATTTCCGGGGTCAGTTCCAGCAACACCACCAGCGGGTCGGAAGGCTTCTGGCTGGACTGCTCCACACGCTGCCAGCTCGGGCCGAGCAATGCCAGCACGGCCAGCAGCCAGGCAATACCCAACACTATCCACGGTGATTTGCTTTCTCGGCCGTTGCCACCACTGAGCAGCACGGCGTGGAAGGCCGGCGGCAGGATCATCTGCCAGCGCCCAGCGCGTTTTTGCCGGTGCCACAGGTGCCACAGCAGCCAGCCAAGCAACGGCAGCAGCAACAACCACCAAGGACGAAACCAGTGCGGCCACAGGTCGATCATCGACGCCTCCGCAAACGCAGACGCTTGAGGCGCTGACGCCACTCAGGGTGTTGTTGCAGGAATATCCCCTTGCTTGATAGTTTGTTGAACAGCCGTTGCAGCGCGTTGTTCGGCCAGCGTTCTTGAATCACCAGCAACATGCTCAGCACCAAGGCCAGGGCCAGTGGCGCGCTGTACAGCGCCAGGGCCGGGCGTGCTTGGGTGGGTTGCTGTTCGACCGGCTCCAGTTGGTCAAGCGTCTCTTTGATCGCTTGCAGCTCTTCACCATCGCGAGCGCGGAAGTACTGACCGCCGGTGGCTTCGGCGATGGCCTTGAGTGCAGGTTCGTCCAAGTCGAGGCTCGGGTTGACGCCCAGAATACCCAAGGAGCCGGTTTGCTCCGGGTCGGCACCGATGCCGATTGGATAGATTTTTACGCCTTCTTCAGCCGCCAGGCGCGCGGCGGTCAGCGGGTCGATTTGCCCGGCGTTGTTGGCGCCGTCAGTGACCAGGATCAGCACGCGGCTCTGCGCCGGGCGCTGGCGCAGGCGCTTGAGGGCCAAGCCGATGGCGTCGCCAATCGCGGTGTTCTTGCCGGCAATGCCGATGCGCGCTTCGTCCAGCCAGGTGCGCACGGTGCGGCGGTCAAAAGTCAACGGGGCTTGCAGATATGCCTGGCTGCCGAACAGGATCAGGCCGACGCGATCACCTTCGCGCCCCTCAAGGAAATCGCCGAGCAGGTGCTTGACCAGGCTCAAGCGACTCACGTCCTCGTCCTGCCAATTCATATCCGGGAAATCCATGGACCCCGAAACGTCCACTGCCACCAACAGATCACGGCCACTGGCGGCGATTGGCAGCGGTTCGCCGAGCCATTCCGGGCGCGCGGCAGCGGTGAGCAGTAGCAACCACAGCACCACGAACGGTGCTTGCTGGCGCCAGCCGGGCAGGTTGACGCGGGCGCGGCGACGGGCCAGTCCTTCGAGGTCGCTGAGGTAGCTGACTTTCAATGCGGGCTCGCCACTGTCGGCGGCCGGCAGCACGAGGCGCATCAACCACGGCAAGGGCAACAGGGCAAAGATCCACGGCCAGGCGAACTCAAACATGTTTGCGAATCCAGGTGTCGACGGCTTGGGTCAGGCCGGCGATGGCCTTGTCGTCGAGTTTGCATTCGGGTTTGTAGGCACCTTCTACCAATACCATCCAGCGCGTGAGGCCGGCAGCGGGGCAGCGGTTGTCGAGGAATGCCAGCCATTTGCGGCCGTTGAGGGTGTGGCTCTGGCTGTAGGGGTAGTCGTTGCGGCACAAGCGCTTGAGCAGGCCATTGAGCTGTTGCAACCAGGCACCGGCGGGCGCGCCATCGTAAGGCTTGGGCATTAACGCAAGCTCTGCCAGGGCGGCGATGCGCAGCGGGTCCAGCGGTTGTTCGGCACGGGCGATGGGGCGGCGGGTCGGCAGAAAGCGGCGCAGTGACCACAGGCCCCAGCCGAGCAGCGGAATCACCAGCAGCAACAGCCACCAACCCGGCGCGGGCGGCCAGAAGCCGATGGCGGGTGGGGCGATCAGCGGTTGCAGTTGGTCAAGGCTGCTCATTATTTTTTAACCGGGCGTCGCGGGTTGAGGTATTCGCGCAGTTGCTCGACCATTTCGCTCTGGGTGCTCAGGGGCATCAACAGCACGCGCAGTTTCTGCGCGAGCAGCTCCCAGCGCGCAATGCGCGCTTCGGCCTGGGCCTTGTAGGCCTGGCGCAGGTCGAAATTCAGTGTGTCCAGTTCCAGCTGGGCGCCGCGCTCGGCAAAACGCAGCAGCCCGGCGGCAGGCAGGGCGTGGTCGAGTGGATCGGAAATCGGTAGCAGCAACAAATCGCAATGTCTCGACAGCAAGCTCAGCTGTTGCTCGGCGCCTTCGGTCAGCGCACGTTCGTCGCAGATCACAATCACCAGGCTGCCAGGGCGCAACACCTCGCGGCCACGGCGCAGGGCCATGCCGAGGGCGTCGGCTTCGGGGCGGCTCTCGGTGCTCAGGCTCTGGTTGACGCGCACCAGGCGGTTGAGCAGTTGCAGCAGGCTTTGCTTGCTGCGGCGCGGCTTGATTTCATAATGCTCGTTGTCGCCAAACACTAGCCCGCCCACACGGTCGTTATGCCCCAGCGCGGCCCAACCGATCAGGCTGGCGGCCTGGGCGGCCAGCACCGACTTGAACATCTGCCCCGAGCCGAAAAACAGCCGGCAGCTTTGCTCCACCATGATGAAGATCGGCCGCTCGCGTTCTTCATGGAACAGCTTGGTGTGCGGCTCCTGAGTGCGTGCGGTGACGCGCCAGTCGATGGTGCGCACATCGTCGCCGGCCTGGTACACGCGCACCTGGTCGAAGTCCACGCCACGCCCGCGCAGCTTGGAGTGGTGCAGGCCGATCAATGGGCTGCGCTGGCTCGGCGTGGAAAACAGCTGCACTTCGCGCACGCGATGGCGCATCTCGATCAATTCGCTGAGCGTGGCGCGGATCCCATCACCGGCGTTCATGGGTTTCAAGCGACGGCAACGACGTCGAGAATGCGCTGCACCACACGGTCCTGGTCAATGCCAGCGGCTTCGGCCTCGAACGACAGGATGATGCGATGGCGCAGCACGTCGAACAGTACCGCCTGGATATCTTCCGGGCTGACGAAGTCGCGACCGGCCAGCCAGGCATGGGCGCGGGCACAGCGGTCAAGGGCGATGGAGCCGCGTGGGCTGGCGCCGTAGGCGATCCACTCGGCCATTTCCGGGTCGAACTTGGCCGGGGTGCGCGTGGCCATCACCAGTTGCACCAGGTATTCCTCCACGGCGTCGGCCATGTACAGGCCGAGGATTTCCTTGCGCGCGGCGAAGATCGCCTGCTGGCTGACACGCCGCTCTGGCTTGGTTTCGCCGTTGAGCGCTTCGCCACGGGCTTGTTGCAGGATGCGTCGCTCGACGGCGGCGTCCGGGAAGCCGATTTTCACATGCATCAGGAAACGGTCGAGCTGGGCTTCGGGCAGCGGGTAGGTGCCTTCCTGCTCGATGGGGTTTTGCGTGGCCATCACCAGGAACAGCGGCGACAGGTCGTAAGTGCTGCGCCCGACGCTGACCTGGCGCTCGGCCATGGCCTCCAGCAAGGCTGACTGCACCTTGGCCGGGGCGCGGTTGATTTCGTCCGCCAACACCAGGTTGTGGAAGATCGGCCCTTGCTGGAACACGAAACTGCCGGTTTCCGGGCGATAGATCTCGGTGCCGGTGATGTCGGCGGGCAGCAGGTCGGGGGTGAACTGGATGCGATGGAACTGCGCTTCGATGCCTTCGGCCAACTCTTTGATGGCCTTGGTCTTGGCCAGGCCTGGCGCACCTTCCACCAGCATATGGCCGTCGGCGAGCAAGGCGATCAGCAAGCGATCGATGAGTTTTTCCTGGCCGAGAATCTGCGTAGAGAGAAAGGTTCGCAGCGCAAGCAGCGCTTCACGATGTTCCATCGATGACGGTTCCTGGAGAGATGAGTCGGGGCATCGTGAAAAATGCCAAGGCCTGGGGCGTCTACTTTAATGCATCGAGGGGGGCGGCGACTAACGGAGTAACGGGTATTTTTGGCAATACTTGTAGGATTTTTGTGTGTAACGCACAAACAGAGGCACGCGTACTTTCTGTTGCGAACACCGTTACTGTGGGAGCTGGCTTGCCTGCGATGGCATCGCCCTGGTCTGACTGATAGACCGAGTCGCCCGCATCGCAGGCAAGCCAGCTCCCACATTTTATCGTTGGTGCGGTTTAAATCCGGGTGAAGGTGCCGGTACCGTTGAGAATGTTCTGCAAGGTCTCTTCAACCTCGTCCAGGTCGGAGGCGGCCGTGGCGTGGGTGATCTCCAACTGGTCCTTGCCGCCCAGGGCATCGGCATCACCTGCGGCCAGTTCAACCAGCAGGGTCGTGGCGCCCAGGGTGACTTTCAGCCCGTCGAGGGTCGACGGTTCGTAATCCCAGGTCAGTTCCACTTCGTCCTCATCCGGGTAGCGGGTCAGCATGAACATCTCGCCGTTCTTGCCGTGGCAGCAGAGCATCGCCATGTTGTCTTCTTCGTCATCGCACGGGGTGACCATCAGGGCGTCGGTTTTCAGCTGCAGCATGGGGAATCCTGTCTGGGGTAGGGCGTAATGCGGGCAATTGTGCCATTGCGGCGAATTTTGTGCTGCATCCTGTGTCAGACCCAGTGCATGACCTGACGGGCACTATCAGTCATTTCTGGTACTCGCGGGCGTTGAAATAGCCGGTTTCTTTGCCGGATATTGCGGGTTGCCCAAGTAGCAACCCAGTGCCTGCTTACCGATGACCGAATATGTCGCAGCGTCGCAAGCAGCGGGCTTCCCACACTCGTTAAGCTGCGCAACGGATGTGCCCTGTGCCGGGAACCTGACCTGCCCGTCGTACCGTCGCCTGGCAAGGCGTATGTCCAATGGAAGTTGTATGTGACCTGACTGTCTTGTCCAGCTTCACTCACCTGTCACCCTGATTCGCTAGTGTGCTTATATCAGTACCAGCGAACAGCGCTGACGGTCTCCCCGCAAGGGGATAACACGCGACGCTTCCATCAATAACAAGCCCAAGCGGAGTACCACAGATGGCGTTCTTCACCGCAGCCAGCAAGGCCGACTTCCAGCATCAACTGCAAGCGGCACTGGCGCAGCACATCAGTGAACAGGCACTGCCACAAGTGGCGCTGTTCGCTGAACAATTTTTCGGCATCATTTCCCTGGACGAACTGACCCAGCGTCGCCTTTCCGACCTGGCCGGTTGCACTCTTTCTGCGTGGCGCCTGCTTGAGCGCTTTGACCATACCCAACCGCAAGTGCGGGTCTACAACCCCGATTACGAACGTCATGGCTGGCAGTCGACCCATACTGCGGTCGAAGTGCTGCACCATGACCTGCCATTCCTGGTGGACTCGGTCCGTACCGAGCTGAACCGCCGCGGCTACAGCATCCACACCTTGCAGACCACCGTGCTCAGCGTACGCCGTGGCGCCAAGGGCGAGCTGGTGGAAATCCTGCCAAAAGGCACCCAGGGCGAAGGCATCCTGCAAGAATCGCTGATGTACCTGGAAATCGACCGCTGCGCCAACGCCGCCGAACTGAACGTGCTGAGCAAAGAGCTGGAGCAGGTGCTGGGCGAAGTACGCGTAGCCGTGGCTGATTTCGAACCGATGAAAGCCAAGGTCCAGGACCTGCTGGCCGGTATCGACGCGAGCCAGTTCAGCATCGACGGCGAAGAGAAGGCCGAGATCAAGAACTTCCTGGAATGGCTGGTGGGCAACCACTTCACCTTCCTCGGCTATGAAGAATTCGTGGTACGTGACGAGGCGGATGGCGGTCATATCGAATATGACGCCGATTCGTTCCTCGGCCTGACCAAACTGTTGCGCGCCGGCCTCACCGCCGACGACCTGCGCATCGAAGACTATGCCGTGGCCTACCTGCGTGAGCCGACCGTGCTGTCGTTTGCCAAGGCGGCGCACCCGAGCCGCGTGCACCGCCCGGCGTATCCGGACTACGTGTCGATCCGTGAGATCAGCGCCGACGGCACAGTGATCAAGGAACACCGCTTCATGGGCCTGTACACCTCGTCGGTGTATGGCGAAAGCGTGCGGGTGATTCCGTATATCCGTCGCAAGGTCGCGGAAATCGAACGCCGCTCCGGCTTCCAGCCCAAGGCTCACCTGGGCAAGGAACTGGCACAGGTGGTTGAAGTGCTGCCACGCGACGATTTGTTCCAGACCCCGGTCGACGAACTGTTCAGCACCGTGATGTCGATCGTACAGATCCAGGAACGCAACAAGATCCGCGTATTCCTGCGCAAAGACCCTTACGGTCGTTTCTGCTACTGCCTGGCCTACGTGCCACGCGACATCTATTCCACCGAAGTGCGCCAGAAGATCCAGCAAGTGCTGATGGATCGCCTGAAGGCTTCGGACTGCGAGTTCTGGACTTTCTTCTCCGAGTCCGTGCTGGCCCGTGTGCAGTTGATCCTGCGCGTTGACCCGAAGAACCGCCTGGACATCGACCCGCTGCAACTGGAAAAAGAAGTGGTACAGGCTTGCCGCAGCTGGCAGGACGATTATTCCAGCCTGGTGGTGGAAAGCTTCGGCGAGGCCCACGGCACCAACGTGCTGGCGGATTTCCCGAAAGGTTTCCCGGCCGGTTACCGCGAGCGTTTCGCTGCGCATTCGGCCGTAGTCGACATGCAGCACCTGCTCAGCCTGACCGAAGCCAACCCTTTGGTAATGAGCTTCTACCAGCCGCTGGGCCAGGTTTCCGGCCAGCGCGAGCTGCATTGCAAGCTCTACCACGCCGACACCCCGCTGGCGCTGTCCGACGTGTTGCCGATCCTGGAAAACCTCGGCCTGCGTGTGCTGGGTGAATTCCCGTACCGTCTGCGCCATGCCAATGGCCGTGAGTTCTGGATCCATGACTTCGCGTTCATTGCCGCCGAAGGCGTGAACCTGGACATCCAGCAGCTCAACGACACCCTGCAGGACGCGTTTGTGCACATCGTGCATGGCGACGCCGAAAACGATGCGTTCAACCGCCTGGTACTGACCGCCGGCCTGCCATGGCGCGACGTGGCGCTGCTGCGTGCCTACGCCCGTTACCTGAAGCAGATCCGCCTGGGCTTCGACCTGGGTTACATCGCCAGCACCCTGAACAACCACACCGACATCGCCCGCGAATTGACCCGGTTGTTCAAGACCCGCTTCTACCTGGCGCGCAAGCTCACCGCCGAAGACCTGGAAGACAAGCAGCAACGCCTGGAGCAAGCGATCCTCACCGCCCTGGACGACGTCCAGGTGCTCAACGAAGACCGCATCCTGCGTCGCTACCTGGACCTGATCAAGGCCACCCTGCGCACCAACTTCTACCAGACCGACGCCAACGGCCAGAACAAGTCGTACTTCAGCTTCAAGTTCAACCCGCACGCGATCCCTGAATTGCCTAAGCCAGTGCCGAAGTTTGAAATCTTCGTGTACTCGCCACGGGTTGAGGGTGTGCACCTGCGCTTCGGCAACGTCGCGCGCGGCGGCCTGCGCTGGTCCGACCGTGAAGAAGACTTCCGTACCGAAGTGCTTGGCCTGGTAAAAGCCCAGCAAGTGAAAAACTCGGTCATCGTGCCCGTGGGTGCGAAGGGCGGCTTCCTGCCGCGTCGCCTGCCATTGGGCGGCAGCCGGGACGAGATCGCGGCCGAGGGCATCGCCTGCTACCGCATCTTCATTTCCGGCCTGCTGGATATCACCGACAACCTGAAAGACGGCGCCCTGGTGCCGCCGGCCAACGTCGTGCGCCATGACGACGATGACCCGTACCTGGTCGTCGCAGCGGACAAGGGCACTGCGACCTTCTCCGACATCGCCAACGGCATCGCCATCGACTACGGCTTCTGGCTGGGCGATGCGTTCGCGTCCGGCGGTTCCGCTGGTTACGACCACAAGAAGATGGGCATCACCGCCAAGGGCGCGTGGGTCGGTGTGCAGCGTCACTTCCGTGAGCGCGGTATCAACGTGCAGGAAGACAGCATCACCGTGGTGGGCGTCGGCGACATGGCCGGTGACGTGTTCGGTAACGGCCTGTTGATGTCCGACAAGCTGCAACTGGTCGCAGCGTTCAACCACCTGCATATCTTTATCGATCCAAACCCGAACCCGGCCACCAGCTTCGTCGAGCGCCAGCGCATGTTCGAGCTGCCACGTTCGGCCTGGACCGACTACGACACCAGCATCATGTCCGAAGGCGGCGGTATCTTCTCGCGCAGCGCGAAGAGCATTGCCATCTCGCCACAGATGAAAGAGCGCTTCGACATCTCGGCCGACAAACTGACCCCGACCGAACTGCTGAACGCCTTGCTCAAGGCGCCGGTGGACCTGTTGTGGAATGGCGGCATCGGTACCTACGTCAAGGCCAGCACCGAAAGCCATGCCGACGTGGGCGACAAGGCCAACGACGCGCTGCGCGTCAATGGCAACGAGCTGCGCTGCAAGGTGGTAGGCGAGGGCGGCAACCTCGGCATGACCCAGCTGGGTCGTGTGGAATTCGGCCTCAATGGCGGCGGTTCCAACACCGACTTCATCGACAACGCCGGTGGTGTGGACTGCTCCGACCATGAAGTGAACATCAAGATCCTGCTCAACGAAGTGGTGCAGGCCGGTGACATGACCGACAAGCAACGCAACCAGTTGCTGGCGAGCATGACCGACGAAGTCGGCAACCTGGTGTTGGGCAACAACTACAAGCAGACCCAGGCCCTGTCCCTGGCTGCGCGCCGTGCCTACGAGCGTGCCGCCGAGTACAAGCGCCTGATGAGCGACCTGGAAGGCCGTGGCAAGCTGGACCGCGCCATCGAGTACCTGCCGACCGAGGAGCAGCTCACCGAGCGCGCCGCGAATGGCAAGGGCCTGACCCGTCCGGAGCTGTCGGTGCTGATCTCCTACAGCAAGATCGACCTCAAGGAAGCGCTGCTCAAGTCCCTGGTGCCGGATGATGACTACCTGACCCGTGACATGGAGACCGCGTTCCCACCGAGCCTGGTCGCCAAGTTCTCCGAGGCCATGCGTCGCCACCGCCTGAAGCGTGAGATCGTCAGCACCCAGATCGCCAACGACCTGGTCAACCACATGGGCATCACCTTCGTTCAACGACTCAAGGAGTCAACGGGCATGAGTCCGGCGAACGTTGCTGGCGCTTATGTGATCGTGCGTGACATCTTCCACCTCCCGCACTGGTTCCGTCAGATTGAAGCCCTGGACCACCAGGTTTCCGCTGACGTGCAACTGGAGTTGATGGACGAACTGATGCGCCTGGGCCGCCGCGCGACGCGCTGGTTCTTGCGCAGCCGTCGCAACGAGCAGGACGCTGGGCGTGACACCGCGCACTTCGGTCCGCACCTGGCGGCGTTGGGCCTCAAGCTCGACGAACTGCTGGAAGGCCCGACCCGCGAAGGCTGGCAGAACCGTTACGGCAAGTACACCGAAGCCGGTGTGCCGGAGTTGTTGGCACGCATGGTTGCAGGCACTACTCACCTGTACACCTTGCTGCCGATCATCGAAGCCGCCGACGTGACCGGGCATGACGCCGCTGAAGTAGCCAAGGCCTACTTCGCCGTCGGCAGCGCCCTGGACCTGCCGTGGTACCTGCAGCAGATCAGCGATCTGCCGGTGGCCAACAACTGGCAGGCCCAGGCCCGTGAAGCCTTCCGCGATGACGTGGACTGGCAGCAACGCGCGATCACCATCTCCGTGCTGCAAATGGCCGACGCGCCACAAGACATGGAAGCCCGCGTGGCCCTGTGGCTTGAGCAGCACAAGGACATGGCAGAGCGTTGGGTGGCGATGATGGTGGAAATCCGTGCCGCTGTGGGTACGGACTACGCCATGTACGCGGTGGCCAACCGTGAGTTGCTGGACCTGGCGTTGAGCGGTCAGTCGGTGCTGCAACCGGCGTGATTCAGCTGTAAGACAAAAAGCCCCGTATCCTGAGATACGGGGCTTTTTTTTCGGTTAAAAACTGGCATTGGCCAGGCACGGCTGGATGACTCTTTTCAAGCCGTTGTTGTTTGTAGGCAACAAGAACGTTGCGGTCAGCGGTTTGCCACCCTCTTTGGCGGGCGCTATTGAGAGTTTTAGTGTCTGGCCGCGTGAGGCATCGCTGGCCCAATAGGCTAATTCGTCGTGCGGAACAGTAGCACTGAGCGCAAATATCGTACCGATCTGGAATGCACCGCCGTAAGTCCAGACGCCGTTTACCGAGTGATCGATGGCCGTGCGTGTTGCAGTAGTGATGCGCAATGGCCCATTTGCGCTGGCGTCTGGTCCTTCGAATGGCGCGATGTCAAAGCCCAGTGATTCCGGTGTGATTTGCAGTGCAATGCTGGCGGTCGGGCTCTTTGGGAAACAGCTGATCTCAAGGCTGGCCTTGACGTGGTAGTCGCCGTAAGCGCTGCCACCGAAGGTGCGGGCGGTCAGCATCGGGCTATCCGCGTAGGGTTGTTCAACCAACCACACGGGGGTTGCCGGGGTGATGATGTCAGTCCCGGCAGTTAACGCGTCGCCGGCCCGTAGATCGGCACTGAACTGCGTAATGACCAGGCCAGTGACCAGTGCGAAAGTGAGGGGGTGCATAGTGCTATTCATCCGTGTCCAAGGCTTTAGGAATGAACGCAGTTTTGCAGTTCTATAACCGTCCGTGCTGTCGGTGATTTCGTAAATCAGCGTTGTAATTGTAGTCAGTCAGGGTGGGCCATCTGGTCCTAGTGGCTGAGCAATTTGGCTTCCAGGTGATCCAGATGTTGGGTCATCAGGTTTATTGCGCTGTTCACATCGCGTTGTTCTACGGCATCCACAATCGCTTCATGCTCTTGCCACGCGCAATAGGTGCACGCCTTCGCTTCGTACTGGGCAATGATCAAGGAGGTCAACGGCACCAGGCTGTTGAGAAATTGCGCCAAGGGCGCGTTACGCGCCATCGCTGCGAGTTGCAGGTGGAATTCTCCGGAGAGGCGAATGGCTGGCCCGCGTTGGTCCCGTTCAATATGCTCGCGTTCCTGAGCAATCAGTTCGCGTAGATGCCGGATTTGCGTCGACGTGGCCTGCGCACAGGCCAATTGCACCACGGTGATCTCCGTCAGCCGCCGCGCTTCCAGGATTTCCCGGGCTTGCTGCGCATCCGGCGCAGCCACCTGGGCGCGCTGGTTGGGACGCAGAATGATCACTTGCTGATGGGACAGCTTTGCCAATACGCGGCGAATCACGCTGCGGCTCACCCCGAAGATCTCGCCCAGGCCTTCTTCGGTAAAGCGGCTGGCCGGGGCGATACGCTGTTCAAGAATGGCGTCGAACAGGCGCGGGTAGATGTCATCGACCGAAGGCTTTTTACCGGCGACCAGGCGCAGGGTCGGGAGGATAGGTTCGTAGTGCAAGGCGTGGGCGGTCATGGCCTGTCTCCAAAAAATCAGCTACCCAGATGGTCGTCCGGGATGTTCAAGCGAATGCCCATGCGCAAGCCTTCCTGAAGGATGTGCCGACGCATCTCGGCGCTGGCCAGGGCGCTGTTCTTGTTGCGGATGGCGCGCACCACGGCTTCGTTTTCCTGCAGGCGCTCTGCCAGGTGTTCTGGCGAGTTGCGCAGTACCTGGGCGCTTTGCTTGAGGGCGTTGCTGGTCTGTTGCACCACGTTCTGGAAGATCGGGTTGGAGGTGAGGGCGAACAGTTCTTCGTGAAAAGCTATGTAGGCATTCATTCCGGCCTCTGCGTCACCCGCGTCGAGGGCTTCGCGCATGTCCATCAGGGTCAGGCGCAGTTGGCCGACTTCCTTGCTGCTGATGGACTGGGCCACCAGGCCGACGATGAAGGGTTCGAGGGTGTAGCGCAGTTGCAGGATGTCTTCCAGGCTGGCGTCGGCCACGGCGTCGCTGGATTGCGGCTCGCTGACGCTGGTTTCCAGCACCACCACGCCTTTGCCGGGCATGGAGCGCACCAGCCCGAGGGTTTCCAGTACGATCACCGCTTCACGCAGGCTGGGGCGGCTGATGCCCATCTGTTCGGCCAGTTCGCGCTGACCGGGGAGCATTTCGCCACGGCGCCACTGACCCCGCGCCAGGGCGGCGCGGAGTTTTTCTACCACTGAATTGACGACGGTTGAGGTGCTGATCACGTCTACCTCTCCTTTATGTTGCGACTACATTAGCGAGCATGGCGACTTTTAACTGTGGGAGCGGACTTGCTCGCGAATGCGGTCATTCAGTCAATCCATCTGTGACTGACCCAGCGCTTTCGCGAGCAAGCCCGCTCCCACATTTGAACGGTGTCGCTCATGAAATCGGTCAGAACTCTTGGTGCGCGGGCAGTACCGGTTTCTTGGCCTGGAAGGCATACCCTTGCTGGCCGTCGAGCACCTTGTTGGCGCGCTGGATGTCGATGTCTTTTTCCCAGCGGGCGATGGCCACGGTGGCGACGCAATTGCCGATCAGGTTAGTCAATGCGCGACCGATGCCCATGAACCAATCCACCGCCAACACCAGCACCAGGCCCACCACCGGGATCGCCGGAATTGCCGTGAGCGTCGCCGCCAGGATCACCAGCGCTGACCCGGGGATCCCGTGGGCGCCTTTGGAGGTGATCAGCGATACCAGCAGGATGGTCATCAGATCAGTCATCGACAGCGGCGTGCCGGTGGCGTTGGCGATAAACACGATGGCCAGGGTCAGGTAGATGGAGAACCCGTCGAGGTTGAACGAATACCCGGTCGGAATCACCAGGCCCACGGTGGAGCTGCCGATGCCCAGATGTTCAAGTTTACGCATGATCTGTGGCAGCACGGCGTCGGAGGAGGCGGTGCCCATCACGATCAGCAGCTCTTCACGCAGGTATTTGAGCAAAGGCAGCATGCGCAGGCCCGACAGACGCATTACCAGGCCGAGGATCAGCCCGACGAAGGCAAAGCAGGTCAGGTAGAACAATCCCACCAGGCTGCCCAGGTGTTGGAGGGAATCCAGGCCGTAGGTGCTGGTGGTAAAGGCAATCGCGCCGAACACACCGATGGGAGCGAGGCGCACGATCATGCCCATGATGCGGAAGATCACATGGCTCAGTTCATTGATCAGCCGCGAGATGCCCGAGGCGGATTCGCCCACCAGGTTCAACGCACTGCCGAACAGCACCGAGAACAGCAACACCTGCAACACGTTATTGTCGGCAAAGGCGCCGATCACCGAGTTGGGGATCAAGTCCATGAGGAACTGGCTAGTGCCGCGGATGTGCTGGCCCTTGTCGGCCAGTTCATTGAGGCCGGCGGACGACAACTGCTCCAGGTGGATATTGGCGCCTTGGCCGATACCGGTGCTGAAAGCCATCACCAGGCCGATCACCAGGGCGACGGTGGTCAGGATTTCAAAGTAGATCACCGACTTGAGGCCGATGCGTCCGACTTTCTTCAGGTCGCCCGCGCCGGAAATGCCGCTGACCACCACGCAGAACACGATCAGGCCGATCAGCATCTTGATCAGCTTGATAAAGCCGTCACCCAGGGGTTTGAGTTGCGAGGAGAATTCGGGAAGGGCCAGACCGCAGAGGATGCCGAGCATCAGGCCAATCACGACTTGCAGGAAAATCGAACGCGAGCACCATCTGAGCATGGGAGGGATCTCTATTCGGTGCCCTGGTGGTTCCAGGGCTTAATTGTTGTGGTCTTACCGGTAAGTCCAGTGCGCGGCCAGTCTACGCCCGGTATTTTTGAAATCACAAGCAATTATTTGGCGGTTGACAGGTCCCGGTCTGACCAGTTGGTCGGTAAGGGTGGTGCTTGAGCGGTTGGCGCGAGGGAAAATTTTTCGCTTATCATCCGCCGCTCGGCACATGAGGTGATGGATGGACACACCAGGACTGACCACTGACGAAACCGGGCAGACCTACTGCACCTGGCGCGCAGCGGCGCCGGAATACCCGCGTTACCACGACTCGGAGTGGGGCGTGCCGGTGGCGGATGATATCCAGTTGTACGAGAAGATCTGCCTGGAGGGTTTTCAGGCGGGCATGGCGTGGATCACCATCCTGCGCAAGCGTGAGCAGTTTCGGGTGGCGTTCGAGGGTTTTGATTTTCGCCGGGTCGCGCAGTATGGCGAGGCGGATATCGCACGGTTGATGCAGGATCCGGGCATCGTGCGTAATCGGGCCAAGATTGTGTCCACCATCAACAATGCGCGCCGGGCTTGTGAGTTGGTGGACGAGTCGGGTTCGTTGGCACGCTGGTTGTGGGCGTTTGAGCCCAGTGAAGATGAGCGCCCGACACAAGTGGATATGGCTTATTGGACGGGCAACCCCACATCACCGGCTTCGGTACGTTTGTCGAAAGCCTTGAAGAAGCGTGGTTGGACCTATGTGGGGCCGACCACAATGTACGCGTTGATGCAGGCGATGGGGATGGTCAATGATCATCTTGAGGGTTGCGCGTGTCGCGAGCAGATCGAAAACCTGCGCGGCCAGTTCAAACGCCCCTGAGTCACTGACGCTACTCGCTTGAACCTGTAGGCGCCGGCTTGCCGGCGTTACGATCTATCAGGCACAGATGTGTTGGCTGAACCACCGTGATCGCCGGCAAGCCGGCTCCTGCAAGGGTTGGTTATTTTGGAAGGGGGGTAAGCACCTCAGCCTTGTCATCCAGTACCATCACCACCAGCAACTTGGCCGGTTTTGTCTGGCTGGCATTACTCGATTCAAAGTGCCGCGAGCCCGCAGGTTCGTAGAACGATTCGCCGACCTGGTAGGTCTTCGCTTTCTCATCATTCACCCGCGACGTAATCGCGCCTTCCAGCACATAGGCCACCGCCGTGCCCGTGTGGCTGTGGGGCACGGTGGCCTGGCCGGGGGCGTAGTCCACGGTGAGCATGATGGTTTTCTTGCCGGGTACATTGGTCAAAGCGTGTTCTTGCAGAACCTTGATCGACTCCTGGTTGTACACCGGTTCGTGGGCAAAGGCGCTGAGCGAGGCGAGCATCAGGGAGGCGGCGAGCAGTCGTTTCATGGCGAAGTTTCCGAGTAGTTCAAGACTTCTTCACCCTACGCCGCAAGGCCTGGGTGACCAATGACCAATCCTGGCTAAGACCAGGAGACCAATACTTCAGTGGTCGAAATCCAGGCGACGGGCCAGGTGTTCACGGGTCAATTCGATAAAGCCTTGCAGGGCCGGTAATGCGAAGTGTGCGCTGAGCTGCTCGGCACAGGCCCAATGACCCGTGACGATCCACAGATCGCGGTCTATCGGGTCGCGGTGCACCCTGTAGTCCAGACAGCCGGGGGCGGTGCGCACGGCGTCGCCTATCTGCTGCAGGCGCTCGCCCAGTTCCGCTGAGCGCCCGGCTACTGCACGGACATGGACAGTGTTGAAGGCACAGGCTGGCATGGCGATGGTCTCCGAGGTCGGGTCAGTGCACAGGCTAGAGCCTGACTGAGCCCGGACCAATGACCAATCCGGCGGAAAATCCACTAGCCAATCTGCTGAAGAATGTCTCGCACCTTGTCCAGCGCCGGGTCGATGTCCAGGGTTTCGATGGCGCCGAAGCCGATGATCAGCCCCGGGCGGACCGGCACATCGTGGAAGAACACATCCAGGGGATACAAGCCCACTTCTACCTGGCGTGCCAGTTCCATCAGCAGGGGAATGTTCACCGGCACCTTGCACAGCGCGGCCATGTGAAAGCCGGCCACGGTTGGTACCGCTTCGAACCACGGCGACAAGTCGCCCGCCAGGCGTTGCAGGATGCGTTCACGGCGCCCGGCGTAGACCGTGTGGCAGCGACGGATATGCTTGAGCAGGTAGCCTTCACTGATGAACTTGGCCAGGGCCCATTGCGGCAGTGTGGAACTGTGCTGGTCGGTCAGCTGCTTGGCCTTGAGGACTGCGCCATAAATCGCGGGTGGCAGCACCGCGTAACCGAGGCGCAGCTCCGGCAGCAAGGTTTTCGAGAAGGTGCCGACGTAGGTCACCACGCCACGGGTGTCCATGCTTTGCAGGGAGTCGGTAGGTCGCCCTTCGTAGCGGAACTCGCTGTCGTAGTCGTCCTCGATAATGATCGCGCCCAGTTCGAACGCCCGCGCCAGCAAGGCTTCACGGCGCGGCAGGCTCATCGGCATGCCGAGCGGGAACTGGTGGGAGGGCGTCACGTAGATCAGGCGTGTGCCGTCGGGAATCTGGTCGACGCGGATACCCTGTTCGTCCACCGGCACGCTGGCGACACGGGCGCCCATGGCCATGAACATTTGGCGCGCAGGGCTGTAGCCGGGGTCTTCCATGGCGACGATGCTGCCCGGTTCCAGTACCACACGGGCGATCAGGTCCAGCGCCTGCTGCGCGCCGTTGGTGACCACGATGTCGCTGTCACGGCAGTTGACCCCGCGTGAAAACGCGATATGCCCGGCAATGGCACTGCGCAGCGCCGGCAAGCCTTCGGGCTGGCTGTAGAAACCGCTGTTTTGGGCGATGCGGCGTAGAGCGTCCTGTGTGCAGCGCCGCCATTCATCCTGGGGGAACTGGTTGCGGCTGGTGGCGCCGCCGATAAATTCATAGCGCAGCGTGCTGTCGCGGGTGGGGTGGCGCATGGGCGAGGGCAGTGATTGCCACTTCGCCAGGTTGGCGGCGCAGGCCAGGTCGGTGGCGGTTTGCAGGCGTTCGGTCTGTGGCGCACGGGCGTTGACGAAGGTGCCGCGACCGGTCTTGCCGATCAGCAATCCCTCGTAGGTCAGGGTGGCATAGGTGTCCGACACGGTCTTGCGTGACACACCCAACTGCTCGGCGAGCAAGCGGCTGGGCGGCAGCTGCGCGCCGGCCGCCAGGCGCCCGGAGCCAATGGCTTCACGCAACTGTTGGTACAACTGTTCGGCCAGATCCTTACGGCCGTTGATCACAACGTGCAGTTCCATGTCTTATTCCGGGCATTTACTTTGCGCCAAGCGTACGCGCGTGCGCGGCAGGCTCAAAATGGTCTCTGCATAAACCGGCCGATTGGCTATAGGGCTTATGCCCTGTGGGTTCTAGGCTGGACTGTCATTGAACCTACCGCCAGAGAGCAATCCCCATGGAACCGCGCCTGGATTACTACACCGCCTCACCGCAGGCGCTCAAAGGCATGCTGATGCTGGAGGCGACGACCTTCGGCTTGTCCATCGAAAAGCCTTTGCTGGAACTGATCAAGATCCGTGTCTCGCAGCTCAACCACTGTGGTTTCTGTACGGACATGCACTCGATGGCGGCACGTCAGCGCGGCGAGACCGAGCGACGTTTGTTCGCGTTATGCGTCTGGCGGGATTCGCCGTTCTTCACGGCGCGGGAAAAGGCCGCGTTGGCCTGGAGCGAATCGGTCGCGACACTGCCGACCTCGGTGGTATCGGATGAACTGTTCGCCGCCGTGCGGATGGAGTTCAGCGAGCAGGAACTGGTAGACCTGACCATGGCGGTGTCCAGCATCAGTGGCTGGAACCGCCTGGCGGTCAGTTTTCGACAGCAGCCGCCGAATGCCTCACCTCTGTAGGAGCGAGCTTGCTCGCGAAGGTCGTCAACGATAACGCGTGCTGTCTGGAGGCTCGCGGTGGCCTGACTTTCTTCGCGAGCAAGCTCGCTCCTACAGGGTGGGGTGTCGTTTGTGAGATCAGGACAGGAAACCACCGTCCACGTTCAGCGACACACCGGTGGTGTAGCTCGATGCATCGCTGGCCAGGAACAGCACCGCGCCAGCCATTTCGCTCGGGTCGGCCACGCGCTTGAGCGGGATCTGCGCGAGCGCCATTTTCAGGATCGCGTCGTTCTTCACCAGCGCCGAGGCGAACTTGGTGTCGGTCAGGCCCGGCAGCAGGGCATTGCAGCGAATGCCGAACGCTGCGCACTCCTTGGCGAACACCTTGGTCATGTTGATCACGGCGGCCTTGGTCACCGAGTAGATGCCCTGGAATACACCGGGGGAGATCCCGTTGATCGACGCGACGTTGATGATGCTGCCGCCGCCGTTCTCGCGCATCAGCTTGCCGGCTTCCACGGACATGAAGAAGTAGCCACGGATGTTCACATCAACGGTCTTTTGGAATGCACCGAGATCGGTGTCCAGTACGTTGCAGAACTGTGGGTTGGTCGCGGCGTTGTTGACCAGGATATCCAGGCGCCCGAACTGTTCGCGGATACCGGCGAACACTTGGATGATCTGTTCCATTTCACCGATATGGCAGGCCACGGCCGTGGCTTTGCCGCCATCGGCGATGATTGCGTCGGCCACGTGCTGGCAGCCTTCCAGCTTGCGGCTGGATACGATCACATGGGCGCCTTGCTGGGCCAGCAACTTGGCGATGGCCTCGCCGATGCCACGGCTGGCGCCGGAAACGAATGCGATCTTGCCGTCGAGGTCGAACAGGTGGGTCTTGGACATAGCGGTTCCTTAAAGGGACGATTTGCTGATGACGTTCAGGCTCATCTGCTCCAGCAGCGTGTTCATGTGAATGAACTGCGCAAAGCGTTTGTCCTGGGTCTGGCCATGGAAGAAGCGGTAGTAGATCTGCTGCACGATGCCGGCCAGGCGGAACAGGCCGTAGGTGTAGTAGAAGTCGAAGTTATCGATCTGGATACCCGAGCGTTCAGCGTAGTAGTCGACGAATTCACGGCGGGTGAGCATGCCCGTCGCGTTGCTCGGCTGGCGGCGCATCAGTTGCACCGGCGCCGGATCGGCCGCTTCGATCCAATAGGCGAGGGTGTTGCCCAGGTCCATCAACGGGTCGCCGAGGGTGGTCAGCTCCCAGTCCAGCACGCCGATGATCTGCATCGGGTTGTGCGGGTCGAGGATCACGTTATCGAAGCGATAGTCGTTGTGCACGATGCTGGAGGTCGGGTGGTCGGCGGGCATCTTGTCGTTGAGCCAGGCGCGTACCGCTTCCCAGCGCGGCGCGTCGGGGGTCAGGGCTTTTTCGTAGCGATCGCTCCAGCCCAGGATCTGGCGCGCTACATAGCCTTCCGGCTTGCCCAGGTCGGCGAGGCCGCAGGCGCTGTAGTCCACCTGGTGCAGTTCGACGAACTTGTCGATGAAGCTTTTGCACAGCGCTTCGGTCTTGGTGGCGTCCAGGCCCAGTTCAGGTGGCAGGTCGGAGCGCAGGATGATGCCGTTGACCCGCTCCATCACATAGAACTCGGCGCCGATCACTGACTCATCGGTGCAATGCACGTAGGCCTTGGGGCAATAGGGGAAGCCATCTTTGAGCTGGTTGAGAATGCGGTACTCGCGGCCCATGTCGTGGGCGGACTTGGCCTTGTGGCCAAAGGGCGGGCGGCGCAGCACGAATTCCTGGCCAGGGTATTCCAGCAGGTAGGTCAGGTTGGACGCGCCACCGGGAAACTGGCTGATGGTGGGCGTGCCGCTCAGGCCGGGGATATGGGCCTTGAGGTAGGGATCGATCAGGCTGGCATCAAGTTCTTCGCCTGGGCGAATCTGGGTCGATTGGTCGTTCAGCGCCATGCTTATCCCTTCTGCTTATTCTAAAGGCCTTGGACTATTTCCTAATCTAATGCGCACAACCGCCCAGCGACAAGGTCGGGGCGGCTTAATAGGTTAGCGTGTTGGATGATGATCAGCGTGCCTGATCGGTCATTTAGTGGGCGAGGGCAGGGCAACCGGCGTGAGCACGGGGCGACCGGCGAAGTATTCCACCAGGTTGTCGGCCACGCGCTGCACGGTGTCATGGGCCGCTTCGGGCGACAGGCCCGCGACGTGGGAGGTGAGCACGGTATTGCTGAGTTTCTTGAGGGCGTCGGGCACTTGGGGTTCGTCGTCGAATACATCCAATGCGGCGCCACCGATGCGGCGTTGTTCCAGAGCAGCGACCAGGTCGGCGGTGACCACCACGCTGCCACGGCCAATATTGACCAGGTAGCCATTCGGGCCCAAGGCATCCAGGGCGTGGCGATCGATCAAGTGGCGGGTGCTGGCGCCGCCGGGCGTGGCCAGGATCAGGAAGTCCGAGGTGCGCGCCAGTTCCACCGCAGTGGCGCAGTAGGTGTAGTCCACGTCATCGCGCGGCTGGCGGTTGTGATAACTCACCTCCATGCCAAAGCCCAAGGCTGCACGTTTGGCGATCTCCAGGCCCACCGCACCCAGCCCGAGGATGCCCAGTTGCTTGCCGCCCAGGGACGGGCGCATCACTTTCGGCCATTCGCTGCGGCGTACGGCGGCGTCGGTCTGCGGGATGCCGCGCACCAGCGACAGCAGCAGTGCCATGGCGTGATCGGCCACCGACGGCGCATTCACCCCGGCGCCATTGGTCACGACGATCCCGCGATTGCTGGCGGCTTGCAGGTCGACGTGCTCGTAGCCGGCACCGATCACACAGATGATTTCCAGCAGGGGCAGGGCGGCGATTTCCTCGGCGTACAAGCCCAGCGGGCCACGGGTCAGCACGGCCCTGATCTGGCTGCCATGGGCCTTGATGGCTTCGGCGCGTTCGGCGGGTGTCGGTGCCAGGATCACATGAAAGTCATTGCCCTCGATGATGGGCAGGTATTCGTTGATGGTTTCAACCAGGACCAGAACAGTAGCGGTCATCGGAAGGCTCTTCCTGAAGGGTTTGAGTGGGGGAGTATGCCGTATCTGTGCGATCAGAAGCGGACCTCGGCCGCGCATGTACGCTTCACAAACGCCCCGGCAAGGGTCGCATTGTGATGCTCGATAATCGCTTCGGCCTTGAGTGCCGGTGTGTCCATGCAGGTATGGCCGTCTTCCGGTAGCGCCACCGAAAACCCTAATTCCACGGCGACCCGGCAAGTAGTGTCGATGCAGAACTGGGTTTTCATACCGGCGATCACCAGGTCTTTGACCTGCGCTGCTCTCAGTTGCTGTTCTAGATTTGTGCCCAGGAAGCAGCTGGGGCGGGTTTTGTTGAACAGTTGATCGCGGGACTCATCCACCTCAAGCTCATGCCACAACTGCCAGAGCGGGCTCCCGGCTTCAATCGGTGAACCTGCCGGGCCGGTGTGACGGGCGAAGAAGATCGGGGCGCCAGCATGGCGTGCACGCTGAATCAGCAGGTTGAGGGTGGCGAGCACGCGTTCGCGCTCGAAGGGTTTTTCCGGGCCATCGTATAAGCCGGTTTGCATGTCGATGATCAGCAGGGCGTCAGCCATGGTGTTGCTCCTTGTGATAGCCACATGGACGGAGCAATAAAAAGGCCCCGTCCATTGCTGGCGGGGCCTTGGGTTGAATCTGTGAAGTGTCTAGCTCAGGCACTCACAGCCACCGCGCGACCCGCCGTAAGCGGTCGTGGTGGTGGTGCGGGTGAGGAAGCGCTGGAAAATGTTCATGGCCTGATCATGCCGGGACGGAGGAAGGGCTGTCAACGGCCAGTAGGGCATTTCGTGCAGCAACCAGGAACTCATCTGACAGCTCAATGCCACGTGTCGCACGCGCTAGGGTCACTGCGCCAATCATCATCGCGTAGTTGGCCAGCATTGCCTGGCGATCTCCATCCTGTAGCTGCGCAAAGACCTCAAGCGACTTCTCGACGCCCTCAATAAAAGCATGCTGCAAGGCGCTGTCGGCGGGCTCATGGCACATGTCCGGGGCGAAGGCCGACACAGGGCAGCCATCGCCAGGGTTGTCGCGATGGGTGGCTGTCAGATAAGGCCCCATCACGGCCACGCGGGCAGCCTGTTGATCTTCGCTGTGATCGATTTTTGCCTGCCAGCCCAGGTTCGCTTGCTCGAATGCCTGCTGGCAGGCTTCGGTGGCGAGGGCTTCCTTGGAGGCGAAGTGCCCGTAGAAACCGCCGTGGGTCAAGCCCGCGGCGGCCATGACGTCCGACAGACTAATGCCGTGCAAGCCGCGTTCGCGAAACAGATGCGTGGCAGCCTCGACGATGATTTCGCGATTGAGTTCGGCTTGTTTGCGGGAAACGCGAGGCATGGCAGGGCTCTCTGGATAAACGGCGGATGCTGGATGAAAACTACAGGATCACGTGCGATTCTAAAATAGATTTGTGCGGGAATGTATATTTCACATTCAGCCGCACGCCCCGAATACCGCCGTATACAGGTGCCCCTGCGGGCCTGCACCGCACCACCGTTCCTCAGCTAAGTCTTTGCTTATTCACAAGAATCCCGGACAATCCGGCCCCTTCTATGGTCGGGGCGCTGCCTGTCAGGTTTTTCTGACTCGTCCCGGCCGTGTAAATGCGGAGATCCGACCGGATGAATGATCAGGCCAATAGCGTCGACGAACGCTATGCAACGACACCTGCAACCCTCACAAGCTGGAGCCGCCAGGACACCACCTGGATGCTTGGCCTGTTCGGCACCGCCATTGGCGCCGGTACGCTGTTCTTGCCGATCAACGCGGGCCTGGGTGGCTTCTGGCCGCTGGTGATCCTCGCGCTGCTGGCGTTCCCGATGACCTTCTTCGCCCACCGTGGCCTGACCCGTTTCGTGCTGTCCGGCCGTGAAGGCTCCGACATCACCGACGTGGTCGAAGAGCACTTCGGCATCAAGGCCGGCGCGCTGATCACTTTGCTGTACTTCTTCGCCATTTTTCCGATCCTGCTGATCTACAGCGTGGCGTTGACCAACACCGTCGGCAGCTTCATGGAGCATCAACTGCACATCATGCCGCCGCCACGGGCGCTCCTGTCGTTCGTGCTGATCCTCGGTTTGCTGGCCGTGGTGCGTTGCGGTGAGCAAGTGATCGTCAAGGCGATGAGCCTGATGGTGTATCCGTTTATCGTCGCGTTGCTGTTCCTGGCGGTGTACCTGATCCCGCACTGGAATGGCGGCATTCTCAGCACTGCCAGCGTGGTGCCTGCGCCGTCCGCCTTGCTCAATACCCTGTGGCTGGCGATTCCGGTGATGGTGTTCTCGTTTAACCATTCGCCGATCATTTCGGCCTTTGCGGTGGACCAGAAGCGCCAGTACGGCGTCCACGCTGATGAGCGCAGCTCGCAGATCCTGTCTCGCGCGCATCTGCTGATGGTGGTGATGGTGCTGTTCTTCGTGTTCAGTTGCGTGCTGACCCTGTCACCGGCGCAGCTCGCCGAGGCGAAGGCACAGAATTTGTCGATCCTGTCGTATCTGGCCAACCACTTCAATAATCCGACCATCGAGTTTGCAGCGCCGTTGATCGCGTTTGTGGCGATTGCCAAGTCGTTCTTGGGGCATTACATCGGTGCGAGTGAAGGCCTCAAGGGGCTGGTGCTGAAGACCGGTCGTCGTCCTGAGGCCAAGCGTCTGGACCGGATGACGGCGGCGTTCATGTTGGTGGTGTGCTGGATCGTTGCCACGTTGAACCCAAGCATTCTCAGGATGATTGAGGCGCTGGGCGGTCCGATCATTGCTTCGATCCTGTTTCTGATGCCGATGTATGCCATCCGTAAGGTGCCGGCCATGGCCAAGTACCGTGGGCAGGCGTCCAATGTGTTTGTCACGGCGGTGGGGTTGGTGGCGATCAGTGCGGTGGTTTATTCGTTTTTTGCTTGAGGTTGGTGTGGTCTGTTGGTGTACATATCCGTTGCTGCGGTGATGGCTGATATTGGTTCCGCCCTTACGGCGGGTCACTTTTGAAAAGAGCCCAAAAGTAACCAAAAGGCTCTTGCCCCAACACTCGGCACCTCGCTTAGGCTCGGTGTGCCCTCACTCCGGCTTGAATCC